>NZ_MLCN01000016.1 GCF_001982605.1 Alkanindiges hydrocarboniclasticus | reverse complement strand
ATCCGCAGTATCCGCAGTATCCGCAGTATCCGCAGTATCCGCAGCAGTGGTTACAGTTCCTGCTTGTGACGTTGCTGGTTCACTGCTGGCACTGGTGGTATTTTTTTCATCAATAAACGCAGCCGGATTATCGGCAACATGCTCGGCATTGGCTGCTGTTAATTCGGATGCGCTAGTATTTGCACTACCATTGGTACTGTTGTTTACAGTGGTGCTGGTTACGTCAGTGCTTATTGTGCTTGACTCGGTGCGACGGGCTTCATCTTCGATTGTGTTTTCAGCAGTACTGGTTGGCAACTGGGAAGTGTCCGCGTCCAAATCCATTGCTGTAGTAGAAGCCACAGGACTCTCGGTGCTAGCCGTGCCATCTGCAACGCTGTCGTTATCGGTATAATAGGTGGTTTCAGTAGCCATGCTGCCAGATGAGCCGGGTGCTGGGGGAATAATATGGTGTTTGACCGCCTCAGCTTCCAGAATGGCCTGTTCAGCTTTTGCTTCCAGTCGGCCATCATCCAGTGTTGTTTCAACGTGTTCTGTATGTGCAGGACTTGTTGTGCCACTTTGGTGATCTACACTGCCATCTGCATCTTTGGGTGCGCTGGGTTCAGCAAAGTTTTCGGTGTTCTCGGATAACTTGTCGCTGGGTTGATTCACCAGCGGCGCAGCACCCGGCTGGGCTTCTACCGGTTCTTGGCTGGCAGTATCCGCCACTGCAATTTCTTCAAATTCGCTACCGCCATTTTCATACAGCTGGGCAGCCTGTGCATTGATTGCATCAATATTGGCTTTAGGCGTTAGGGCATGGCCTTCAAAGTGAACACCAGCCCAGCCATGATGCATAAACTGGCGAATGTTTTGGTGATCCGTCCCGTCCGGGTTGTCCTTGACCGCCTGATAGTGCTCGGCAAACAGGGCCAGTGTGTCTAACTGATTAAAGTTGTTCAGGTGCGCAAAGCAAAACACCTTGCAACTGCCCTGATTTTCACCGGCTGCATTTTTCTGGGCACCATTTTGAAACGCGGTGGGTTCAAAGTCATACCGCGATTCAATAAATTTCAGCACTTGCTTAAAATTGATTTTGTGGTGTGCCAAAGCATTTAATAAAGCCGAATTGGGCGCGTACATCAGTATTCTCCTAAAAGCCAACCTTTTAATTTGCTTATGTTTTCAAAAATTCTTTATTATCAAACCGCAAAACCCTGCCAAAGTGTGTATCGGATTTGCAAACCATGGCAATGCTTTAATCACTTTCTGAACAGCAATAGTTAAGTGAAGTAACCAGACAACAATTAAGCAGCAAAGCAGGCAAAAAATAGGTGATAATTGATTCAGCCTGCTGTCTGCAATTGCTTACAATAATCATGCTGTAGACTATTTAGGGCTGCCTATATGATTCACTTTCAAACAAAAACTGAAAAAACAATGGAGATGTAAAAAAATGCCTTCCTTGCTACCGCGAGCTGAGCAAAAAAATATATTAATTACTGGTGCATCCAGTGGCATTGGTGAGGCACTGGCTTGGGCCTGTGCCAAGCGTGGCATGAATCTGGCGCTGGTTGCCCGTCGGCTGGACCGGCTGGAAAATCTGGCAGAACGCATCCGCGAGCGCTATCAGGTGCAGGTGGAAGTGGCTTCCCTGAATATTTGTGAAAATGAAAAGATCATGCCGATTTTTATGGGCTTTAGTGAGCTTATGGGCCGCATTGATATTGTGGTGGCCAATGCCGGGATTTTAAAAAGCCGCAAGGTAGGCGATGGCCGGATTGAGCGTGATGCCCAGGTATTTGAAACCAATGTGCTGGGTGCCATAGCCACCAGTGAAAGTGCCATCAGCCTGTTCCGGATGCAGGGCCGTGGTGGACATCTGGCAGTCATTTCATCCTATTCAGCATTTATGCCACTGCCCAGCGGTGCTGCGTATTCTGCCAGCAAGGCTGCGGTAAGCAGTTATTTTAATGCAGTGCGTGCGCCATTATTGCGTGAAAATATTGCGTTAAGCGTGATTTATCCGGGCTTTGTCAGCACCGATTTATTGCAGGGTTTTAATTCACATGGCTTACCCATTATTGCCAAGGCCAAGGATGTGGCCGAGGAAATCTTAACGGCGATTCTGGCCAAAAAGAAAAATGCCATTGTGCCCAGATTGCCATGGGCAGTGCTGTACCAGATGCAAAAACTGGTGCCGAATGCATTACTGGCCAGTGTGCAAAAATTCCTGTAAGCGATAAGGCAAGCCGGATACAGGCCTTGTGCTCATGGCTTGCCGGGTTGACTGTTGTGTTGGGTCTACCTTGCAGTATTTGCCTTGTAGCGTGTTGTTTTTTTTGCAGGTGACAGGAATTTAGGAAAAAATAATGCTTCATCCTGTATTGCTAGTAGCTATTGGTGGCGCGCTGGGTTCAATGGCCCGCTATGGTTTGTCGGCGCTGGTTATACGGCAGGTTAATCCGGTTCATTTTCCGTGGGGTACGTTTAGCGTTAATATCCTGGGTTGCCTGTTTGCCGGTATTTTTTTGGTGATATCCGAGCAGTTTCCAGCACTTAATCAGGAAGCCCGCCTGTTTATCGTGACAGGCTTACTGGGTGGCTTTACCACATTTTCAGCCTTTGGCATTGAAACCCTGAGCCTGATTCGCCGTGGTGAACTGCTGATTGCAGCCAGCTATGCCAGCTTAAGTGTCATTGTGGGCGTATGTGCCATGTGGCTGGCCTATAGTGTTATTAAGGCGTTATTACACGCATAGCTTAGAGATTTTTTAGTCTGATATCACGCAGTCTGATACAACGGCAGCTTATTGTTTATTGATTTTAATATTAGATCTGGCCTTAAAGCAGTGCAGCCGTATCCCTTTACTTTGGGCCAGAATTTCTGGATGGATCAGGCAGACAGTAGGCCAAAGAGTCATTAAAAAATATCTTTTTTAAAATTGACAAAGTTTTTTGAACAGGATATTTTTTGAAAACTTACTGATAGACAGTAAGACATTCATAAACGCCAAGGAGCTTGAGCGTGTTTGATTATCTGGTATTTATAGGCCGGTTTCAGCCTTTTCATTTGGGTCATCGCTTTGTAATTGAACAGGCGTTGGCACAAAGTAAACAAGTTATTGTTCTGATTGGTTCTGCCCGGGTGCCGCGCAGCACCCGCAATCCCTTTACGCTACAAGAACGCACGCAAATGATCCTTGGCGCTTTTGCCCCAGATCAGGCGCAGCGCATTCACTGTGTGGCACTGGATGACATTCTTTACAATGACACGCGCTGGGTGCATCAGGTGCAGCAGGGCGTATTGTCGGTAACAGGGGCAGCCAGTGGCCAGAAAATTGGCTTGATTGGCCACAATAAAGATAGCTCATCGTACTATCTGTCGCTTTTTCCACACTGGCCTGCGGTCAATGTACCCAACTTTAACAACTTATCCGCCACGCCCATCCGTGATGGCTATTTGCTGGGTGCAACCCCACTGACTGATTTTGTTCCTGCCAGCACTTTGGCAGTTCTCAATCAGTTAAGCCAGACCGACAGCTATCAGAAGTTACAGGAAGAAGCCTGGTTTATTGATCGCTACAAACGCCAGTGGGAGTTATCGCCCTATCCGCCAACTTTTGTTACGGTGGATGCAGTGGTCATTCAATCGGGGCATATTTTGCTGGTAGAGCGGCAGGCGATGCCGGGACAGGGCTTGTATGCACTGCCCGGAGGCTTTATTGGTGAGCGCGAAACCCTGTTTGATGCCTGTGTACGCGAACTGCGTGAGGAAACCCGGCTTAAGGTGCCAGATCCGGTAATTCGGGGGTCACTCAAAGCCCAGAAAACTTATGATGACCCTTATCGTTCGGTGCGCGGGCGTACCATTACACAGGCATTTTATTTTGCCTTAAAAAATGATCCGGCGGGTTTGCCCAAAGTCAAAGGCGGCGATGATGCCAGACGGGCTTTTTGGGTAGCGCTGGCAGATGTTCAGCCTGAACAGATGTTTGAAGACCATTTTGCCATTATTACCGATTTAACCGGGTTATAGATTTTAAAACCTACGGTTACAACCACAGCATTCGTAGCATGATTTTTAAAGTCTGATTTTTAAAGCCTGATTTTTAAAATTAATATTAAAAATCAGCATTAAAGATTAGTGTTAACCCCAGATGTAACATAACGATGAATGCCAAAAACTGGAAGACAGTTTCAGGCTGAAACCACGCCACCATACAGAGGAGTTCTGTCATGGCAAACCTAAGCAACAATTTTGAAAATTTATTATTAAATACCGATAGTTATAAAACGTCGCACTGGTTGCAGTATCCACCCAAAACTGAATATCTATCCAGTTATATCGAGCCGCGTGGGGGCATTTTTGAGCAAACCGTATTTTTTGGTTTACAGGCTTTTTTAAAGGAATATTTAACCACACCGATTACCCAGCAGGATATTGATGAAGCAGACATCATGCTGGCGGCGCATGGTGTGCCGTTTTATAAGGCAGGTTGGCAGTATATTCTGGATCAGTATCAGGGTTATTTGCCGGTTGCCATTGAAGCGGTACCGGAAGGAACGGTGGTTCCCAATAAAAATGCTGTGGTGCAAATTGTCAATACCGACCCGCAATGCTACTGGCTGGTGAGCTATCTGGAAACGGCCTTGCTACGGGCAGTCTGGTATCCTTCAACAGTGGCCAGTTTAAGTTATGCCTGCAAAAAAATTATTCGGGTGGCCATGGAAAAGAGTGCAGAGTCATTGGCAGGCCTGCCTTTCAAGCTGCATGATTTTGGCTCGCGGGGTGCATCCAGCCTGGAAACTGCATCGCTTGGCGGACTGGCACACCTGGTGAATTTTAGTGGTACGGATACCTTAAGTGCGCTGGTTGCCGCGTCACGCTGGTATGGCATGCAAACCACTGAACTAATGCCGGCGTTTTCCATTCCGGCGGCTGAACACAGCACTATTACCTCATGGGGCCGGGATGGCGAGGTTGACGCCTACCGCAATATGCTAAACCAGTTTGGTGGTAAGGGTAAAATTGTGGCAGTGGTGAGCGACAGTTATGACCTGTGGAATGCCATTGACCAGCTGTGGGGCGATGTACTTAAGCAACAGGTTGCTGACACAGGCGGCGTGCTGGTGATTCGTCCTGACAGCGGCGATCCGGTGAAGGTAGTGCGCGAAGCCCTGATTCGGCTGGCCAACCGGTTTGGTTATCACATCAATAGCAAAGGCTATAAAGTGCTACCAGACTATGTGCGGCTGATTCAGGGCGATGGCATTAATCCGGTGAGTTTGCAGAAGATTCTGGATGCCATTATGGCTGCCGGGTTTAGTGCCGATAATGTGGCATTTGGCATGGGCGGCGGCCTATTGCAGCAGGTTGACCGTGATACGCTGGGTTGGGCCATGAAAGCCAGTGCTGCACAGGTCGCCGGTGAATGGCGTGATGTATATAAAGACCCGATTACCAGTAAAGCCAAGCGTAGCAAGCGCGGACGACTTGCACTGATAAAAACCAGTCAGGGAATTGAAACCATTCGTCTTGCAGACTTAGACGGCCGGGAAAACCTGCTCCAGCCTGTGTATCGCAATGGCCAATTGCTGCGTGAAGATAGCCTGACAGCTGTCAGGGCCAGAACAGGCGCGTGGTAAGTATTGATTTGGTCACAGCAGTCTGCCAGAAGTTAAGGCAGGCTGCTGTGATCATTGATTAACAAAACACCTCAATCGTCATCATCGCCACGGGTATCAAAAGTTTTGGCTGGATCAATGCCCTGATCCTTTAAATCCTGCACTTTTTCTTCCAGCGTGCGAAACTGCTGCGCATCACGCATCTTACGGATGTCCTCATCCACGGTGTGCTGCAATTGATCCAGCGACTGGTTGTCAGGTGTCTGATTTTCAGGTGTCTGGTTGTCAGGTAATAGGGGGTTACTGTGAGTCATATCAGGTCTATCCTCAAATAAAAACCGGGAAATGGTCAGGTCGATGATGCCGGACTATGCAGGGGCACCACTTCTTCCAGTAAGGGCTTGAAGTTGTCTTTGACTTTCAGGTTAATCATGTTCCAGTAGTGACCGGAAATGGTACGGTTTAACATCATGGTTTCTGGAGATGGCTGGAAACTGTCCCAGTATTTCAGTGATTTTTTCAGCAAGTCCACGGCATCATGGTGTGCCGTATTTTTGGCAAAATCATATTCACCATTTAACGGGCTAATTAAAATATCAATCCACTGCTGATAAAACTCTGCCGGAATCTGGCCGTTGTGGTTGCGCACATGCAATTCACGCAGCGCCTGTTCCAGTGCCGGGATATCATTGCTAAAGGCTGCCCGAACCAGTTGCTTGTTGATATTAACAAGCTCAGGCGATAGCGTTTTGGTACTGCCATAGTCATACACCACTACCGAACCATCGGGCCGAAAGGCAAAATTGCCCGGATGGGGGTCGCTATGAAAGCTGTGCAGGAAAAATACTTCCTGACTGATCAGGCGAAACAGGCGCTCGCCCAGTTCATTGCGCAATTCCTGCGACCACGTGCCAGCAGTTTCAATGGAATCGCCCAGCTCCTCACTCAAAGTCAGCACCCGGCGTGTTGAGTAGGCTGGATAAACTTTGGGAATAATGACCTTGCTGTCCAGCGGCTGGTGAAAGGTAGAAAATACTTGCAGGTTGTGCGCTTCAATATTGTAGTTCAGCTCGGCAGTGAGGCTGTCCTGAATTTCATTAAACAACTTATCCTGTAGCTTTTTATCAATCTTGAATACGCCCGCCAGCCGCAAGGCCAGTCTTACCTGTTTTAAGTCACTTTCGCAGGCTTCATCCACACCCGGATATTGCACTTTCACCACCACGCGCTCGCCCGTGGGCAATATCGCGCGATGCACCTGTCCAATGGAAGCTGCCGCAAACGGCTCACTGTCAATAGAGGCAAAAATCTGCGCCAGCGGCTTACCCATTTCGCGCTCAATCTGGTATTGAATGGTGCTAAAGGGTACTGGTGGTGCCTGACGTTGCAGCTTGGCAATCGCCTTGGCCACTTCAGGCGGAAAAATATCCTTGTACTGTGAGGCAATTTGCCCCACTTTCATTACTGCGCCTTTCATTTCGCCCAGTGTGTCGGCAATTTTAAGGCCGATGTCCTCATACAGCTTTGATTTAGCCGCCAGTTTTTCTTCGTCGTTGGCATTAAAGGATTTGATGGAATTGCTGACTGCCTTGCCGGCAATGCTGGCGGTCATGCCAGCCAGCTTGATGAAACGGCGGCCGGGTGTACTGGTTTTTTCAGCCACAACTTTAACCTTACAAAAACAGGAGTGATAGGGCAGTGTGGCATGCACATACCGCCCTGCCAAGCCCAAAAAAATAGTGTTTTTGTTGGGCTATGTGAGCAGATGTGGCTAAATGTGTTTATGGGTTTTTAACAGGGAGTGTGGAACTTGCCACATTGGCTGCCAAATGCTGGAATAACTGCTTTTGCCGATGGCGCAGGCGAAAGCTCAGCAATACGGCTGCAATGGTCAGGCCAATCACCAGACCCGTCCAGAAACCTGCTGCACCGTAAGGCAGCATGCGTGACAGCACAATGCCAAGTGGCAGGGCAATGCCCCAGTAGGACAGCAGGGTAATCCACATGGGGCCTTGGGTATCCTGCATACCGCGCAAACAGCCGGCAGCGGCCACTTGCCATGCATCGGACAACTGGTAAATAAGCGCAAACAACAGCAGACTGGTAGCCGCTGCCTGCACTGTGGTATCCGTGGTATAAAAACCGGTAATTTGCTCGCGGAACAGCAACATGAGCAGCATGGCAGCCAGCGCCATACTGGTGGCAAAAATAAAGCCCAGCCGCTGCACATATTGCATGGCCGACCAGTTTTGTTCACCGTACAGTTGGCCTACCCGAATGGTGAGGGCCATGCCCAGCGAGAGCGGAGCCATAAAAAATACCGATGTCACCGATAGGGCAATCTGGTGTGCTGATACCACAATTTCGCCCAGCGGACTTAAAATAATGGCAGCAATACTAAACAGGCTCACCTCAAAGAATATCGCCATGCCAATCGGCGCACCCAGTGCAAAAATTTTTCCAGTCATGGCGCTATTAAACCTGCTGAACTGCTGAAAAATCTTGATCTGCTGATAGGTTTTGGACAGGCTTAAATAAATGGCCAGCACAATCAGCATAATCCATTGAATACTGGCTGTGGCAATGCCACAACCCGCACCGCCCAGTTTGGGTAAGCCAAATAGCCCATGCATAAACACATAGTTAAGCGGAATAATACCCAGCAGGCCCAGAATACTAATGACCGTGACGGGTCGTGGATGACCCAGTGCTTCGGTATAACCGCGCAAGGTGGCATAGAGCGTCACCGCTGGCATGCCAAAAGCAATACTATGCAAAAAGAAGCTGGCTTTGGGCTGCAGGTGCGCAGGCACATCCAGCAGGTCAAAGCTTAGCGGAGCCAGTTGCAACACCGCAAAACCAGCTAGCCCCATCAATAACGCCAGATACAGCGTCTGCTGGGTAATCCATGGAATCTGGCTGCTTTGCCCGGCACCTTTGGCCTCTGCCACCAGTGGCGTGGTGGCAATCATCACACCCGCCATAAACAGCACGACAGGCAGCCACAGCCCAACTCCAACAGCCACTACAGCCAGATCGGTGGGTGACATGCGCCCTGCCATAATGGTATCAATCAGGCCAAAACCGGCTTGTGCTACCTGTGTAATTAAAATCGGCCACATGAGATGAAACAGTGTGCGGATTTCGTGACGCCGGTTGGTTGGCGTGGGCAATTGCAGGTTGGGCTTGGTGGTTGACCCTGACATGGTTGTTCTACATCTTTTAATAAGGCGCTATTGTAGCCGGATTTAAGCCAGTGGAGTGGACTGCAATCACGCAAAACCAATCAATACAGATGCAGGTTATCTGTGAAAACATGGCAAATTACAGATATAAAAAACCTGCTGTGTTACCCAGTTAGGGCAAGCCACAGCAGGTAGGATTAAACCATGCTTCAAAAACTACTGCTTAAAATTTGGCAGTTACTTGTTTAAAGGCCAGTGGTTTATTATTTTCATCAAATAATTGCACCATCACCATGTAGCTGGTGTCATCAGTCACAGCATCATTGGGCACTAGCGCGGTTGGCAATACTGAGTTGCTCAAGGTCTGGTAAACAATCCCATTGGCGCTGCTATTACTTATTGCACCCGGATCAATCACATTAACCAGTGCCTTGCGAACGCCGTTTGGTACGCCACTCCAGCTAATCAGATTGCCAGTAGCATTTACATTCACCTGGAAGTTACTGGGGAATACTGTATCGGCTGGATACAGGGTAATGTTGCCTTTACGCGCCACTACAAAGTTCTGATCACTGCCATTGCAGTCACTGATTGTGCGTGCCTCATTGTTATCCTGATCCAGTACATAGCCACCAGTATATTTGTCCTCAGCACGGGAATAGGACAGCTTGTCAAACGCCAGCAGGATTTCCTCATTGGCTTGATTGCTTGATGAAACTGAATCCAGTGCACCTTCAATAGTACCGGACAAATAGCTGGTCAGCTTGGTGCCATCAATGGTTAGATTGTTGCTGTTACTGGCCTGACAATCAAAATAGCGGAAAGAAGCACGGCCCTTGATCCGGCCTTCATCATCCGGGGCATCCACATAAATACCGCCAACTTCTGCAGTAGGGTCATTGGCATCCTGACTTTCGGCATAGAAGCCCAACAATGTACCACCGGGGCCATTTTGCAGCGCAGGCGGAGTATAACTGTCATCACTGCCACCACCACTACCTCCACAACCCGTCAGGGCAGCAGCGGCCAGCAGGCCAGTGGCTAAACTTAAGCTGAGTCTTGTTTTTTGCATCATTCAGGTTCTCTTATCGCTACAGGAATACACTGAATGTAGTCTAGGGTAGAACAAATCAGCGAAAGGTAAGCGTAGACCCAAGCTTTGTATAAGGTTGGCTAAACCGTGTGAGCAAAAATTAATACTAGTACTTGACTGTTAACACCAGCCCCGCCATAACCATCAGTGCCCCGGCAATGCGTTGCCAGTTAATGGTGTGTTTTTCAAATCCCAGCCAGCCAAAATGATCCAGTACCAGTGATGCCAGCAATTGTCCGCACACAATAATAATGGTCAGGTTTACCGCACCCAGCCTGGGGGCCAGAATAATGGACACACTCACGCCAAAGGCACCCAGCAGGCCGCCAATCCACAGCCAGAGCGGCATACCCATTAGCTGTTGCAATTGCGGGCGCGAATCAGTTTGCAGCATAACCACTGCACCCAGAATAACCGTACCCACCAGAAAGGAAAAAAACGCCGCCTGATAAGGTGAGTTTACATACTGGCGTAGCTGGGCATTGACGCCAGCCTGACTGGCCAGCGCAATACCACCCGCCAGACCAAGCATTAATAATGTACTGAGTTCCAATCCTTTCATGGTGGCTTTTACCTGATTGATTACTGGCAAATGAATGTAATTTGCTTATTGCGATTAAGTGGCAGCGATGAAGCTATCCTATTTGATTTTAGGCATTGGGCTTATGCGCTAAAATAGCGTGCCACTGGGCCATGGTTACCGGCATTAATGACAGGCGGCTGCCTTTTTGCAACAGGGGCAAGTCTTCAAGTTCTGGTATGTCGCGCAAGGCAGACAGCGGTAAAATCTCTGACCATTTTTCGACAAATTCCACATCTACACCCGTCCAGCGCGGTTGATCAAGGGTGGATTTGGGGTCGTAATAACGATGTTCCGGGTTAAACTGGGTGGGGTCAGGATAGCCGCCTTTGACAATTGTCATTAGACCAACGATGCCCGGTACTTTACAATTGGAGTGGTAAAACAGCGCCTGATCACCGGCCTGCATTTGCCGCAAAAAGTTACGGGCCTGATAGTTACGCACGCCATCCCATAATGCGATACCCCGCTGTTGCAAATGATCAATGCCAAAGCCCTGTGGTTCAGATTTCATTAGCCAGTAGGCCACGTTGAGACTCCCTAAATTGACAACCACGCCCATTTTGCACAGCCAGATTCTGCTTGAGCCAGCAGCTATTCCGCTTGCCTTGTACATTCATATGCCGTGGTGTATAAAAAAATGCCCATACTGCGATTTTAATTCGCATACCCTGCCAAAAGTACAGGCAGTTCAAGGCACTACATCAGTTCATGATTTGCCCGATAGTGCCTTGCCTGCCGCGCTTGAGCAAGCGTATTTACAGGCCTTAATACAAGATGCAGCACAACAGCAACCATTGGCACAAGGCAGATGCATTTCCAGTGTTTTTATTGGCGGGGGTACGCCGTCACTGATCTCGGCCAAGGGCTACCAGTGGCTGTTTGGCCAGTTAAAAACTTTATTTAATTTTGATGCCAATTGTGAAATTACGCTGGAAGCCAATCCCGGTACACTGGAACATCAGCCGTTTGCTGATTATCTGGAAGCCGGGATCAACCGCTTGTCGCTAGGCGTGCAAACCTTTGACAGTGCGCAGTTGCAGCGCCTTGGCCGCATTCATGGTCAGGATGATGCCATGCAGGCCATTACCCGCGCGCGTGAGGCAGGGTTTAATCGCTTAAACGTTGATTTAATGCATGGCCTGCCTGCCCAAACCGAAGCACAGGCCTTGTATGACCTGCACACTGCCATAGCGCAGGGTGCAACCCATCTGTCGTGGTATCAGTTGACCATTGAACCCAACACCGTGTTTTTTAGAACCCAGCCTGTGTTACCCGAAGATGATATTCTGGCCGATATCCAGCAGGCCGGGGAAGCAGTGCTGCAAAGCCATGGTTTTGTACAATATGAAGTATCCGCATGGGCCAAAGAGCAACCCTGTCGGCATAACCTGAATTACTGGCAGTTTGGCGATTATCTGGCTATTGGGGCTGGCGCACATGGCAAGATCAGCCAGCCGGCGGGCATTTACCGTTTTCAAAAAACCCGCCAGCCCAAGGATTATCTGGCCCAGCAACCAGCCAGCATGCTGAACTGGCAGGCCATTGCCGCGCAAGATATGCCGTTTGAATTTATGATGAATGCCCTGCGACTTAAAGATGGCGTGCCCAGCAGTTTTTATCCGGTACGCACCGGCTTCTCACTAGATAGCCTGCAACCGGTATTAACCCGCTTAAGGCAGCAGGGCCTGCTGGTTGCAGATGAAAACCGCCTGCAATGCACCGCGCGCGGGTTTAATTATTTAAATGATGTACTGAGCGAGTTTGTAACAGACTAACCCAGTAGGTCACGCAAAAAACCGCCAACAATTATAACAGCGGCGGTTTTTCTTCAAATAATTCTTCCTGTTCCGGTTCAATCAGCTTTTGGTGCAGCCATTCACGCCATACGGCCAGCAATACCGCCAGAATAACCGGGCCAATAAACACACCCACCATACCAAAGCTGGCAAGGCCGCCCAGCACACCAAACATGATCAGCAAAAACGGAATCTTGGTAGCACCGGAAATCACTAATGGCCGGATAATGTTGTCAATCCAGCTCACCACACACAGGCCCCAGACAGCAAGCCCGGCAGCTTCCCAGTTTTGGCCTTGTGACAATAGCCAGATACTGACGCCACCCCAGGCAATGGGTGTCCCAAATGGAATTAGTGCCAGTAAAAAGGTGGCAAATGTCAGCACAACAGGATTTGGCACACCAGCTACCCAGTAGCCAATGCCAGCCAGCAGCGACTGTGCCAGCGCCGTCAGTCCTACCCCATACACCACAGCCCGGGTAGTTTCACCAATGGCATGCAAATAGCCATGTACCCGGTAGCCAATGACCTTGTTTAGTGCCGAGCGCACCTGATCCAGAATAAAGGTGCCATCACGGTAAAAGAAAAACAGCGTCAGAATTGCCAGCGTGAGTTTAAAGACATTGCGGCTGATCTCACCCAGTACAATCTTGCCATAGCCAATATGGCCCTGCATCCAGCTCCGGATAGTGCTGGCCAGATCATGCGGATGGGCATTGATTTGTCCCACCAGCCGGGTGATTTCCGGCCCAATAATGGGAATGCGGCGCATAAAATCCGGTAGGTCAATACCGCCGGCAAAAATTTGGCGTTGCAAGTTCAGGTACAGGTCACGGCCTTCGTGCTGCAACAGGAAAATCGCCATAATAAATGGCACACCAATGACCACACTTAAGATGGTGGTCATGGTCAGTGCGCTTAAATTATGCCGGTAGCCAAAGCCGCGCAAAATGGCCTGATAAATGGGCCAGGTGATATAAGCCAGAATGGCCGCCCAAACCACAGGCACCACAAAAAACTTTAAAACCTGAAAGCTAAGCAGCATTAGCCCAATGAACAGGCCAAGTAAAAGCAGGCGTTGGATGGCTGAAACGTCTTGCACACCAGTCTCATTATGCTGAGGGTTATGCGGCTATGTTAATCGAACTAAATGCCTAAACAAGCGTCAAAATGAAAAATATCTGGCAATCCTGCCAGCGCAGGGCATGAATTTGTATCTGCTATAACCCGGCCACTGCTTTTTAGTTAACCAGCAGATAGCTAAAAATCAGCAATTGCTTAAGCGTACCATGTGGTGACAGGGCCAGGCGGCGGTGGCTCTAAATAGTTAAGCAGGTCATCCCATTGCGCCTGCATGACCTGATACTGCTTCTGGTGATGGTCAAAAATACTGAGGCCCTGTGCCGCCAGTTGCGGGTAGGCGCTACGCTCACTGATCCAGCCCAGCGGTGCAAAATCTACCTGCCTGAAAAAATCCTCAAGCTGCTTGCTGCCAATGGACTGCGCCCGCACCCGGTTGGCCAGCAAATGCAGTTGCACCTTGCCTTTGCGCACCCGCTTTAAGTCTTCAACATGTTTTAAAAAACGCCGGGTACTGTCTACATCAAAAAAAGATGGCTGTACTGGAATAATCATGGCATGCGCCGTAGCCACCAATTGTGCGGCATGCTGGTCAGTCAGCGATCCGGGAGCATCTACCACCAGCCAGTCTACTTTTTTGGGGGTATCACCAATGCTGTCATCGTGACGCCAGTCCAGCCCAATAATTTTGCTGGCATGTTCCGGCCTGAGTTTCAGCCATTGCAGCGATGACTTTTGTACATCGGCATCGGCCAGTGCCACCTTGTTGCCCCGTTTTGCCAAAGCCGCCGCCAAGGTAATGGCAGTAATGGTTTTGCCGCAGCCCCCTTTATGATTGGCCACCAAAATAGTTTTCAATGATTTTCCAGCGCATAATTAGGTTTATTCCATTGTAATGAAAAAATATGACAATTTCGTGAAAACCACAATGATATTTGAAACTTAGCGTGTCCTGAAATTTAAAATCCTGCTGTTTTTGCCCTATACACTGGTGATGACAACAGGGCAAAATAACCAGCCCGCACAGCAAAACTGCTGAAGGCAAATTGATAAGGCAAACCAATAGGGTACATCATCATGGAACGTGGATTTTACCTGTTAATGGCGCTGGCAATTGGCTATGCGGCATGGGTGCACTGGTTAAGGCCTTCACCACATCTGGATCAATGGACAACAGGCGCGGGTACACAGGTTTCTGCCCAGGGCGTACAGGTAAAAGAACTAGAAGCGTATTCCGGTGAATTCCGCATTTTAAGCCGTGAAGATTACAGTAGTGGCACCGAAGCCCAGTTTTCACCCGTGGATTTTGCGGTAGGCTGGGGCGACATGGCCAAGCCTGAAGTGTATTCCCAGATTGAGATTAGCCAAAGCAACCGCTGGTATCGCTGGCATGTTGATCATGCGCCCCCTATTCCTTTGCGCGACATTGCAACCCACAGTGCCAACATGCATATTATTCCGGCCAACGCTGAAGTGGCCAAAGCACTAGAAAAAGTTAAACCGGATGACATGGTATACCTGCAAGGCGCGCTGGTTGAAATTCAACTGGATAATGGCTGGCACTGGCGTAGCTCACTGTCGCGTGAAGATACTGGTGCTGGCGCTTGTGAGCTAATGCGGGTTGACCAAGTGCGCTGGCTTTAATTTATTGTTCATAAGTTTACAGTGTCTAATGGGTTTTCTAGGCCAGAAAAACACAAATACTCTGACTTAAAAACAGCTTTCACAGCTAAACAGTTTTCGCAAAAAACCAGCAATCAGTTACAGCTTGCGGAGATTCCTGCGCATTTAATGGATTTTCTTACGCTTTAATAGTCACAGTTTCCCCTGAAGTTTATTTCAATAATGCTTGCGTAAGGACAAATCAAACGTGCGTTTCCTACACAGTCTGTTGCCAATATCGTCCATGCAAAACCAGTTTATTCAAATGGGCGGACTTTTTTTACTGCTAACTGGTTTAAGCCTGCCTGCACTGGCGAATCGGCCTGCGGCACAGTTTAATATAGCTCAGGGCTTGCCGCCTGCACAAAACCAGCAGGTGAAAGTGCTGGATCAGTTTGCCGGTAACTTTCGCATTCTGGGGCGCAAGGATTATCACACTGACCGGGAAGCGCAGTTTTCGCCCGTGGATTTTGCTGTGAGTGAAGGCCTGCTGGCCAGCAAGTACTATTATCCGCTCATTGGTGTACGGCAGGATAACCGTTACCTTACATGGAGCATGAGCAAGCTGCCATTACCGCCCAAAAAAGCCATGCAACTGGTATCCAATATTCATATTATTCCGGCCAATCCCAGCGTTGCAGCCGAGCTGAAGCGAGTCAAGCAGGGCGATCTGGTTAAGCTGCGTGGCGATCTGGTGGAAGTGGCGGACCATGGCTGGACATGGCGCAGTTCACTGTCACGCACTGATGTAGGCGATGGTGCGTGCGAATTATTGCGGGTGCAGTCGATTCAGTGGGTAGAAAAGTAAAGTTATGCCTATCTGACAATGTGTTTTTAAATAAGATAATAGACTATTACAGTATTCGGTTTAGTGCCTGAGGCAAGTCCGGCTGCTGGAATTTAAAGCCGGCCTGATTTAAGCGTTCCGGTATAATTCGCTGGCTATCCAGAAACAAATGCGACATTTCGCCAAACACCAGTTTTGCCATAAAGGTTGGCATGGGTAGCCATGCAGGTCGGTGCAGCGCCTGTGCAAAATCCTTGGCAAACTGGGCTTGAGTGACCGGCGTCGGTGCCACCAGATTAACTGGGCCAGACAGAGGATGCTGTATTAAAAATAGTACGGCATTGATCCAGTCCTCACGCGTGATCCAGCTCATCCATTGTTGCCCCGAGCCAATTTTGCCACCAAGACCCAACTGGTAAATAGGCTTTAGGCGTTGAATCATGCCGCCGGACTGATCCAGCACCACGCCAGTGCGCAGCAGGCTAGTAGAAATGCCCAGATCCTGTGCCTGTAACGCGCAGTGTTCCCATTGCTGGCATAGCTCATGGGTAAAGCCAGCTTGTGCCGTACTGCTTTCATTAATAATGTTGTGATCATGCGGGCCATACCAGCCAATGGCTGAACCGGATAAAAACTGCTGCGGCTTAACGGCCAGTTGCTTAAACCAGTTAATTAATGCCTGCGTGGTTTGCAGCCGACTTTGCAATAAATCGGTTTTGCGTTGTTCCGTCCAGCGTTTGTCTGCAATACCCGCACCAGCCAGATTAATGACAATATCAGCATAGCCAATGCTTTCCAGCTTTTTAAGCGTAGTGACAGTAAGCAATGGATGCGATAGGGGAAATTGCTCAGGATGACGGCTGGTGACGGTAATGCTGTGCTGCTCTTGCAGCAGACGCTGGATCAGGGCAGTGCCGAGAAATCCGCTACCGCCCGTAATGAGGATATGCATTGGTGTTCGCCTAAAAATTATTGATATTTGATGATTTTCATAAGGTATACCAGATTGTGAATTTGTCTGGTTAAGTCTATTTGTTATATATTCTGTTCAAACAGCTTTCAATAAAAAAGCGGACATCGTGCCCGCTTATTTTATAAAAAATTAAATTGATAATTTACTGCAACACACTCACATCCGCCACACTAATAAATAGCGCACGTAACTCGGCCAGTAAGCGCAAGCGATTTTGCTTAATGGCAGCATCATCAGCCATCACCATCACGTTATCAAAAAAAGCATCAATCGGTGCGCGCAAGGCGGCCAGTTCAGTCAGGGCAGGGGTGTAATCATGCGATTGCAACAATGGTGTGACCACTGGAGAAATGGCTTGCAGTGCCTGATACAGGTCTTTTTCAGCCTGTTCAGCCAGTAAGCTGGCATCCACATCGCCGCTCACATTGCCTTCCTTCGCCAGAATATTCGCCACACGCTTGTTGGCAGCGGCCAAAGCTTGAGCTTCGGGCAGGGTTTTAAAGTGGCTAACCGCTTTAATGCGATAATCAAAATCCAATGGTGACGCCGGATTCAGCACTTGCACTGCCTGAATGACGTCAACGCTCACGCCCTGATCTTCATACATGGCACGGTAGCGGCCTTCCACAAATTGCAGTGCATCGGCCTGTGCCTTGTGGATATCTTTTAACTTATCCCCATAGCCCTGTGCCGCCAATTCAATCAATTGACTTAAGGAAATTGACAGCTTGTTTTCAATCAGCAGACGCAAAATACCAATGGCAGCACGGCGTAAGCTAAACGGATCTTTGTTACCGGTTGGTGCTTGGCCAATCCCAAAAATACCCACTAGCGTATCCAGACGATCCGCCAGTGCCAGTGCCACACCCGTGCGGGTTTGCGGCAACTTGTCACCGGCAAAGCGTGGCAGGTATTGCTCGGCTATGGCATTGGCCACTTCATCCGACTGGCCTTCAAGGCGGGCATAATAGGTTCCGGCAATGCCTTGCAGCTCCGGAAATTCACCCACCAGTTCAGAGGTCAAATCACATTTGGCTAATAAGCCTGCTTGCTTGGCAGCTGCTTCATCACCATCAGTCAGCTTGGCAATTTCACTGGCTAACTTGGCAATACGCTCGGATTTGTCCCATAGCGTGCCCAGTTGCGCCTGAAATACCATGTTGGCCAGTTTTTGCTGACGGCTGGCCAGTGGTTGCTTTTGGTCTTGCAAAAAGAAAAACTCGGCATCCGACAAACGTGGACGTACCACTTTTTCATTGCCTTCAATAATCTGGCTAGGGTCTTTGGAATCAATGTTGGACACGGTAATAAAGTAAGGCTGCAATTTGCCAGCCGCATCGACCAGACAAAAATATTTCTGGTTGTCCTGCATGGTGGAAATCAGGGCTTCTTGCGGCACGGCCAAAAAGCGCTGCTCAAAACTAGCGCGCAAGGCAACCGGCCATTCCACCAGTGCAGTCACTTCATCCAGCAGGGCAGGCGGGACAATGGGTTGTGCATTCACCTCATCCGCCAGTGTTTTCACCTGTGCAGAAATGGTGGCCTGACGCTCGTCAAAATCGGCAACCACATACGCCGCCCGCAGGCATTCCAGATAATCATTGGCATGTTTTAAGGTAATGGCTTGCGGTGCATGGAAGCGGTGACCAAAGGTCTGGTTGCCTGCTTTAAAGTCCTGCAATGTGGCGTCAATGATTTGATCATCTTTTAGCAACACCACCCACTGTACCGGACGCACAAATTCAGTCCGGCTGGCCGCAGAACGCATGCGCTTGGCAATCGGCAAATTATCCAGTGCGGTTTGCAAAATATTTGGCAATAGGGCATCAAGGCTTTGGCCTTTAATGTCCTTGTAAAAACAGACTTTTTCCATTTTGCCCGCGTTAAAGCGCGACACCTGATCGGCACTAATGCCCTGACCGCGCAAGAAGCCCTCTAAGGCTTTGGTGGGTTTGCCCTCGCTGTCATAAGCAGCCTGTACCGCCGGGCCATCAAAACGCTTTTGGCTATCTGGCTGGGCCGCATCAAGATCAGTAATTTTTAAGGCCAAACGGCGTGGCGCAGCATAGGCATCAATGCCGCTAAAATTTAAGCCAGCACTGGTTAAACCTTTTTCAACTTCGGCTTTTAGCGCATCACGCAGCGTTTTTAGGCTTTTGGGTGGCAGTTCTTCGCAGCCCAGCTCAAATAAGACCGTATGTTTAGACATTATTTGGCTCCTTGCTTTTGTTGCGCAGATTGATCGCCTTTTTGCTGTAGCGCTTCGGCGTCATCCGTTGCTTTCATTTGTGCCAGTACTTCATCGCGCAAATGCGGTGCGGCCATCGGGAAGCCCAGCTTGGCCCGTGCTTTGACATAGCTTTGTGCAATAGCACGCGCAAGGCCGCGCACGCGCAGGATATAACGCTGGCGTTCAGTCACCGAAATGGCCCCACGCGCATCCAGCAGGTTAAAGGTATGCGAGGCTTTGACCACCATTTCATAGGCAGGTAGCGGCAGCTCGGCAGCCATCAGCTTGTTGGATTCTTCTTCATAAAAATCAAACAGCTCAAACAGCTTCGGCACATTGGCGTGTTCAAAGTTATAGGTCGATTGCTCCACTTCATTTTGGTGAAACACATCGCCATAGGTCACGGTACCAAACTGACCTTTGGTCCACACCAGATCGTACACCGAATCTACGCCTTGCAGATACATGGCCAGCCGTTCTAAGCCGTAAGTAATTTCACCCGTGACCGGATAACATTCCACGCCGCCCACTTGCTGGAAGTAGGTAAACTGGGTGACTTCCATGCCATTCAGCCACACTTCCCAGCCCAGACCCCACGCGCCAAGCGTTGGTGATTCCCAGTTGTCTTCCACAAAACGGATGTCGTGGGTGAGGGTATCAATGCCAATGGCTTTTAAGGAGTCCAGATACAACTGCTGGATATTGGCCGGGTTTGGCTTGAGCACCACCTGAAACTGGTAATAATGCTGCAAGCGGTTGGGGTTTTCACCATAACGGCCATCCTTGGGACGGCGCGATGGCTGCACATAGGCGGCGTTCCAGGTTTCCGGCCCAAGTGCGCGCAAAAAGGTCGCGGTATGAAAGGTGCCTGCGCCCATTTCCATATCGTAAGGCTGCAAGACCACGCAACCCTGTTCAGCCCAGTAGTTTTGTAGGGCTAAGATCAAGCCCTGAAAAGTGTCGATGTGCGATATGGCGCGACTCATGTGGCATCCATGTTTTTGAAGTTAGAAAAGGCGATTAGTATAGGGAATTTGCCGGGTTTAGACAAAGGGAAAGTCTGGCTTAAATTAAAAACTTAAAATCAGGATAGACTGATATTTCAGGTAAAAAGTATACAGTTGCTATCTACAAACGCACTATATGCGATGGCTTAGTGCTGGCATAAACTGGCTCAACCATAGACCAGCCATCCAAAATATGAAAATACTTAAAAGCACAATTGTAATTATCACCACGGGACTATTGATAGCCGGATGTCAGCACCTGAGCACCAGAACGCTAAACTTTACAGAACAAAACCCCTCAACGCCCCTAAACTGGATCAGCCAGAACGCAGGCTCTGCTCAGCAGAAACAGGCCTTACTTCAGGTGAATCGGGCACAGCAGCGTATTAAGCAGCTTGATTTTTCCAACAATACACAGTGGTTTGAAATAACCAAGGAAAATCAGGTGGCCAATCACTGCGCCATGACTACAGGAATTACGCTGGATCAGATTAACGCATTAACGGCATTAAATTTCCAGCGCCAGCAGGATATGCAAATTCTGGCACGCTATTCACAAGATTCGCCCCGCATCAAGCTGGATATCAACAGCATCAACTGTCATCTAAGTTAAATGCACCTGTATATTTATCGCTATAAAAAAAGCCCCTGATACATCAGAGGCTTTTTAGGATAACCCACATTCGCTTGGCCGGATTTGAACTGCTTAGTCCTGATCCGGTTAATCTTGAACTAATTAATGGTTCTAAAGTCTTGCGGTTGTGCAGGGGTAATTTGACGCGGTTCCTTCGGCATCAGCAACCATAACACCAGATAGACGATAAGGCCGGGGAATGCTGCACTGAAAATTGAAACAATGACAAAAATCAGGCGTAGCAAGTTTGCATTCCAGCCATAACGTTCAGCAATACCCCCCAGAACTCCGGCAAGCATATTGCGTCGGCGTGAGCGGTAAAGGCCAATCTTGTTCATTGTATCAATGCTCCTTCGCAGTGCGAATGTCGTTAATATAAATTGGCGTAAGCCATTTAAACCGTAAGCAGTATAAATGAGTTACCGTCCAGTATCTAATATATAGGGATATTTTGATTGTTTTAAAGCAAGAAAATGTGTCGGCTTTGTACACAGTGTGAGGAAAAAGCGCAGGAAATGTTAATAGCGTAAGTAGGTGTTTCTAAACTAAGTTTTTGGATAACTCCTGCAAAGAAAAAACACAAGAGAACACTAAACACTGCTCAATTTGAAGCGTTACAAATTATAAGATGGCTCATCCTAGCAGATGAGCTACAGACCCTTTCCAATACCAATAATAGATAAGGTCGTGCCCTCATTATCAATTGATCGAGGTCATAGAGATACATGATTAACAGTGCCCTGATGACACGCAAGGCAATAAGGCTAACCAGCCGGTCAGTACGCAGCCCAGCCCAGCTTGTGTCTGGCAGCATGCTGCTGGCAATCCTATTACTGTCTGGCTGCAATAACAGTATGGACTTGCGTTCGCAGCATAGCGCGCACAATAAAGCGCCTGCTGAGGACAATATGTCTGCGCAGGCCAATATGCACAGTGCGCAGGCTGCTGCGTTATCAGTCACTGAAGCCGCTTCGGCAGCGCGTTATATCAATAATCAGGATGTTATGCAGGCGGCTTTTAGCGAAACTGAGAATGTGACGCCGTTACCTTCCGAGTCTCTGGTGAAGCAGTTTGCCGGGCGCTATACCGGACAGATTCCCTGTACGGTGCAATCAGTGGCGTGTGCTAATGACAAGCTGGACATAACCCTCACCCTGTTACCTGATGGTTCAGCCATTCGTACACTGGTGGCACAGGGCAAGGTTAATGCCATGCTGGACAAGGAAACTGCCAACTGGACGGTATCTGCCAATGGCCAGAATATCATGCTGATTTTGCCTAACCATGAAATCTGGAGCTTCCGGAAAATTGGGAACAACCGCCTGCAATTTCAGCCCCGGGCCAGTGCCATGGTTGAGCCAGCCGATGCGCTGGGCCAGTATTCACTGGTCGCTGCCAACAGCTAATACATAGCCAGTTTATTCATCAGTTGTTAACTTGTGAGGGTTTTAACCCATTAAAAAAGGGCGCCTAAAGCGCCCTTTTTTGCAGGATATAGCTATTGCCTAGCTAAAACCACAGCTTAGTAGTCAAAGCTAAAGTGTTCTGGTGCCAGCTGGGTCAGGGAGCGTGATGGGGACACCAGCGCATCTGCATGACCGGCTGTACGTGGCAGCAGGCGATCAAAGTAGAACTCGGCAACCTGTACCTTGGCCTGATAGAACTCAGGAACTTCAGTACCGCCGTTTTCAATTTTTTCCAGCGCTACCGCAGCCATTTGTGCCCAGAAGTAAGCCATCATGGCATAGCCGGAATACATCAGGTAATCCACAGATGCAGACGATACGATGTCACGGTCTTTACGTGCAGTCAGCATCAGGCGAATGGTCAGGGTGTTCCACTGGGCGCAGATTTTGGTCAGATCCCAGACAAAACGGCGCATTTGCTTGTTGCGGGCATGACGGCTACAGAATTTCAGAATTTCTGCGGTGTAATCACGTACTACCTTGCCTTTGGAAGACAGCAGCACTTTGCGGCCTAACAGGTCAAGCGCCTGAACGCCTGTGGTGCCTTCATACAGGGTAGAGATACGCGCATCACGCACGATCTGTTCCATGCCCCATTCCTTGATGTAACCATGTCCACCAAAGACCTGCATGCCCAGATTGGATGCTTCAAGGCCAAGCTCAGTCAGGAAACCCTTTAAAATCGGGGTGAAAAAGCCCAGTTTGTCGTCCCAGTAGTCATGGCCAGCCTGATCGCCTTTAAGCAGGTTATCAGTCATTTTGTCAGCCAACTGTGCGGCATGATAAATCATGGCACGGCCGCCTTCAGCCACAGCTTTCTGGGTCAGCAGCATGCGGCGCACGTCGGCATGGTGAATAATGGCATCAGCCACTTTTTCCGGGTCTTTCTTGCCAGACAGGGCACGCATGGACATGCGTTCCTTGGCATACGGCAGGGCACCCTGGAAGGACAGTTCGGCATGGGCAACGCCTTCTACCGCAGTACCAATCCGCGCGGTGTTCATGAAGGTAAACATGGCATGCAGGCCTTCGTGCATTTTGCCAATCAGGTAACCAGTGGCACCGTCAAAGTTCAGTACGGCAGTGGCAGACGCCTTGATCCCCATTTTGTGTTCAATGGAACCACAGAATACCGGGTTACGCTCGCCGACCGAACCATCTTCATTGACAAAGAATTTTGGCACGATGAACAGGGAAATACCCTTGGTGCCTTTTGGTGCATCCGGCAGGCGTGCCAGTACGATATGAATAATGTTTTCTGTCAGGTCATGTTCACCGGCAGAAATAAATATCTTGGTGCCAAACAGTTTGTAGGTGCCATCAGCCTGAGGCTCAGCGCGGGTTTTAACCTGACCCAGATCCGTACCACACTGTGGCTCGGTCAGGCACATGGTGCCGCTCCAGGTGCCCAGTGTCAGGTTTGGCATGTAGGTGTTTTTCTGCTCGTCAGTACCAAACTGCAAAATGGTGTTCATGCAGCCAGCGCTTAAGCCGGGATACATGGTAAATGACCAGTTGGCAGTCCCCATCATTTCAGATTTGATGAGGTTTAAGGACATTGGCAGGCCCTGACCACCAAATTCTTCTGGGTAGGACAGACCTTGCCAGCCGCCCTGAACGTACTGTTCGTAAGCTTCTTTATAGCCTTTAGGCGTGGTTACCGTACCATTGTCAAAATGACAGCCTTCGTCATCGCCAGACTGGTACAGGGGTGCCAGCACATTTTCACACAGATCAGCAGCACCTTCCAGAATCATGTCAATGGTGTCGGCATCGGCCAGTTCACCATTGGAAAGAGTCTTAAAGTGGGCTGGATAATCCAGCACGTCATTCATTAAGAAACGGACATCACGCAGGGGAGCTTTATAAGTAGGCATGGGACAATCCTGACAAAAATGATCAATAGACGGATTTAAGATGATTGATTATGTAGGTTGCATTAAGAAAAAGCATTGATACTTAACCTGCAACTTACTGTCATTAGGGCAAATCAGGTTTATTTAAGCCAGCCCCGGATTTTTTGCTTATCAACCGGGATTTGTCGGCTATAGTTCGCCAGTGCAAATTTTAATGACTTTTAAATTTCAATCTTAAAGCAATGAAAACCCAACATCATACACTGGAGCATGGCATGAACAACAAAACAATCCGGGGATTTAACAGTACAGGCCTTATTACGGCCAGTATCATGGCTGGCGGGGCAACTTTGTTTACAGGCTGTAGCAGTATGCCCAGCAAGACTGGCCAACCACCACAACAGGCCGTGGTTGCTGGTTACCAGCAGTTGTATAGCACGCCCAGTTACCAGTTTAGTGGCCAGTTTAAAATTAACCAGCTTGGTTTTAACCGTGACCCCAAAATATTGCAGGCGGGGGCTGAACTGGAAAAACAAAAAAAGGCCAAGGAAAAGCAGCAGCTTATTCAACGCTATATTGATGAGCTAACGGCAGATGCCCAGTCTGAAAGCGCAGACGATGATAACGCATCCGATAATATTTCCTTGACGCCTGCCCGGCAGGAGCAAATCCGCAAGCAGGCCGAGCAGGAAGTGAATGAACTGCTGGAAGATGAAACCGATGCGGCTGCGGTCGCTGCCCGGGATGCTATGGCGATAGAACAGGAAGATACACCAACACTGGCGGAAGAAGATGAGCCTGAGACTGCAACCAGTCAGCTTCGCAACCTGAAAAAAGACAAGCTGATTGAAGACCTGATGTATACCTATGCCAAGCGCTACCGCATGAATTATCAGGGCACCATGGATTTACGACATGGCCGGATTGCCTTTAGTCCGGAAATACGTTACGAGGCCAGCAACATGGCGGGTTATGTGCGTGTTCCACTGGTGCTGGATTTGCGTCAGGCGCATTTATATGCTGACCTGTCAGCGCTGTCACCGTGGCTGGTACAAGTACAACATGATGGCAAATACAGCCGTTTTGATTTGTCGTCTTATAAGGACAAGGTAGACTTTAAGCAATTGTTTGAAGTGCTCAAGCAAACCACGCAGGCCACCTATCAGTTGCCAAAAGCCCAGCAGTTTACAGAAATGGCCTTAACTGCACAGGAGCGCAAGCAGGGTGCTGTACGCAAGGTAGCGTTTAGCCAGCCAGTTGCCCATCGTATTGCAGATGTGGCCACATTTTTATCGCTTAACCAGAATAGCCTCAAGCAGATGGTAAAAAGTAAAGCAACAAAGGCTGATCAGCCTGATACCCAGCAACCGGTACAACTGATCAGTGTAGATGCAGCCCGCCAGCTCATGGCGCAAAATCCGGAGACCTACCAGCATATTTTGCAAATGGTTGAAGAAAAAATAGACCCGGCCTCAACATTAAAGCAGGTCATTTTGCTGGATGGCAAGGGACGGGTCATTGAATCTGGCGCGCTATATAATCTGGTGTTTAAGCCCAGCAGCTCAGGCCAGTTAAACATGCAACTGAGCCATCAAATCAATTTTGCCAATTACGGGCAGGCAGAAGTGGCCTTTAAACCTAATGCCAACAACTGGATTGATGCTAAAACCAACATGCAGGACACCCTGTTTGGCAGTCTGATCAGTATTTTTAGCAAAAAATCACTGGATACAGATGCCATGCTCAAAAGCTTTGGCGAAGACGATTCTACAGAACAACATTCAGCAGAAGATGATTCGGCAAAAGACGATTCAGCAAAAGCTATGGGCACTGAATAAGGTGAAACCGGCCATCAGGATTGCAGTGACAGAAAGTCAGCTAACGCCGGTTTAACCCCGTTCCAGATGGAAAATGCTTCAATGGCCTGACCGACCAGCATGCTAAAGCCATCGCTGGTCGGCACACCGCGCTGGGCTGCCTGCGCCAGAAAGCTGGACGGCTTGCCATAAGCCATCTCATAGGCCTGTTGAAATTGCAGTTCTGGCGGTAGCAGTAATGCCTCACCGGATAAACTGGCCGAAGTGGCATTAATCACTAAATCATACTGGCCTGACAACTGATCCAGTCCAATGGCAGACAATGCGCTACCATTAATAAATGGCTGCACATCATCAATAAGTTGTTGGGCGCGGCTTAGGGTGCGGTTGGCAACTACAATGCCACGTGCACCCGCCTGTGCCAGTGGCAGCATCACGCCACGGGTTGCGCCGCCTGCACCCAGAATCAGAATTTTTGCCTGATCCAGATTCCAGCCCAGTGCATTGAGCGCATCAACCAGACCCTGTCCATCAGTGTTATCACCATATAGTTTGCCATCCTGTTGCCATAGGGTATTCACCGCGCGTGCCACCTGTGCGCGGGGTGTTAATACCTCACACAATTGATAGGCCTGTTCCTTAAACGGCACGGTTACATTGAGACCAGCACCGCCACTGGCAAAAAACGCATGAATATTGGCCGCAAAACCATCCAGTGGCGCCAACCGCTTACAGTAGTGCAGGTCAATACCTGTTGCCTTGGCAAAGGCCTGATGAAGCTCAGGCGAGCGCGAATGTTCAATGGGATTACCCACCACGGCAAATTGTCTGGTCATAAAAATTCAGGTCAAGCAATAAATATGTTGCTGAGTATCATAAAAGCAAGCGCTGTCAAAAAGAACCATAGCGTGTTGAAATTATGGATAAATCGTGCATTTACCAAATATACAAAACTCTATTAATTTGCTTTATAACGCACTACTTAAAAATAAAAAACTTTGGAGTAGCCTACGCTGACAACACAAAATTTAGTTTATTGGCGTGTGCAAGACAACACGCAGGAGTAAAACATGACTATTAATTTCAAAATGACCAAAGCATTGCTGGCAAGTTCAACACTGGCGGGTGCATTATTGATGGGTGCCTGTACTACAGCCACGCCAAGCCAGAACCGGGTTGCTGCGGCGGCTGCCGCTGGTGCCGCTGGTGCCGCTGTAGGGCAAAAAGCCGGTGGGCGTACTGGTAGTGCCATTGGTGCTGCCGCAGGCACAGGTTTAGGGACCAATGCCACTGGTTCCAGCACTCAAACCAGCGTGGCTGGTGCAATTGGTAGTGCAGTTGGTGCTATCGTTGGTGAGCGTCATGGCGGTGCCAGTGGTGCAGCCGTGGGTGCTGCGGTAGGTGGTGCAGCTGGTGCTGCGGCCAGTGAATACCAGCAAAATCGCCGTTAATTCGGTAACAGGCTTTAGAGCACTATTGCACTAAAGCCTACAATAAAAGCCTGTGACTATTAGTTAGCGCAGGCTTTTTTGTTTTGACACGGTTGCTGAGTCTGCAATTTGACAAGTTCACTAACCATCATAGGAGGGTTCCTAAGCCTAACCATCACGGGACGGTTCCTGAGCTTGTCGAAGGACGCTTAACTGCGTACTACACTGTGAACTTGGTTTGCAGATTTCTACAATACAATGTTATCAAGCTTTTAAAACCTGCTGCATCAGGCAGGCACTCTGTCCAAAACTGGCAACTTTGTGCTGCAAATTTAAGATAGCCGGGTCAATGATTTCAAAACCATGCTTTTGCCAGTAAATGCTGGAATCCTGCACGGCAATCAGGCTTAAGGTTGTAAAACCCAGTTGTCGTGCTTGTATCTGTACACGTTGTATCAGCTGGCGTCCGGCCCCACTGGCGCGGTAATCCGGATGAACAGCCAGATCATGTAAATACAGCATGGTGGCATCCGGCGCGAGATAGAACTCAGTAGCATTAAGCTGTGGAAAAGTGTCTGGACTAACCGGCAGGCTAATTAAATAAGCAACCACCTGCTGATCCACGCAAGCCAGCCAGCAGGTATGGGCTGCCTGTTGCAGTTTACTGGCAAATGCAGCCTCATTTTCCAGAAATTCAGGACTATAACAGGAGGCCTGAATGACAGAAATGGATGACAAATCATTAAGGGTGGCAGTGCGTACAGTCAGCATAAAAATAACAGAAACAATTTAAAGATTATGGAAAAGCCGCTTAATATGCGATGGTTTTTCTGAAAATCCGGGTAAGCATTATTTAAATTGAACAGGTGAATGCATGCACCAGATACAGAAAATCGCTAGATTCACTATAGTATGATGGTTTTTTGCCAAACCTGAAAAAATTAATATTAATCCAAATTGATGCGATAGCTTGGCATTTAAACCCACGAATTGGCCTGTTTTGACAACATAAAGCTGTTATTTTTTGCTAGGGTAGGCCTGTTTTACGGTGAACTGTTGTTTATTCTAAATTTATTGGGTTAAAAGTTTAATTCGAGGTCATTATGTCATCTCAGCGCCACTGGATTGAAGCAGCAAACGGCATTCGCCTGTTTGCCACAAGTTGGGGCAATCCGGACAATACGCCACTTGTGCTGGTTCATGGTTATCCAGACAGCCATACCGTGTGGGAATCCATTGCAACGCAACTGGCTGACCAGTTTTATGTGATTGCCTATGATGTGCGCGGCGCAGGCAAGTCCAGCATTCCCAAGCATACCCGTGATTACCGCATTGAACTGCTGGCACAGGATCTGGTGGCGGTGGCCAATGAGTTGTTGCCCAATCGCCAGTTTCATTTGGCCGCCCATGACTGGGGCTCCATTCAAAGCTGGGAATCGGTGACCACGCCTGCCTTGCAGGGACGGATTTTGTCATATACCACGCTGTCTGGCCCCTCACTGGATCATGCGGCATTGACCTTGCGCAAGCAGTTTAAAAGCATGCCACTGCAAACCTTAAAGCAGTTGGGAAAATCCTGGTACATTGCCGGTTTTCACCTACCGCTACTGGCGCCACTAAGCTGGCGTTTGTATCTAGGCAAGAAATGGCACCGGGTGGTTGACCAACTGGAACGCAAGCCGGGCCTGCCGGAAAATCCGACCCAAACCTCGGATGGTATTTATGGCATTAATCTGTACCGTGCCAATTTTATTGAGCGGCTGAGCCAGCCGCGCGTACGCATTGCGCATTGTCCGGTGCAGGTGATTATTCTGGAAAAAGATGCGTTTGTGTCTGAAGCCTATATGCAATACCTGCCAGAATGGGTGAGTGACCTGACCATGCAACGCCTAAATGCCAATCACTGGGCAATTTTAAGCAAGCCGGATGTAATGGCAAGTTATATTCGCGAGTTTGCGCTGGCTCACCCCAAACTATCTGTGTAAATACCATTCAGGATAACTAGGAAAAAGTGATTGATGGATCGGGTGATGCATGAGCAGGAAATTGCGGCCAGTTCAGCAGCCTGTGAGCTGTGCGGGCGAACCCAGTTGCCGCTTACCCGCCATCACCTGATTCCGCAGTCGCGTCACAATAAAGCCCGTACCAAGCGGCAATTTGATAAACAGGCCATGAAAACTGAAATTGCCTGCCTTTGCCGCGCCTGCCATTCACAGGTGCATGCAGTACTCAGCAATCAGGAGCTGGCGCAAAATTACCATACGGTTGAGGACTTACGCCGTCAGCCGGAAATTGCCCGTTTTGCCGCATGGATTGCCAATAAGCCACCCGGCCTCAAAGTGACTGTACGTTCGCATAAAGACAAGTAAGCCCAAGCTGGATGGACTAATTTTTAACCATATTCAAGCTGTTTTTCTGCTAAGATGCGCGTCTTTTTTTAGCTTTGCCAGTCTTATGAATGCCATTGTCCTTGCCATTGTTATCATGTTTGTGCTGTCGCTACTGCGGTTTTCCGTGGTGCTGGCGATAGTGATTGCTGCAATTGTGGGTGGTCTGGCTGGTGGCTTAGGGTTGGCCGGCACTGTGCAAGCCTTTAATCAGGGTTTGGGTGATGGGGCACAGGTGGCATTGGCCTATGCGGTGCTGGGCGCGTTTGCACTGGCATTGTCGCGTTCCGGTTTGCCGGATTTGCTGGCTCATAAGCTGTTAGGGCTATTGGGGCATGAGGCTTCCATTCACCGGCAAAAATTTATCAAATATTTACTGCTGGGTATTTTGTGGATGGCAGCCGTATTTTCGCAAAACCTGATTCCGGTACACATTGCCTTTATTCCTGTGCTGGTGCCACCGCTGCTGAAAGTCACCAATTATCTGCAACTGGATCGCCGAGCCGCAGCCTGTGTGCTGACGCTGGGACTGGTTGGCACATACATGCTGCTGCCTGTCGGTTTTGGTGCTATTTTTTTAAATGAATTGCTGATGGGTAACATTAACAAGGTAGGCGCGGCTTATGGCTTGCAGGTGGACCGCTGGATGATGCCAGCCGCCATGGCGATTCCAGTAGCAGGAATGGTGGTTGGTACACTGGTGGCGGTGTTTGTGTCGTATCGCAAGCCGCGCCAGTATCAATCTGCTGGTGGTGCGCACAACCTTGGGCAAATGGCGCAGGCACTGGAACAGGAAGCTCACGCCATGCCTGCCATCAAACCACGCACACTTGTTATGGCAAGCCTTGCGATTATATTGACGCTGATCGCCCAGTTGTATTCCGGCTCCATGATTCTGGGCGGGCTGGTGGGTTTTGCCGTACTGTCAGCCGCCGGGATTTTTAAATGGCAGGAAGCCGATGATGTGTTTGTGGCTGGCATGCGCATGATGGCGCTGGTCGGGTTTATCATGATTGCCGCTGCCGGTTTTGCCTCGGTAATGACCGCCACCGGGCAGGTGGATTCACTGGTGAGTAGCGTGGTGCATTTGATTGGTGACAGCAAGAGTTTGGCGGCATTACTGATGCTACTGGTTGGCTTATTTGTGACACTGGGCATTGGCTCATCGTTTTCCAGCGTGCCGGTTTTGGTGATGATTTATGTGCCGCTGTGTGTGCAGTTTGGTTTTTCACCACTGGCGACCATTGCACTCATCGGTACGGCTGCAGCGCTGGGTGATGCCGGGTCACCAGCGTCTGATTCTACCCTTGGGCCAACTGCCGGGCTGGGTGCCGATGGACAGCATGACCATATCTGGGACACGGTTGTTCCCACGTTTATTCACTTTAATATTCCACTGGTGATTTTTGGCTGGCTGGCGGCCATGTATTTATAAGCCGGGGCCTAGGCTCGTGCCGTGAACAGCAGCTAAGCCCATCGGCTTCTTTCATTGGCTGTTTTTTTACAAGCTTATGTAATGAAAGAAGCCTGATCTGTCGGGCTTAAAACTGCCGGTTTAATTTAAGGCCCAGTAGCCAGTTGCGGCCTTGTGCGGGTTCAAAAAAACGGCCATTCGATTCATTGACAATCACCGAGCCAATATAGTTGCGGTCTGTCAGGTTATCCAGCCGGGCCAGTCCTTGCAGGGTATAAGGGCCAAAATGGTGTTCTGCCACCAGACGCAGGCTGGCAATGGTATAACTGTCAGCCGTATCGCTGTTGCGGTCATCAACGTAAATCTTGCCACTATGGCGTACTTCCAGTGCTGTTTTTAAGTAAGGCTGAATGGCCCATTCTGCCTCGGCAAAAGCGGTGGTTTTGCTGGTGCCGGGAATCTGGTTGCCCGCAGCAACGGCTTCACCACTGTAACCCAAGCTAAAGCGGTCGCGGTAGGTGGCGTCCAGATAGCTAAGGGCTGCATTGACGCGCAGATTGTCAAACGGCTGGCTTTCAATGGCCAGCTCAGCACCCTGCCTGCGGGTTTTGCCCACATTGTGATATACCGAACGGCCAGCACTGTTGCTCAGCACGGCAATTTCATCGTTTACATCAGCACGGAATAGGGCAGCATTCAGGCGCAGGTCATTGGTCAGCCGGGTCTTGATGCCGGCTTCATAATGCCAGCCGTTACTGGCTGCGACATTGTTATTTAAGCCGGCTGTCTGTACGGCATTATCGCGGTAGGCCACTTCATTTAAGGTCGGGGTTTCAAAGCTTTGTCCGGCGGTGGCATACAGGTTTAGCTCAGGTGAATAGCGGTACAACACGCCAAAGACTGGTGTGACATCAGAAAACTGGCGTGAACCACTATCGTCGGGGTTGCCATTGCCTGCTGTAGCATCCTTAATAATATAGTGATCAGCTGATTTAAAGCGGACATGGCTGCTGCGTAACCCGGCACTCAGCATCCACTGCGGGTCAATATCCCATTCGGCCTGCAAGTACGGATCAATATTGCTGGCTGTGTTGGTTTCATTGCGTTTTAAGGCACCCAGCACGCCTAATGCCGTGATGCCATTGTTCACCTGAAAGTTCTGGAAACCCTTGCGGTCTTCTTCCATCTGGTCCAGTGATAAACCGGCAGTCAGGCGTAGCGGCTGGTTCAGCAAGCGGTGTTCGGTACTGTAGCGCAAGTCCACACCCTGATAGTTACGGTCAAGGTCAATTACGCCACCTCCCTGCCGGGGATTGTTTTGCGGCGCAACCGGAATGGACTGAAACTGCCGCACTTCACGGGTTCCGGCATAAGCGGTCACCTGTAGGTCACCATTGCCCAGCCGGCTTTTATACACGGCGCCCAGCTGGTTTTGTGCTACCCGCTTGCGGGTATTGTAGTCCACGGCCGCTTGTGTCACGGATTTTGGGTTGGCCGCCACATCACTGCGGGTCAGGCCCAGCGGGTCCTGTGCTTCAGGCATGCGCAAGGCATTTAGCAGCAGCATGATGCTGGCGTCCGGGTTGATGTCATAACTGAGCTTGGCGTTAAGCAGTTGACGCTCGGCAGCACTATGCTCACGGTAGCCATCAATTTCGGTGTTGGACAGGCTAACCACATGGCTGAAATCACCCGACTTGCCACTACTTTTCAGGCTTTCACGCATCAGGCCATCTGACCCGGCAGAGAGACCGGCTTCCAGCGTTTGGCCGGGAACGCCCTCTTCAGTAAACAATTGAATTACCCCACCCGAGGCATTGCCATACAGGGCAGAAAATGGCCCGCGCAATACTTCCAGCCGCTCGGCACTTTCAAGGTCAAAATTGGCGGCCTGTCCCTGACCATCCGGCATGGTGGCTGGAATGCCATCGGTGTACAGGCGCACGCCACGCACGCCAAAGGTAGAACGTGCGCCAAAGCCACGGCTGGAAATTTGCAGGTCCTGCGCGTAGTTTTGCCGGTTGAGCACACTAATGCCGGGTACCCGCACCAGTGCTTCAGACAGGTTGATCCGTGGCCCAGCGCTGGCAATGGTACTGGCATCAATACGGTCTACCGAGGTAGGCAACTCAAATGCATCACGTCCGCGCCGTGTGGCTGTCACCACAATAGTGGGTAATAGCGTTGCTGGGATTAATTGCTGATTGGCGACGTTGCCAATAGGAACACTACCAGACAATGTGTCAGCTTGCTGTTGCTGTTGCTGTTGCTGTTGCTGTTGCTGCGCTTGCTCATGTTCAGGACTGCCAGCTTCCGCCATGACCGACAATGCAGGGCATAGCAGGATTAGTGCAATCAAAGGCTTGGTCATTATGGATATGCGGCGAGGGGGTGCTGGCAGTAAATTTGGCAGGGGCAGGCATAAAACTGGCAAATCAGTCATCACAATATCCTAAAGCAGCAAACAGTCTGTAAAAAGGCCGGTGAACAAAGGCCAGTAAAGAGCGATCACGCATCAGTCTTGCAGTTAATTAAGGTAACAATCCTGACATTAACTGCATTAAAAATCGGAGGTTATCGTGTTCCTGCCAGCCTGAATACATACATTGCGTTACCTGGTCCAGCCTGTAAGGTATTGGTGCCGCCAAACTGGTCGTAGCCGGAATTAATAATCAGATTATTGCCGCCAATGTAAGCACCCACCTGATCAATGGTGCCGCCATTGCCACTGATTCCATTTACCCCATTGACCGGTTTGGCAGTGTTATATGACCAGAGTTCCCGGCCATCAGTGCTGCGAAAGGCTTTCATGACACCGTTTAGCGAACCGGCAAAGACCACGTCATTGGTGACCGCTACGGCTGCCGAATAGGCCGAAGGATAGCTGTTGCCGTCACTGGCCACATGGCTGGGATGCTGCTCCCAGAGCAGATTGCCATTTTCAATGTCCAGCGCATACACACCGGGCTTGCCATTGGGTGCCAGTGACATGCCTTTGCCGTTAGGCCCGCTATGGCTGGCTGGATTATGTAAGGGCGTATTGAGCTGGTCAATTGACAGGGCATTCATTTTATTGATCATGACGTCACTCACGGCTACATACAGGCGCTGCCGGTCGGTGGCCATGCCCCAGTGAATACCACCCAGATTAGCCCCGGCTCCCAGCCGTTTTTGCCAGTTTAACTGGCCATTCACTGCATCCAATGAATACACCACACCATTTTTGGAACCTGCCAGAATAACCTTGCGGCCACTACGGGTTGTACTGATAATGGGCGAGGCCCCAAAATCAAAATCGCTGCTTTGCAATGGACTGCACGGGCCATTTAGGGGAAAAGGGGCACCACAGGCTATTGGATAGGAGTCATTGGCGGTGGCCTGAAAAATCCATTTGACCTTCCCATTACGGGCATCCAGCGCAATGATGGAATCAGAATTGCTGGTAATGGGCATGCTGTAGTTCTGGCCCGTACCGATATAAACCGTATGGCTGGCTTCATCAATGGCAGGGGTACTCCACACCGGTACGCCATTGGGGCCATGATGCAAGTCCCACAGGCGCTGTGCTGCTGCTGTGGTGTGATAGGTCCAGTCAATCTTGCCACTGTAGGCATCTACCGATACCAGCAGGCCATGCGATTCACAGCAGGCCATCACAAATTTGGACAGGGCTGTAAAAATTTCACGGGATGCCATGCCAACCAGCAACTTGCCCTGATAAAACTGCGGCGTGGCTGTAATGCGGTGGTAGGCTTTATCTGTGCCTACAAATTTTTGCCATAGCAACTGGCCGGTCTGGGCATTGAGCACGTGCAGCTTGCCTTCACTGTCACCAGCAACCACCAGAGCAGGCTTGCTACCGAGTGCCGGCACATAATTCATGGCCCGAAAGCCATCTCCCCCGGCAATGGATGAGCCTACCTTAATGGTATAATTCCAGTACTCACAGCCAGTGGCGCGATCAAGGGCCACAATGCTGGAGCGGGTGGGTGCATAAATTACCTGATGGGTTAATGTGGGGGCGCCACGCCGTTCGGTGGCATCCGGGTCTGGTGCAACATGCACATACGCCAGTTCAAGCTGGCTGACATTGCCGCTGTTGATGGCAGAAATCCCTTGCCGCGTGTTATTCAGGTTATAACCTAGACTATTGGCCAGCACCTGCTGTAGCGGATCAATTGTTGCACTACAGCGTACCGCTTGCGCCGCCTGCATGCTGCCCAAACTGCTGAGCGTGAGTAGGGTGGTCAACAGATAGTGCTTCATCCCGAAGCCTCCTTATTTTTAGTTCTTGCATCCGCTTTTGTAAGTTTAGCTTATCGTTGCATTTTTCAGTTTGATGCCATTGTGACAAGCATAGCTTGGTAAAGCCAAGAGAACGCCGTCACATTTTCACCTGAATTACTGAAAAATTACTGGTTATTGTGCTGAGTTCGTCAAAAAATCAGGCCGGGAATCAGCGTTAAAAGCCAAGCCGGATGATGACTTTGCCGCTCCTATGCTCACACCTTGAACCGTATTGGCAGCCCATTTACCGGCACAGCACAGTGTCCTGTAAGCTTTGGCTGAATTATTGCAAAGCCTGCACAAAATTAACTGGCTAAAAATACCATTTGTGCTGATGGCAAGCGTCACCAGTACAGAACAGAAAAACCAATAGTTGCTTTCACAAAAGCAGGCTGGCTTGTATTTGGCATTTACCACCCAACTACAATGCCGGGCAAAATCTGCATTGTTGAGGCAAAGCTTACAAAATAACATTTAACTAGTGCACAAAACCGGTGTAAGCCATTGGTGTGCCTTATTAGACTTTTAAAGGTAGCAGCATGCTTAACCCTAAAGTTTTTCAAGTTTGTGCAGGTGAACCATGAAAAAATCACAGCGCCTATTAGTAACCTCTACCTTAAGCACTGTACTTGGCGTAATAGGCTTTGGGCTGGCAGGTTTTGGCACACTGGCGCAAGCCGCCAGCTATGACTGCAACAAGGCCCGCCTTGCCACCGAAAAAACCATTTGTGCCAACCGCAGCCTCAATGACCGTGATGTCAAAATGGCAACCACTTTTAATATTATGAGCCATGCCGTACCCATGGGCGGACGCGACCATTTAATTGGTGAGCAAGTGCTCTGGCTCAAGCAGCGCAATGGCTGTGGCAGTAACGTGGCGTGCATTGCCAATGCATACCAGAACCGGCAAAAACAACTGGATCAAATGCTACACGACCGGGTACTTTCACATGGGCCATTTTAAGAAATTTTGCGGCATTGCATAAAAAACAAGCCGATCTGTGGATAACTTTGCTGTTATTCACAGGGGTTGTCCACAAGCACTGAGCACTAGTGTTAATGCGGTCAAAACTGCCACATTGCATAACGCCATATTGCACAAAAATAATTCAGTCAGGCTATTGGATGCTTGAAAAAAAACCTTGTCGGCCCCACTCCGTTTGACAAGCCATTTTGGGTTAAAACAGGAGTTTACAATGAACGAATTTACAGAAAACCAGCCAGAAAACCAGAACAGTCCGCAGGCAGGCAATGCGCAGGCCAAAAGTTACAGCTTTCAGGCTGAAGTGGCCCAGCTACTGCATCTGGTCACGCATTCTTTGTATTCCAATCCGGAAATTTTCCTGCGTGAGCTGATTTCCAATGCCTCGGATGCCTGCGACAAGCTGCGTTTTGAAGGCATCAATAATGGCGCACTGTATGAAAATGACCCGGATTTGCATGTGCGCATTACGCTGGATAAAGACCATAAAACCATTACCATTAGTGATAACGGCATTGGCCTGACAGAATCTGAGGCCATTGATAACCTCGGTACGATTGCCAAATCCGGCACCAAGGACTTTATGTCCAAGCTGACTGGCGACCAGAAAAACGATGCCCAGTTGATTGGCCAGTTTGGGGTTGGTTTTTATTCCGGTTTTATTGTGGCCGATAAAATTACTGTGGAATCACGCCGGGCAGGCGAGCCAGCCAGCAATGGCGTGCGCTGGATTAGCGGCGGCACTGGCGATTTTGATGTCGAGCAAATTAGCAAGGAAACTCGCGGCACTGACATTATCCTGCACCTGCGCGACGATGCCGTAGAGTATCTGGAAGCGTGGAAGGTCAAGCAAATTGTCAACAAGTATTCCGACCACATCAGCCTGCCCATCCAGATGAGAAAGGAAGTCTGGCAGGAGGCTGAAGAAGGTTCTGACGAACAAGGCAAGATGGTCATGACGGATGAGTGGGAAACCATCAACTCAGCCAGCGCCCTGTGGACCCGCAACAAGAAAGATATTTCCGAAGAGCAATACACCGAGTTTTACAAGCAGTTTAGCCACGACTTTGAAGCACCGCTGGCGTGGAGCCATAACCGGGTAGAAGGCAGCACCGAATACACCCAACTGCTATACATTCCCGCTAAAGCGCCGCATGACCTGTTTACCCGCGAGCAAAAGTCCGGCATCAAGCTGTATGTGAAGCGCGTATTCATTATGGATGAAGCAGAAAACCTGATGCCATCCTACTTGCGCTTTGTGAAGGGCATTATTGACAGCGCTGACTTGCCGCTCAACGTCAGCCGTGAACTGTTGCAGGAAAGCAAGGATGTACGCACCATCCGCGAAGGCAATGCCCGCCGCGTACTGGGTCTGCTGGATACAATGGCCAAGAGCGAGGACAAGGAGCAACAGGACAAATTTGCCACCTTCTACAAGGAATTTGGCGCCGTGCTGAAAGAGGGGCTGGGCGAAGACTTTGGCAATAAAGACAAAATTGCCAAGCTGCTGCGCTTTGCCTCTACCAATACCGATGACGTTACCGTATCGTTTGCCGATTACAAGGCCAACATGAAAGACGGTCAGGACGCCATTTATTACCTGACGGCTGAAAGTCTGGCTGCTGCCAAAAACAGCCCACAACTGGAGTTGTTTAAGAAAAAAGGCATTGAAGTGCTGCTGATGACCGACAGGGTAGACGAATGGGCGCTCAACTTCCTCACCGACTTTGACGGTACACCACTGCAAAGTGTGGCCAAGGGCGCAGTAGACTTGGGCAAGTTGCAGGACGAAGAAGAGAAGAAAGCGGCTGAAACAGCGGCTGAAACCCTCAAGCCTACGCTGGAAAAACTCAGCAGCAGCCTAAAAGACAAAGCTAAGGAAGTGCGCGTCACCACGCGTCTGGTAGATAGTCCAGCCTGCTTGGTGGTGGGAGATCAGGACTTGTCTCCACAACTGGTACGAATGTTGAAACAGGCTGGCCAGCCAGTGCCGGAATCCAAGCCTATTCTGGAAATTAATCCAGAGCATCCGCTGGTTAAGCGTCTGGAAAGCTCAGCACAATTTGATGGCTCTCGTTTTGAGGATCTGGCCAACGTGATTTTTGACCAGGCACTACTGGCAGAAGGCGGCGTACCGGAAGATCCAGCGGCGTATTTAAAGCGTATTAACAGCTTGCTGCTGGGTTAATGGACTGTCAATCCATGTGATGTGGTAAAAAGGGAGCTCTAGGCTCCCTTTTTTTATAATGAGAAAATAATGATTTAACTTATAAATGATAATGATTATCTTTTTTATAGAATAATGATAATATTTATTAAATAGCTTTCATGAAGCTTGAATTAAAACTAATAAATGAATGTTTAGGGGCGTTATCATGCAAAATTTACGAGTACAGCCACATCGGTTGGGACTATATATCAGCTGTATTATGGCTAATGCAGGTCTGTTATCAGCAGCACAGGCAAGCGATTATGCGGCGCCATCCAGCAATGATGCCTTGCCCACCATTACTGTTACGGCCAGCAGTGACATGGAAAAAGGGGATGGCCCGGTAGACGGCTATGTTGCCAAACGCAGCACCACAGGCACCAAAACCGATACGCCGATTCTGGAAACCCCACAATCTTTGACCGTGGTCACGCAGGATCAGATTCAGTCCACCGGTGCGCGTACTGTGGTGGAAGCACTAGGCTACAGTGCAGGCCTGTTTAATAAATCCGGTTTTAACCCGGCCAATGAAACGTTTACCATTCGGGGTTTTACCCAGTATGGTGGCATGCTGCGTGATGGGCTATATGATGGCGGCGCGTGGGGCAACCGGCAGGAAAGCTATGGGCTGGAACGGGTTGAATTTTTAAAGGGAGCCGCATCGGTTCTGTATGGCAAGCTGAGTCCGGGCGGTGCCATCAATACCATTTCCAAGCGGCCAACCGATGAACCTTTACATGAAGTCAAACTTGAGCTGGGCAATGACAACCACCGGCAGCTTAATCTGGATGTATCGGATGCGCTAAATAGCGACGGAACACTGAACTATCGCCTGACTGCTGTTGCCCGGCAAAGCGATACGCCTGTCGATTATACCGCCAATGACCGCTATTACCTGGCACCCGCCATTAGCTGGACACCAAATGACCGCACCAGCCTGACGCTGCTGGGCAATTATCAGGAAAACAAACTCACCTTTGTTAATGGGCTACCGGTAGAGGGCACCTTGTTGCCCAATAAAAATGGCCAGTTGCGCCCAGGTACTTTTCTGGGTGAGCCGGACTGGAGCACGGGTGATGATGAAAAAGGCAGCATTGGATATTTGCTGGAACATCGGTTCAGTGACCAGCTAAAACTGGAACACAAGCTGCGCTACAGCTACAGCAAGGTACACTGGCGTTATTCATCCATTAATCTGGATGCCAGTGACCAGCGCACGGCCACCCGTAGCGGCTATGACCGCTTTGATAAAGTCCATCGTCTGGTGGCAGACACCTTTCTGGAATGGAAAACCAGCGGCGCGCGCTTTGAGAATACGCTGATTACCGGCGTGGACTGGCTGCGTGAAAATGGGTCAATGCCCGCAAACTGGGACTTAACACTGACACCGATTGATATTTTTAACCCGCAATACAGTGGCCTGATTGATTACAGTAACTCGCTGGCTGATTACAGTACCGACCAGACCAAAACGCTGGGTGTCTACGCGCAAAACCAGTTAAAACTGGATGACCACTGGGTTTTTCTGACAGGCCTGCGGCAGGACTGGGTAGACAGCAAAGCTACTGGCAGCGCGGATGACAAGGATGATGCCCTGACTGGCCGGGCCGGACTGGTGTATTTGCTGGATAACGGCATTGCCCCTTATCTTAGTTTTTCACAAAGCTTTCAACCGGTATCCGGCGATGATGGTAGCCCTGCGCACCGCAAGCTTGAACCTACCGAAGGTGAGCAATATGAGGCAGGCTTGCGTTATCAGCCGTTGGGCAGTAACAGCCTGTATAGCGTGGCGCTGTATCAGCTTACCCAGACTAATGTGTCAAACACTGATCCTGTAACACAAATTGTGCGGCAAATTGGTGAAGTGCGCTCACGGGGTGCTGAGCTGGAAGCAAAATTTAGTCCATTGCCGGATATCAACCTGATAGCAGCCTACAGCTATATTGATGCCAAAACCACGCAAAGCCTGATAGCTGCTGAGGTGAACCAGCGCACGGCCAATGTACCGCGCCAGCAGGCATCATTATGGGCCGATTACCACGTGGGCCAGCTTGGCAGTGGCCAGTTAAAGCTGGGCCTTGGCGTGCGTTATATTGGCGAGCAAAGCAATGCCTCCATGACCGATGCACGAGCCAAAAGCACGCCCGATGTTACCTTGCTGGATGCCCTGATTAATTATGATTTACAACCCTTTAATCTGTCGCTAAATATGGTCAACCTGACCGGCAAGACCTATTATTCACAGTGTAGTTATAACACTTGCCAATTGGGTAGCTCACGTACAGTAATTGGTGCATTGGCCTATCGCTGGTAATTTTTAAAAGCTAAGGGTCTAAAAAGCCGTAAGCCGGTACTGCTTGCCAAATCAGCGTTTACCAAACATGTAGCAGGTCAGCATGTAGCAAGTCACTGTTGAACAGGTAACCACCGGACAACTCAAGGGATTAGTATGTTTCAGATCAGTGTGAGTTCATCTATCCGGCTGGAGTTGCTGGACTTGCCGCATGCGCCAGCCTTATTTGAATTAACTTGCAGCAATCAGGCGTTTTTATCGCGCTGGTTGCCGTGGGTTGGTTTTATTCAGCGTATTGAAGACACCGAAAAATTTATTCAGGCTACTAAACAGCAGTGGGCCAGTGGTAATGGGTTTCAGTGCGCCCTTTTTTATCAGGAAAGGCTGGCCGGTATCATTGGGTTTCATGAGTTTAACCGTAGTAATGACAGTGCCAGTGTGGGCTACTGGCTGGGCGAGCAGTATCAGGCGATGGGGCTAATACAGCAAAGCTTGCCAATATTAATTGAGCAGGCTTTTTATATTTATGCCATTCAGCGAGTTGTCATTCGTTGTGCGGTTCATAATCAGGCCAGCCGCAAGATTCCAGAAAAGCTTGGTTTTCAGCTGGAAGGCATCTTAAAAGCCAATGAAAAACTGCATGGACAATATATTGATCAGGCTATTTATAGCCTGATCAAATCATAGTTGCATCAAATCATGGCTTGATCAAAACGTCAGCGCGAATGCATCCTTTCGTAACGCCTTAAAATACCGCTTCCAGTCGCAGGAAAGTGGACAGGTAGTGGTTGCGATCCAGATCCTTGTCATTGTAGTAGTTTACATCGGTCTGCACATAAAACCATTCGCGCAAAAATGGCTGGCGCCACGATACAAATGGCCCATAACCATTTAAATGAAAGTCCTTATCCTTGGCACGGCCACCCGTATAAACCCCATAACTAAAGGTGTTGTCGTGGAAGAAGTTATGCTGGCGAAACAGCCGGTTTTCCCAGCGCACACCTACTTCCTGGTCTTCATCGGCGTATGTGATACTGGCCTGATTGGCAATAAATGGTTCGCCATCTTCATGGTGGCGGATTTCCAGATTGGTGCGGGCATAGTTCTGGCTGCTGGAACCATAGCGATAAACCTGTTCGGCCCGTGTGGTGAAATTATCCGGCAAGGTCCAGTCACGCGAGATTTTTATCCGGCCATACACATCTTCAGCGCCATCACGCAAACCAACGTCAAAGTCAGTATCAAACAGGTCGGTTTTTAACCAGTCGCTCCAGCGGACAGCAAACGAGTTGTTTTGGCGCTTGGCCGCATCCTGATCCAGTGTTTTCTTGGGGTCAGCAGCGGCATTGGGGTTGGTAATTGCCACATTGCCCCGTAATTCATCGTCCAGACTGTCATCACCAAACACCAGACTAAAGCGTCTTTCCAGTGTAGGTAGCTTGATCTTGCCGCGAATCCGTGGCTTGACCTCAACATCGTCGTACTTGTTCCAGGTGGTGTCAGCCATGATCCGGATACTGGCCCGCGCCGGCTTGTCCGGGTCAGGCTCGCCAAACCAGTCATCCAGCTTGTGCGCCTGTCGTTGCAGATTTTGCCGGAAGCGTTCATGCCGCTTGTCTGCCCAGGTTTTATCACGTGTTTCAGCTTGTGGCGCAACGATCTTTTCCTGCGACTCAGCCGGTAAAATAGTAGGTATGGCATTAATGGTGTCTGGAATTACGCTAAGCATGAACTCCGGTTTTTCAGTCTCAGGCGTGCTGTCGGTTGCTGGTTGTTCGCTGTTCAGCGCAGCACTGGTACCCAAACTGTTACTGTTGACCGGACTCAAAGCCCACACTGGTGATATAGCCAGCAAACTCAGGCTAATGGCTGAGCGTATACCCCAAAAATAATAACTTTTCATTGTTAAAAAAACTTTTTAATTGAAGCGCTAAAAGTAGGGTAAACGCCAATTTTTTGTTATTATTTTTTTGTTAAATAACAATAGATAAGCCAATAAAATTGTTGTGTCTGTGTGCTGATGCGCTTGCTACTTGCATAAAGTTAGTAAAAGTTAATTCAGTCTATCAATTTTTAAGTAATAGTAATAAAATGACTCAATTAAGACTGGCTTAAGTTTTAATTTCTCAACACAAATGCGCTGGTTGTTCCGCTAGATTCTGTTTTAATTCAATGGTTGACCGCTGCGTTAATCATAGAGCCACAAAGCATGCTACTCCAGACCTTACTGGCGTTTAGGCCAAGCAACAACGATCTTGTTTTTGCCCTCAAGACCTTTCTGGCTGCCATGCTGGCCCTGTTTATTGCCATTTCCCTAAACCTGCAAAATCCCATGTGGGCCATGGGAACAGTATTTATTGTGGCAAATCCGCTGGCAGGCGTGCTGTCGTCCAAAGCTGTATACCGTATGCTGGGTACGCTGGCCGGGGCCTGCCTATCCATTCTGGTGCTGCCGCCATTTATTAACAACCCGGTGCCGTTTAGCCTGATTATTGCGGTATGGGTGGGCTTTTGTCTGTATGTTTCACTGCTGGACCGGACGCCGCGCAGTTATTTTTTTATGCTGGCCGGTTATACCATGGCGCTGATTGGCTTTAGTGCCGTGGCTGATCCCACGCATTTGTTTGATATTTCGCTGTCGCGCTTTGAGGAAATTACGCTGGGCATTTTGTGCGCCACGGTGATTTCGCGGGTGTTTTTTCCGGTAAATATTGCCGGGGTGCTATCGGGCCGTATTGATCAATGGTTCAATGATATTGAAAGCAATTTCAAGGATTGTCTGGCAGGTAAAAGTAGCCCTGACATTATTGTCAAAGAGGCGCAGCGCTTTGCGGCTGATAGCACCGAAATTCATGCACTGGCCATTCACTTGTCCTATGAAAACAGTGCGCTTAGGAAACAAACCCGTAGTGTGCAGGCCTTGCAGCATCAAATGGTGTTGCTGGTGCCAGCACTGGTGGCACTGGCTGACCGCGTGCATACCCTCAAGGAATCTTCCCGCAATTTTGACAACCTGCTGATGCAGGTGCAGCAGCAAACCGAACAGTTTATTACAGCAACACTGCCAACAGACCAGGCCGGGCTGGCTTATATTCCACCGTCCATTTTGCAAAAATTTGAGCACATGCTGGCCATTGCCGATACCCGCGAAAAGTTGATGATTATGAGCGCGCGTGAGGCATTCCTGTTTTTTATCCAGCATTTCCAGACCCTGCGGCTAATCTGGCACTGTATTAAAACCGGTGAGCGCCTGCCGGATTTTATGCATGCAACCATACCATCTGCACAGCGTTTGCATCGAGATCATGGCATTGCCCTGCGGGGGGCACTGTCGGCATTTCTGGCCATTTGCATTGTGTGTTTTTTATGGCATATGAGCGGCTGGCAATATGGTTTTATGGCGGCCCAAATTACGGCGGTATGTGCCTGTATCCTGACTTTTCTGGATAATCCGGTGCCTGCGCTGGCCTCATTCCGGCTAGCTAGTATTTATTCGGCGCTGGTGGTGTTTGTTTACCAGTTTGCCATTTTTCCGGTGGTGCATGATTTTTTTACCCTCATGCTGGTGCTGTTTCCGTTTTTCCTGATTTTTACCAGCATGTTGCCTTATCCGGCCTTAACCGGATTTGCCTTGCCGATTTTAATTAATACCGCCATGGGCCTGAATATCCGTAACCTGAACGAACCAGTTTTTGGTGCTTATATTGATAACAGTCTGGCAATAGTCATTGGTATATTAATTCCCAGTTTTACTCTGGCGCTCATTCGTAGTACCACGCCTGAACTCAGCGTACAGCGGCTGTTACAACGGCAGTGGCGCGATGTACAACAGATTATTGAAAAACCGGTAATGCATCCATGGGCCTATTATATGCGCCGCCTGCTGGACCGGATTGGCCTGATGGCACCACGGGTGTTGCGGGCACCTGCCATTCAAGCAGATATTAGCCAGTCCATTAGGGAGCTAGCCGGAGCAACCAATATCATCCGGCTTAAGCGCACCGTGGATCAGTTGCCCGAACCATTGAGCCAGCAGGTTGCGCAATTGCTGCAACAGTTATGGAACTGGTACGAAGCACGCCTGAGCAGTCAGGACTTTGACAGCGAACAACTGCTAATACAGATTGACCAGCTGATTTCACAGGTACTGTTGCAATCCAGCAGCATACTACGTGACCAGTTATTGGTGGCCTTAACCGGTGTGCGGCGCAGCCTGTTTCAGCATGCTGCGCATTATGTGGTGCCTAGTGAACCGATTCCAGCTTTAGGAGAAACGTATGGCTGGCGAGGTTAATTTTTACGGGATTTACATTCCCTTAATCCTGATTCAGGCTCTGCTGGCTTATGTGGTTTATAGCGGCTTGGTCTGGGCACTGGACAAATGGCAGTTAAGCCGCTGGATGGCCTTGCCGACGATTTTTAACGTGTGCCTGTACATTATTGTACTAGGGCTTATTGTGTGGATTTGCCATCTGCTGTTTTAGCGCAGGCTGTTGAAAGGCCCAAGCAAATACAGTCCAACTGGTTTTATGTGAAGAAACACCATGAACACTCAACTGAACCTCAAGTCTCAACAGGTTGTGCGCATTATTATTTTTGCAGTGATTGCCGTTGTTGCCGTGGCCGTGGCGCTGTCGCTATGGCGCTACTACACGCAGGCACCGTGGACACGTGATGGCCGTATCCGGGGCGATGTCATGCGCATTTCCACCGATGTTTCGGGTCTGGTTAAAGACGTACTGGTGCAGGATAATCAGCGTGTACAAAAAGATCAGGTGCTGTTTACACTTGATCCGGCCCGCTTTGAAATTGCGGTAGAGCAGGCCAAAGCCAACCTTGCCAAGGCACAGGCCAACCTTGCTAACTCCCAGCAGCAACGCTTAAGCGCACAGGCCACCATTCATCAGGCACAGGCTGGCGTTCAGGCAGCACAGGCTGAAGCCGAGCGAGCACGCCGCGATCTGGCCCGTATTGAGCAGCTGGAAACTGCCAACGCAGTATCACGGCAGGAGCAGGATCGTTACCGGGCTGCGCGGCTGGAAGCACAGGCCAATCTGGCCAAGGCACAAGCCAGCATTGAAGTAGAGCGACAAAACTTGAGTTCAGTCGGCACCAGCAGGCAGGGATTAGTGGCTGATGTGGCCAGTGCACAGGCAGCCCTTGATCTGGCCCTGCTAAATTTATCCCGCGCCCAGGTCAAGGCGCCCAGTGACGGCAACCTGTCCAATTTTGATCTCAGGGCGGGCAATTATATTACGGCCGGCCAGCCCATTGCTGCCTTACTCGACCCAAGGCAGTTTTATGTGGTGGGTTATTTTGAAGAAACCAAGCTGTCTCGCATTCATGTGGGCGACCCGGTGAGCATTCAGCTGATTGGCGATAACCGTGAGCTAAAAGGGCATGTGCAGGGTATTGCTGCCGGTATTGAAGACCGTGAGCGCACTTCCAGTAGCACCATGCTGGCCAACATCAACCCCACCTTTAACTGGGTGCGTCTGGCCCAGCGTGTACCCGTGCGCGTGACACTGGACAGTATCCCCGATGCCAGCATGCTGGTGGCCGGGCGTACCGTCACCGTGCGCATTCAAGAGAATCATTAGCAAAGCAGTTGTTAGGCAGTTTATCAAACGGAATTTGCCGAAACTAAAAAATCCCTGAATGGTGCAGGGATTTTTTATATATTTTATGTGCGATGTTTACTTATGGTCAGGAATTTCACAGGCTTCATCATTACACACGGGTGCTGCTGAATCTTCCAGCGTGTCTGTATCGCGCTTTGTGCTTGCTGCCTGCTGGAGCGCTTGCAGGAATACCTCACGCGGCTGGGCACCGGACAGGCCAATTTGCTGGTTAAAAATAAAAAATGGCACGCCACTAATGCCCAGTTGCTGTTGGGCAATTTGTTCATCCTGTCGCACATCATCGGTAAAGTGGTCGGAATCCAGCACCGCTTTTACTTCATTGGCGGGCAAACCAATCCGGGCTGCCACCTGTTCCACCACGTCACGCTCACCAATGGGCAGGCCTTCGGTCATGTACGCATAAAAAAATGCTTCCTTGGCAGCATCAGCCAACCCATGACTGTCAGCCAGATGAATCATGCGATGTGCATTAAACGAATTACCCGACTGAGCCTTTCGCCACTGAAAGTCAATGCCTTCATCGCGTGCCATCTCGGCCATTTGTTGTTGCAACTGCTCCATCTGTTCAACAGTTTTACCGTATTTTCTGGCCAGCCGTATGGTATTGGAGCTATCGTGCGTGGCGGGAGAGTTGGGGTCTAGCTCGTAGCTGTGCCAATGTACCTCAATATCAATGCCAGCTTCACGTGCCACATTCTCAAGGCGTTTTTTGCCGATATAGCAGAAGGGACAGACCACGTCTGACCAGATGTCGATACGAATAGGACGCATGGGTTGCATAAAACTCTTCTATTCTCTACTGGGCTGAAATAGGCTAAGGATGAAGCCTAACTCAGCGGATTTAAAGTTAAGTTTAGTGAGCGTTATCAGTTATGCTAAAAAGTGGTTTGGCTAACAAGCTGGTTTTTGGTCTAAAATAAATGAAAGTGATAAAGGCTTGCTTGAGCTAACCAACCGTAAAATTAATCAAAAATCTTTTCAGCCGCCACAAAGGGCAGAGCCACCACATCAATTGCTACAGCAAATGGAAGCAGAACCAGTTTTTCCAGTGGATTTAAACTGGATTTGGTTTTATAGCTTTCCTCTGTACTGGTGTAAATGCTGACCTGATAAGGCTTGCTCAGCGGCTTTAGGGCCGCCAGATTACTGGCGGCTGGATACACCACGCCCGCTAAATTGATGTTAAAACAAAAGCGTTGCGCGCTCATGCGTTTATCGCTGGATGTTGAACATTCCTCTGCGCCATTGGCAATAAAAAACTCCAGGTCTTTTTTGCTGATATCTTCTTGCAGCTTTACGTAAGATAACGGCAGCTTGCCTGAAAAACGCCCGTCATTTTTTTCAGAATAAAAACTTAAAGATCTGGTAATTTGAATATTTTTCGGATCAAGTTGATTAATCAGGGTAACAAACTGAGTGCCGCCTTCAGTCAGGATATAGCTGTTTTTTTGTCCTGCAATAACAATGCTACTTTGTGGTATGCCTTGCACTGCCTGCGCAGGCTTGCCAAAAGCAATGACGTTATCTTCAACCAAGGTGGTTTTGATGGTGCGAGTGGAACTGTGGTGACCTTTATTAATTAAAGTAGAAGTGGCACATCCACTAAATAACAGTATACAAGCCAAACTGGATACAGCAGCTGTGAGCGCTTTTCTGCGAATTGATAACATGGGTTACTCCTTAACCGGCTAGTGCTAAAACCTTACAATACAGCGCAAGTGATAGAAAAAACTTAAATATCAAAACATATTGTTCAAGGGAGAGTAGACCGTCCGGCAGGTCAGTGCCAGCCAGTCTTCTATAACAGCAGCCCAGCCTTTGAACGTCGGGTTTCAGTATTTCAATTTACTGTTTCAGGTAGCGCTCAAAAATAGGCGAAAAATCATAATTTTCAATTTGCTTACGGCGTTCGGTAAAACCCGCTTCAACCTGCAAGGTAGTTTGGCAAATAATATCCGGTAAGCTAAGCACCACCTGTTCTGGCAGTTGGCGTAGCGCAAACATGCTGTTCACCGCTTGTTGGGTGAGGCTGAGCGTGCCCATCTGACGCTCGATTTCCTTGCAGGCTTCCCCAATACTAAACAGCGCCTTGTACAGGTCACGCACTTTTTCGATTTGTGACTTTTCAATATCAATCGAGTAGGCAGTGCCGCCCAGATAAAATTTGATTTCTACATCACGATCCACCGTGCCTGCGGTTTCTAGCGTGACCTGACTAATCTGGTGATGCTTGTAAGGATAGCGATACAGCATGCGTTTTTTGCTCATGGCGCTGGTGCCGTCCAGATGAATAAACGCGGTGTTGGTAAAGCAATATTCGTCGGTTTTGGCTTTAATTAAAAAGAAGATTTTTTCGCCATCTTCGTGAAAAATATAATCGTCCAGATCGGTTTTATCATAATCCTGTGGCTCAATAATCTTCCCGATATCACTGGTGCCCATCAGGTCTGAGGCCATATTTTTAAACATACTGATGCTCTTTATTGTTGAACTAAAGGCTTGAGTTTGCAATGGATGAGAGGGCTTTGCAAGGTGATTCTCAGAAGGAATTCAGGGTGCTTCATGTGAAGTTAAGGTTATTTATTTAATTGATGAAGGTACTGGATAACATGTTTTTATAAACTGGATTGTGATGGCATGTTGCAGGGTGCTGTTGGATTTTGCAAATAGTTTGCATAGGCTAAAATTAAAGACTTATCAGGCTCTTGTGATCTTTAATGCCAGATTTGCTACACGAACGAAAGGTTGGGATAGGGTAGTGGAAAGTTGGTTTAGGTTTATATTAACCATTCAAGATGTAAATACTTTTCATATTCATCACCCAAATATTCATATGTTCTACCGCTATATATAAAGAATTCTTGTATATCCTCCAAATCCAGAAGCTCTTTAAAATTTTCATAAAGTTTGGGCAAGTTTTTAAAAAACTCTTTAAACTGTTCAACACCATAATCATCTACTAAAATAATCCGGTCTAAGGACATAATGGGTTGTTGATATATAGAGAGTATTAACGCTCCTTGTGAAAATTTAGCAACTCGTGCTTCACCGCTAGCGTCATGGTCATAGCCTAGTAAAATCTCTGTATCCAATTCTTTGGATAATCTTCTTAAAAACTCATCAAAATAATACAGATGAGGAAAAGGGAATACTACATCAACCCAATGTAGATTGCTGTCTTGCGAAATAATAAATGCATTTCTACCTGAATTTTTTTCGATATCATAGAAATAATAATCTTGTGCAACACCATAAAATTCTTTACGTCCAATCTTAAAGCTTTTCTCAATTTTTTTAATAATAGTGTCTATATGATCAATTTTAATAGAAACTCTTGAATATGCACCCATATACATACCTAGCCAAAATTTTATAAATTAGAGGAATTAATAAATTTTAAACTAAAAAATCCCCGTATTTCTACGGGGATTTCCTTACAACCACATCAAACCTTAAACACGTTCGATAATGGTTGCAATGCCTTGACCTAAACCAATACACATGGTGGCAAGACCGATTTGCGTGTCTTGTTGTTCCATCACATTCAGCAGTGTCGTGGTAATACGCGCGCCAGAGCAACCCAGTGGGTGACCCAGTGCAATTGCACCACCGTTCAGGTTAATCATGTCCTGTTTGTCCATGATACCCAGTGCTTTCATGACCGACAGGCCTTGCGCTGCAAATGCTTCGTTCAGCTCAACGGTTTGAATGTCGTTGATGGTCAGGCCAGCACGTTTCAGGGCTTTCTGGGTGGCTGGTACTGGACCATAACCCATAATCGCCGCATCACAGCCCGCAACCGCCATAGAGCGAATCACTGCACGTGGTTTTAAGCCTAAAGACTGGGCACGTTCAGCCGACATCAGCAGCATGGCGGATGCACCGTCAGACAGCGCAGAAGACGTTGCCGCAGTCACTGTACCGGCTTTGCTAGGGTCAAACACCGGACGCAGGGCAGCAAAAGACTCAATGCTGGCATCAGGACGAATCACTTCGTCAATTTCGCACAGCACTTTAAAGCCGTCTGCATTGTGGCCTTCTACGCCAATAATTTCATTGGCAAAGCGGCCTTCGTTGGTAGCAGCCCAGGCACGACGGTGTGATTCAACACCAAAGGCATCCTGCATTTCGCGGGTAATGCCATTCATGCGGCCCAGCATTTCTGCGGTCAGGCCCATCATGTTGGACGCTTTAGCATAATGCTTGGAGGCTTCAGGGTTTAAGTCAATGCCATGCATCATGCCGACGTGGCCCATGTGCTCAACACCACCCACGATGAAAATATCACCCTGATTGGTGGCAATTTGGGCAGCCGCAGTATGAATCGCCTGCATGGATGAACCACACAGACGGTTTACGGTCTGGCCAGCGACGGTTTTTGGCAGGTCAGCCAGCAAACCAATGTTGCGGCCAATGTTCATGCCTTGCTCTAGGGTTTGGTTGACACAACCCCAGATCAGGTCTTCAACGTCATTCACATCAAATTGATTGCGACGAACCAGCGCACGAACTAACTCAGCAGATAAAGAGTCAGCGCGCACATTACGGAACATACCGTTTCTGGATTTGCCCATGGCAGAACGAACGCCATCAACAATCACGATGTCGCGTGGATTTAAATTACTCATGCACGCAGCTCCTTAGCCGTAAAATTTCTTGTTGGTGGCAGCCATGTCACGCAACAGTTGTGGCGCTTCATAAGCTTTGCCCAAATGCGCGTACTTGTCACACAAGGCCACGTATTCGGCAACGCCAGTTTGATCGATGTAGCGACATGGTCCACCGCGGAATGGTGGGAAACCGATGCCCATAATCATGGCCATATCAGCTTCATTAGGCGTTGCGACGATGTTATCTTCCAAGCAGCGCACGGTTTCATTGCACAGGGCAATCATCATGCGGTCAATAATTTCTTGGTTGTCAAACTCGCGTTTTTCACCAGTCACCATTGGCGCAATCAACTCATACGATACTGGATCAACTTTCTTGGCTTTTTTGCCTTTTTTGTCCAGAGCATACTGATAAAAACCAATGTCGTTTTTCTGACCCAGACGCTTGTTGTCATACATGATTTCAATGGCGCCCTTGTAGCTTGGCTTCATGCGGTCAGGGAAACCTTCCGCCATCACTTCAGCACCATGTACGCCAGTATCAATACCGACCACGTCGATCAGGTAGGCAGGACCCATTGGCCAGCCGAATTTTTCCATCACTTTGTCGATTTGCTGGAAGTCCGCACCGTCTTTTAACAGCAGGTCAAACGCACCAAAATAAGGGAACAATACGCGGTTAACCAGAAAGCCCGGGCAGTCATTGACTACGATGGGGGTTTTGCCCATTTTCTGTGCCAGTGCCACAGTGGTTGCCACTGCTTCGTCAGACGACTTGGCACCACGGATCACTTCAACCAGAGGCATCATGTGTACCGGGTTAAAGAAATGCATACCCACAAAGTTTTCTGGGCGTTGCAATGCATTGGCCAGACGGGTAATGGAAATGGTTGAGGTATTGGACGCAATAATGGTGTTTTCGCGTACCGATTTCTCGGCATCAGCCAGTACGGCTTCCTTGATTTTTGGATTTTCAGTTACGGCTTCAATCACGATATCCACATCTTTAAACTCGTCATAGCTTAAAGTCGGACGGATACGTGCAAACACTTCACCCATTTTGGCAGGGGTCAGCTTCTTGCGTTCAACCTGCTTGGACAGCAGGGTGTTGGCTTCTTTCATGCCCAGTGCCAGTTGCGGGTTACCAATATCTTTCATGATGATTGGCGTGCCTTTTACCGCAGACTGGTAAGCAATGCCGCCACCCATGATACCAGCGCCCAGTACAGCCGCCATGTTCACCGGATGTGCATTTTTTTCATGCTTCTTGCTGATTTTTTTAACCAGCTGGTCGCTCATGAACAAGCCAATCAGCGCGCCCGCTTGCGGGGTTACCGCTGCTTTGGCAAAGCCTTGTGCTTCAACTTTTAACGCTTCGTCACGGGTTAATCCAGCAGATGCCTGCAACGCATCCAGAACCAGTTTTGGTGCCGGGTATTGCGCAGGGTTGGCCTTGGCCAGAATCATGCCCTTAGAGCTATTAAACGCCATCATTTGTTCTAATGGGTTTAATTTCACCGGGTCCAGTTTTTCCTGACGCTTGGCTTTCCAGTCCAGCTTGCCAGCCAGCGCTTGCTTAACCAGATCAATCGCAGCATCTTGCAGTTTTTCCGGGGCAACTACGGCATCAACTGCACCGTCTTTCAGCGCCGCTTCTGGTTTTTTCTGCGCGCCAGTAGCAATCCACTCAACCGCATTATCAATACCAATCACACGGGTCAGGCGCACCGTACCACCAAAGCCTGGGAAAATGCCCAGTTTCACTTCTGGCAGGCCAACCTGTGCCGCAGTTGACATCACACGGTAATCACACACCAGACACAGCTCAAAGCCGCCACCCAGCGCAATACCATTAATGGCCGCAACTTTAGGAATGTCCAGGTCTTCAAAGCTTGAAAAAATATTGTTTACCGGGCCAAGCCATTCAGCAATGGCGGCTTCACCCTGAGCAAAATTGTCACCAAATTCAGTGATATCTGCACCAACGATAAAGCTGGATTTACCACTGGTGACGATTAAACCTTTGATATCGTTGTTGCCTTTTACCGCAGCAATCGCAGCAGCAAAGTCTTCAACGGTTGCACGGTTAAATTTATTGACGGATTCGCCTTGTAAATCAAAGCGGAATTCTGCTATCCCGTCCGAAAGCATTTGGACGGTAATGGCATTGCCAGAGTGGATCATGCCTAATCTCCTGTTTTTGGAGGACTTTTAAGGAACGTAAAACGCCTTTGCCGAATAATGCAACAAGGGCGGTAAAAAATTGCCCTAAGTTTACGCCAAGATGAGGGCAAAATGACAATAGATATTGCTTAGTTAATGACGCAATGGTCACGAATTGTTAAATCGGTCAAAATTTACATGACTTTTTAGGTAACGCTTTGTAAAATTATGAAGCAAGAATGAATAAGTAACTTAAATAAAAGGGCTATAGCTGTCGCCGAACTTCTTATTGGAAAAACAGTGCTAGTGAAATCCTTTCTAATTTATCGCATTGCATTATTTTTTTAGTTAATTTGAGATTGAAACATGAAAAAGCAACTGGTAATAACATCTGTTATGGGTTTGGCATTTGCTTTAACAGCGTGTGGCGGCGGTGGTTCTGGATCTAGTACTAGCCCATCTAAAACAAATCCCGTTGTTTCTAGTGATAATATTTTATTTGATAACAAAGATACTTTTTATAGTTATAAACTCGGTATTGATGAGACTACCACTGAAAAAAATACCTTTACCCGCAAAAATGATATTCTTTATCTAAAGACAAATCATGCTGCCACTGCAAAACAATATGGCTCCTACTTTTTAACACAAACTGAGCTTTATCAACCAGAAACGCCTGCAACAGTTAATTCTGCTCAGGGAATTCGCGACAGCTTTATCAAGTCAGCTACTGATGAGGAATTGGTCAGCACTCCTTATAATCCGCAAGGATATAAAGGACTGGAAATTACTACAAATTCTAAGATAATGAATTTAAAGGGTAAATTGATTGCGCCAATTCTTGCCCCATCAGACGCAGCATTTGTTGGCTTTTATCAAAATAATCCTGATTATAGTGATTTAAAATTATCACTGGTCTCTAAAATGTTAGCCGCTAATGATGTATTTCCTGAGGGTGCAAAATGCCGCCAGCCAGTAAGCACCGAATATAGTAAAAGTATGCTTGAGTTTCAGCCCAATGATGAAACTCAAGTGATTGCTAATGTACGCAATTTGCAGGAGTGGGCTAATCAGAACTTTGATGACGGAATATCAGCTTCAGCATTAGTGACTAGATATAACTGGGCAGGTTATAACTGGGGAGCGATTCAACTTAAAAACTATGATGCTCAAGGCCGTGTTCAATATATGTTTGCCATAGAGTATCAAGGTAAAGTTTATCATGCTCAATATGCCAGCGGTAAGTTGTTATTTAGCGACTTACTGACTGCTTACCAGCAATACCAATTGGCTCAGGGGGTAGCTCAGCCTCTAGTAAACAATATTATTACCAACCTGAAAACTAGCTGTTTAACTTACAATGACGTTGCAGCCAAAGCCATTGATGAGGCCATTGAAAAAGCTCAAAATACGTCAGTTGATTTGCCGATTAAAGGTGACCTTCCTGTATTAGATAATCCATCTGATGTGCCAAATTGCTATGGCAATCTAACGTTATGCTGATTAACCAAACAAGCAAAACGGACTTAATCGTCCGTTTTTTTATGGCTTGCGAATCAAGATATTTTTTTAAACATTGGTTAATCTTTAACTGCTAGTGTTAAAATTGCGCCAATTTTTAAGGCTGCTTTAAGCAGGTGCTGCATGATCAAGTGGATTATCCTGACTATTTTTATTGTTTCTGCTATTTATGTGCAGCGGCGTGGGCGGGTTAAACAACCCTTGAAACGCCAGATTCTGGATCACTCCACCATCATGGCACCGATTAATATCTGGATGTACCTGTTTTCCAGAGTGCCCAACCAGCCGTATATTGATGCCAAAACCAGTCATCTAGATGATCTGGCCGTGCTGGATGCCAACTGGCAAATGATCCGTGATGAAGCACAGGCGTTGTCAAGTCAGGGAGAAATCAAGGCGTCGGATACTTACAATGACGCAGGCTTTAACTCATTTTTTAAAACCGGCTGGAAGCGCTTTTATCTCAAATGGTACGACAGCCATCATCCGTCAGCGGCCGATTTGTGCCCAAAAACCACAGCTTTGCTAAAGACCCTGCCAACGATTAAGGCTGCCATGTTTACCGAGTTGCCACCGGGCAGCCGTCTGGTGCGTCACCGCGATCCGTATGCTGGATCGTTGCGTTACCATCTGGGTCTGGTTACGCCCAATGATGACCGTTGTTTTATCGAAGTAGATGGTGAACGTTATAGCTGGCGTGATGGCCAGAGCGTGGTATTTGATGAAACCTTTATGCACTATGCCGAAAATGCCACGGACCAGAACCGGATTATCCTGTTTTGTGATGTTGAGCGTCCGCTCAGTTCAAGGCTGGTGGCTGGTTTTAACCGCTGGTTTTCCAGAAATGTGATGACAGCAGCCAGCTCTCCCAATGAGGTGGGTGACCAGACGGGTGGCATTAACAAGGCCTTTCGCTATTTGTATCAGGTTCGTATTCGCGCCAAAAACCTGAAGAAAACCAACCGCCAATTGTATTACCTATTAAAGTGGCTGATTTTTGGTGGCATTTTTTATCTGATTTTCTTTGCCTGATTCTAAGGTTTATGGGCTGTAAAAAACCTGAGCGGACTTCATCCAGGTTGTAGCTCAGGTTTTTTTATGGCTAATGTTTTGTGGCAAAAATTTAAAGCCTGTTTTTGACCAAAAATTCTTTACCTACGCTTACGCGGGCATCATATTTTCAGGGCTAAAATAACGCTAGAGTAAAGTCTGATTCAAGCCATAACAATGCTGGATTTACGCTTGAATTTTAGCCATTTAACCTCATCTATAGGGGATGATAGAATCCTTGAACCTCCCCCAGTCCAGCGCCGATATTACTGCCAATATCCGTGCCATTCTTGCCAACTTACCGAACCTGCCCGGCGTATATAAAATGCTGGGGGCCAATGGTGAGCTCTTGTATGTGGGCAAGGCCAAAAACCTGAAAAACCGGGTTTCCAGTTATTTTGTCAAGACCATTGACCATCCCAAGACCCGCGCGCTGGTTGCCCGCATTGTGCATATTGAAACCATGGTGGTGCGCAGTGAGACTGAGGCGCTGCTGCTGGAACAAAACCTGATCAAGCAGCATCGTCCGCCCTATAACATCATGCTGCGTGATGACAAGTCGTATCTGTACGTGTTTGTGTCCAGTGACAAGCCTTATCCACGGCTGGCCGCTGGGCGCGGCAAAGGGCAGCATCAGGCCGGCAAGTTCTTTGGGCCGTATCCCAGTGCCACCAGTGCGCGTGAAACCATGCTGGTGTTGCAAAAACTGTTCATGGTCCGCCAGTGTGACAACAATTTTTTTGCCCAGCGCAAGCGCCCGTGTTTGCAATACCAGATCAAGCGGTGTCGTGCGCCCTGTGTAGGACTGGTGAGTCCGGAGGATTATGCACAGGATGTGGCGCATACTATCCGTTTTTTAAAAGGCGATACCCGCGAACTGAATCAGGAACTGATTGGCAACATGGAGCGTGCTGCTGAGCAACTGAAATTTGAAGAAGCGGTGTTCTATCGTGACCGGGTGGGTTTGCTGCGTGAAGTACAGGCACAGCAAGCGGTCTATAAAGTGAAAGGCGAGGCCGATATTCTGGCGATTGCCCAGCAGGCTGGCGTGGTGTGCGTGCAGGTAATGAATGTGCGCAGTGGCCGCATGCTGGGTGGCAAGGCGTTTTTTCCGGATCTGGCTTCTGCCTATCAGGAAAATGGGGATAGCCAAACCAGCACTGATGAGCAACTGGGCTGTATGCTATCTGAATTTATGGCCTCGTTTTATTTTCAGTTTGCTGATGAACTGCCAGAAGAACTCATTGTCAATATGGCGTTGCCCGATGCTGCCAGTCTGGAACAGGGTTTAAAACAGCATTTTGACCAGCGTGTGCAAATTAAAAATAAGGTGCGTGAAACCCGGGCGGAATGGCTGGAGCTGGCCGTAATGAATGCCGAAAATGCCTTGCATGCACGGCTGTCCAATCATCTGGAGTTGCGTGACCGTTTTGCCATCTTGCAGCAATTGGTCGAGCGGCCAATTGACCGGATTGAGTGTTTTGATATCAGCCATACCATGGGTGAATCCCCGGTAGCATCCTGCGTGGTGTTTGATCAGGGCGGCGCGCGCAAACGTGATTACCGTCAGTTTGACATCAAGGATATTACCCCGGGCGATGATTATGCAGCCATGCGTCAAGCCTTAACTCGGCGTTATAAAAAAGCGCCTTTACCGGACTTACTGTTGATTGATGGTGGTAAGGGCCAGCTGAAAATGGCCATGGAAGTCATGCAGGATTTACAGCTGGATGCCTTTATGATTGGCGTGTCGAAAGGGGAAGGCCGCAAGCCGGGGCTGGAAACACTGCATTTTACCGATGGCCATAGCATCCAGCTGGACAGTGACAACAAGGCCTTGCATTTAATTCAGCAGGTACGTGATGAAGCGCATCGGTTTGCCATTACCAAACACCGCGCCAAGCGTGATAAAAAACGCGGTGGCTCAGTGCTGGAAGTGATTCCGGGGCTTGGGCCAAAGCGCCGACGTGACTTGCTGACTCATTTTGGCGGTATACAAGGGGTGCTGAAAGCCTCAGAAAATGAGCTGGCTCTGGTGCCCGGTTTTGGTAAGGCGCTGGCGCGTACAGTGTATAAAATCCTGCATGAATAACCTGTTTTTAAAAAGCTTCCTGTCGTTGCACTGGCATATACAGGAAGCTTTTTAAAGCGATGAGCGAACAATTTTAAAGATCAGGTGAAGGCTTGCTCAATGAAGCCAAAAGACTAAAACAGATAAGCATTTGGCAGAATTTAAAAAAAGCCTGAACGATTAGGTCATATTTTTTACTATAGAAATGCATTATTTTCTCCTAAAACGGAACCCACGTTAGCCGCATCAGTTTGCTGGCTAGGGCGGGTTTTTATTTCTTTAAAAAACGGAGAGCGTCATGCAACTGGACCAATTACTGGCAAATGCCGCACAGCAACAGGACATCATCGTCCCGGAAACGTGGGGGCAGGGCCGTGCTTTGTTTGGCGGACTGGTAGCTGGCCTAATGGTTGCGCATGCCGAGCAACTGGTAAATGACAGCGCCAAGGTCTTGCGTTCTGCGTTTGTCAGTTTTATTGGCCCAGTGGCACCGGGCACCGCCAGCTTAAAGGCGCAAGTACTACGCACAGGCAAGTCTGTGACCAGCATTCAGGTGCAGTTGTTACAGGAAGGGCAGGTACAGTCTGTACTGGTGGCCAGCTTTGGTACTGGACGGGAATCCATGATTGATTTGCCGGGTAGCCATGCTGCGCCCGTATTTAAGGCCCCGGAACACTGCCAGCCTCTGCCATTTATTCCTGGCATGACCCCCGAATTTTTCCAGCATTTTGATGCGTTGTGGGCAGAAGGACAAATGCCATTTACCGGGTCAAAGCAGCCGGATTTTGGTGGCTGGATGCGGTTAAAACCCACCGAGCAAGTGGCCAATATTAATCTGCCGCATTTGTTTGTGCTGGGGGACATGTGGCCACCGGCGGTATTGCCGATGTATAACCGTGTGGCACCAGCCAGTTCACTGAGCTGGAACCTTGAGCTGATTCAATTGCCTGCGCAGGCAAGTGGCGATAGCTGGTGGCAGTATCAGGTAAAAACCGAATTTGCGGGCGATGGGTATGCCTATACACAAGCCAAAATCTGGGATGCGCAAGGCAGGCTGGTGGCGCTCAGTCGCCAAACGGTGACGGTGTTTATTTAAGGACAAGGATTAATTAGGGCAAAAGGTTTTGAGCTGATCCTTGCTGTTTTAAGAGGCGAGGTAAGGTTTTGTGTTCAAATAAGTGAGAAGTCCACACTCTTAGAGCGTATTTTGCTCATAAGACCAAGTTGCTTTTTTGTACAGCAATGCCGTTCACTCCTGCCTATTCGTGCGTAGCCTTCGTCTTGCTCAGGTGATGTGAGAACTTGCAGAATATATTCCTCATTCGCAAGAATCGCTACTGATCTTCGCCACTCAAGCATATGAGGCATATATGCCGCAAGGTCTTGCGCTCGGACAAATGAGAAGCATCGCTTCGCAAGACGAAGTTACTTTGTTATTTCCTCACCACTCAAGCACAGCTTTCGTCTTGCGCTCAGGTAGCGATTCTCAATCGCTACTGATCTTCGCTCATGATATGATGCGGTGAATTCCTTATTCCTTCTAGTGGATTTTTCTATGGCAGGAACGATTTTAAATATTCCTAACATTCTGACCATGGCACGGATTGCACTGATCCCTGTCTTTTTGCTGATTGCTTATTGGCCGCCAGCGATTGGGGTTTATGGGCATGAAGGAAGCTGGACACGTCATATTATTTTAACCAGCCTGTTTATTCTGGCTGCTGTGACCGACTGGCTGGACGGTTATCTGGCACGGGTGTTAAACCAGACCTCTGCCTTTGGCCGTTTTCTCGATCCGGTGGCAGACAAGCTGATGGTCGCGGCGGCACTGATTGTACTGGTGCAGTGGCAACCCACCATTAGCATGGCTTTTGCAGCCATTGTGATTATTTCACGGGAAATTACGGTATCAGCCTTACGTGAATGGATGGCCGAGCTGGGTGCGCGTACCAGTGTGGCAGTGTCTACCGTGGGCAAATATAAAACTGCCTTTCAAATGATCGCCATTAGCGTGTTTTTGCTGAACTGGAAAGCCATTGAGCCAGCAGCCTATATTTTGTTGTATACCGCGGTGATTTTAACCCTGTGGTCGATGATTATTTACTTACGTGCAGCGTGGCCGTATTTAAAAAAGCCTTAAGCTTATTGGTTAACAGCCTAAAAAACCCTGCATAGTCAGGGTTTTTTTAATAGAAAAATAAAGGCTTATCTTAAGCAGTAAGGTCTTCATCCGGATTAAGCGTACGGGCAATTTTTTCAATATTCAGGCTTTTGGCCATGGCATTAAAAATTTCTTTATATACTTGCGAGTTTTTATACAGCGCATGGTGCTCGCCATGCTCGACAATGCGGCCTTCTTTCATCACATAGGTGTAATCGGCATCAATAATTTGCGATAGGCTGTGCGAAATAATTACCACCGTGCGGCCCTGCTTAATCTGGTCAAGGCTGTGTTTAATTTGCTCGGTGGCAATAGCATCCAGGCTGGCCGTGGGTTCATCCAGAAAAATAATCGGCGGGTTTTTTAAAAACATGCGGGCAATTGCAATGCGCTGTTGCTGTCCACCAGAAAGTAATAGGGCATCGGACGCATAGCCTTTTTCCAGCGTCATGATTTGTTCATGGATTGACGCCTGTTGTGCTGCCTCAACAATTTCTGCCATGCTGGCATTCATCTTGCCGTAGCGGATATTTTCTTCAATCGTCCCCTGAAAAATATGATTTTTTTGCAGAACCAGCCCAATATGGTCACGCAGATAAGCGGTGTCCATGTCTTTTAAATCCACCCCATCCAGCAAAATGCTGCCAGAATCAGCCAGATAAAATTTATCCAGCAGGCTAATCAGCGTGGTTTTGCCAGCTCCAGACAAGCCCACCAGCGCGGTAATCTTGTTGGGCCGAATAGTCATGCTAATGTCTTTAAGCGCATGGTGACCATTGGGATAATGAAAATCCACTTGCTTAAGTTCAAACTGACCGGCAATGGCAGGCTTTTGCTGACCCGTTGGTTCAATCTCGTGATCTGCCTCCAGAATGGTAAAAAAGCTTTCCGAGTAAATCATGGCATCATTGATTTCATCATAAATCCGGTGCAACTGGCGAATCGGCGCTGAGACGTTGTTAAACAGCAGGACGTGATACATGATCATGCCAATACTCATTTGCCGTGTTAGCACAAAATAGGCAGTTAGAATAATAATCAGTACCACACCAATTTGTTCTATAAAGGTTTTTAGGCCATCAAACAAAAAACTGGTTTGCCGGGTTTGCATCTGGTTCTGGGTTAAGTCCTTTTGCAGGCCCAGTTGCTTGTCGGCTTCAATATTTTCACGGTTAAACGACTTAATTACTGTGATGGAATTGATAATACTGAGAATGCCCTGACTTTTTTGCTCACGGCCCTGACGTAGTTTGCGCCGCCAGCCGCCGAGTTTTTGTGCCTGTATATAGGTCAGCCAGAAGTACACCGGCACAATGCACAGTGCCACGGTTCCCACCCAGACATTGGCATAAAACATGAGGCCCAGTGCTACAATGGCACTGGTAAATAAGGGCAAAATATCAATAAAAAAGATTTGCACCAGCCGGGTAAGCGAGCCAATACCCCGGTCGATCCGGGTTTGTAGCTTGCCGGCCTGATTGTCATCTTCGGTAAAAAAGGTAAGGCGATAGGTGAGGAATTTTTCAATAATGTTTTGGGCCAGATCCTGCGATACCATAATACGCAGCCGTTCGCCATAAAATTTCTGGCCAAACTGCACCACAGCATTGACCACTTCCTTGACCAGCAGCACCGCACTAATGGTGATTAAAATATGCCAGCCCTGCGCCAAGCCTTGGCCAGCCTTGATTAAATGATTGATACTATCCACCGCATATTGCAGCGTGAGTGCATTAACCTGTGCGGTCAGCGAACCAATTAGGGTTAGGACAAGGGTGGCAATCACCAGCGTGCGATAGGGCCGCACAAAAGGTCTGAGCTTCTGAAAAAGCTGCCAGAGAGTCATGAATGGAGATTCAGCAGACTAAAAAGATAAATTCAGTGTAGGCGACAGGCTTGCAAACGCTCAAGGTAAAATGAGCAAAAGTTGCGAAAAACGACAAAAAAGCAAACGCTTAGCGACAACAAAATACAGGCTCAGCCAATGGTTTTGTTATTAATAATATTAAAGCCTACCAATGGAAAAAAATAAATAGGCTACAAACATCGTAAAAGCATTAAGGTGCAATACCCACAGATTCCCTAAACCAGCTTTCAATCAGCATCACGGCAGCCAGACTATCCGCACTGGTTTTTTTACCATGGCCTTGCTGTTGGTAAGACAACAACGTATTGCGTGCCTCGCGGGTGGTCAGCCGTTCATCCAGCATCCACACTGGTCTGTTTAGGCGATGTTTCAGGCGCCGGGCAAACTTGCGCGCCCGTGCTGATAATTCGGATTCGCTGTCATCCATATTCAACGGCAATCCTACTACACACAGGTCAGGCTGCCATTGGGCAATGATCTGTTCCAGCTTGTCCCAGTCGGGAATGCCGTCACGCATGGCAAACAATGGCAAGGGCTGGCCAGTTCCCGTCAGACTATTGCCGGTAGCCATGCCCATTTTCTGAGTGCCAAAGTCAAAACCCATTACTGTCTGCGGGTTGCCAGAGGAGTGAGTCATAATTTTTGTTTCTTAGGGGTATTGATGTAACTCAGGCATAGCCTTTGCCTTGCGCAGTGGTACAGCCGTGCTGCACTGATCGCTGTTCATCAGGCATGTCCAATATCAGGAGACAACCAGTTGGTATCCAGTCCAATTTTGGCGGCGGCGGCTGACCAGCGCTGTTCATACGGCAAGTTAAACAGCAGTTCCATATCTGCTTCACAGACCAGCCAGTCACCCTGTGCCAGTTCTTCTTCCAGTTGGTGCGGCTGCCAGCTGGCATAGCCCAGCATAATCTGGTAGCGCTCTACGCCTTCATTGTGAGCAATGGCTTCCAGAATATCCTTGCTGGTGGTCACACAGACATTTTCACTGACCGCAATGGAGGATTGCCACACCGGATTGCCGGTATGCAGTACAAAACCGGCTTCCGGACGCACGGGGCCACCTTCCAGCACCGCATGTGGCCGTACAATATCTGGACTAATCTGCAAATCAATCAGCAAGTCCTTGATTTCAATATGGCTTGGCCGATTAATGATTAAACCCTGCGCACCCTGATCATCATGACGGGCGATATAAACAATGGTCTGGGCAAAAAAATCATCATTCAGCTGCGGTGGCGCAATTAAACAGCGATGGGTTAAATAGGTTTTTGCCAAGATACGTGGTGCTCCTAAACAGTAGACCTTGCAGGCACAATGGCGTGCTGCCGATATAAGAGTTGTAATAAAAATAGATCGGGGTGAAATTGGCAAATACAAGGCTTACCGGCTGCTAAATCAAGCTCGCGCAGTCGCCACACAATCATAAAGGCTATGCAAAATCTGGCCTGCTGATCAGGAATGTTTCAGGTTGAGCAGGTGCCGTGCATGTTGCAAAGTGGTTTCGGTAATTTCAACACCACCAGACATGCGTGCCAATTCAATGATACGCTGTTCATCTTCTAACGCATAAATAATGCTGGAAGCCTGTTTGGTTTGCTGCTTTTCAACCAGTAAATGCTGGTCAGCCTGTGCTGCCACTTGCGGCTGATGGGTAATACACAGGATTTGCACATGCTTGCCAAGGTCACGCAGCAGACGACCCACAATTTCAGCCGTACCACCACTAATGCCGACATCCACTTCATCAAACACCAGCACATCAGCTTCAGTTTTTTCAGCATTCATCACCTGCATGACCAGGGCAATACGCGATAGTTCACCACCGGAAGCCACCCGGGCCAATGCCTGTGCGGGAATTCCTTTATTGGCAGTAAAATACAGTTGAATGTGGGATAAACCATCTGCATTGGGCTGGTCCAGCGTTTCAAAGCCAAATTCAAAATAGGCTTCCGGCAAGGCAAGCGGGCGTACCTGACGGGTCAGGTTTTCAGCCAATGGCGTTGCAGTAGCACGGCGTGCCTTATCCAGCGCCTGCGCCAGTGTCAAAAATTGCTGATGGGACTGCTCAACCTGCGCGGCCAGTGCTTCCGGGTCATCCAGTAGGTTCAGGCGATCCAGCTCGGTTTGCCAGGTTTCTGACAAGCCATTGAGTTCTTCCGGGGTAACCCGGTACTTGCGCGCCAGCCGGTGAAAAACTTCCAGATATTCATTCAGCTCGGTCATGCGTTCCGGGTCAAAATTCTGCTGGTCAACAAACTGGCGCAACAGGGCTACGGCATCCGTTAGTTCACTTTGTGCATTAATCAGGCGTTCGCTGACTTCGCCAAGCTGTGGCGAGCGACTGGCCTGACTTTCAGCCCGGCGGCTAAACACCGCCAGCTGCTGCATAACATTATTTTCCTGTTCATCCAGCCCATCCAGCAGGGCCGCGCAATCCTGCATCATGCTTTCAAAGTGGCTGAGACGGTCATATTCCTGTTCAAGCGCGGTATAGTTCAACGGGGCCAGCGGCAGGATTTCTTCCAGTTGGGCTTCCAGTTCAATCATGCGGGTTTGCCTGCTGGCTGCTGCGGCCAGTGCCGATTGTTGTTCTTTTAATAAATGCTGCCAGTGATGGTATGCCTGCCGGACATCATGCGCCTGTGCCTGCAAGCCAGTGTAGCGATCCAGCCAGTTTTTGGGGTAGGGGGGCTCCAGCAGTTGTTGCTGGCTATGCTGGCTGTACAGTTGTACCAGCAGCCGTCCAGCTTCCTTAAGCTCGGTCAGGCTGGAGGGCCGGCCATTAATCCATGCCTTGCTGCGGCCATTATTTAAAATCACCCGGCGTAAATGAATCTCACCATATTCATCATCCAGTCCGGCATTGTCATTGAGTTCCCGCTCGACCAGCCACACATCAATTGGGTCATTTTTTTTATAGTCAAAACTGGCAGTAACATCGGCTTTGTCAGTACCAAACCGCACATGCGCCACATCAGTACGTTCGCCCAGACAAACTGACAAGGCATCCAGCAGCAATGATTTGCCAGCACCGGTTTCACCGGTTAACACATTGAAACCACTTGCTAAATCAAGTGATAGCTGTTCTGCCAGCGCAAAGTTTTGTAATGTTAAATTGGTGAGCATTCAAACCCTTTATTTCATGAAATATGCTTGAATTAATATGCGATGAAGACATGATGAATCATGCTGATAGTACACAGCTTGCCAAAGCGAGAAAAGCCATTTAACCGGGTTTTTGCAGTTTTACCGGTAAAAGCGTGCCTAAAGAAACACAAGAATGCATCAAGTACATTTACGATGTGGCACGTTGCTTTAATAAAACCTTAAGCTTAAGGATTCTTTAAAATTTACAGGACAATTATGTCATGGTGCTATGGCTACAAAAAGAAATTTGCTTAAAGGCACGGCCACGTGGCTTTCATCTGGTTACGCATGAAATTGTGCAGCAATTACCAGAATTAGCCCAGTTTGAGGTTGGACTGGTGCATTTGTGGATTCAGCATACGTCGGCCAGTTTGAGCATTAATGAAAATGCTGACCCGAATGTCCGGCTGGACTTTGAGCGCTTTTTTAACCGGCTGGCGCCCGAAGGTGAACCTTACTATCGGCACAATGATGAAGGGCCAGATGATTTACCTGCACATTTTAAAAGTAGTCTGCTGGGGTGTGAGCTGACCATTCCAGTGCGGCAAGGAGATTTGAATATGGGCATCTGGCAGGGTATTTATCTGGGTGAGCATCGTAACCATGCAGGTTCACGCCAACTGGTTGCCACCATTCAGGGCCAGCCAAAAAGCGAATGAGTCGTTTTTTTATTTTAAAAACAAATTATATTGAGGCTGTCTTTATTGTACTTAAGTTGCAGAATATTTTGCCAAATCCTCTAGCGAGGCCACTTGTGCTTGCGCTAAACTACAGCGGTCTTTTGCGGAGTGACATGATGAATCCAGCACAATTTGATCAAGTGACGGTAATTAAAAAAGCCAACATCTATTTTGATGGAAAGTGCATTAGCCATACCATTCAGTTTGATGATGGCAGCAAAAAAACTGTTGGTGTCATTTTACCGACCGAAAAACCGCTGGTGTTTGAAACCCATGTTCCCGAGCGCATGGAAATCATTTCTGGTGAATGCCGCGTTAAAATTGCAGATCAGCCTGAAAGCGAACTGTATCGTGCCGGACAGTCTTTTTATGTACCGGGCAGCAGCCGTTTCTTTATTGAAACCCAGGAACCACTGGATTATGTGTGCCATCTGGAAGGCTAATCGCCCGCACACTTCTATCCTGCGATTTTAGGCCATTGCTTTATTGCTAATGGAATTCTGTTTTTAACGGAAAATTCCTTTCCTGCCTCTAATCAGCTGGTTGACCTGTAATCCTGTAGGGCATGGCGCTACAGGATTTTTCATTTCTAGTCGTTTCAACTTTAATCCCTTTTAATTCAAGAACGTACCCTCCGTTCTCATGTGCGCTGAACAATTATGGCTAAACCTGAATATCACTTTGGCTTGCATAGTGTGGAAGCTTTATTGCAAACCCAGCCGGAAAGCATTTTAAGTCTGTTTATTTTGCAGGGCCGCGAAGATAGCCGCCTGACGCAACTGTTAACGCAGGCTGCACCGCATGGCATCAGTGTCCAGCGAGCGAGTCGCGATACGCTGGCCAAACTGGCTGGTTCGCCACAGCATCAGGGTATTGTGGCGGCTGTACGTGCTGCGCCTAGCCTGAATGAACAAGACCTTGAACAGTTGATTGAGCATGAAGCTCAGGCTTTTTTGCTGGTACTTGACCAGATTACCGATCCACATAATCTGGGTGCCTGTATCCGTACTGCGGCTGCCATGGGTGTACATGCGGTGATAGTACCAAAAGATCGTGCGGCCGGGCTTACACCAGTTGCACGCAAGGTAGCCGCAGGTGGGGCCGAAAAAATTGCCTTTATTCAGGTCACCAATCTGGCCCGTACCTTGGCCAGCATTCGTGAGCAAGGCGTGCAGGTGATTGGAACATTGCTGGATGAGCAGGCCAAGCCGGTTGACCAGTGTAATTTTAGTGGTGCTGTTGCAGTGGTAATGGGTGCTGAAGATACCGGATTACGTCGCCTGACCCAAGCCCAATGCGATCAGATGGCTTATATTCCCATGTCTGGTCAATTACAAAGCCTGAATGTCAGTGTTGCAACGGGCATGGTGTTATACGAGGCCTGTCGGCAGCGTGGACAGGAAAAATAACCATGAGCCGGATTGCATCAACTGATGTTAAAAAAGGCTATGTATTATTATTGATTACCATGCTGATCTGGGGCAGCTTCACCCTGATGTCAAGGCTAGGGGCCAAGCAGGACTTAACGGCATGGGACATTACTGCCCTACGGTTTGCTACGGCTTTTGTGGTGCTAATGCCTATTCAGTTATGGCGCCGTGAGCTGAAATTTTTACTGGATAAACGCATTCTATGGCTGGCACTTTTAGGGGGTGTGGGTTATTCCTGTGCGGTTTATTCAGGTTTTAGCTATGCCCCCGCTGCCCATGCAGCAATCTGGCTTAATGGTTTTCTGCCGCTGGCAACGGCGATGAGTGCCTGGGTTGTGCTTAAGGAGCCTTTTGGCAAGGACACCTGGATAAGCTTGCTCTTTATGGCTGCCGGGCTTGGCGGCATGATGGCAGTCATGCAGTATGAAGGACAATTTTACCTATCAATCGGTGATGCGTTTTTTGTGCTGGGTGCAGCGCTATGGGGTGTCTATACCGTTTTTTTAAAGCGCTGGATGTTACCACCGTGGCAGGCAATGGCCGGTGTTGCTATATGGACAGCAATTTTTTACCTGCCGGTTTATGCACTATTTTTACCCAAGAAACTGGCACAGGCTAGCCATCTGGTGATGCTGGAGCAGGGCGTGTTTCATGGGGTATTTGTGGTGATTATTGCCATGCTTACCTATATTGGTGCAGTAGAGCGGCTGGGAGCCTTTAAAACCGGTAGCCTGCTGGCGCTCGCTCCATTTCTGGCAGCACTGGCTGCCGTGCCTTTGTTAAATGAACCCTTAAATCTTGCAATTGGCGCTGGCCTGCTGGGCATGGGGATTGGCGCGTTACAACCGTGGCGGCTGCTTCGAGTAAGTTAGTGCTTATTTATTGGCCTGAGCCAATTGCAGATACTTTTGATGTAAAGGCATCAACTGGCTGTACAAATGGACCAGATCACCATCATTGACCACAATATCGTTGGCATGGGTTTGACGTTGCAAGCGTGGCATTTGTACCTGCATAATTTTGGCAATAGCCTCAGCTGTCTGGCTATCACGCAGGCTAGCACGTGATAATTGCAAATGTTCAGGAACGTCAACTAACAAGACCCGGTCTACCAGTTCATGCTGCCTGCTTTCAATCAACAAGGGTGATACCAGCATACGATAGGGGGAGGTTGCATTATTGAGTTGCGAGATAATCTGTTGACGAATGCGGGGATGGGTAATCCCCTCTAGCGTAGCACGTGCCTCAGGATGATTAAAAATATACTGCCGTAAGGCCGCACGATCCAGAGTGCCATCCTGCTGTATTACCCAATTACCAAAGGTTTGCTGAATTTCAGTAAGCGCTGGTTTGCCGGGTTCAACAATCTCGCGGGCTACCACATCAGCATCTATAACAGTAATGCCTTGTTGGGCAAACCAGTCACTGGCCGCCGTCTTGCCACTACCAATGCCGCCTGTCAAACCAATAATCAAACTCATGATGGATGAAAGCCCTATTTTTTTCTTATGAGATTTTTAACCATTGCCCAGATATATGGTCATTAACTGGTTGCCCCAGATTAATGCAATCCACCCTGCAATTGCCAGATAAGGCCCAAAAGCAAATGGCTGATTTTCCTTGCGTATTTTAAGTAAAATAATTCCAATAATTGCCCCTACCAACGAGGATAGGAGAATAATCAGTGGCAACATCAGTGGCCCTAACCATGCGCCTAAAGCGGCCAATAGCTTAAAATCCCCATAGCCCATGCCTTCCTTACCAGTGACCAGTTTAAAAATAATATAAACCAGCCAGAGCGACATGAAACCAATCACGTAGCCCCAGATAGACTGGGTAGGGGAAACAAACAGACTTTGGGTATTAACTAGCAGTCCTAAGCCTGCCAGAGGTAAAGTCAGGCTATCTGGTAACAGCTGGGTATCAAAATCAATTCCGGTTAGTGCAATAAGAACCCAGGTTAAAACCAGCGCTACCAGCATTTTCAGGCTAGGCCCAAAAACCAGTACCACTGCAATAGATGCGAGCATGGTTAGCAATTCAACCAGGGGATAGCGAATACTAATTTGATGTCCACAGCTTGAACACCTACCGCGTAATATTAGCCAGCTTAGCAGGGGTATATTTTCGTACCAGCGGATTTTATGCTGGCAATGGGGACAGGCTGAAGCAGGTTTACTTAATGTCAGAACAGGTGATTCACTAGGTGTATTACTGCCTAAACCATCATTTAATAGCATGGCGCATTCATAGCGCCACTCCTGTTCCATCATTTTTGGCATGCGATAAATGACCACATTTAAAAAGCTGCCAACGCATACACCCAAAATTGCAATGACGGTAATTAATAACCAGGGCATTGTGGATAACAGTTGTAGAAAATCCTGCATTAAACCACCGAACCCATCTGGAAAATTGGCAAGTACATGGCAACCACCAAACCACCTACCAGCACACCCAGAATGGCCATAATCAATGGTTCCATCATACTGGTTAAGCCATCTACGGCATTATCCACTTCATTTTCAAAATGGGTGGCTACCTTTTCCAGCATGGCATCCAAAGCACCGGATTCTTCACCAATTGCCACCATTTGTACGGCCATGGATGGAAAGCGGTCAGTACTACGCATGGCAAACTGTAATTGCTGACCTGTGGATACATCTTCACGAATACGCATCACCGCATCATAATAAATCACATTATTGGTAGCACCGGCTGTTGATTCCAGGGCATCAATTAGAGGTACACCAGCAGCAAAGGTGGTTGCTAGGGTACGACTATAACGGGCAATAATGGCTTTATACACCAGATCACCAAAAATCGGTGCTTTTAATGCCGCTCGGTCCAGAAAGTCACGAAACGCTTTACTGCGTTTTTTTGCTTCGATAAAGGCACCAATTGTCATACCAATGACAGCAATTAAAATGTACCAGTAGGATTGCATCCAGTTAGACATATTGACCACCATTTGGGTAAATGCTGGTAAGTCGGCACCAAAAGAACTAAACAAATCTTTAAAAACTGGAACTACTTTCACCATCAAAATAATAGTGACAATCAAAGCTACAACAATAACCGTCATTGGATATTTCATAGCTTTTTTAATTTTTTGTTTTAATAGTTCACTTTTTTCCTTATAAATAGCAACTCGATCCAGCATGGTTTCCAGTGCACCGGACTGCTCGCCTGAACCCACCAGCGAACAAAATAAATCATCAAAATATTGCGGATATTTACGTAATGCACCAGCAAAGCTATTACCACCTTCCACTTCAGCTTTAATACCGAGGACTACTTCACGCATGGCTGGATTTTCCAGCCCTTCTGCAACAATCTCAAAAGATTGCACTAAAGGAACACCTGCTTTCATCATGGTCGCTAATTGGCGAGTAAAAATAGTGATATCCAGCGTTTTAACTTTCTTTTTGCTTAAAAAAGCTAAAAGATCTTTTTTCTTTTGGTAAATTTTAGCAACTGTAATTCCTTGCTTACGCAAGGTAACTTTAGCCAACGCCATGTTTTTGCTAGGTATTTCACCTTTAACCTTTTGCCCACGCCGGTCTACGCCTTCATAAACAAAATTGGGTGTAAGTTCAGCTTTTTTGGTTGCCATGATTATTATCGTCCCTATTGATTTTATTCGCTGGTTACCCGGTTAATTTCTTGCAAACTGGTCATGCCTTGCATAACTTTTCTCAAACCTGAGCGACGCAAGTTGGCAAAACCCGCTCGATGCGAGGCGTCAGCAATTTCAATGGCATTTCCATCTTCCATAATAATGCGGGCAATTTCCGAAGTTACTTTCATCACTTCATAAATCCCTACACGCCCCTTATAGCCATCACGGCATTCGCTACAGCCCATAGGCTGGTATACGGTAAAACCTGTGGCAACATCCTCATCTGTAAAGCCCATTTCCTTAAGGCTCTGGGGTGGGATATCAACCGGTTTTTTGCAGCTATTACAAAGGCGACGTGCAAGGCGCTGGGCAATAACCAGATTGACTGACGTTGCAATATTAAATGATGGAACACCCATATTGCGCAGGCGGGTCAAGGTTTCAGGGGCACTATTGGTGTGCAGGGTTGACAGTACCATGTGGCCAGTTTGCGCGGCTTTAATGGCAATTTCTGCTGTTTCGAGGTCCCGGATCTCACCTACCATGATGATATCCGGATCCTGACGTAAAAATGACTTGAGCGCGCTGGCAAAGGTTAAGCCCACTTTGGGATTAACGTTCACCTGATTAATCCCTTCAAGGTTAATTTCTACCGGATCTTCTGCTGTTGAAATATTATTTTCAACGGTATTGAGGATATTAAGACCGGTATACAGCGATACCGTTTTACCTGAACCTGTCGGGCCTGTAATCAACAACATGCCCTGTGGTTTATCCAGTGCATCCATGAACAGGGCTTTCTGCTCAGGCTCATAGCCTAGGGCATCAATCCCCAGCATGGCACTTGAAGGATCCAGAATACGCAGTACCAGTTTCTCGCCAAAGAGAGTAGGCAGTGAATTTACACGAAAATCAATGGCTTTGGTCTTGGAGATTTTAAGCTTGATGCGGCCATCTTGCGGAACCCGTTTTTCAGAAATGTCCATTTGTGACATGACTTTTAAACGTGCTGCGAGCCGTGTGGCAATTTGTACTGGCGGCTTGGCAACTTCGCGCATTACACCGTCAACCCGGTAGCGTACCCGGTAGGTTTTTTCATAAGGTTCAAAATGTAAATCGGATGCGCCCATACGAATGGCATCAATCAGCAATTTATTCACAAACTTGACAATGGGTGCTTCATCGACAACAGGTCCATCATCGTCATCTTTACTACTCTGACTGCCAACCGAGTCAGTTTCAAGGTCAAAATCCATGCCATCATCGCCAAAGTTGGCAAAATTACTGGCACCGGCATAGAGCTTTTCAATCATGCGTTGAAGCTTGTCTTCTTCAACAACAACAGTATCTACCATTAGTTTGCTATTAAAACGAATGGCGTCAATCGCTTCAACACGGGTAGGGTCGCTCATGGCAACCGACAGACGATTGCCACGCTTGAAGATCGGTAGCGCAGCAAACTGGCGAATAATTTTTTCTTCGACAATATCACGTGGAATGGCGTCATTATCCAGCGCATCAAGGTCAAACAGCGGGTCACCAAATTCCTGAGCAATAATGTTGGCAATCTGACTGGCAGAAACGCCAATATTGCTAACTAATGTGGTAACCAGTGTGGTTTTGTCACGTTGTGACTCACTAATCGCCCGCTGCATATTGATAGGAGTGACAACGCCATCATTAACCAGACGTCGCGCCAGACCACCAAATGATATCGTCGCTGTTTGTTCAGCAGCCATGAACATCCCACCTCAACAGATATGCTGTCATATATGATACGTTGACCATCCCTGATAATTAAACACTATAACTCAGGCACTCAATCAGTACAATCGACTGTTAAAGCCTGTTTAAATCCGGACTTGTGAACTCGGTAGCAATTTCCAGAGCAAAGCGCGGTACAGCCAGCCCATTTTCAAGGCTTACTGATTCAATAAACATGGCTAATGGTCTTACCCACAGCGAAAATTCGCCATATAAACAGCGATATACCACTTGCCATTCTTCGGTTTCACTATGTCGGGCACAGTATAGCACTTGATAGCGCTGACCTTTGTAATGCCGGTAAATCCCTGCTGGCACTAGTGTCTGGGTTGACGTGTCTTTAGATAACATATGCGGTCTTGACTCTTAAATTTCAATTCATCAAATCTGATGACCAGATTCTAGTATTTTAACCCTGAATAGGACGTGTTATAAAAATTTAATTGCTGTTATGAGTTGCCATAATATTGTCCAGCAATACATTCATGTTCATAACGTGCGGTGAGTGTCTTAAAGTATTCTGCCTTTTTGCCCTTGGATTTACGATTAGAGGTGGTCTGGTCATACAGCTGCTGGCGTAACTGGTCACAATGATTGCTCTGAGTCGTGGTCGTTGAGCTTGTTGCCCGTTTTTTGATTGTTTTTCTGGATTTTTTCCCTTTTGGGTCTGCTGTCTTGAGGTCAGTCGGCTGGTCATTTTTAATAATGGAAATAGGGGTAGTGACTAACACTGGCTTACTGTTGTGTCCCTTGGCTGCTGCATGATCGCCAAAATGCCACTGGCCTGCACTATCTTGCCAGCGTTGCACTGTTTCAGCCATCAGGCTGGTTGAAAATAGCAGGGCAAAAGCCAGCGTAAAATAAACAAGCCTTGTAAATACAGCGGTTAACAGGGTTAAAAAACTGGAACTTCTCATTGATGCTGTACAGCTGGTTATAACTGCACACACATGAAGTTTAAACGCAGGATTTAAGGATATTAATTTTGGCATCATTAAAATAGTCTATAGTTTTAAGTTAGAATGCGCGTAGTTTTACTAAATTGGATTAATCTTGTCTATGCCGAGCAGCAAGCCAAAGCCCTGGGTGATTGGAAACTGGAAAATGAATCCGGAAACCCCAATGGCACAACAACAACTAACCCAACAATTAATCGACCAGATTATTCATGATCCGGCTTCTGATATGGGGGCGACAACCCTTAATCTGGCTGTTGCGCCTACCTTTTTGCATCTTTTAATGGTTCAACAGCAACTTCAGCAGGCAAAAAGCCCGGTGCAGGTGGTGGCGCAGGATGTTTCCCGCTTTGCAGGCACAGGGGCTTATACTGGTGATGTTTCAGCGCAGTTACTGGCCAGTGCCGGGATTACTATAACACTGATTGGTCATTCCGAGCGTCGCAGCCTGTATGCAGAAGGGGCAGTTGTTTTACGGGAAAAACTGCAAGCGGCGGTTAAGGCAGGTCTGGATATTGTTTTCTGTATTGGTGAGACGCTAAGTGAGCGTGAAGCCGGACAGGCCGAACAGGTCGTTTTGCAGCAAATTGCTGAGGTGTTTGACAGTGTTTCCCTGCAGGACTGGCAGCAACATCTGATTATTGCTTATGAACCGGTGTGGGCAATTGGTACCGGTAAAACAGCCAGTCCGGACGATGCAGAAAGCATGCATGCTGCGATCCGTACCGGCTTAAAAAAATATCATCCATCGCTTGTTGATGTACCGATACTTTACGGCGGCAGTGTAAAACCTGATAATGCTGCATCTTTGGCCGCCTGTGCTAACATAAATGGTGCACTGGTCGGTGGCGCATCACTGGATGCAGGTTCATTTATTAAAATTGCCCAGGCTTTTAGCCACAACTGCAAGGCCGGGTAGGAGAACGTAGTGGAAACGCTTGTATTGGTGGTTCATATTCTGGTTGCCCTTGGCATGATTGGCCTGATCCTGATTCAGCAGGGTAAAGGTGCAGAAGCAGGGGCATCATTTGGTGGGGGTGGTGCAGCTACGGTATTTGGTGCTTCTGGCGGTGCCAATTTTTTAACTCGCGCCACAGCGGTGCTGGTTGCAATTTTCTTTATTACCAGCGTAACACTGGCCATTTTTGCAAAACATAATGTGTCTAAGCTGTATGAACTGCCGGGTAGCCAAACTTTACCAGCCCCAACATTACCCACGGATTCAGCCAAACCAGTGGTTGAAAGTTCGTCAATCAATACGACAGGCTCGCAAACCCCGGCAAATTAGGCTTCCTTTTTATTTTGAGGTCGCATAGAATGGCTGCCTTGCTGCGGGGGTGGTGGAATTGGTAGACACGCTACCTTGAGGTGGTAGTGCCTAACGGCGTGAGAGTTCGAGTCTCTTCCCTCGTACCATGTATTTATTTGATTTATATTAATATATGGTGAATAGCAAGTAGTGCGCTGTTGGTGGTTTCTTAAAATTAACCATTGACAAAAGCGAAGGCTGGTATATAATACCTGCCTGTTGATGCGGGATGGAGCAGTCTGGTAGCTCGTCGGGCTCATAACCCGAAGGTCGTTGGTTCAAATCCAGCTCCCGCTACCATATTTAAAAAGGGCTCACATGGTGGGCCTTTTTGTTCAGTACCATAAATATGTTTGGGCAATAAACAATCAGGTTTATAGGTATTGATAAAGTGGGCGATGTCGCCCATTTTTTATTTGTCATGTAGCCCAACGGTGATGGATAAGCGAAAACATCAATTGCTGCCGCGGCCTGAAAATTTCCTAAAATCAGGTGTGGCGCATGTACGCTTGCATCGACTTCTGATGACCCATCAAGTTTCTAACCTACCTGTTTTAAAGAAGATAAATGAAGTTTTCTGCAAAAACTCAAGCCTTGTATGATTTGATTGCGCCTGCTGTGGCAGCCTGTGGTGTTGAGCTGTGGGGCATTGAATTTCTGCCGCAAGGCAAACGCTCGCTGTTACGTATTTATATTGATAAGCCTGAAAATCAGGACGACACTATTGCGGCTGAACAGGCTGTGGTGTCCACTGAATCAACGGATGATTTAGCTTCTGCTGTTGAAGAAGAAGCTGATGATGACGTTGGTCGTGGCATTGGTGTTCAGGACTGTGTTCAGGTTACCCATCAGGTCAGTGGGGTATTGGATGTGCATGATCCCATTTCTGGGGAATATGCCTTGGAAGTATCCTCTCCTGGCTGGGATCGTCCGTTTTTCAGCCTGTTACAAATGCAGCCTTATACCGGGCAGAAAATTGCGCTGCGCTTAATTGGTGCTGTTGCAAACCGCCGCAAGATGACCGCCACGCTGCTTGAGGTGACGGATCAGGATATTGTGGTGGAATTAGAAGATCAGCGTTTAACTATTGATGGCGATAATATTGATAAAGCCAATCTGGTTTATGAGGATTAATCATCCGCAATTCATGTGAGTGAAGTAAGCCGCCTTTAGGATGAGCAAAAGCGAACTGATTTATAACAGGTTTAATTGATTAAAAGGTGACATCATGAGTCGCGAAATTCTTACCGTTGTTGAAACGGTTAGTAATGAAAAAGGTGTACCCCGCGAAGCAATTTTCCAGGCGCTGGAACAGGCGCTGGTTGCGGCAACCAAAAAGAAATTTTATGAAGGCACAGTGGACGAAGAAGCACAGTTGCGTGTTGCCATTGACCGTAAAACCGGAGACTACGAAACTTTCCGTCAGTGGGAAGTGGTGGCGGATGAAGACCATGAAATGCCAGCGTGTCAGGATGCGATTAGCGACCTGGACCCCAATGAGTGGCAACTGGGCGATATCCGTGAACAACAGGTTCAGTCCATCGACTTTGGCCGTATTGCTGCGCAGATTGCCAAGCAGGTTATTGTACAGAAAATCCGTGAAGCCGAGCGGGCAATGGTTGCTGACCAGTATGCATCCCGTGTTGGCGAGCTGATTTACGGTGAAGTGAAAAAGCAGACCAAAGACGGCTTTATTATTGATCTGGGTGACAATGCTGAGGGTTATCTGGCCCGTGAGGAAATGTTGCCTAAGGAATTGCTGCGCCCCAAACAGCGCATCAATGCTATTTTGTATAATGTAAACCGCGAAGGCCGTGGCGCCCAGCTCTTGTTATCGCGTTCACGTCCGGAAATGCTAATTGCGTTAATGCGCAAGGAAGTGCCCGAGATTAGTGAAGAAATTATTGAAATCAAGACTGCAGCGCGTCAGCCGGGTGTACGTGCCAAGATTGCCGTAAAAACCAATGACCATCGTATTGATCCGGTGGGTGCTTGTATTGGGATGCGCGGCACGCGTATTCAGGCAGTACAGCAGGAACTAAATGGCGAGCGTATTGATGTGGTGGTGTGGTCGGATGATCCGGCGCAGTACATTGCCAGCGCACTTGAGCCTGCGGATGTGTCCAGTATTGTGCTGGATGAGGATGCCAGAAGTGCTGACATTATTTTTGCAACCAGTGACCAGTTGGCGCGTGCCATTGGTTCACAGGGCCAGAATGTACGTCTTGCCTCTGAATTGACTGGCTACAAGCTGGACATGATGCTGGAAGATGAATATCGCGAGCGTCAGGCTTCAGAAGCACAGCAGTACATTGACATGTTTGTACAGCGTCTGGAACTGGATGAAGACTTGGCAAATGCACTGGTGGACATGGGCTTTACTTCCATTGATGAAGTGGCTTATGTGCCTGCAGAAACGTTTGACGAGATCGAACTTGATGAAGATACGGTACAGCTTTTACAAAGCCGTGCCAAGGAAGTAGCCATCGCTGATGCCCTGTTGCAACAGGAAAGCATTCAGGATCCAAGCGAAGAGCTGCTGAATATGGAAGGCATGACCCGCGAGCTGGCATTTGCGCTGGCTGCACGTGGGGTGGTCACAGTAGATGATTTGGCCGATCAGGCAATAGATGATATTGCCGATATAGAAGGCCTGGATCCCCAAAGGGCTGGTCATTTAATTATGAAAGCCCGTGAATCATGGTTTAATTAGGGGTAGAGCATTATGACGGACAAAACCGTAAAAGAATTGGCAAAAAATGTGGGGCGTCCAGTCGAGAAGCTGCTTGAGCAATTGACAGAAGCGGGCTTGCCAGGCCGCAATGCAGACGCCATTATTTCTGAATCAGAGCAAGAACAGCTGGTCGCTTATTTAAAACGTTCCCATGGTCAGGCGCCGGCCAATAGCAACATTACATTAAAGCGCAAAACCACCAGTACGGCCAAGGTTGCCAGTACCAGTGGCAAGGCAAAAACCATTAATGTTGAAGTGCGCAAAAAACATACGTTTGTAAAGCCTGACCCAGCAGCGCTGGCAGCCGAAGCCAAAGCCAAGTCTGAAGCCGCTGACAAGGCGCGTGCGGACATGGTTGCACGCGAAAATGCTCAAAGCCAGTCGCGTGTAGAAGCTGATGCCCGTCAAAAGGCCACACTGGATGCCATGCGCGCAGCGCACCAGCCAGAAGCCAAATCCGGTGGCAGTGCCAAAACCGAAGTGGTGGTCAGAAAGCGCAATGGTGATGCCATTGTTGCTAGTCCTGCTAAAGCACCTGCCAAGCCTGAAGGTCGTAAGGCCGAGCCACGTAAACCTGAGGTTCGTGGCAAGTCAGAAACGCCGGAAGAGAAAAAAGCACGTGAAGTGGAAGAAGCACGCCTAAAAGCTACGGAAGAAGCGGCACGTCGTGCAGCGGCTGAAGAAGCGCAAAAGCGTACGCTGGAACAAATGCGTCAGATGGCGACCAAATATGCCAGTGATGACATTAGCATTAAGGTAGTAGAAGACAATACGCCATTGGCGGCAGGTCTTGTTGGCCGTGCTTATGAAGAATCCTTTGACAAGGAAAACCGTGAAATCAAGCGCGGTGGTGCTACAGCAAATACGCGCAGTAGTAAAACCCGTGGCAAGAGCCGTGGTCAGGAAGAGCAAAGCTTCCAGCCCAACAAGCGCGGCTTGAAAACCAGCCAGTCCAATAAACATGGTTTTGAAAAGCCGGTTGAAAAGCAGATTTATGATGTGCAAATTGGTGAAACCATTGTGGTTGCCGATTTAGCACAAAAAATGGCACTCAAAGTGCGGGAAGTTATCAAAACCCTGATGAAAATGGGTGAGATGGTCACCCAGAACCAGGCCATTGATCAGTCTACTGCGGCGCTGGTGGTTGAGGAAATGGGCCATAATCCTGTGCTGGTTAGTGATACCGCCATGGAAGACAACCTGATGGAAGCTGCTAAAAAGGATCGTGGTGCTGAAAAGACCCGTCCACCAGTAGTCACCATTATGGGTCACGTTGACCATGGTAAAACTTCCCTGCTGGATTACATCCGTCGCTCCAAAGTGGCGGCTGGTGAAGCAGGCGGGATTACCCAGCACATTGGGGCTTATCATGTAGAAACTGATAAAGGTATTATTACTTTCCTTGATACACCGGGCCATGCGGCATTTACTGCCATGCGTGCACGTGGTGCCAAGGCAACCGATATTGTGGTGCTGGTGGTTGCAGCCGATGATGGCGTAATGCCACAAACGGCTGAAGCCATTGACCATGCCCGTGCCGCCGGAACGCCAATCATTGTTGCTATCAACAAGATGGACAAGGAAAGTGCCGATCCGGATCGCGTCCTGAACGAACTGACTGCCAAGCAGATCGTGCCTGAAAAATGGGGTGGTGATGTACCGGTAGCATTGGTATCTGCCCATAGTGGACAAGGTATTGATGAATTGCTGGACCTGATTTCCATTCAGGCTGAATTGCTGGAACTGACCGCATCTGATGAGGGTGCAGCGCAGGGCGTAGTGATTGAAGCCCGTGTAGACAAGGGTCGTGGAGCTGTTACCAGTATTCTGGTACAAAAAGGTACGCTGAATGTAGGTGATCTGGTCTTGGCCGGTGCATCTTATGGTCGTGTACGTGCCATGAATGATGAAAATGGTAAGCCGATTAAATCTGCTGGCCCATCAATTCCAGTGGAAATTCTGGGTCTGCCAGAAGCACCCAATGCCGGTGATGAAGTGCTGGTGGTCAGTGACGAGAAAAAAGCCCGTGAAGTGGCTGATTTCCGTGGTGACCGTGAGCGTCATAAGCGCCTTGAGCGTGCCAGCGCCATGCGTCTGGAAAATATCATGGCGTCTATGGGCAAGAAAGATGTCCCAACCGTCAATTTGGTATTGAAAACCGATGTGCGCGGTACACTGGAAGCCATTAGTGCAGCCTTGAATGACCTGTCTATTGATGATGTGCATGTTCGCATTATTAGCTCTGGCGTTGGTGCAATTACCGAGTCTGATGTGGCACTGGCTGAATCGTCTGATGCTGTGTTACTGGGCTTTAACGTACGTGCCGATGGTGCAGCGCGCATCAAGTGTGATCAGGATGGTGTAGATTTACGTTATTACAGCGTAATTTACGAAATGATCGACGACGTGAAAGCAGCCATGAGTGGCAAGCTGGCGCCGGAACATCGTGAAACTATTCTGGGCGTAGCGCAGGTTCGTCAGGTATTCCGTTCCAGCAAGTTTGGTGCAGCAGCAGGCTGTATGGTGATGGAAGGAACGATCTATCGCAATAAGCCAATCCGCGTACTGCGTAATGACGTGGTGGTATTCCAGGGTGAACTGGAATCACTGCGTCGTCATAAAGATGATGTGAACGACGTGCGTGCAGGGATTGAATGTGGTCTGGCTGTAAAAGGCTACAACGACATTCAGGAACTGGACAAGATTGAAGTGTACGACGTTCAACAAATTGCACGGAGTCTTTAATGGCGGGTAGCCAACGACTGAAACGCATGGGTGATCAGGTACAGCGCGAGCTGTCTGACCTGATCCGCTCAGAGTTAAAAGACCCCCGCTTGGGTGGTCTGGTGACCATTTCTGGCATTAAGGTAAGTCCGGATATGGGTTATGCCGATGTGTATGTAACGGTAATGGGGCGTGAGCTCAACAATGACCAGAATGCACAGGCCCATAAGGATACGCTTGACGTCCTGAATGGTGCTGCTGGCTTTCTGCGTCAGGAACTGGGCCGTCGAATCAAGACCCGGATTACCCCGCGCCTGCGTTTTCATTATGACAACGTAACCGCGCATGGGAATTACATGATGGATCTGATTGCCAAGGCTGTACATGACACCCCAGTTCAGGGTCAGCCAGTAAATGATGATGAATCAGAAGGTACTGGACAAGACAGCACTGCACAAACCAATACTGGATCAGATCATACTGACAAGTAAGTCTGCTGTGCTGCATGGGTTGTTACAGCATGCTCACCAACAAAAAAGCCACGGATAACCGTGGCTTTTTTGCATCTAATGGATGACTAATTATTGGTCGCCAGAATCAGTGCCAGAAGCAGGCTGGGCATGTTCCAGCGTTTGCTGTCTACCAGTGCTGCCCTGAATGGCAATTGTGCGTGGTAGCTTTTCTTCGGGAATCACCCGGCGTAAATCCACCTTGAGCAATCCATCTTCGTAAGCAGCCTGTTGCACCTCAATGTACTCATCCAGTCGTAGCGACAGCTTGAAGGAGCGCTGGGCAATACCCTTATGCAGGAAAGCAACCTCATTATCCTGCGTTTTGCTCATTGGCTTGCCAGAAATAGTCAGCACACTGTTGTCCAGATTAATATCCAGTTCATTCTGGCTAAAGCCCGCTGTAGCTACCACAATGCGGTATTCATTCTCGCCATGTTTTTCAATGTTGTAGGGCGGATAGTTGGGTGCTTCGCTTTGCATGGCATATTCAAACAAATCGTTAAGTCGATCAAAGCCAATGCTACGGCGAAATAAAGGATTTAGGCTTAAAGTAGTCATGACAAAAACCTCCTGAATTCATCAGCAAAGTAAGGTTAACACTGTTCTTCGATAAGCCATCAAGACCCGCTAAGCAGCATCCTGATGTCGAAATGAGATTCTCATTTCTAAAAATAAAATAGGTTTTGCTAGCAAATTTTCAAGGGAAAAATTTAAAATTTTCTAATAATGGCTGTGCATTAATTAACCAAAAAATTAAGTCCTAAAAATGCATGGATAGCAACTCTGCATCCTTAAGCTGACTTTGCTAGAATGCACACTGATATTTGCCTAAAAATTGTATTGTCCATGAATCAGCCTCGCCAAAAAATCCAGCGCCGTCCGGTTAACGGTATTATTTTACTCAACAAACCGCTGGGCATTAGTTCCAATGCGGCATTGCAAAAAGTCCGCTGGATTTTCAGGGCGCAAAAAGGCGGGCACACAGGGGCACTTGATCCACTGGCTACCGGCTTGCTACCAATTTGTCTGGGCGAGGCTACCAAGTTTTCCCATTACCTGCTGGACGCCGACAAAACCTATCAGACCACCATTCAACTGGGTGCAACCACCACAACGGCAGATGCAGAAGGGGAAATTGTTGAACAGTTTGCTATTCCTGCCTTGTCAAATGCCTTGATTGAGCAGGCGCTATCGGGTTTGCGTGGCGATATTATGCAGGTGCCGCCCATGTATTCAGCCTTAAAAAAAGATGGCAGACCCTTGTATGAGCTGGCGCGTGCCGGCATTGAAATTGAGCGGCCCGCGCGTCCTGTGACAATTTATCAGCTTGAATTACTGGGCTTTACTGAAGATACCATCAGCCTGCAAGTCCGTTGTAGCAAGGGCACTTATATTCGTACGCTGGCTGAGGATATTGGCAAGGCGCTGGGTTCCGGTGCGTATGTTAAAACCCTGCATCGTACCCAAACCGGGCATTTTACGCTGGATGAAGGCCCAGATCGTAACGGCATCAGCATTGAGTATCTGGAAAGCCTGACCGAACAGCAACGGGATGATTTATTGCTGCCGGTGTATGAGTCGATTCGTGATTTTCCACGGGTGCAGCTGGATCATGGCGAAGATTTTTATTTTTGTCGTGGACAAGCGGTGATGATTGACAGTATGCCAGCGGGTGAAGCACTGGTGTTTGCGCATGCGCGTTTTCTGGGCTTGGGTGTGGTTAATGATGAGCGACAGCTACAGCCAAAACGGGTGGTAAATCTCTAGGGCAATATTATTTCTCAAAAGCCTGTTTGTAAAAATCAGGCTGCTTTAAATGGTCCACTGGTCATGCACAATGCCCACCAGATACCAGCGACCCTGATAAGGCTGGAATACCAGAATCAGGCTGCTCCAGTCCAGCGGCTGGCCAGTTGTTGCAGGGCGATGATATTCCACCATCATGCTGCCGGGATAAAACGGCTTGATAGTATTTAGGCTATTGCCGCGTTGTGTGGGCTGATTAACAATTTGCTGGGTTCTGGAGCTGGTATAGTCATGGCTAAAGATAAATTTTTGCCAATAGCCGTTAAAGGTTAATTGAATCGGTTCACCTGAGCCATCAAAAGTTCCCCAGTGATAAATGGTCTGATCGGTAGAGAGTTGAGCCAGCTGTGATGGCAAAAAGCGTAAGTCTTGAACACTGACATGCACATAAGGACTAAAGCGGATGCCCTGCTGTGGATGAACGAAACTGGCCAGTGATGGCATGTTTTTTTGCTGTAACAGTTGCAAAATGGTCTGGCTGAGCTGCTGGGGCTGTGTCTGCTGTAATGCTGGGTTTATAGATTTAGGATTGGCAGTTGATTGATTGTTAGATAAATTTTTGGCATTGGCAGGATAGCCAGCAGGCTCAGGTATACCATGGTCAGTCTGGCGAGGTGTCAGGGAACAGCCAGCAAGCAGGCTGCTACCCACAATGATCACCAGACTACCCAATGGAAAATGAGCACGCATCATTTGCTCCTGTCAGGAATTCTTGCTGTTGCTGAGATACTGATTGGCTTTATAAATAAATACTGGTGCGCCACCCACGGTTGGCAACAGGTCTGAATAAGGCAGTGATTTGCCAATTTTTAATAAAAATGGCGCGTTATCACCAATTTTGCCGGCGCTGGTCATACTCAAGAATGTCTGCTGATTGGAAAGCGGGCTAAACTGCATTTGTCCCTGCATGTATTCAATATCACCGCCATTGGCCTGATAGTACAGCTTGTTTTGTGGTTCGTTGTAATAGCGCAGGTTGATTCTGAACGGAATGGCAATCACACCAAGGCCAACTTTAACCATGACTTCTGCTTCAGAAGCTTGTTTGCTGAGTGGTTTAACTTGTACTTTGCTAACCTGACGGAACATATTCTTAAAGTTGGCAGGTGAACCCAAAACCTGCGTACTGCGTGCCGCTGGCGCTTTTAGCGTGGCATAGGTGCTAACAAATTGCAGTGATTCTGCCCGGTTGCTATAGGGCATGTTGACCGGGCGGTGAATAAACATCACCGGATTGCCAGAGCGGGCATTGAGTTGCTGTACCAGCTGGATTTCATCCTGTTGCAGTTTTTTGTAGGGAAGCTGGCGCGGCCCTTGCGTTGGCAATTTGCCATCTGGGGAAAACTTGCGCTTGAGGGTTTCCAGCACAAAGGTATCTACACTTTGCGGAATACCCTGCTTGATTTCTGGAATGGCTTTTAAAATGGTACTGACCAGAAAACCCTTGGGCTTATCCAGATCGCCCCACTGGGTGAGCGTAACCAGCGTGTGGTTGCTATCTACCGGGAACCACTCAAACTTGCCCGTACCATACTGGATCGGTGAATCCACAATCAGGGTCTGAATACTGTTGCCACTGACCTGATGCTGCATGACTACATCTTCATTAAAGCTGAGTACCGGAATGGGTACAGGCACATGAATACGGTATTTCATCTGGGTAATATTCCCCGATTGTTCCAGCAAGGTGGCTTTGGTCAGGGTTGGAAACAGCCCGGCATAGCCTGAATACTGGGACAGTAACTGTTTAACCTGTTCCGGCTTGGCAGGCACAATAATAGCAGCCGAGCTAAAGCGTACATTGTTATAGTGCAGGGTGCCTTTTTTGCTGGCAAGGTTTAGCGACTGGGAGGGATGGCTATACACCATGATGTCGTTGTCCACCAGCCGGGCAAGTTGCGCTGCATTACCGGCAAATGGTTTGGTGGCCGAAGGCACATTGTCCTGCCAGTTGATTATGGCAGCGTGGCTGGTAGTGGCATACATTAGGGCAGCGCTACTCACCAATAGGCCCAGACCAATCATTGGTGAGGCTTTTTTTATCGTATTCTTCATGTGATATCCTAATCGACGTGATTCATGGACTGTTATTCTAGAGCAATATCGTGCAGAAAAACGGCAGAATTATGCTAGAATCCGTTCACATTTGTTGGTAAGACCTGCTTTGAAAGAATTGCACTACAAAGCGGCTGTTCATTTCTGTTTACTGTACCATCCTGACTGATAAAAAATAAAAGTGGTTTACGGTTTGTTCAGCGCCTGAACCAAGCCTTCTTTGCCTTGTCGGGTTTTTGGTCGCAATAGCTTCAGCCCCATTGACGATCGCTGCTGCTCAGGCCTGATGCCAGTCATTGCATGCTTGGGCTACCAGCCCTTATTGCCAAGGTCTAACCAATGTGTAAGCCAATCCCTGCCGAGTTTTTAATATGCTTGCTTCCATTCACCAGCAATGGTTTTCCAATGTACGTGCCGATGTGTTATCGGGCATGGTGGTGGCACTGGCGCTGATTCCAGAAGCCATTGCTTTTTCCATTATTGCCGGGGTTGATCCCAAAATTGGCTTATATGCCTCGTTTTCAATGGCCGTGGTGATTGCATTTTTTGGCGGACGTCTTGCCATGATTTCAGCAGCAACCGGCGCCATGGCACTGCTGATGGTCACACTGGTGAAAGAACATGGCCTGCAATACTTGCTGGCTGCAACCCTGCTCACGGGCGTAATTCAAATTATTGCCGGGTTTTTAAAGCTGGGTTCACTGATGCGCTTTGTATCACGCTCGGTGATTGTGGGTTTTGTTAATGCGCTGGCCATCCTGATTTTTATGGCGCAGTTGCCGCATCTGGTCAATGTGACGTGGCATGTCTATGCCCTCACTGCTGCGGGTTTAGCCATTATTTACCTATTTCCCTATGTGCCTAAAATTGGCCGTATTATTCCGTCACCATTGCTGTGCATTCTGGCTATTACCGCGTTTAGCGTGCTGATGGGCTGGCAGGTGAGTACGGTCGGTGACATGGGCGACTTACCCAACACCTTGCCGGTCTTTTTATGGCCACAGGTGCCGTTGAATCTGGACACCCTGCTTATTATCTTGCCCTATTCAGTGGGACTGGCAGCCGTAGGGCTGCTGGAATCGCTCATGACCGCAACCATCGTGGACGACATGACCGATACCAGCAGTGATAAAAACCGTGAATGCAAAGGGCAGGGCGTTGCCAATATTGCCACCGGCCTGCTGGGTGGCATGGCGGGTTGTGCCATGATTGGCCAGTCGGTGATTAACGTTAAATCCGGCGGACGCACACGCTTGTCCACTTTTCTGGCGGGTTTGCTGCTGCTGGTCATGGTGGTGTTTTTGAGTGACTGGATTAAGATTATTCCCATGGCGGCACTGGTGGCTGTGATGGTCATGGTGTCCATTAGTACCTTTAACTGGCAGTCTATTGCCCGCATCCGCCAGTATCCACTGTCCAGTAATATTGTCATGCTGGTAACTGTGGCCGTGGTGGTGGCAACCCATAATCTGGCACTGGGTGTTTTTTCTGGTGTACTGCTGGCTTCGGTGTTTTTTGCCAACAAGATTGGTCATTTTATGGCGGTCCATAGCCAGCTGGATGCCTCTAACGAGTGCCGCACCTATACCGTTACGGGTCAGGTATTTTTTGCCTCCAGCCATTCGTTTGTCCAGTCGTTTGATTTTAATGAAAACCTGCCCTGTATCATCATTGATGTACAACAGGCACATTTTTGGGATGTGACGGCGGTGGCGGCATTGGACAAAGTGGTGTTCAAGTTGCGCAAGCAGGGCAGTGTGGTTGACGTAATTGGCCTGAATGAGGCTAGCGCCACCATTGTTGACCGTTTTGGCGAGCATCACAAAACCGACAAGGTGGATGATGTCATTTTACATTAAGGCTGCATTAAGACTGTTCCTTTAGGATGTCAAAAACGATTGGCATGGTTAAGCCAGTTATTTGCTTTATTATCAGTTTATTAGGGCTTGCCAGCATCTGTTTTGATGGTTAGGGCTTGGTTAGGATTTTGCTTGTTCAATACAGGGCATGAAGTTTATGCATGCAACAGAAAAACCGCTTATTTCATTGCGTTACACCCTAAGCCTGCCAGAAGCGCAAGAAGGGTTTCGCCTGGCAACCCGGCAGCGCAAGGGCTATGCCCGTTTTGTGATGGCGCTCGCCTGCGTATTAATTATGGCATGGGGGTTCTGGCTGGGCTTTGAGGATAAGGGCCGCTATTTTGTTATTCTCGGTGCATTTTTCTTTTTGTCACAGGCAACACTGCACTATGGCGTAATGCCATGGTTATTTAAGCGCCAGTATCATAAGCATCAGGTGGGCAGCGTAATGCAGGGTATTGATGTGTATGCCAGCAAGGTTACATTGTATCATGGGCCGGAAATCAGGCAGGACAGGCAAAGTTTTAATTTGCATGAGGTGAAGAGCCTGCGTAAAGGTACGTTCAGCTATGTATTGGTGTTTGAGCTGGGCATGATGTGTATGGTGCCGTGCCGTAGTGTAGAACAGGTAGATGCTACGGCTTTATTTGAACAAATTTTATTAAAACAGTCAGGGAGTACAGCATATGACAACACTTCAATCCGGTAACCGTCAATCAGGCAATGGCCCCCAACTACCAGCATCAGCCATTGCTGCCCTAAGCCGTGGCCGCAGGATTGAAGCCATCAAGATGGTGCGCAAGCAAACCGGCTTGGGTTTAAAAGAAAGCAAGGAGCTGATAGAAGCCTATGAACAACAGCATCCACAGTCTGCACTAGTTACGCCCGTAGGCATTACTGCCAGCAAAAGCCGCCATAGCCTAACAGTGGGCATACTGGTTTTACTGCTGGTGGCCCTAATGCTGGGACTGATGTTTTTCTAAATATGAATTTTTGGGCCGCATGGCTATCCATGTCACGCATAGCCGATTACACTGACACAGTTTAAAGCCGCAGGACACTGTGATGAATCCGCTCAACACCCAATCAACCGCTCATTCAAATAGCCAGTCAAATTTCCAACTACCCAGCAAGATTGTTTGTGTGGGCCGTAACTATGCCGAGCATGCCCGTGAACTGGGCAATGATGTGCCGGAAACCCCGGTGCTGTTTTTAAAGCCGCCCAGCAGTGTGATTGGACTGGAGCAAGGCATTGCATGGAACAGGGAACTGGGTGAATGCCACTTTGAGTGTGAATTGTCCATCCGCATTGGCCAGCGCCTGAAAAATGCAACAGCCGAGCAGGCACAGGCTGCCATTGCTGGCGTTACCTTGGGTTTGGACTTAACCCTGCGCGACCTGCAAAACCAGCTTAAAAATAAAGGCCAGCCGTGGGAACGTGCCAAGGCATTTGATGGGGCCTGCGTGCTGGGCCAGTGGCTGGCACCCGATATGCTGTGTGACCTTGGCAAAACCACCTTTGAACTGAGCGTTAATGATGACGTGCGCCAGCAGGGCAATACGGCTGACATGCTGTTTGGCGTGGTGGCGTTGCTGGTGGATATCAGTCGGGTGTTTACGCTGGAAGCCGGTGATGTGGTAATGACCGGAACACCGGCTGGCGTGGCAGCGCTGGAGTCCGGTGACCAGCTTAAAATGACCTTGCATACCGTACTGGGCGGCGTGACGTGGCAAACTTTTGTAGCTTAACATTGCTTAATGAATCAGCCGGGCCGTGCGCTGTTTGAATTTAAACCTCTAGACTTCTACTTTGTAAGTCAGGCTGAGTTCATCACCGCATTGCCCGCGAATGCCCCAGTGGTGCCGTGGCGTTTCAATAATGGTTATTTCTACATCCTGCGGCGCAATACCGCACTGCTGCTGGATATTGCTAAACAGTTGCTGGATAAAAGCTTTTTTGCTGGCAATGCTGCGACCTTCAAACATACAAATTTCAATAATGGTGTATTGCAGGCTGCGATCATCAGGAAAAATAAAGTCTTCCGGCGCTAACTGCATAAAGCGCTGAAATTTCTTTTCTGCCGGATAGTTCAGGGCACTAACCAGCGCGCTATGAATCGCTGCTGATAGCGTTTGCCGATGCTGGCTAATGGTAGTTGCCAAGGCATAAATCTTGATTTGAGCCATATTGTGATTCACATTTTTGGTTGTTAAGTTTTTAGATTTTTTTAGGTAAAACAGGCTTGATCCAGTTTAATGAAAGTTGCCCTTAGCCCTTACTGTACAAAGGGTTTATACCAGTGCAGGCTGTCGATGGTGATGCCGGATGGCCGGTATTCAGCTCCGGTATAGCCAAAATAACTGGAGTTCTGGATAAACTCAAAAATGGCACTAAAGTTGATTTCACCCGTACCAGGCTCATGACGGTTGGGATAATCCGCAAACTGGATATGCCCAATATGGTACAGGTTTTCCTGTAGGCTTTGCAGGATGGGCTCATGCATCATGGCCAGATGGTAGCAATCAAACTGTATTTTCAGGGCAGGGTGGTTGACAGCTTCCAGCATTTCCTGTGCCTGTGCCACGGTTTGGATTAAAAAGCGCGGCATATCAATGCCATTAATAATCTCAAATACCGGCGTAATACCTGCCTTGCTCATCTCGGCACAGGCAAAACGCAGGTTTTTGGCCATGGTTTCAAGGCAGGGCAGCAAATCGGCATGTACCGACTGGCGACCGGCCAGAATATTCACACAAGGGACATTGAGCGCCGTGGCATAACGGATGGCCTGAAATACCGCCTGCCGGAATTCATGCTCACGGCCCGGTACGCAGGCCAGTCCGTCACCGCCCTGCATCAGGTCGCCTGCAGGCACATTGATGAGTACCAGTTGCTGCTGATGCTGTTGCAACTGCTGGTTAAGATCATCAATGGCAAGTTCATAGGGAAACTGGATTTCTACTGCATCAAACCCATACTGCTTGGCCAGTGCAAACCGCTCGATGAGGGGCACTTCGGTAAACAGCAGCGATAAATTGGCAGAAAAATGCAGCATGGACTAAAACCTGTTCAGGAACCTGTATACGAACTAACGTGACATGGTGTGCAGCAAAATGATACTGGATAAATCATCATCACTATGCCCGTCTTGCTGGTGTTTTTCAAGCCGGGAAAGTGCCGTGGTAGCCACCGGAATGCTTAACTGATGATACCGCGCCAGATGCAGCGCATTATTTAAATCCTTGGCGAGCGTTTGTACTTTCCATTGTACCGGTGTAAATGACTGCGTTGCCATGCGTGGGGCTAAGATCTGCAAGGGTTTGGAGTCGGCAAAACCCCCGGCCAGCGCTGGCGCCAGTAAGGTGGTATCTACCCCGGCGCGTCTGGCCAACTCCACGGCTTCACTAATTAAGATACTGCTGGCGGCAACAATTAACTGGTTACAAATTTTGGTGGCCTGACCCGTGCCAGTACCGCCCATATAAGTCACGCGCTGCGACAGCGGAGAAAATACCGGTTGCATGGTATCTACCTGTCGCTGGTCGCCGCCAGCAAAAATCACCAGTGTGCCCGTTTCAGCACCCATAACGCCACCAGACACCGGCGCATCAATCCATGCCACCTTTTTACTGGCAGCCTGACTGGCCAGTTGTACCGTCATTTCAACCGATAAACTGGAAAAATCAATAATCACCTGACCACTGCGCAAGTTGGGTAGCAACTGCTGGACAACGCTCTGCACTGCCTGATCATCGGCCAGACACAGCATGATGAGGTCTACTGTGCTGGCTTGATCAAATGAAAATGCATTGGCACCCGCTTGTAGTAATGGCGCGCAAGCAGCAGGTGTGCGATTCCAGACTGAAACTTGAAAACCCGCATCCAGCAAGCGCTTGGCCATGCGCGTACCCATCAGACCCATGCCAAGAAAGGCAATTTTTAAATGAAAGATATTCAAATTTAGATCTCATAGAACATTAAAAAATATTACACCAAAAATTTAGAAGATTAGACTTATTATGTTAATCTGGAATACTAATACAACCTAATAGAATAATTTACTAATTAATTTAAAAAAAATTTAAGTTTTTGCATTAATGTTGTTAAGTGAGAAGTAAAAATTTCTCTAGGT
>NZ_MLCN01000015.1 GCF_001982605.1 Alkanindiges hydrocarboniclasticus | reverse complement strand
AACTTCTCTAGATTGGTTTTACTCAATAAATTAGAACCTTGCTTAGCTAATATTTTCATCTCATAGAGCTTATTATCAAAATCTTTGACCAGCTTGCCATACTGTTTAAGCTGATTGCTGGTAAAGCCTCGTCCGTGGCGTTCAAAGAAAATGAAAAGATTAGAAAAATAATCCTTTAATTGATAAAATTTATCAATTTGAAACAGCAGGTTAAAGTGATTTATTTTTGCAATAATGTGCTTTTGATGAGTTTCAATCAACTGTCCTTGTCCTGCAACTCTCTCAATTTCTATATCCTTATCTGACTTCCTGACGAGTTGGAATACCTCTCCATCATAGCCAATATTACTAAAGGTCTGGCTACTGATGTTTGTCCTGACAGTATTAAAATCAATGACCGCTAGCATCAGTTTCTTAAAGCCACAGTTAAGCTCATTTTCATTAAATACATTATTAAATTCATTTTTATGAACAGACAGATTTTTGATAAAGCGAGTAATGATTTCATAGTTTTGCTTGTCAGTAGCAAGTTTGGTAAGTCGGTTTTTTTCAACGGTAAAATCACGACCAAAATATTTCTTGCCACAGCAATGCCCGACAATAGTTTCCGAGCCATCAAATAGCTCAACTAAAAATCCTTTATGGTGAGCAGTATGACAACTGGCAATCCCACAATAGACCTTGGGAGACAACTCGTAGGCAGCAATGACCTTTTTTAAGGGTTGAGGTTCTTTAATTTGCTTTAAATCAATACACGCTGAAAATTTTTCTCTGTTTTCTAAATCTAACCAATGATTAATCTTGGGAATATCATCAAAAGGATTCATGATGAAATCTACCTTTTCGCTTATTTATTAGTCAATTAAGACTGAGCTAAACCTTTAAGAAAAGCAACAGTTACAATTGTGCGCTACGACGCAGAATGTCGCCATAACTCCATGAATCTTGAAGTAATTGGGAATCAGGATTGGATTTACCTTAATGATTCATTATTTTTGATAGTTATAAAGATTGCTTGGGCAAATCCCAGGATTTATGGGTGAATGCTTAAATAGAATACCTTGAGAAATTTCAAAATAAAACTGTACCAGGAATAGATGATGGACAGGGATCAATCAATAACAGCACTAACCAATACTTCTATCAGCAGCTGGTTTAGATCGGCATTGGATCAGCAGGGCAAAATCATATCAATTACTCAGGCTGTTGCACGACGAGCAGAAAGCCAACAGCATCATTATTATTGTCCTGACCCGGATTGTGGCCATCCACTCATTGTGGTTGCTGGCACTGAACGTGTACATCACTTTAGGCATGTCGAGCATAGAAATTGTAGTAATGAGTCATTGCAACATATTCTGGCCAAACAGCGCATTGTTCTGGCCATTACTGAACGTCACCAGATCTGCCTTAAATTCCCTTGCCATTTTTGTGGGAAACACCAGTTTATCTATACCTTGCCAGCCACAGTTGATCGGGCCATAAGTGAATATAACTATCCTGATACGGGCTTTCGTGGTGATGTGGCTGTATTTGAAGAATCCGAGAAAACCAATCCTTTCTTGATGTTTGAGGTATATCACTCACATCGGGTCGATTCTATCAAAAAATCAGGTATTA
>NZ_MLCN01000014.1 GCF_001982605.1 Alkanindiges hydrocarboniclasticus | reverse complement strand
ACATTTCACCTTATTTGAATAGAATTAATTCATCTTATGTTTCTATATTTTTAATTCTCTTAATATGTTACACATTTATTTTTACACAAGGGTATTCATCACAACAGATGTTACTTATAGGTATGATATTTTTTATCATCGTTTCTGGTAATAATATTTTTGGGATTTTAGATAATGTTGGATTGAAGTTTCTTGGTGAGATAAGTTATAGCATTTATCTTTCTCATGGATTAGTATTGTTTTTAGTATTCACGCAGTTTTCTTTATTATCTCTCAAAGACTTGAATATCTATTATTATATATGTCTACTGCCTATGATATTTACCTTAGTATATATTTTTTCTATAGCAACTTACACTTATATTGAAAAGCCATTTCTATATAAGTCTAAGTAAGATTAAGCTACCACTAACTTATGATTTAGATAATATAAGGGTTCAAAACAAATCTTGTTTTGAACCCTTATAGCTAATTATTTCTGAACTCTCTAGCCCTTAGCATACAAGCTGAGCGGGTAAAACTGGCACGGAGCAGTGCTCCGTGAAATCCCAGTGCTGCCGCGAGCATATGAGGTGCATTGCACCGCAAGGGCGTAACTTCGGCTGAAAGCATTGCTTTCAGAAACCCCGAATTTACTCCCATTCAATCGTTGCGGGTGGCTTGCTACTCACGTCATATACTACGCGCGATACTTCCTTGATCTCATTCATGATGCGGTTGGAAATGGTTTCCACCAGATCATACGGCAAGTGAGCAAAACGCGCGGTCATGAAGTCAACGGTTTCTACCGCACGCAGCGCAATCACCCACGCATAACGGCGGCCATCACCCACCACGCCTACCGATTTTACCGGCTGGAATACCGCAAAGGCCTGCGCGGTTTTGTCATACCAGCCACTGGCACGCAGCTCTTGCATAAAGATGTCATCGGCACGGCGCAGAATGTCGGCATATTCCTTTTTCACTTCACCTAGAATCCGCACACCAAGGCCCGGCCCCGGAAATGGATGACGGTAAATCATGCTGTGTGGCAGGCCCAAGGTGGTGCCCAGCTTGCGCACTTCATCCTTAAACAGGTCACGCAATGGCTCAACCAGATCAAAGGCCAAGTCGTCCGGCAAGCCGCCCACATTATGGTGCGATTTGATTACATGCGCCTTGCCATGCTTGGTGGCCGCTGATTCAATAACGTCGGGATAAATGGTGCCCTGTGCCAGAAACTTCACGCCTTCGAGCTTGCGGGCTTCTTCGGTGAATACTTCAATAAATTCGCGGCCAATAATCTTGCGTTTTTTCTCAGGATCAGCTTCACCCGCCAAGGCAGTCAGGAAGCGCTGCTCGGCATCGGCACGAATCACCCGAATGCCCATGTTTTCAGCAAACATTTGCATCACCTGATCACCTTCATGCAGGCGCAGCAAACCATTGTCTACAAACACACAGGTCAGTTGGTCACCAATGGCCTTGTGCAGCAGCGCAGCAACCACGGAAGAATCCACGCCACCGGACAGACCCAGCAACACTTTTTCCTCAGCAATTTGTTCACGTAGTTGCTCGACACGCAAGTCAATAATGTGTTCCGGTGTCCATAAATTACCGCAACCGCAAATGCCATGCACAAAGCGCGAAATCAACGCCTCGCCTTGCAGGGTATGGGTCACTTCCGGGTGGAACTGGACGCCATAGAAATTACGGGTTTCATCACTCATGGCGGCAATCGGGCAGCTTGGGGTGCTGGCGCTAATCTGAAAACCTTCTGGCAGCTTGACCACTTTATCACCGTGGCTCATCCACACGCGCAGTTTTTTGGGTTCATCCTCAATACCTGCAAACAGGCGATCCGGGAACTCATGGATCACATCGGCACGGCCAAATTCCTGAAAGTCACTGGACTGCACGTCACCGCCCAGTTGCATGGCCATGGTTTGCATGCCGTAGCAAATGCCCAGTACCGGCACGCCAAGGTTAAATACCACGTCCGGCGCGCGCGGGCTGCCCTCAACCGTGGTGCTTTCCGGCCCGCCAGACAGGATAATGCCGCTTGGCGCAAAGGCGCGAATGTCGTCATCAGACATGTCATAGGCGTACATTTCGGAATATACGCCGGCTTCGCGCACACGACGGGCAATCAGCTGGCTGTATTGCGAGCCAAAATCCAGAATAAGAATACGGTCCCCAGTGATTGACGTATTGATTTGCGCATTAATTTGCGCATTGGGCTGATTAGCAGTCATGGCAGGCGGGCTTCAAATAAAGTGAAAATTTAGCGCGTTATTCTAGCATTTTTATTGGATGGCGCGAAGGCTTGGCACACAATTTGCGCACCACGCACAAAGCCTTACCAAAAGCAGCAGTCCCACAGCATTGTCTTGGCCTGTTTCATGCTACATGTAAGTGATGTCTGAATAATGATTTATGCCTGCCATAAATCATTGATAAGAGGGCAAACTCATGAAAATCATTGTGTTGGGTGCGGGTGTTATTGGCATAACAGCAGCATGGTATTTAAGGCAAAAAGGCTTTGAGGTCACAGTCATTGAGCGGCAGTCCGGGGCTGGTCTTGAAACCTCGTTTGCCAATGGCGGCCAGATTTCGGTATCGCATGCCGAGCCTTGGGCCAATCCGGGTGCGCCCAAAAAAGTACTTAAATGGCTAATGAAAGAAGATGCGCCGTTATTATTTCGCCTGCGTGCGGACCTGTTGCAATGGCGCTGGGGCATGCAGTTTTTAAGGGAATGTACACCGGAGCGAACCCGGCACAATATTATTCAAATTGTTAATCTGGGCACTTATTCACGTCGCGCCCTACAGCAGCTTAGGCGCGACACTGGGATTCACTATGATGAATTAAGCAAGGGCATTTTGCATTTTTATACCAGTGAACAGGAATTTGCAGAGGCATTGGAACCCGCTAAAATCATGCGTGAATTTGGCTGTGACCGCCATGTGATTAGTACACAGCAAGCCATTGCACTGGAACCTGCTTTGGCATCTATTCAGCACCAGATTGCTGGTGCCACCTATACCGCAGCAGATGAATCCGGCGATGCGCATCAGTTTACCCAAAATCTGGCCAGCCTGTGCGCTGCACAAGGCGTGCAGTTTTTGTATAACAGCAGCATTGTGGCGCTCAATAGTGATGGCCAGAAAATTACCGGTGTCCGAACTAAAAGCGATCAGGGCGAACAAACCTTCACAGCAGATAATTATGTGCTGGCGCTGGGCAGTTATAGTCCGCAACTGGTTAAACCGCTGGGTCTGGACTTGCTGATTTATCCAGCCAAGGGTTATTCAGCCACCTTCCCGATTATTCAGGCCGATAAAGCCCCCAATGTCAGCCTGACTGATGATGAATTCAAGCTGGTATTTTCACGGCTGGGAGACCGCTTGCGGGTTGCTGGCACCGCTGAATTGAATGGCTATAGTACCGAACTGAATGAGGTACGCTGCAAGGCCATTACCCGGCGTGTGATGCTGTTATTTCCTGATGTTGTTGATATTGACCGGGTGCACTACTGGACAGGCCTGCGCCCGGCAACGCCATCCAACGTGCCGTATATTGGCCGCTCAAAAATTACTAATCTCTGGCTGGATACCGGGCATGGCACACTGGGCTGGACGCATGCCTGTGGTTCGGGCCGGGCACTGGCTGATATTGTGGCCGGGCAAAAACCAGAGGTAGATTTTGCCTTTTGCGGCTTATAACGCTGGGGAAAACCCAGCGTCTTCCCTGTTTTAATGATTAAACCGCTTGCACCACCTGTGCCATTTTGGGCTGACTGGGCAAACTGTGTCGTAAAATCCGCCACAGTACCTGTCCAAACTGTTTACTAAAGCGACCGGTATTGTAATGAATTCCATAACGCGCACAGATTTCCTGTACCTTAGGTGCAAGCTCGGCATAGCGATGGGCCGGAATATCCGGAAACAGGTGATGCTCAATCTGGTGGCTCAGGTTGCCAGACAGCAAATGTAACAGCTTGCCACCACTTAAATTGGAAGAACCGCGAATCTGGCGATAATACCAGTGACCGCGGCTTTCGTTTTCCACCACAGATTTGGGGAAAAGTTCGGCATCTTCGGTAAAATGACCACAAAAAATAATGCTGAATGTCCACAGATTACGCATGCCATTGGCAGCCAGATTACCCAAGAACACCGGAATAGCCATGGGTCCGGCAATGGCTGGGAAAAACACGTAGTCCTTGAACAGTTGCTTGATAATCTTTTGCTTGGTAGGTTGCCAGCGCGCCATAAATTCCTGCTTGCTCATGCGGCCTTGCAGGTATTTGCCAATTTCAAGGTCCTGAATGGCCACGCCCCACTGGAACAGCATGGCCAGTGTCAATGCATACAGCGGCTGGCCCAGATAAAACGGATGCCAGCGCTGCTCGGGGAAAATACGCAGCAAACCATAGCCCACGTCATCATCCATACCTTTGACATTGGTATAGGTGTGGTGCTTAAAATTATGGGTTTTACGCCAGTTATCACTTGTGCCGACAGTGTCCCACTCGTAGCTTTTGCCTTGCAGGGCCGGGTCATTCATCCAGTCATACTGGCCATGCATCACATTATGCGCCAGTTCCATGTTTTCCATAATCTTGGCAATACCCAGCAAGGTGGTGCCAGCCAGCCAGGCCGGTGGAAACCAGCCTAAAAACAGCAGGCCGCGGCCTGCCATGGCGGTGTAGCGCACGGATGCCACAATCTTGCGGATATACTTGGCATCATGCTCACCAAGCTCACTTAAGGTTTGCTGGCGCAGGGCATCCAGTTCCATAGCCAGCATATCCAGCTCGGCAGCATTTAAAGAACGGCTCTTTTGGCCTTGGGGAAGCTTGAATCTTGGCTTTTTTAATAACATGGCACGGTATCCTCTTTCATATTCTGTGTAGCGCTTTTCAGTTAGCTTTTAAGTGGTGGTGCAAGGGCAAACAGTGGCTTAAATATCCAGTACCAGATTGCTGCGCGCCCGGCTCACACAAACCCGTAAGGCCGGGTTTTCATCCTGTTGCTGTTCGCCGGAAATCAGGTGCTCGGTAGTGCCGGACACCTTAGGGCAGGCACAGGTATTACACAGGCCCATGCGGCAACCGCTGGGATGGTTAATGCCTTCTGCCTCCAGTGCAGCCAGAATGGACTGGCCTGTAGGAATGGTTAAGATACGCTGCTGTCGTTGCAGGGTAATTTGTACGGTTTCATTATCGTGAGCATCAGGCCTGATTTGTGGCGGCGAAAAAGCTTCGGCCTGAAACGAGGCCACCTGGGCTTGCAGGATTTGCTGCGCGTTACTCACAAAACCGGATGGCCCGCAGGCCAACACATGGCTATTGCTCAGGTCTTCCTGCTGAGAAAAATGGCTGGTATTAATGCGGCCTGTGTATTCATGTGGCTGGCTTTGATTTTGCTGGGTTAAATAAACATGAAGGGAAAAATTCGGCTGGATTTTGGGCAATGCCAGCAATTCATCGATAAAACAGGCTTCCTCACGGCTGCGCACCCAATAATGCAGTTGCACCACTTGTTTGCTGGGCAATTGCTGGGCTGCATATTGGCGCAACAGGCTGATCATGGGGGTAATGCCACTGCCTGCGGCCAGCAGCAACACTGGGTGTTGTTGTGCAGGCCACTGAAAATCACCAAACGGCTGGCCCAGATACAACACATCCCCTTCACGCGCTTGCAGGCATAACCAGTTGCTTAAGCGCCCGCCTTCTATCTGTTTAACCGTGATTGCCAGTAAGCCAGGCTGCTCAGCCACGCTGCTGGTACTATAACTACGGGCAATACGCACGCCATTAATATCGGTAGCTACTGTAATATGCTGGCCTGCCTGCGGCATAACCACATGCCGGTTGGGTTTTAAAATCAGGGTTACACTATTACTGGCTGCTTCTGTACGCGCCACAATTCTGGCCATGGGCTGATTGATTGACCATAGCGGATTCAGCTTGCTGGCCCAGAAATTAACGGTGTTATGGTCGATTACAGCCTCTGCAAAACCGGCCAAGCGCTGCCATGTAGTCAACGTGGCATTTGATGACATTACACGTGTTGAGCGGGTAACTGGCAACTTGCTATGGGGTGAAGCAGACAGGATTTTAAGCATGAAAAACCTTGATAACTGTAAAACAGGCTAGTTATTATACATACGTATAGACAGTTGTATATTATCTTTTCCTGTTTTTTGTCTTTATAATGAAACTGACCTGTTAACTTGCCTGCCATTCATGGAATTGCCTCATCCTGCTGCCACTGCTGCTGAACTGGAAAAACGTACCCCGCAGGGCCGCAGGGTTTCTATTAGCCGTGCAGAAATTATTGATGCTGCCCTGCAATTGCTGGGGCCGCACCGCAGTGTGTCAAGCTTAAGCCTGCGCGAAGTAGCCCGGGAAGCCGGAATTGCGCCCAATAGTTTTTACCGGCATTTTCGTGATATTGACGAGCTGGCCATTGCCCTGATTGAACAGGCTGGTAGCGCCCTGCGCAGCATTATTGGCACAGCCCGGCAACGTGCCTCGCGTGAACGCAGTGTGGTGCAAACTTCAATGGAGGTCTTCATGGAACAGTTGCGGGTGGAACAAAGTAACCTGCAATTGTTATTGCGTGAGGGCAAGGTGGGTTCAGCCGCATTCAAGCAGGCTGTCGAACAGCAACTGTGCTTTTTTGAAACTGAGCTCAAAGAAGATCTGGTACGGCTGGAACAGTTGCATGGCAACCAGTTGTATGCGCCTGATTTAGTGGCCAAGGCCATTACCCGGCTGGTGTTTGCCATGGGGGCCAATGCCATGGAACAGGATACCGAAAGCCAGAACCGCATCCTGACCCAGACCGTGGACATGATTCACATGATTATTGCTGGTTCACGCCACATGGCAGTCCGCTAAGCAGGCTTGCTGGCCCGGTGTAGTCCTGCGGCCCAACCAGTTGGCTATGCTTAGTCCGGGCTTTCCACAGCCACCATTTACAACCGCTTATTAAGCCAGTCTTATTTATTTTGTATTCGTCCGGACAAGTTAATGACAGTCCGGCAGACTATTGCTAGCATCTGATGCAAATTTTGCCTGACTCTGCCCGAATGGAACTGATTGATTTTATCCTGCATGTTGACCAGCACCTGCTTGAATTTGTTCGTGATTACGGCACATGGATTTATGCCATCCTGTTTTTGATCATTTTTGTAGAAACCGGCCTTGTGGTAATGCCACTCCTGCCCGGTGACAGCCTGCTGTTTGCAGCCGGTGCCATTGCTGCAACCGGTGCCATGGACCCGGTACTGCTCAGCATCCTGCTCTTTATTGCGGCCGTTATGGGGGATTCGCTTAATTATCAGGTGGGCCGTTATATTGGTCCGCGCGTGTTTAACATGAACCTGCGTTTTATCAAGCGCGACCATTTGCTAAAAACCCAGTCCTTCTTTGAAAAGCATGGGGGCAAGACCATTATTTTTGCCCGCTTCCTGCCAATTATCCGTACCTTTGCCCCCTTTATTGCCGGGGTCAGCCACATGCATTATCCCCGTTTTTTAATGTTTAACGTGCTTGGCGGGGCAGCCTGGATTTTATCGTTTATCTGGCTGGGTTTTTTCTTTGGCAACCTGCCCATCATCAAGGATAACTTCACCTACGTCATTTTTGCCATTATTGGCATCAGCATGCTACCTGCTGTGCTGGAAATGCTGCGCCAGTACTGGCCAGCGACAAAGCACAAGACAAAAAACTAGTCATATTTTGATACAAAACCGCTAAGCTCTACAGTATCTCAGTGGGTGGATTATTTTAGTTGGGTTAAGCTGTGCAAACGGCTGCCCTAAAGTGTTCACCTCCTGTAAGCTTTGTTCACTAACAGATTTCATTATATTTTATTTTAACCAATTGATAATAAAAGTTTTTTAGTAAAAACCAAGGATGTATCTGTTTATTTCAGGATGCAACATAAGGGTGCAAAACCGAACACAAATTAAACAGCCCATTTTTTTTAAGCGCTTATATTAAAAAAACAAATTTTATAAATGGAGAATTTATCATGTTTCGTTGGGCAATCATTTTTGCAGTTATCGCCTTAATTGCAAGTTTGTTAGGTTTCGGTGGTGTAGCAGGCTTGTCTCAAGACTTCGCTATTATCTTCCTGGTGGTGGCTATTATTCTGGCTGTAGTGGCCTTTGTTAGCCGCGGTAGAATGCCATAAACCGTACTTATCCTTAACACAGGATTCCTTACAGGGAGTGGCTTACATTCCTTTGTAAACCCGACAAAAAAGCGACCACTGAGTCGCTTTTTTGCGATTTGTGCTTTGCTATACACGTTATCTCTTCACGTGCAGGGCGTCATTTGTAAGGGTCTCATTTTTAGGTGTTGTTACTGTCATTGCGCCATACCTGCCATTAAACTTTGTGGCTAAAAAGCTGTTTTTGTCATAACACTGCATGTAATTGGCAAAGAATACCGCCTATCCCATAAAAACGATGCTTTCGGATTTTGAAGATTGCCAGCAGGCATGCCACTATGCTTTTAATGCACTTTCTACAGATTCTTAATAATAAATCCTGAGAGACATGATGAAAAACTTTGCTAACTTGTCGGCCAGCCCCTGTTATGAAGTGATTGTGATGGGCGGCGGCTTTGCAGGACTGGGGGCCGCCATTCAGCTCAAACAAGCCGGTATTGAAAACTTTGTGCTACTGGAAAAAGCGGCTGAGCTGGGCGGTGTATGGCGTGAAAACACCTATCCCGGCTGTGCCTGTGATGTGCCATCCAGCCTGTATTCCTATTCGTTTGCGCCCAATCCGCACTGGAGCCGTGTGTTTGCAGGACAGGCCGAAATCAAGCAATACCTGCAACACACCGCCGAGCAATATGCGGTAATGCCGCATGTCCGCTTTGGTCAGGAAGTCTTATCCGCACACTGGTCGGACACCACCGACTGCTGGACTGTTGCCACCACGCAGGGCGAATTTTGTGCGCGCTTTGTGATTATGGCCTGTGGCCCCATGCATGAGCCGGTGTTCCCCAAGGTAAAAGGTATTGACAGCTTTAGCGGTGAGATTTTTCATTCCTCGCGCTGGCGGCATGATATTGATTTAACGGGCAAACGTGTGGCAGTAATTGGTACGGGTGCTTCGGCCATTCAGTTTGTGCCACAGATCCAGCCCAAAGTAAAACAGCTCAGCGTGTTCCAGCGCACGCCGCACTGGGTATTGCCCAAGATGGACAGCAGCCTGCCTGCATCGGTACAGCAGCTGTTCCGCTTCCTGCCCTTAGCCCAGCAAGCCATGCGCAGCACGGTATATGCTATTTTTGAAACCCTGAATGGTGGCATGCAAAGCAAGGCGGCCATGCAGCAGTTTCAGCGGCTGGCCCGCTTTAACCTTCACTATGCCATTAAAGACCCAGCCCTGCGTCGTAAGCTAACTCCCGGTTATGTGATTGGCTGCAAACGGGTGCTGCAATCCAATGACTGGTATCCGGCACTGGCACAGCCCAACGTTGAGGTAATTGCCAGTGGTTTGCAGGAAATTCGCGGCAACACCCTGATTGCGGCTGATGGCAGCCAGATTGAGGCTGATGTGATTATTCTGGGTACAGGCTTTGAAATTGCCGAGCCACCAATTGCCCAGCGTATCTATAACCGCCATGGGCAAAACATGGCAGCCGTATGGCAAGGCAGCCCAGAAGGCTATATGGGCACCATGGTGGCCGACTGCCCCAATGGATTTTTGATGTTTGGCCCCAATATTGCGGTTAGTTCCTCGGCATTTATTATTATTGAAGCGCAACTGGGCTATATCATGGATGCAATCCGGCAGGCTCGCCAGCATGACATTCGCAGCATTGAGCCAGACCCGGAACGTATTGCAGCCTTCAATAGCCGCGTGCAGGATGCCTTAAAAAATACCGTCTGGAACAGCGGCGGATGCAGCAGTTATTTTATTGACCGTAATGGCCGTAACAGTACAGTGTGGCCGTGGACGACCTTTAAAATGCGCCAGCAGCTTAGCCATTTTAATTTAAATGAATACCTGCTGGATCAGCATGCCGGTGAAGTGGCGGAAAGCTGACAAGATGGTGACGACAGATATTAAGGTAACATTTTCAATTCAAAAAGGCCCAGTAAACTGTACTTGCGTCATGCTGTTACTGGGTAAACTGTTGGCCGTTTTGTTGAATAAAAACAGCTTACTGGAGGGTTATCCATGACACAGCCTGCAATTGTATCACGTGAACTTCGCTATACCTCACCTGAAGGCACCACACTGGTTGGCCACCTGGCATTGCCCAAGGAAGTCAAAGGCACTGTTCCCGGCATTGTCATCTGCCCGGAATGGTGGGGACTAACGCCTTATCCCAAGCAGCGCGCCGAAGAACTGGCCTCACAGGGCTATGCCGCGTTGGCGATTGATGTGTATGGCAATGGCAAGGTGACTGATCAGGCCAGTCAGGCCAATGAATGGATGAGCGACCTGCTGGCTGATCAGGAATTGCTCATGCAACGTGCCAAGGCCGGGCTTGATATTCTGGCCGCACAGCCAGAAGTGGATGAAACCCGCATGGCGGCCATAGGCTTTTGCTTTGGGGGCAAAATTGCACTGGACATGGCACGCGAAGGCTATGACCTCAAAGGCGTGGTCAGCTTTCATGGCAACTTAAGCCCCAAACTGCCGGCCAAGGCGGGTCAGGTCAAGGCTGAATTACTGATTGAACATGGCGCAGAAGACAGCATGGTTTCGATGGAAAGTCTGGAACAGTTCAGACAGGAAATGGATGCAGCACAGGTACGCTACCATGTGGATGTGTATCCGGGTGCCAAGCATGGCTTTACCAATCCGGTGGCTGATGACCGTGCCCGTGTTAATGGCATTGATCTGGGCTTTAATGCACAGGCTGCCGAGCAATCCAGTCAGGCCATGCTGGCATTTTTTGAACGTATTTTTAAATAATTTTAGTTGCTTAAAAATAATAGACTTAGTGAATTGATTAAAAAAGTGGCTCTGCTTAAAAGCAGGGTCTTTTTTCACTTCACTGATATTAAATTTTAATAGCCACCCTCTAACCACTCATTAATTTCCTTATACTCCAATAAGGATGGCCAAAGCTCTAGAAATTGCTTTAAAAAAAACTTCTAACTTTAAGATGATATGCTCTAAATCCTCAATTTCACAACACTTTGAACCCCACCGCGTTGTACTCGATGGAAGCATAGGTTCACAAGTGATATAGCAGTTTTTATAATGAGGAATAAGGATAATATTCGTTTCTACTCCTTGTTCATAAAGACTTATGATAGCCTTATCACCTAATTTTAAATGATTGATAGCACTTGGAACTTGCTCCAAAAAAACCACTAAATCAGGGCTTACATCAACATTCCACGCTATATCGTCACAAACAAATAATTTAAATTTTGCTGTTTCTGCTAATTGATCACAGGCATCTATTAAAAGCTCTCTATAATCAGTGTCATATGGCTTTTTAAAGTGGTGGGAACTCGTGGCTAAATTGGTTAAAAACATATTCATGGATAGCAACCTTATTAACTCGTAATTGTCCTTGTGGGTTGACGTTTTGCCCCCATTAATAGTCTGAATTTTATCATCAAGCCCAAAACAGGTGCTGCCCGCTTGAACCCGATTATGACCGACCAATCTGCCGATTTTGCCACTCGCCTGCTGGACTGGTTTGACCAGCATGGCCGCCATGACTTGCCGTGGCAGGTTCGCGATTATCCAGACAAGCATCCATACAAAGTGTGGGTATCGGAAATTATGCTGCAACAAACGCAGGTCAAAACGGTGCTAAATTATTTTGACCGCTTTATGCAGCGGTTTCCCAGCGTGGAAAGTCTGGCGCAGGCCAGCTGGGATGACGTAGCTCCATATTGGGCCGGGCTTGGTTATTATGCACGGGCGCGTAACCTGCACAAGGCCGCACAGCAGGTGGTGGCACAGGGCAGCTTTCCGCACACGCTAGAAGGCTGGATGGCACTCTCGGGTATTGGCCGCTCTACCGCTGGTGCGCTGATGTCGCTAGGCTTGCAGCAGTATGGCGTGATTATGGATGGCAACGTCAAGCGGGTGCTCAGCCGTCATCAGGCGATTGCAGGCGACAGTATGTCTAGCCCAGTAGTGGCACAGCTTTGGCAACTGGCTACCGTCTTGACCCCGGTGCAGCGCAATGCTGACTACACGCAGGCCATTATGGATCTGGGTGCCACCCTGTGTACCAGCAAGAAACCTTTATGTCTGTATTGTCCGGTGCGTGAGGACTGCAAGGCCTACCAGCAAAACCGGGTACTGGAATTTCCGCAAAAAAAGGCAGCCAAAGCCACGCCTGTGAAACACGCGGTCGTCATTATTATAGAACATGAACAAACCGGGCAATGGTTATGGCAGCAACGCCCAAGTGAAGGGTTATGGGGTGGCCTGTATTGCCTGCCGATTGTTGAGCAAACTGAGCTGGCTGCATTTCAAGCCCAGTTTTCACTCACCACAGGATGCAGCTTACCAACGGTTAAGCATTCCTTTACTCACTTTAGCTGGTTTTTAACACCGCAGGTATTTAAGGTCAATGCTGCCCAACATGATGCATTACAGCACTATTTTGCGGCTAGCCAGTGGCTGGATAAACAGCAGGCAATGGATAAGGGCCTGCCAAAAGCCATGCTGAAGGTGTTAGGACAGTGTTAAAGACGACCTGAGAATGACAAGAAGTTGTTTACAAGAATTAAAATTTATTAACTCAACTTTACATTAAATTTAAAATTGCTAAACTTGCGCTATAAATTCAAGCGCTTGTTAACCATGAAAACTCATAAAAATTCTAATGGCCTTCTGTTGAATATTTTGCTCTGCATCAGTTTGTTTTTTAGTAATTTATTGATATCACAGCAGACATTTGCCATTGAAGAAACCACACAACTATTTAGTTATAGCCAGTGGTTTGACCCTACCTCTGACTCAGAAGACGGCAGTGAGGCTTATCTGGATGCCAAACGCGATAACGGTGCGCCGTGGGTCTTTTATTATTATATTGCAGCGCTCGAAAATGGCGGCGGCGATACCCGCTTTGAAGCCATGCCGCAAGGTATATTTGTCAATGTCGCAGATGTACACATTGCTTTTAACAGCAAGTCCATGGCTAAGGGTGAGCCTAAAAAATTCTCTGTATTTCAGACGCTGCTTTCGCAACAACTCCCGGATGCGCATGTGCTGATTGAAAGCCCGGATTTAAGCCGGTTTGCCCCAGAGCAGTTACGCTCCCAGAGCCTGCTGAAATTTTATAACTATGGCGAATTATTACGGGCGCCCAGCAGCATTGGCATCAACCTTACTCACACAGAAAACCTGACCCCGGTTGCCCTGTATGCCATTGCTGGCCAAGGCCCGGTGCCCGAAGAAATCCAGCAGTTTATTGACCAGACCAGAGGCTCATGGTTTCAGCGCTACCGGCATATTATTTATTCAGTATTGATTGCAATGGCAGCGCTTTACGGGTTTTACCGCTATGCCACGCGTTAATCAAACCTTAATATATTCATTAAAATCAGAGAGATCAGAATGACAATTTTATTGAGGATGTTTAGCCTCGGGGTGCTGTTCAGCCTGTTTTGCCAACTGGCTTATGCAGGACTGGAACCCAAGGTTCTGGGCTTTAAACAAATTACAAACTTGAGCAGCGCTGCACCCAGCAGTGACAATACGTTGCTGCTCAACAACCTCAATCCAAATCTGGGAGTATGGATATGCCTGTATTATGTGGGGTTAAAACAAGGCGACAGTCGTGAGGCTTATCACCAGCTTGCCCTGCAAAGTGATGACCTTTTATTGTCCAGTAACCCGCAGCAGATCAAGCTGATTGCTGATAACCTGCCCAGTCCACAGGACTTTGCACTGGATGAAAACGATGATGTGGCCGATCTATTGGACAGTCAACTGGATGTCACGATTCCTTCGCTGGTACTGCCCATAGACTTTAACCGCAAGAAAATCAGGGTTTATAGTACCACCACTGACTATACGCAAAGTATTGATGCAGATGGCACCTTAAAGCTGAGCCTCGTGAGTCAGGCCCAGCAGGATTTTAAGCCGCTGGCGCTGTATGTAATTGTCGGTCAAGGCGATCAACCCGAGGAACTCAGTAGCCTTACCAGTGTGAATGCACTGATGCCAGGCGATCCTGGTGCTAAAAAAGCCCATCAGATGGCCATGCGTGAAGCATTTGATCCCAAACTTAAACTGCTGCTTATGATTGTGGCTTTTTGTGGCCTGCTTTACATGTATAAAAACAAATAATCCGCTGGTTAATTAATCCCATAGCCAATTGGCAGCGAATTGTTTGCCTGCTGCCGTATTGAAGTGATGGCTGGTTTTTCATTATCGGGTTATCCTCATAGTTGATTAGTCTTTAGTGGAAAACCATGCGCTTATGAAGGATCATGTACTGACGCCGCGCTGGCCGACCTGGTCAGTTGATCATACTTTTAGTTTTTTTAGTCAAATCCTGCTGCTGCTTGGCCTGAGCATACTGGCAGGTTGTACGTCCACCCCCAAGAAAACCCCCCTGCCTCCAGCAGCGCAGGCGCAAATTAATGCCTTGCGTACTGTTCCCTTGCCGGAGCGCCTGCCCATACCAGTCAAGGGAATCAAGGCGGCCAAGCTCACCAACACTTGGGGAGCAGCACGCAGTCAGGGACGCAGCCATGAAGGCATTGACATCATGGCCGAGCGTGGCACCAAGGTGCTGAGTGCCACCATGGGCGTGGTGGTCGACATGCGCAATAACAATTTAGGTGGAAAAGTCATCTGGATTGCAGGCCCGGCAGGTAGCTATCATTATTATGCGCACCTCGACAAGCACAAGCGCGGCCTGAACGTTGGTGACCGGGTAAAGAAAGGGCAGGTAATTGGCTATGTGGGCAATACCGGCAATGCTCGGGGCGGCTCTCCTCATTTGCATTATGGGATTTACTTAAGTGGCAAGGGCCGTGGTGCCGTGAATCCTTACCTGTATTTGTTCAAATCGTAAGGGTCAGGCCTGCTTGTAATTTTAGGTTTATTTTTTAAGGGATTAGCATGTCCATTGCACTGGCAGAACACATGGCAAATTTTGCCGAATGCGGTAACCAGCAGCGCATTTACCTGAAAAACGGCCAAATGCTGCAAGGCTGGATTATGGAAATTAATGAAGATGCCTTGCTGATCAGTACCGGTTTTAATGAAAAATCCGGACAGGATAGCTGGGTGAATTTTGAAGATATTGATCTAGGCCGCCTTCAGTTCTGGGATGTTTTTGAGCAGCACTGGATGACCTGGATTATGCCGGATTAATGCAGTTTTCTGGATTGCAGTACCGCAGATGGCAGCAGGCCAGCCTTGTTGGCCTGTTAATCACGATCCTGACCGGATGCCAGCGACCCGAATCTGGCCAGCAACCGGGCATGTTTCAGTTGCCGATGGAATATCTGTACCTGATGCAAACCCCGTTACCGGCCCAGTTGCCAGTGCCGGTACAGGGTGTTAAACCACAGCAAATTGCTGATACCTGGGGTGCAGCACGCAGTCAGGGACGCAGCCATGAAGGCGTGGATATTTTTGCCAAGCGTGGCACGCCGGTGCTGAGTACCACAGAGGGCATGGTGATGTCGGTTGGCATCAACACCCTGGGCGGCAATGTGGTCTGGGTGCTGGGGCCGGATATGAGCCGGCATTATTATGCGCATCTGGAATCCTATGGCCAGTTTAAAAAAGGCGACTGGATTAAGGCCGGTGATGTGATTGGTTATGTGGGCAATAGCGGCAATGCCCGTACCACCCCGCCACACCTGCATTATGGGATTTACCGCAATGCTGAAGGCGCCATTAACCCCTACCCTTACCTGAGCCGCAAGTGATCTGGTTGCTAATTGTTAAATAACACCTGTTTGAATCAAATGGCTGGGTTTTACCGGGTACAATTTGCCGGGTTTTTACTGGATTTGCAGCCTGTTTTCACCTATAACTAAAGCACGCTAAACAATAAAAGTTGCAACACAGCAATCCACAATACCCAGATTATCCGGAATAAGAATGACCAACCTGCTACGCAAACATCTGGAAGACCAGCCGCTCAATTACGGCCACGGCAAAATTTCAGCATTTATTGCCATTAGTCTGGGGCTACTGGGTTGCCTGACTGCATTTTGTTTTTTATTTCCCAACCTGCTTACCATGCCCGAACTGCGTGCGGTTTATAATCCTTTACTGATCAAGGTGTTGCTATTTGCCGGAATTGGCGTGGGCTTTATTGCCGGCTGGTGTTCGGTGTTTCGTAACCCCAACCGCCTATGGGGACTGAGTGGTATTTTTTTAAATACCTGTGCAGCCTTGCTGGCCAGCGGCCAGATTGAAGGCAATCCTTATGCAGCACGCAATGTGTATGCCGGGCTGGATTATTTCATTTTAACCCTGCTGGTGCTGGCGCTGGTGTTTATTCCCATGGAGCGCATGTTTGCCAAATACCAGCAGCAAAAAATCCTGCGTAAAGGCTGGGTGACTGACCTCAAATATTTTATGTTTAGCCATTTAGGCATTCAGTTGCTGGCCTTTTTTACCATTATCCCGGCACAGGTGCTATTTAACCAGTGGATCAACCCGCGCCTGCACCAACTGGTGAGCAGCCAGCCGCTGGCGTTGCAATTCCTTGAAATTCTGCTGGTGGTGGATTTTTTCAGTTACTGGATTCACCGCAGCATGCACAAGGTGCCACGGCTTTGGCGCATTCATGCCGTGCACCATTCATCACTGCAAATGGACTGGCTGGCCTCCAGCCGCGTGCATGTGGCTGAATTAATCATGAACCGTTTTGTGGGCTACATTCCGTTGTTGTTTTTAGGGTTTTCACCGGCAGCCACCTATGCCTACCTGATTTTTATATCCTTTCATGCCATTTTTATCCATGCCAATGTGCGTTTTCGCTTTCCCTATGTACGCTGGATAATTGCCACGCCAGAGTTTCATCACTGGCATCACTCCTCAGAAGATGAAGCACTGGACAAGAATTTTGCGGCATTTTTGCCAATTTATGACGTCATTTTTAAGGCTGCGTATATGCCGTCTCATTTGCCGCAACGTTATGGCACCACGCCCGGTACCAAAGTGCCGGAAGGATTTGTGGACCAACTGGTGTATCCATTTAAAAAACGCAAGAAAAAGAAAACCTGACCTTTAGTGAATCACCAGTTGATGATTACAACGGAACACAGCCACTAGGATTGCCGCACATGACGATAACATCCACCCAGACCAGCGAAACTACCTTTCAGCGTTGTGGTTGGTGTAGCCATGATCCGCTTTACCAGCATTACCACGACCATGAATGGGGCAAACCCAGCCATGACCGCCAGCAGTTGTTTGAAATGCTGTGTCTGGAGGGCCAGCAGGCCGGTTTGTCATGGATTACAGTGCTAAAAAAACGTGACTGCTACCGGCAGTGCTTTTTTGATTTTTTACCTGAAAAAGTGGCACAGCTTGGTGAAGACGATATTGACCAGTACCTGCAAAATCCGGGCTTAATCCGGCATGCTGGCAAGCTGAATGCCATTGTGGCCAATGCACGGGCCTGGCTTGCGCTGGAACAGCAAGGCATTCATATGGTTGAGTGGTTATGGTCATTTGTCAATGCAAAACTACAACCGCAGGCCATTCAGAATTACACACAAAACCCTGTGCAAACGGCGGACAGTCTGGCAATGTCAAAATCACTCAAAAAAGCCGGTTTCAAGTTTGTTGGGCCAACCACTTGCTATGCCTTTATGCAGGCCGCAGGTTTGGTCAATGACCATGAAGCTGGTTGTAGTAGCCGTTTGCTGGCTTCCCATTAAATTTTCTACATCAATTTTCTACACTCAAGGATCACAGCATGAGTATTATCCGTAGCTATGCCGCCCTCGAACAGGGCCAGCCCCTGCAAGCTTTTGACTATGATGCCGGCGAACTTAAAGCCCATGAAGTTGAAGTCAAGGTGGAATATTGCGGGGTATGCCACTCGGATTTATCCATGATTGACAATGAATGGGGCGGTGCCAAATATCCACTGATTGCCGGGCATGAAGTCATTGGCACCATTACCGCACTGGGCAGTGAAGCCCGTGGTTTAAAGGTTGGCCAGCGGGTGGGTATTGGCTGGACAGCCGACAGCTGCCAGCATTGTGACTGCTGTATTGGTGGTAAACAGGTGCTGTGCCAGAACGGCACCACAGCCACGATTGTAGGCCATGCCGGTGGTTTTGCCGAAAGCGTGCGGGCGGGCTGGCAATGGGTGATTCCCGTACCGGATGACTTAAACCCGGAAGTGGCAGGCCCGCTATTGTGCGGCGGCATTACCGTTTTTGACCCCTTACTGCGCCACAATATTCAGGGTGTACATAAGGTTGGCGTCATTGGCATTGGTGGTCTGGGTCATATTGCCATCAAGCTGGCCAAGGCATGGGGCTGTGAAGTCACCGCGTTTAGTTCCAGCCCGGACAAAACCCAGGAAATTCTGGACATGGGTGCGCATCAGGTGGTCAACAGCCGTGACAAAGACCAGCTCAAAGCGCTGCGTGGCCAGTTTGACCTGATTATTAATACCATCAATGTCAGTCTGGACTGGATGCCTTACTTTGCAGCCCTTGCACCGGAAGGCAAGTTCCATACCGTTGGCGTGGTACTTGAGCCATTAGCCGTGCCAGCCGGTGTATTAATTGGTGGCGCCAAAGTAGTAACCGGTTCACCGACTGGTTCGCCGCTGGCATTGCGCCAGTTACTGCGCTTTGCGGCCCGCACGCAGGTTGAACCCACGGTTGAAGTCTTTCCCATGTCACAAATCAATGACGCGATTCAGCATTTGCGTGATGGCAAGGCCCGCTACCGGGTAGTGCTCAAAGCTGATTTTGAATAAATCTTTTATTCATACTTTAAATAAAAATGGCCTGCTGAACTAGTTACAGTTCGAGCAGGCCATTTTTATTGCTGTTCACGCTTTATCATCACACAGAGATTTTCATGCGCTAATCAAGGGTTTTTTGTTCAGCCCAATTATTGTCTGGTCAGCCATTTGCGCCGAATCAGTATTAAGCTACCTAAGCCCAGTAATAAGCCCAGTGAACTACTGCCCCCACCGCCTGAACCTGATGGATTGGCTGGCTGTTCAGCCTGTTGCTGTTCCTGCTGTTGCTGATAAGCCAGCGGATCAACGTAACTTAAAATCCAGCCAGCATAATTGGCAACCCGGGTATAGACACCGGGCAGCTTACGTTCACCACAGGGCCTGTCCTCACCCCAGCTGGTAATCCCGGCCAGCATCGGCTGAACTGAACTGGCATTCACCACCAAGCCTGAGCCACTATCACCCACGCAGGTATCGGCAGGATTCTGCTGGTCGGCACCACGGGCACACATCATATTGGCGCTGACAGGCCAGGTTTTGTCATTGTACAGATAGCGGCTGATGCCACAATTGGCAATACGCAGCTCCCCAACTTGCAAGCGTGAGGGATACAGCGTTTCCAGCATGCCATTACTGCCTGTTATTACAGTTTCACCCCAGCCAGCCACCTGTGCAGGGCGGCCCAGCGCTGTATATTGACTGGCCTGTTGGGGTTGTAACCATGAAATTGTACCGCAGCGTATGCCACAAGCTTGTAGGTCAACCGGCTGCGCCAGCCTGATCAGGGCAATGTCATTATCCAGATTAACATCTGCATCATAGCCGGGATGAATGATCTGGCGGCTGGCCAGAATCACCTGAGCTCTACTTGATGGGCTGTTTAACTGATCAAGGTCCACCTCTCCCACAGCCACGTAATAGTCCGTAATGGCTTGCTGGTCAATGGTATCCAGATTAAAGCAATGTGCCGCAGTCACAACCCACTGTGCATCAATTAAAGTGCCTGAACAAATATAAGCCGCCTGTCCATTGCTGTTTTGCCCAAACACGGCAACCTGCCACGGCACCTGCGTGGTACCAGCAGGTGCACCATTGACCACAGTAGGCTTGGCAATAACGGCTGGTGAAGCTTCTGTTGCCACATTGACGGTTGTACTGGCTTGTCCATTCAAGGGCAAACCCAAGAATAGGCTAGCCACTATCACAGGCCAATAGGGTTTGATTTTTTTCAAGGAAATGCCTGCCTGCACCATAAGACTCGTAATTATGGGCCTGAAAATTTTGGTCAATCAAGAGTAGCTCTACCCGGAACTTTAATTCCGGGTAGGCAATTTGTTATTTTTTGGCGTATGGGTCTTTGACCATGCTGAGCTGGGCATTCTGGTAACGGCTGCTTTTAACATAGTTCTTCATGCGGCCCAGCATCTGGTAAGGTTGCTGTTGCACAAACAGGTTGGCGACAGATAACGGAATCACGCCACCCGGGTCACCGTAACCCGTGGTGGATACTTCTGTTTTGGCTGGCCCCAGTGGCTTTAAGGTCCAGTCGCCTTCATAGTGGTTCAGGCGCACCACGTTATGACGTACAGGCACCCGGCTGTCGCTAATGGCCCTGTTCTTAATGACCACCGTGCCGTCACTGGCCTGACTGATTTTGCCCTGAATCACCACATCACGATCCTGCAAGGGAAACGGAAAATCCAGTTGCATGCGAATGATAAAGCTGCCACTGGCATCATTACGGTCAATCACATTTACGGCGCTGACATACGGCACCCACTGAATCAGGTAATCGGTGTCCAGAATGACTGCGGCCACACTGGTGACGCTGCTGTTAAGCACCGTGGTCGCCCGATAATTAAAGGCAGGATTATTGGGCAACTGATAAGTCCAGACCTTGATACCGTTTTTATTGATAGCCAGCTTGGCACGCGACAGGTCGGCAGCAGCATGCCCTGTGCTTAAAGTCAGCAGACTCAGGCCAATGGCATAGCACAGCTTGCGCGCAGAAAACCGGTTTGCGGTATGTTTCATGTCTCAATATCCTGCCTGATCAGCGTATAAGGCTGAGATTTTAGTTGTTCTGGCCATTAATTTTTTAATGACAATACATCCTGCATGTCATAACGGGCCACCGGCTGCTGGATTACCCAGGCTGCGGCACGCACTGCACCGCTGGCAAAGTTCATGCGGTTGGTGGCCAGATGTTTGACCTCAACTCGCTCGCCTTCACCAATAAACATCACGGTGTGTTCACCCACAATATCGCCACCACGGATGGTTTCAAAGCCAATGGTCTGGCGCTCGCGCGGCCCAGTATGACCTTCACGCCCATAAACCGCAACGTCTTTCAGGTTACGGCCCAGCGCGTTTGCCACGGTTTCGCCCATCATGTAAGCAGTGCCGGATGGTGCATCCACTTTATGGCGGTGATGGGCTTCGATAATTTCAATATCTACAGTTTCACCAAAGGCTTTGGCGGCCAGTTCCAGCATTTTCAGCGACACATTCACGCCCACCGAGTAGTTGCCGGAGTACACCACCGGAATGTACTGTGCCGTCTCACTCACCAGTTGCTGTTGTACCTCAGATAGCCCGGTGGTGCCAATGACTATAGCAACCCTGGCATCACGGCAAATCTGCAAGTGGGTTTCAGTGGCTTGTGGCGTGGAAAAATCAATCACCACATCGCACTGGTCAATCACGTCCTGCAAGCTGGCAGCCACCTGTACCTCCAGCTTGCCCACACCTGCCAGTTCACCCGCATCGGTGCCAATCAGCGTACTGCCGGGGCGCTCTACTGCCGCACCCAGCGGGTAGCCTGCCTGATGCACTGCCTGAATCAGCATACGGCCCATACGGCCCCCGGCACCCAAAATGCCAATGCGTGGTGAATTTGCCATGCTTGCTCCTAAAGCCCTTGATTACATATAAAAAGGATTAAATACACAAAGAATTAAATAATAAAAGGGTAAAACAATGGAAGGCCTTCATGATAAAAGCTCCCAATAATCTGAACACACTACTATAGAGCAATTTTGAAGCAAGCTACAGATTTGCCTGCAAATTCAGTTTTTTGTGGTTTTGCGCTATGAAAAGGCCATAAAAAAAGCCTACTGAATCATCAGCAGGCTTCTTCTAACGCCGTTCTGGTCAAATCATTGCTTAGTCAAACAACCGCTCAAAAAATGATTTTTTCTTGGGCGATTGCTTGTCATCCCCATCCAGCGTGGCTTGCAGTTCCTGTAACAGTTCTTTTTGGCGGCTGGTCAGGTTCACGGGTGTTTCCACCACCACACGGCACAGCAGGTCACCCACCATACTGGTGCGTACCGGCTTGACACCCTTGCCACGCAGGCGGAACAGCTTGCCAGTCTGGGTGCCTTCCGGAATTTTCAGGCTGACACGGCCATCAAGGGTGGGAATTTGCACTTCCTTGCCTAATGCCGCATCGGTAAAGCTAATGGGCACATCCATGTACAGGTCGGCGCCATCACGCTGGAATACGGCATGCTCGCGCACCACCACTTCAACGTACAAATCACCCGCCTGTGCACCAGCACCACCGGCTTCACCTTCACCGGTCAGGCGAACGCGATCACCGTTGTCTACGCCAGCCGGAATGCTGACTTCCAGTGTGCGCTTGCGTTCGGCCACACCTGCGCCATGGCAGACATTACACGGGTTTTTGACAATCTTACCACGACCATGACAGGTATGGCAGGTTTGCTGTACCGAAAAAAAGCCCTGCTGCATGCGCACCTGACCTGCCCCATGACAGGTCTGACAGGTGGTGACATCTTCCGGATTTTTGGAACCTTTGCCATTACAGGCTTCACAGGCAGCAGGTGCCGTAAAGCTGATGGTTTTTTTCACCCCTTTAACCGCTTCTTCCAGAGTGAGTTCCAGCACATAACGCAGGTCAGCCCCACGGCGCTGGCGCTGGCCACCACCGGCACGGCCACCGAACATGTCGCCAAAAATATCACCAAACTGGCTAAAGATATCCTGCGCATTAAAGCCGCCACCACCCATGCCGCCCATGCCTTCAAAGGCACTGTGGCCCATGCGGTCATAAGCAGAACGCTTGTCACTGTCTGACAACACCTCATAGGCTTCCGAGGCTTCCTTGAATTTTTCCTCAGCTTCGTTGTTATCAGGATTACGGTCTGGATGATATTTCATGGCCAGCTTGCGATAGGCCTTTTTAATCTCGTCTTCGCTTGCCCCTTTGGATAACCCTAAAACCTCGTAGTAGTCTCTCTTTGCCATGGCTGGCATAACTCCTAACCAAAATCAATTAAACAATTGCGGCTAATCTTGGGGCAATGTGCTGTTTTTGCAAGCGCTATTTTTCATAAAAATTTCACCTGTGCATTTTCTTTTAAAAAAACTGGCCTGTATTTTCTAAAAACCAGTGCGAAATGAACCGCTTGCTGTAACCAATCAGCAACCAGATTGAACAGGACAAAGACAGTGATTTTTAGCGGTTGCCCTACAGTAAAGCCAGAATAAACCACGCAGGCCATGGATGTGTCCGCCAAAGACCGGCTGGACAAGGCATGGCAGGAACAATTACAGCCGGGTCAACCGGATCAGGCTAAAGCCTCTGCAAGGTCACTTAAAACCGTGCTGACTGGAGAACCCCAACATGCCATTTCCCATCAAATCTTCCCTGTTGGTCAGTGCCGGACTCATCTGTCTGTCTGGCTGTGGCCACAAGGCCAACCTACCGCTTGATGCCAGCTATGGCTCAAATCCGGTGTTGCCCGCGCCACAAAAAAGCCTGCTGCCCACGGTGCATATTGCACCCGCCAAAGGCTGGCCGGCCAATGCCATGCCGGTGGCAGCCAGTGGCCTGAAAGTACAGAAATTTGCAAGTGGCCTGATCCATCCGCGCTGGCTGTATGTACTGCCCAATGGCGATGTGCTGGTGGCTGAAACCGATGCCCCACCCAAGCCCAAAGACAGTGCCGGGATTAAGGGCAAAATCATGAAACTGGTGATGAAACGGGCTGGCTCATCACACCCCAGCGCCAACCAGATCAGCCTGCTGCGTGACACCAATAGTGATGGTGTGGCCGACCAGCACACGGTATTTTTGAAAAACCTGAACTCGCCGTTTGGCATGACACTGGTCGGCAACTCACTGTATATCGCCAATACCGATAGCCTAATGCGCTTTAACTATACCCCCGGCGCGACCAGCATTAACGCCAGTGGAACCAAAGTGCTGGATTTGCCTGCCGGGCCAATTAACCACCACTGGACCAAAAATGTGATTGCCAGCACTGATGGCAGCAAGCTGTACATTAGCGTGGGTTCCAACAGTAACGCCGCCGAAAAAGGGCTGGACAAGGAGCAGGATCGCGCGCGCATTCTGGAATTTGATATTACCAGTGGCAAGGTACGGCCGTTTGCCACTGGATTGCGCAACCCCAACGGCATGGATTGGCAGCCGCAAAGTGGCGCGTTATGGACTGCTGTCAATGAGCGTGATGAAATTGGCAGTGATCTGGTGCCCGACTACATGACCTCGGTAAAAGATGGCGCGTTTTATGGCTGGCCGTATAGCTACTACGGACAGCATGTGGATGTACGGGTAAAGCCGCAAAATCCGGATCTGGTGGCGCGCGCCTTAAAGCCGGATTATGCGCTGGGCAACCATACCGCGTCATTAGGGCTAACTTTTTATAACGCCAGCCTGATGCCACAATATAAAAATGGTGTATTGATTGGCCAGCATGGCTCATGGAACCGCAAGCCGCGCAGTGGCTACAAGGTGGTGTTTGTGCCATTCCAGAATGGTCAACCGGCGGGCAAATCGCAGGATGTGTTAAGTGGCTTTGTCAACGAAAAAGGCGATGCCATGGGCCGTCCGGTGGGAGTCGCAGTGGACAAGACAGGCGCAATTCTGGTGGCTGATGACGTGGGTGATGTGGTATGGCGGGTGTCGCCTGCAAGCTAAACTAACTTGCAGTGGTTTAATAGTTTATGGGCAAGCTATGGCAAAATTTGTTATGGCTTGTCTTTTGCCTTAAACCGTTCCGAGAAGTGTAAAATCAGAAAACTCACCACTGACAAGATCACTGCAATTTCATAACGGCCGTAAGCCACCGAAATGCCAATAGCGCCTGTGTTCCATAAACTTGCCGCTGTTGCAGTCCCTTTCACCCCGTCTTCACTTTTAAAAATTGCACCGCCACCAATAAAACCCATGCCAGTAATAATGCCGTACATTACTCTGGCCTCAGCATCTGACCCTTGGTAGATATCCCGGCCAACCAGCATAAATGCACACGATGCAATGGTGACCAGTGGAAACGTTCTAAGCCCTGCGCCACTATTTTTCATTTCGCGGTTAAGGGCGATAGGCAATGAGAGCACAAATGCAATGCCCAGTTGAAAAAGATGATACCCCATTAACGTTAAGTTGAAATCAAATTCAAACATGGCTGATTAAGCTCTCTAAAATTGCAGTGCGGATGCGCAGGAACATTCCGGGCAAGCGCTCAGCTTGCTTATCCCAATTAATATTTATACAGCCCAGACTGGACTTTGAACAGACGTATCAACGCTTGACTTTCTATCAAGTCTTAGCAGATTAAGAGTGACCTAATAGATGGGCTTATTTTTTAGCCAGAGCATCAAACCACGTACACTGCGGTACAAAAACCACAGCCAGATTAAAGCAGCAAACCCTGCTCCTGCCAGCAGGCAATAATAGCCAACACCTTGGGTAATAGGCAGCCAAAACAAGGGAATAAAAAGCAGGCTATTGATGAGCAATAAACCCAGTAGGCCCACACAACTTCGCATGATCCATAAATGATGCGAGCGTATCCAGACATCCTGATTCTGGTTTAAAAAATGATAACTGCTCCATAGCGCAATCAGCACGCCAATCCCTAACAACAGCGATAGCAGCATTAGGCCATAATTAATCCCTACCCACTGCTGTTGTGAAAGTGCTGTCCGTGCTGCCATGCTGTCCCTCTGATTTCCCCAATTGCCCACATTATGATTATTCTGGATGGATGACTGGCGCATCAGTCTATGCTGTAAATGCCAAATTCATCACTGTCCTGTTGCTACACCTTAAGCTAATCTAACAATCCATATCTCAAGGTGTAGCAATATAACCAAAATTATGAGGTTTGTGGGGGTTTTACCTTAAACCACGCGGCATAGAGCGCAGGCAGGAACAACAGGGTTAATGCTGTGGCCACAATCAGGCCACCCATAATCGCCACTGCCATGGGACCGAAGAAAATACTGCGCGACAAGGGAATCATGGCCAGCACCGCAGCCAGTGCTGTGAGTACAATCGGTCGAAAACGACGCACGGTTGCTTCGGTAATGGCGTGCCACGGACTCAAACCACCAAGGATATCCTGCTCAATCTGGTCAATTAAAATCAGCGAGTTGCGCATGATCATGCCGGACAAGGCAATGGTGCCCAGCATGGCCACAAAGCCAAAGGGCTTATTCAACAGCAGCAAAAACAGTACCACGCCAATTAAACCTAGGGGTGCAGTAAGCATGACAATCAGCGTGCGCGAAAAACTGCGCAATTGCAGCATCAGCAAAGTCATCACCACCACCAGAAACAGCGGCATGCCGGCATTGACCGAACTCTGGCCACGCGCGGAATCCTCAACTGTACCGCCCACCTGCAATAAATAGCCACTGGGCAATTGCTGGCGAATGCCATCCAGTGTCGGTGAAATCTGGTTGACCAGCGTCACCGGCTGTTCACTGGTGCGAATATCAGCCCGTACAGTGACTGTAGGCAAGCGGTTGCGATGCCAGATAATGCCTTCTTCAAAGCCATAGCGCAGATTGGCAATTTGTGCCAGTGGTACGCTGCCGCCATTGCTGCTGGGCACGGCAAGGCTGGCAAGATTTTCTACCTGTGCACGCTCACTTTCCGCACCACGAATACGGATTTGAATCAGTTCGCGTTTTTCACGGTACTGGCTAATGTCCATGCCGCTAATGGAGCTTTGTAAAAACTGTGCCAGCGTGCTGCTGTCCACACCCAGTGCCCGCGCCCGGTCCTGATCAATGTCCAGATAAATGATTTTGCTGGGTTCCTGCCAGTCCAGATGCACATTGGTGACATTGGTATTTTCAGAAATTTTGGCCGCAACCTGACGCGCAATCTGGCGTACCTGCTGCATGTCTTCGCCGGACACCCGGAATTGCACCGGATAACCCACAGGTGGGCCATTTTCCAGCAATGACACCCGATTGCGCACATCGGGGAACTGGGTATTTAAGGTGTTGATGAGCCACTGACGCAGCGCATTACGGTCTTCGATACTTTTGGCCAGCACCACAAACTGGGCAAAGCTGGCCTGTGGCAATTGCTGGTCCAGCGGCAAATAAAAGCGTGGCGAACCCGTGCCGACATAAGCCACATAGTTTTCAATACCTGGATGATTTTTGAGCAATTTTTCAAGACGTGCAACTTGGCTTTCCGTGGCTTTTAGGGAGGCACCTTCGGCCAGTTTTAAGTCCACCATAATTTCCAGCCGGTTAGAAGGCGGGAAAAACTGCTGCTGCACCAGACCAAATAGCATGATCGAGCCAATAAACGCCGCCACGGTAATGCCAATCACGGTTTTACGGTAGCGCACGCACCACTGCACCAGGCGGCGAAAATTCTGGTAAAAACGGCTGGCATACGGGTCATGCGTTGATACAGCGTGCGCTGATTCAGAATTTAACCGTACCGGATGCGATAAGTCAGGCTTGCTTAATGCTTCGTCTTCAGTTATCTGTGCCTGCATTGGATCAGGCATTAGGGGTGGTTTTTTAGCCTTACGCAGCCTGGCCCACAACCGCTGATACCACGGCGGCTGATGATTAATCTGGCTGTAATCCGGCAACAACTTATCGCCCAGGTACGGCACAAATATAACTGCGGCGACCCATGACACCAGCAACGCAATGGTCACGACTTCAAAAATAGAGCGGGTATATTCGCCCGTGCTGGACTGTGCCGTGGCAATCGGTAAAAAGCCAGCCGCGGTAATCAGCGTGCCGGTGAGCATAGGAAACGCGGTACTTTGCCACATAAAACCAGCCGCTTTGAGTCGGCTAAAGCCCTGCTCCATTTTAATTGCCATCATTTCTACGGCAATAATGGCATCATCCACCAGCAGGCCCAGCGCCAATACCAGCGCGCCAAGGGAAATTTTGTGCAGGCCCACATCAAAATAATTCATTGTGGCAAAGGTCATGGCCAGCACCAGCGGAATGGAAAATGCCACCACCAGTCCGGTACGAAACCCCAAGGAAAAAAAGCTGACGATTAAAACAATAATCACCGCTTCGGCCAGCACCCGGATAAACTCGCCCACGCTTTCCTTCACGGCAGCAGGCTGGTCAGATACCTTGCTTAAGGTCATGCCAGCCGGCAGGGTATCCTGCAAGCGGGCAAATTCACCTTCCAGATTTTGGCCCAGTGCCAGAATATCGCCGCCCTTTTTCATGGCCACCGCAATACCAATGCCATTGTCGCCCATAAAGCGCATGCGCGGCTGGGCCGGTTCGCTAAAACCCCGGTAAACATCGGCCACATCGGTGAGCCGAATGGTACGGCCTGCCACATAAATCGGCATGTTTTTCAGGTCATCGAGTGACTTGAACTGGCCACTCACCCGCAGTTGAATGCGGTCGGTGGGCGTTTCAAAATATCCGGCAGGTGCAATGGCATTCTGGGCTTCCAGTGCCTGCTGTACCGCACTTAAGGGCAAGCCCAGACTTACGGCCTTGGTGTTGGACAGCTCAATCCAGATTTTTTCATCCTGCAAACCGACCAGGTCAACCTTGCCAACGTCCTTGACCCGTTGTAACTGTAGTTGCACGCGGTCGGCATATTCCTTGAGCACGGCATAGTCAAAATCCTTACCGGTCAGCACATAAATATTGCCAAAGGTATCGCCAAACTCATCATTAAAGAATGGCCCCTGCACACCAACCGGCAGGGTTTGCTTGATGTCACCCACCTTTTTGCGCACGTTGTACCACAGGTCGGGAATATCCTTGGAGCGCATGGAATCACGCGCCATAAAGGTAATCATGGATTCGCCGGGCCGTGAATAGGCAATAATCTTGTCGTATTCGCCGGTTTCCATTAGCTTTTTTTCAATACGGTCAGTGACCTGCAATGACACCTGCTCGGCTGTGGCACCTGGCCAGTAGGTTTGAATCACCATCACCTTAAAGGTAAATGGCGGGTCTTCACTCTGCCCCAGCTTGCTATAGGACACAAAGCCAATAATGGCCAGCAAAATCATAAAAAACAGCACCAGCTGGCGGTTGCTGAGCGCCCATTCAGACAGATTAAAACGCATGATCTAGTCCTTTTTGGCCAGTGCTGGCTGAACAACTGCCTGGGCATTCTGTTGAAAAGCAGGCTGGTTGTTGCGATTCACCGCACGCACTTTTTGCCCCGGCTGCAATAAATGCACGCCGCCAATCACCACCCAGTCCTGTGGGCTTAAACCGGCCAGTACGGGCACACTATCGCGGCCATAGGCGCCAATGCGTACCGGTTTTTTGACCAGGGTGGAATTGGCTGGATTGACCACCAGTACATAGCTTTGTTGCTTCTCGGCAGTTACAGCAGCCAGTGGTACAGCCAAGGCCGGGCTACTGCTGCTGGTAGTCACAAAAACGCGTGCGCTCTGGCCAATTTTGACGGGTGCGCCTGCGTTGGCAAACGCCACCCGTACTGCAAAGGTACGCGAGGCATCGGCTGCCGGAGAAATTTCACGCACATAGGCCGGGAGCAATTGTTGCGGATTCGACCACAACGACACCCGTACCGGCTGGCGTGGCTTAAACTGCTCAATCATCTGTTCAGGTACGCCAATTAGCACTTCGCGCTCGCCTTCCAGTGCCAGACGATACACGGGCTGACCAGCACTCACCACCTGTCCGGTTTCAATATTTCGGCTCACTACTACCCCGCTTTTATTGGCACGCAAGGTGGAATAACTGGCCTGATTGCTGACCACATTAAAGTTGGCCTGCGCCTGCTGTACATTGCTGCGCGCGGTTTTGTACTGGTTTTCAATCTGGTCAAACTGCGAGCGGCTAATGGCATTGGCAGGCAACAACTGGCGATAGCGCTCCAGCTCGCCTTTGGCTGTGCGTTCCACCGACAATGCGCTGTCCAGTTGCGCGCGTGCGGCACCCAGTTGCAGGTTGGCATCGGTCGGATCAAGCACGGCCAAAGCCTGCCCGCTGCGAACCCGGTCACCCACTTCCACCAGCCGCTGGGTAACCTTGCCCGCCACCCGGAAAGACAAATCGGCTTCCTGCCGTGCCCGAACCTCACCGGAATAATTACTTTGCCCGCTATTGCTGCTTATGGGCTGGGCCACCATCACGGCCCGCAATGGTGCTGGAGGTGGATCGGCTTTCTGGCAGGCGGCAAGCCCGGCACCCAGCCCAATGCCCACGCCTGCCGTTAGCAGACTGGCCCGCAGTTGCGTTCCCAAACGGCGCATGAGCCGTTCCCCAAGGTGGTTCATTACGCCAGATTTCGTGTTGTGACCCATGATTTACTATTCATTTGTTAAATTTTGCTAATTTTTATACTAATGAGTTTATAAAATAAAGTAAACCAATCAGTACAGTAATTTGATCGGTTAAATCGGGTACAATTACTGCATATATGCCACGTCAGGATGCAAGCGGTTACGCATGAGCAATTTACGTCACACGGCCACACCGGGCCGGCCAAAGGATCTGGCCAAACGGCAAGCCATTCTGGATGCCGCCAAATGCCTGTTTTTAAAACTGGGCTACGAAGGCAGCAGTATGGATGTCATCGCCTTGGCCGCCGGGGTGTCCAAGCTCACGGTGTATAACCACTTTAACGACAAGGAAACCCTGTTTATTGCTGCGGTGGAAAACCACTGTGAAAACCAGTTGCCTGCGCTGGATTTTGACTTAAAAAGCGACATGACCATTGAAACGGCGCTTGGCCGCATTGCCCTGCGTTTTCAGTCGATTATTTACAGCAAGGAAGGGCTGGAACTGCACCGCCTGATGTGCAGCATGACCCAGCATAATCCCAAGCTGGTTCACAAGTTTTTTGCCGCCGGGCCAACGCGGGTGCTTAGCCACATGACCCGACTGCTGGAACGGGCGCATGCCCAGCACAAGCTAACGATCCTGAATAGCCAGCAGGCCGCCGAGCATTTTTTAAGCCTGTTTTGTGGTCATCGTCATATGCGCGTGTTGTTTGATATAGAGGCGGCACCCAATCCTGCCCAGCAACAGCAACTGGCACAGGACAACATTGCCTTTTTTGTACGGGCGTATGCCTGCCAGCCATAAGCTGCTTTGGAGGTTAGGCTTAATCTTTAAACGGATTTAGCCGGATCATCAGTGGCAAGCCCAGTTGTTTGAGCAAAGCCGTGCGTGAATGCGGATTACGCGCTGCTTCCTGTGCAATTAGTTGGCTAAATTGCTGATCAAAACCCTGGCGCGGATATTTGCGTAGCACGCCTTGACGGTACTCACTGTTGAGCTGATAAAACCGCGCACCAATCACATCACAGGCAGCACCCTGTTGCAGTAAGCGGCTTTCCACACTTTCCTGTTCATCCAGATGCGCATTCATGTGCAGGCAAATCATGTCTGCCACCGCGTCAGCCTTGTCTGCTGGATAGTTTACTTTCCGGCTCCATGTTTTTGCAGCCTCGGCACTGGCCAGGGTAAAACAGCCACAACGCTGTCCGGCAGGTGATTGGCCATGCGCATCCGTAAAACCAAGGTCATGGAACAGGCAGCCTATCAGCAGGCTTTCAGGATCAAATGCAAACTGTTTGATCTGGCCCAGCGCCGCCCCCCAATAATAGGTACGCCATGAATGGCCAATGAGTGCCGGCGTGGCACAAGCTTCCAACTCACGGATGGCTTCCCTGACAAAACGGCTATCCGGTAACGCAATGCCCTTTAAGGTCAGGTCAATTTTGGGCTGATCCAGATGCAGCATGGTTCTGAAAAACTGCGTCATGCTGGGCAACAAGGCGCGTCGGATTAGCGCCTGTTTTTCTTTCATGCTTAAACGACCATGACTACGCTGGGTCCATAAGTAGCTGCCCAGCGGTGCGCCATGCGGCATGGTGGTGGTTTCATTGTTGTTGTGCATTTTGTTTTACCAATAATTAGAGTAATTGCTCTAATTGAAGATAATTCATTTGATGCTTAAAATCTAGAGTAATTACTCTAAAATTTAAATTTGGTTTATTTGCTTTAAACAGGCTAAATGCATCGCTTGTGCTGTATGGGGGTGTGAGGCTGGTAAAAATAATTTGCAATTAAAAATTTAAGCTGGTCTGAAACTGGCATATATTCAAACCAGACTCATGAAAAATGGTTTGAAAATCCTAACTGCGGAGTGCCTATGTTTAATGCCAACGACCTTGCCGATTCCCATGCCAGTCAACACAGCGCCACTCAACACCACGGTGACCAAACCGATCCGCACGCGGCGCTACGGGATGATGTGCGCCTGCTGGGCAATTTGCTGGGCGACACCCTCAAGCAGCAGGTGGGACAGGCCCTGTTTGAAAAAGTCGAGCAAATCCGCCATCTGGCCAAGCAAACCCGTGATGGTAATGAACAGGCCAAAATACAACTGGATCAGGTGCTATCCAACTTAAGTGAACAGGAACTGTTGCCGGTGGCACGGGCATTTACCCAGTTTTTAAACTTTGCCAATATTGCCGAGCAATATCACCGGGTGCGCCGCCGCCGTGACTGGCAAAGCCGTGAAGATGCGCCCGCACAAGCCGGTTCGCTGCAAGAGCTGATTCCACGCCTGCTGGCAGCCAATTGTACGCCCGACCAATTATGGCAAGCGGCGCTGGACTTGAATGTTGAGCTGGTATTGACCGCGCATCCCACCGAAATCAGCCGCCGTACCTTAATCCAGAAATATGATGATATTACCGAATGCCTGCAAATTCTGGATCAACAGCGTTTAACCATGCAGGAAAAACAGGCGGTGCTGGAGCGGCTCAAGCGCCAGATTATTGCCGCCTGGCATACCGATGAAATCCGTAGCCACAAGCCCACACCAGTGGATGAAGCCAAGTGGGGCTTTACTGCCATTGAACAAACCCTGTGGTTTACCATTCCGCAGTTTATGCGTGAACTGGATGCTGTGATTTTTCAGCACACCGGACAGCATTTGCCCCTCACCCATGCGCCGGTACGATTTGCCTCATGGATGGGCGGTGACCGCGATGGCAACCCCAATGTCACCCATCAGGTGACGCAGGAAGTGCTGTTGCTGTCACGCTGGCAGGCCGCTGATTTGTACTGGCGCGACGTGGATGCCCTGCGCTGGGACTTATCCATGGAAGATTGCAATGCCGCCTTGCGCGAGGTGGTTGGCGAACAGTCCCGCGAACCCTACCGCGATATTTTGCGCACGGTGCGCAACCGGCTAGAACACACCCGTAACTGGCTGCATGCCCAGATTCGTGGTGCAGGCCAGCGTGTAGATCAGGGTGTAAACAGTGGTTTTTCCAGTGCCATGAGCAATAGCGCACCGGCTGATAACAGTGCGGTTTACCATGATACCGATGAGCTGCTGCAACCCTTGCTGCTGTGCTATGACTCGCTGGTGGATTGCAACATGCAGGATGTGGCCAATGGCGAGTTGCTGGATTTGATCCGGCGCGTATCCTGCTTTGGCATTGAACTGCTTAAGCTGGACGTGCGGCAGGAATCGGGACGGCACCGCGAGGCGCTAAATGCCATTACTGAATATTTAAAACTGGGCTCCTACCTGGAATGGGATGAAGCACAGCGCCAGCAGTTTTTATTGCAGGAACTCAATAACCCGCGCCCCCTGTTGCCGCATGATTTGCATGTGGATCAATCGCATAGCGGCTGGTCGGACAATGTGCAGGAAGTCATGGCCACCTTTGACATGCTGGCGCGCCAGCCGCATCAGTCGCTGGGGGCTTATGTGATTTCCATGGCGGAATACCCTAGCGATGTGCTGGCAGTGATGTTGCTGCAAAAGGAAGCTGAAATTGCGCGGCCCATGCGGGTGGTGCCCCTGTTTGAAACCTTAAAAGACCTGAACAATGCAGCCAGCAGCTTACAGCAACTGCTGGAGATTGACTGGTACAAGCAGGCCATTACCAGCAGTGACGGTCAGGCGCGGCAGGAAGCTAAACAACAAGCTAAACAGGAAATCATGATTGGCTATTCCGACTCGGCCAAGGATGCCGGATTTCTGGCCGCCAACTGGGCCCAGTACCGCGCGCAGGAACAACTGATGCAAGTGGCCGAGCAGCATGGCGTTCAGCTTACGCTGTTTCATGGGCGCGGTGGTTCCATTAGCCGCGGTGGCGCACCGACCTATCAGGCCCTGCTGTCACAGCCGCCGGGTTCAGTCAAAGGCAAAATCCGGGTAACCGAACAGGGTGAAATGATCCGCTTTAAGTTTGGCATGCAAGGGATTGCCCTGCGCAATCTGGAACTGTATGCCAGTGCCACGCTGGAAGCCACGCTATTGCCGCCGCCCGCCGCCAAGCCGGAATGGCGTGCGCTGATGGACAGCATGACCAAGGTTTCGGTGGCTACCTATCGGCAAACCGTGCGTGAAAACCCCTTGTTTATTCAATATCTGCGTACCGTAACCCCCGAGCTGGAACTGCAAATGCTGCCGCTGGGTTCACGTCCGGCACGCCGTAAAGTCAGTGGTGGCATAGAATCATTGCGCGCCATTCCGTGGGTATTTGCCTGGACACAAGTGCGCCTGATGCTACCAGCCTGGCTGGGAACCGGACGTGCCTTGCGCACCGCATTGGCAGAAGGCCAGCGCTGTACCATTGAAGACATGAACCAGCACTGGCCATATTTCCAGACCCTGCTGGACATGCTGGAAATGGTTCTGGTAAAAGCCGACCCGGCCATTGCAGCCTACTATGAATCACGCCTGACCCAAGATCCACAGTTGATTGAGCTGGGCAAGGAATTACGGCGCAGGCTGGATAGTGCCACTCAAACCCTGCTGGAAGTGATTGACCAGCCTGCCCTGTTGCAGCATGAATCCGTGCTAAAGCGCTCGATCAATGTACGCACGCCGTATATTTTGCCGCTGCACCTGTTGCAGGCCGAACTGATGCAGCGCCGCCGTGAGCATGACGACAACACCTTTGACCATGCCCTGATGGTAACCATTGCGGGCATTGCCGCTGGCTTGCGCAATACGGGTTAACACGGAAAAGCAGGTTTGGCCCATTAAACAACTGCTAAACCTGCGCTATCATTGCTTGATTAGGATCTACTTTAAACACAGGAGAATCGTATGGGTGCATGGGGCACTGGAATTTTTGAGGATGACACTGCACTGGATGCCATGGAAGAAGCCATGGACAGCACGGTACAGGATTTTCTGCAACAAGTTCTTATGACTGCGGACGATGAAGAATACCTGGAGTATGACCGGGCGCATCAAATCATTATTGCGGGGGTGATCCTGGATTACCTGCTCAATGGCACAGTTTATGAGCAGAATGACGAAACCTTTGCACAATGGCTGGATCAGCAAAGCAGGGATAGCGTGGATCAGTTTAAGCCTGCGGTGCTGGCAGGGCTTAAAGTTGTCCTGTCTGACCAGTCAGAACTCAATGAACTGTGGCAGGAAAATAGTATGGAATATCCCAACTGGCGTGCCAATGTTGAAGGCATGATTGCCCGGCTGGAAGATTAAGGTGCAGATCAGGTTTCAGGTCATGCCAGGATTAATGGCTTTAGCAGGCTTGCTGGTAAGTTTAACCTTGGCAGCCTGTTCAGAAACATCTAATGAATCACCGGATGATGCAACAAACCCTCCCAAAATTGCTCAATCAGCGCAGCAACCTGATGGTGCCACAACCCCTGATATAACAGCACATGCCACAGCAGTAAACAACTCACCCAGCCATCAGGTTGATACCAGCTGTGCAAACTTGAAGCTACAAACCCTCAGCGGCTTTACCGATACTGAAATTGAAGAAAGCTGCCAGCCTGTCAGTAACTTTAAGCTCAAGCCGTTTAAATGCGCCGTGTCAGAAAATGCCTTCGGTGCCAATCTGGATGCCCTTAAGCTGGAAACAACCCAGTTGTCAGTTTATGCCTACCGCTCTTTAAAAGATTGTCAGCATGCTGTTGAAACTCGTAATGCCAATGGCTATTGATCAATTATTTTAAAAATACTGGAACCTGCACCTTTGATTTTCAACGGTTTTAAACTTAGGCTATTTGCATATTGCGCGCCACGCCGTTTCAGCCAGTTGCTGCCGATACACCTTTGGACTTTTGATGACCCGATCCGATAGCCATGCGCGGGAATAGTTCTCAGCAGGGCCAATAATCAGTGAAGGCAACAACTCGGCCGGCAAATCATTCTGCTCATTCTGTTCCTGCGTTTGCGACAACTGAGCAAATTGCAGGAACAGTTGCTTGTTCCTTGTTTTATTCCGCTCCACCAGCGTTTGCTGATGCGGGCCTCGCGCCACGGAAAAACGCGCAGCAAACTGAAACTTAGCCCATTCAGGATACTGATCCACCCAGTCCACATAACTATAAACCAGCGCATGCACCGCCTGCTGCATGGTGTGTGCATCTTCAAGATATTGCGCACGCAACTTTGCCTGATCCTCTAGTGCTGTAAAAAACAAGGCAGCAACCAACCCTTCCTTATTGCCAAAATGATGGTAAATCGCACCGATGCTGGTGTCGCAGGCAGCACGGATCATTTCAATGGTTGTCGCTTCAATGCCTTGTTCATTAAAGCAACATAGGGCTTGTTCCAAAATGATGCGTTTTAGCTCAGCTCTCCGTCCCGGATAGTGGCGCTCCAGAAGTTCCAATGTTTCCATTCTTATCACACATCAAAAAAATAATGATACGGCAAATATGAAGTCTACGCCAAATGCAAATCTCTTGACAGCTTGCCAAATACAGAATAATGTTCTAATAAAGAATATAATTCTGTATTTGCCAAAAGATGAATATTGCAGTTTTAAGGAACCCTCATGAATCAAGTGTTAGGCATGTTTAACAGTACCGGCCCTGAAGCATTTAGCAAAATGACCTGTCAAATGGCGCCCTACTTCAGCACCATTAATCCGTTGCTAACTGACCTGCGTGCAGGTTTTGCATCCGTTCAGGTGCCGTTTTGTCGCGAAATTACCAATCATTTAGGCACGGTGCATGCCATTGCATTATGCAATGCTGCCGAACTGGCTGCGGGCATGATGACCAATGTTTCCATTCCTGATGGTGCGCGCTGGATTCCCAAAGCCATGCAGGTAAATTATCTGGCCAAAGCCAAATCAGATGTCATTGCCGTGGCCGATGGTAGCCAGATTGACTTGAACAGCGCAGGCGATGTAGACGTTCCTGTCACCATTACCGATACCACAGGCCAAGAAGTATTTACTGCACGTATTACCATGAATATCCGCCATCACTAATGGGTATTTTTAAAGGAGAACATCATGAGTAAAGCAAACAGCACGTTAACGATATGGCGCAATCTGGCCTCCAAGCCGGGTGGCAAATGGACTTTTTCCCGTCTACTGTGTTTAAAGGCACCGTATTTTGGCAGTATCAGTCCCCAGTTTGAGGAATTACGGCCAGAATATTGCAGAATCAGCATGCCTAAACGCCGGGCAGTACTGAATCATCTGGGCACGGTACATGCCATTGCCATGTGCAATATGGCAGAACTGGCGGGCGGCACGATGACTGAAGTGACAGTGCCTGCGACCCACCGCTGGATTCCCAATGGAATGACGGTTGAATACCTCAAAAAAGCCAAAACAGACCTGATTGCAATCGCAACGCCTGCATCCGCCATAGACTGGTCTACAGCCGGTGAATATAAAGTCAATGTTGTGGTTCAGGACACGCAAGGTGAGGTGGTGTTTCGTGCCTTGATTACCATGTGGGTTTCGCCAAAAAAATCATAAACGACAAGCCCTGACTAATGCCCGTTAAAGCAATGGGTCAGGGTAAATTGAACAAATGAAAAGAAATTCTTGATATGTTAAAGCTGGTTTTTAGAAAATTAGGCTAGCTTTCTTCCAGCGCCTCAGCCAGCAGGCTTTCAATGCGCCAGACCCGATACAGGCTGTTAAACACCTGCCGTTGTTCGCCAATTTGTAACACCATGACTGGCAGGTCAGGCTGCTGGTAGGCATTACAGGCAAGCTGATTGCTATCAAGCCAGGCCTGGATTTCCGGCAAGTCTACAGGTAGCAACGTGGGTGATGCAGGCTCCAGTGCCATACTGGTTAAGCGTTGCACATGCGGCGCAAAGCTGGCATCCAGCCCCTTGCACCAGATGCACTTGAGCAAATCCAGCAGGATTTCACTGCGCTGTTCTTCATCCACCCGATATAAAATATGAGCCAGATTGAGTGTAGCCGCCTGCGTAGGCCGGCAAAATGGCGCAATGCCAACTTCGGTACGCCGCGACAAACGCGCAATCAAGCCCCAGTCAAACTCATCACGGCCCTGATACGGCAAGGGATGCACGTTTAAGCTGATATTGTAATAATCCACCAGTTCACGCTTGATATACGCCAGAATCAGCCAGCTTACCGGGTCTTCCAGCGCCAGATAAATATCCAGTTGGGCATGCAGCGCCTGCACTTCATTCAGGCTTTCCGGGTCATTGACCAGATGCTCGCCCCACTCAATGTGATTGATTAAAAAAATTGGTTCGTTATTGAGTAATTTTTGCTGTTTTAAGCGACGGGTTAGCCTTAAAAAATCATCGATGGCGCGGTAATGCCGTCCGCCAAATAGCAAAAAACCACTGGGAATGGCTTCATCCATAAAACGGATTGCCGGGGTATCATGGCTAGAGCTTTTGGCAGATATCGCGCTGGCCGGACGCCGCGTTGCCATATAGTGCAGGGTGTTCAGCTTGCCCTGCTGGTTTTGCCACAGCATGTGAAAAATATCCTGCAACAAATGCAGGTAATCCGTGCCGCGCAAGGGTGAGGTTTGCAAGATATCGGTGGCTTGCTGAATCAGGGCCGCACTGGGCAAACTGGTAGGTGCAGGGTTATTCACATCAAATACAAAGCGATGCTGCGCGGCCAGTGCAGCGGCATCGTCCAGCATATAACGCTGCCAGGCCTGTGCCGTTAAACCATTGGGCGGCGAGCTGGCCTGAGTACAAATGACAATTTTTAATGGCTTTAAGCGCGGAATCAGTAATTCTTCCAGCTGTGGCAACAACTGCACCAGCAAATAGCTATAGGCATCATCAAAACGCAGGTAAACCGTAATGCCATTGCGCGAAGACAGGTGACGCTGCCGGTAAGGCCGGTTAAAAAACCATCGGGAACGGATTGGATCTAACCACCTTCGCGCCAGCGACATGAATATTTCCTTAGGATTGCACAGCAGTTGTTAAGGGTTATCAATCTAGAATACTAATGGCAATGACGCAAGTTTAGCAGGTGAAAAACCGGGTTAAAAAATTTATTGTGCCACATCAGGGACACTGTTCAGCAAGATATATAGTGATTAACCACAACAATTCCTTACCGGGCATGGCTAGTAACTCAGCAGTTTTCAGTTTGTGATAGGCATAACCTGTTCAATTGATACGCTTATTATGTCGTCACCCGAAGCTTCTGCCAATTCCACCACCAAACCGCGCCGCGCCGCGCCGGTTCCCCGCACGGGACAAGGCGGCGGTCATCTGGATCGTGCGACATTTGGCCAGCGTTTTCGCCAGTCCTTTGCCGACCCACGCTTTGACCAAGCCAGTGCACAGATTGCCCAACTGGAAGAGATTGCCTGGCAAAACTATCAGGATGGCCGCAAAGCCCCGGTTACCCGTGCTGCCGGTGCTGGCTATGCCGACCCGGACTATGAAATTGCGGTGGAATGGCTGGACACCAAGGCCGCCATTGATACCGCCAAGCAAACCCAGCAGGATCAAAATACACCTAATCAGGTGCTGATTATCATTGCCAGCCATCGCAATGATGACACCTGCCCCGGTGAAGTCAGCAAAAGCTGGCGACTGGCCAATATTGCCAGACAAGAGCTTGAACGTGAGGGAACGGTATGTGATGTCATTGATTTAAGCCGCCTGACCTCTGAATATGGCCTGAACATTCACCCCTGCAAGGGTTGCGTGGCTACAGCCATGCCGTTATGCCATTTTCCCTGTAGCTGCTATCCCAATCACTCCCTCAACCAGACCGGCGACTGGATGAATGACATTTATATCAAACTGGCGGCGGCGCATGGCCTGCTGATTGTGACGCCCACCTACTGGTATCAGTCACCCGGTGCCCTTAAAAACCTGATGGATCGCTTGGTGTGTATTGATGGTGGCAATACTGACCCCAGCAGTACCCATGGCAAAAAAGCCATTAAAGCCAAACAAATTGAGCTGGACGGCTGGGATTATCCCAAGCACTTGCCAAATCGTGCCTATGCCGTGATGGTACATGGCGATGTGGCTGGCGTTGAGGCACAGCGTCGCAACCTGTGTGACCAACTGGACTGGATGGGCTTTATTGCCGCTGGCTTTAAGGGGCGGCTGGATCGCTATATTGGCTACTATGAATCCTATGCCGAAAGCCATGAAGCACTGGATCAGGATCAGGCAGTACAGGATGAAGCCGTAATGGTAGCGCAGGCCTTACAGGCTACCATTCGGCAATTGCGCCAAGGCATTGAGTTGCAGCCATCGCAACAGGTAGAGCTGGTACGGCCCAAATAGTCAGTATTTTTAGGGTTCTTCGATACCATTTTTTAGCTAAGGTGAATCCTGATCAATCGGATTTTTAAATCAAAAAATGCCCTGTCATATAACAAACCATGACAGGGCATTTTTTGATTGCCAATTTCAGTCAGCAAATTACAATCTTTTAGTCGAGGTATTTAATCAAGATTGATATCCGTTAATGCACCGGTAGATGCACTGGACACCAGACGCGCATATTTGGCCAGCACGCCGCGGGTATATTTAGGCGCCGGACGGGTCCAGTTGGCACGACGGGTCGCCAGTTCGGCGTCATCCACATGCAGGGTAATTTCACGGGTCTCTGCATCAATACTAATGCGGTCACCGGTGTTGACCAAACCAATCAGGCCACCTTCAAAGGCCTCTGGCGTCACGTGGCCCACCACAAAACCATGGCTACCACCGCTAAAACGGCCATCGGTAATCAGTGCCACCGACTGGCCCAGACCCTTGCCCATAATCGCTGAGGTTGGCTTGAGCATTTCGCGCATGCCAGGGCCGCCTTTAGGGCCTTCGCCGCGAATTACTACCACTTCACCGGCTTGGACTTCACCATTCAAGATACCCGCCATAGCCCCTTCTTCACCTTCAAACACACGGGCCGGGCCTTCAAAGCGCAAGCCTTCCTTACCGGTAATCTTGGCCACCGAGCCTTCTGAGGCCAGATTGCCTTTTAAAATCACCAAGTGAGAATCTTTTTTGATTGGTGCATCAAACGGCATAATAATTTGCTGATCCGCCGGATAATCCTGCACATTGGCCAGATTTTCGCCCAGTGTTTTACCCGTCACCGTCAGGCAGGAACCATCCAGCATGCCGGCATCCAGCATGCGCTTCATTAAAGGCTGAATTCCGCCAATGGCCACCAGCTCACTCATCATGTATTTACCGGATGGACGCACATCAGCCAGCATCGGGGTGTCCTTGCCAATACGTACAAAGTCGTCAAGGCTTAAGTCCACATCCACGGTACGCGCCATGGCAATCAAGTGCAGCACCGCATTGGTGGAACCGCCCAGCGCAATCACGACTTTAATGGAGTTTTCAAACGCAGCCTTGGTCATAATGTCGCTGGGTTTAATGTCCAGACGCAGCAGGTTGAGTACCGCTTCACCAGCACGGGTACAATCATCCTGTTTTTCCTGTGACACGGCATCCTGCGCGCTGGAACCCGGCAGGCTCATGCCCAGTGCTTCAATGGCAGATGCCATGGTGTTGGCGGTATACATGCCACCGCAGGAACCCGGCCCCGGAATGGCCACTTCTTCAATTTGCTTGACCTGAATTTCGTTTAGCTCGCCCTTGGCATGCTGGCCTACCGCTTCAAATACTGAAATGACATCGGTATGGCCCTTGCCCGGCTGAATGGAACCGCCATACACAAAAATGGACGGGCGGTTTAAGCGCGCCAAGCCCATGATGCAACCCGGCATGTTCTTGTCACAGCCACCAATGGCAACCAGTGCATCAAAGCCTTCACAACCGGCTACGGCTTCAATGGAATCGGCAATAATCTCGCGCGATACCATGGAATATTTCATGCCTTCGGTACCGTTGGCAATGCCGTCAGAAATGGTGATGGTATTAAAGATTACGCCCTTGCCACCGGCGGCATTCACACCGCTTTCGGCATCACGGGCCAAGCCGTCAATGTGCATGTTGCATGGCGTGACATTAGCCCAGGTGGATGCAATGCCCACTTGAGGTTTTTTAAAGTCTTCATCGGTAAAACCCACCGCGCGCAGCATGGCACGGGCTGGGGCGCACTCCACGCCATCGACCACCTGAGATGAATATTTGCGTAGATTGTCATTGCTCATGATGAAGTACTCCGACGGCTGGGCAAAAAGCCTTGGCTAAATAAAGAAAGCGCTCATTCTATAGTTGTCTGTATTTTTACGAAAGTCCTTAACACGGGAGATTGAAAAATTTATGAAACAAGCCCGAAAAAAACCGTCCACCCCCCTGTTTGGGTGATAGGAATTTTCTGGCAGCGCCGTACCATTTAACTCAACCCAACCGTTCAGGATGAACACAATGAACAAGTCTTTTTTGGCTGCCCTAATTGTTATGATAGCAGGCACAACCACAGCACATGCCGGACTGCTGGATACCCTAAGCAAGGTCAATCAGGCGGTTAATACTGTGCGTGGAAACAGCGCCAATGTTCCGGTAGCAACGCCTGCCCCGGCACAACTGGCTGCAGATCATTCCCAGCTGATGCAAAGCTATGCCGCACTGGATTGTGCCAGCTTACAGGTTATGGCAGGAACACTGGCACAGCAGTTACAGGCAGCCCCACAGGAAAATCAGGTGAGCAAAACCGCAGGCATGCTGGGCAAGGCCGGTGGACTGTTTGCCTCGGTAGGCGCATTGGCTGGTGTGGATGTTAAGGCCCTTCAGCAGGCAGGAGAAATGGCACAGCAGGCCAGTTCACTGGCTGCCACCACCTCTACAGCAACACCACAAGCTGCGGCTGCGCTCAACCAGCAACTGGCGGCATTGCAGGTAATTCAGCAAGCCAAGGCGTGCCAGTAATGACCATGCCAACGATAATCATGCCAGTAACATAGTAAAAGAAGATTCTAAAATTAAAAATTCAGGCACTTGGCAAAACAACAAAAAACGTGCCTGATGTTATTACTGATGATAATGCGATCAATCCCTAGACGACCAAACCACTCTATCTTGAGCAATCCTCTCTAACAAAACCTATCTCAAAGGCCTATAGCCAGCAGCCAGCACTACCGCTCAAGCTGTAAGTCGCTGGTTTGGCCGGTGGTCTTGATTTCCTGGCCATCCGGGCTGGCATAAACCAGTGCAACCCGGCGGCTTAAGGCATAGCCCTTGATTGCAACAGGGTCGGTAATCAACTGTTGCTCACCAGCAGCAACACTGGCCATACGGCTGGCAGCAACGCCCTGCTGAATTAAAAAGTTTTCAACTGTGCTTGCGCGGCGCTGGCTTAGGTCCTGATTATAGGCAGTGCTGCCACGGGCATCGGTATAGCCATAAAGAGTCAGTGAATAATTGCTGTTTTTGCCCAGCACAGTGGCAATATCGCCCAGCACCTGTTGTGAGGCTGGCGATAGCGTGGCACGATCCAGTGCAAAATGTACCACATTGGGTAAAACTTCCTGCGCTGTTGGCTCAGCCGCTGGCGCATCTGGGGTAGCGACTATAACCGGAGCTTCCGGTTGAGCCACCAACGCTGGTGCAATCAACGGCCATGGGCCAATCACCCCATGACAGCCTTTTTCTGTGCCATTTAACTGCTCAAGGCTGGGATAGCTGGCCTTGTTCCATACTGGTAAAGGCTGGGCAGCCAGTGATTGCGCTGTAGCATGACAATTGGCCACCTGATAATTCGCTTTGTCAATCAGGCGTTCGGCCGCTGCAAACAGCTCACGCGAATGCCGCCAGCCCAGCTCACAATGCTCGGCAGCGGCCCACACCAGCATCACTTCAGCCTGTGCGATTTCGGTGGGAGCGCAGTCAAACCCTGCTTGCTGCTTGAGCAATTCGGCATTGACCCATAAATCACGACGCATGACTTTGGATGCCTGAATCACTGGCGTGGTAGTAGAAACAGGCTGCTGTTGTTCCAACTGTTCAATGAGTTGTAATGCTTGCGCCTGTGCCTGCTGTTCAGCCGCCGTTAAGCTGCCTTCACTGTGCTGGTTAGCCGCATAGGTCAGCCACATTTGTGCTTTTTGCGCATGGTATTGGGTTAGCGCATCACTACTTTGCAAAAATGGCTCAACCCGCTGTTGCAGCACTGCCATACCATCTTGAGCCACTTGCTTTTGAGTGATACTGCTTTTAGCGACACTGTTTTGCCCTGTCTGGGCAACAGACGGATTTGCTATCGGCTGGCTCATGGCAGGCATGGCCAATGCCAAACCGCTGGTCATACAGGCCGTTAGTAGAACTTTCAACTTAGTGGCCTGCATCGTCTGGCTCCTGCGATTTATTGACACTGCTGTGGTCAAAGTTCAGCAGGTCTTCATCAAACTTGAAGCGGAACCGTAAATAAGGCCCCTGAATGGTGGTGCTGCTATCTGCCAGATCCTTGTCCTTGTAACCGGAGAAGTTATAACCGGCAGACAGCCACAAATTGGCGGCCAACAGGTAACCGACTTCACCACCCAGCAACAGGCGACGACCCTCGCTGGCATCGCTCCACAGCAGGCCGGCATTGATACCAGCATCCCAGCGTTCGCTGATGTCATACATGGCACGGCCACTCAGCAACTGGGTGGCACCCGTAGACTTGATGCCTTCAAAGTCTGCCTTGACATACTTGACTGCATACTGGGCGGACAGCGTGGTTTTGCGATTAGGATGGAAGTTGGCATGGTTGGACAAAATATACACGTTGCGCAGGTATGGGCTGTACAGGTTGGTTTCGTCATTTTCATAACGGTATTCCAGCTTGGTCAGCGCATCAAAGCGGTTCTGGTCAAAGTCACGGTAGGCCGCACCAATCTGGAAGCGGTCAATCACGCGGTCACCCGTGGTATCGCCCTTGTTGTCAATCTGACTAAACACGTTTTTGGTCAGCAGGGTGACATCATCGGTCAGCTTGTAAGCCAGACCCAGTGTATTGAGCAAGGTATCCGACTGATCTGCCCAGCGCATCTCTAAGCGCGCTACGCCTTTCCAGTCCGGGTTGGTCAGGTATTCCACGCCAACCGAGGCTGCCGTGCTGTCCAGTGACTGGTTGTCAGTACCGGCAATGGATTTGACTTTTTCTAAACTGGTATTGGCATAAATGCCCTTGGCCACTTGCCAGCGGTTACGTGTTCCAATGGCGGCTTCGGCTTCGCGCGCGCTAATGCCATCGCGTACCCGGTATTCACTAAATACCGAACCATCCTGACTGTAATTGCTGTCAATCCCTACCACAGTGGTGTTGCGGCGCTGGGTGTCGTTCAGTTCATACAGGCCATTGATGCTGGAAATAATTTCCTGACGTGCATACAAGCGGGCTTTTGGACTAATCTGGTAATTGCCACCCAAGGCAAAAATCCGGCGATCCGCATTGCTGATGTCCTGCTCGTATTCAATAAAGGCATTGGAGCCTTCCCACGGTAGCGCACTGTTCAGCTTGGCGCGTACTGTAGTGCCGTCATACGGAGTCACCTGCACGGTACTGGCACTGGCGGCGCTCACGGTTTCTTCGTAGTAACGCACACCCAGTTCCAGTGACATCAGGCGGTTTAAGGCACGTTCCACACTGGCGGAAATGCCCTGACGCACACCCTGATTGGCTTCATCTTCGGTCCGAATGGCTTCAAAACGGGTTAGGCCCAGTTTTTCCACCCGGGCCTGCGCCTTGATACCACTTTCCTTACGGCCCGCTGTAATCGGTGAAGCGGTATTATAAAAACCACGATCTGCCTGATTATGATAAGCCCGCAATTCAATATTATTAATGCTGTAATTCAGCTCAATCCGGCCTGCATTACCCGACTGCTCACCGGTTGCTGCCGTGCTGGCATTAATGTTTGATAAACTGTTGGCCGGATCAATGGTATTTTCACTGCGTGCCACTTCAGCCACCAGCTTGGCACGCTCGCTCAGCTTGATCACCGTATTGACACTGGCCAGTTGTTCGTCAGTCAGTGGGTCATCACTTTTAACGTAAGAACCACCCACTTGTACATTATTACCAAGCTTCACCGAGCCGGACACGCCACCCACGGTATATTCTTCACCGCCCTGATCGGCTTCAACAGTGATGCGCAGGTAAATCGGGTTTAAGTCGCTATCCACACTGGATACGGCTTCTTTTAAATAAATACTGTTGCTAAAGGTGTCAACTTCGTAGTCGGTAAAGCGTGCCAGTGTGCGCTGGGAGATGATCAGGCCCGGATTATTCCGGTCACGTACAATCACTTCCACTTTTTCACTGTTGCGCAGCACATCATCACTGCTGACCTGACCCAGTGAATAAGGACCGGTAATGCCCAAGCCACGCTGTTCATTAACAATCTGGGTGGCATTGGTTTGTGCCACAAAGCCGGTGATTTTGGCGCGATCGGTTTCAATATTAGTGCGCGCGCCAGTTAATGAACGGTTGTACTGGCCTAAGGACAAGCCTTCATCGTTGTCGGTACGGGTGACATAATCACCATACATGGCGTAAGAGCGGCCCTTGTCAACCCGCACATATAGCTTGCTGGTGGACTGCGCATCAAATCCCTTGGCCGCCGCATCGCCATACACCGGATAATATTCATCGGGACGGATATCGCGGAACAGGCGCTGGTTTTTGTCCTTGTCGGAATCATAGGCCAGCGTCAGCAGGTACTCGCCCTTAACCTTGCCCTTTAAAAATAAAGCCGCGCGGCCAGTCGCGTTGGTTTTACCGCCATTGCTGGAGGCCAGATCATTCAGCTCTTCTTCAAAGCCATCGTTACGGTTAACCTGACTTAACTGCTTGGGATCAAATTTCTGGAAGGAAATTGCCCCTTCAACAATACCGACTGCAATCATGGGACGCAGCGCAGGCAAAAAGCGCACTGGCAGGTTGGCATTGTAAATGCCACTGGTGACATTCAGGGTGCCTTCGCCAGCTTCACTGGGTGCAGTAATCGGCACCAGCAGCGTTCCGCCTTCCACAAACACCTGAATGCCGGACTGGGTGGCATCAAGGTCTTTAAGCCCAATATGGCCAATGGTGCTTTGCAGCGTAATCGGCGTGCGGCTGGCCACCATGGTGCCATGGTGATCGACAATTTTCAGCACGGCACTGAACACATCAGAACCGTTGGCCTGCGCTTCCTGCTTGGGCGCGCTCAAGGCCAGCTTGCTCATTTGATCCGGTGCAATCACCTGAATCTTTTGCTGTTCCCGCAGGTTGCCCATGCTATCGAGCTGGCGCACTTCAATCTGGTTTTTGCCCGGCTTAAGGTCCACGCCGATATAGTCAAAACCGGCAATCTGGAAATCCGGCAGAATGGCTTTTTTGCCAATGCGCTTGTCATCAATTTGCTGGCCATTGACCCACAGTTCAATAACTGCACCCGCCACGCCTTTCACCTGAATGGTGGTTTGCGCATATGGCAGGGTCTGGCCGTCGTTTAAGTTTAAAATGGCCAGCTGGTTGCTGTTGGCTTCAGCCAGTGCCTGCTCCATGTCCAGCAACACCGGTGCCTTGACTGGTTCAATCTGTACGGCACGCAATTCTTTAATCTGGTCTTTGGACAGTTCAATATTACAGTTGGCAGTGACGCCCTGCGCACTGATACAGCCACTGGCCGGCTGGCTGCGCACATCGCCCACGCTATAACGCAGCGGGTCTAATGACAGGTCGGCACGCAGTACCTGTTCCAGATTGAGGTTTTGTTGTTCAATTTTTTCCTTGCGCTTGTCAACCTGTTCAACCAGCGGCTGGGTACAGGTGCCTGCACCATCGGCAATGGCAAAATCGGCACGATGCAACTCGCCACGCTTCAGGTCAACAAAACGGCTTCCGGCATCACCGGCATTGCGGTTGCCCAGCAATACCATTTCAGCATTACCCGGCAGGGTACTGCGATCCAGCTTGAGTACGTGGGTTTTGGCACTTACCCCGTAAAAGTCATACTTGCCTTCACGGTCGGTGACGACATAGCTGCCATCTTCCATAAACAGGCGAATGCCGGGAACACCACGCTCGCCCGCATCCTGCATGCCATTACGGTTACAGTCCATAAAGACCTTGCCGACAATAAAGGCATCTGACATCAGCACGCCGGGGGTGACTTCAATCTTGGCCGAGGCTTCGTTGGACTCCACGCCGCTGGCATCACGGGCGCGCACGCGGTTAATGCCATCGCCATTCAAGGCATTGGGGCCAATCTGCACGCGGTACTGGATTTTAACTTCTTTATTGGCATCCAGATTACCCAGACCCAGCGTCAAATACGGGCCTTTGCCACCTAGCGGATCGTTAACTTTAACCCCGTTTACCCGTGCCGTACCTGCCACATAAATAAAGCCGCGTGGCAGGGTATCCTTAATGGATACCTCCTGCGCTACCGTTTCACCACGGTTGGCCACGGTCACGGTATATTCTTCAAAGTCACCCAGTTCTGCGGTGGTGTGCGTGGCAACTTTTTTCACAAACAGCGGTGAGGTTGGGCTGGACAGTACCGGATCAACCGGAATGTCAATATTAAGCGCTGGATCGCCATTATTCAGGGCAAAGTTGCCGCCATACGACCACTGCGGATGTATGGCCTTGTCGCTGGAAAAACTCGGATAAACGGCTTTGTCGCTAACAAAGGTATATTTGGTTGAACCGGGAATGGTTGAAGTGTCTACTTGCAGGCTATAAGTGCCGGCAATCACCTGCGGGTAAACAAATTCGCCCAGTTCATTGGTCAGCTGGGTAGCTGGAATTGGAATGAGTTCGCCAGTTTGCGCATTGACATTAAAGGCCACATTATTGCCAACCGGATTGCCACTGGCATCCATTAGCGTCACCTTGGCACCCACCACTGGCTTGCCAGTTTTGGCGTCAAATACAATGCCATAAGGGTCAATCAATACACTGGTATTGACGTCATCAATGCTAGCCGTTGCGTTACCGCTAGCATCCAGACAGTTCACCAGACTAACCAGCACCTTGTCCCGCTTGACTGTTTGCAGAATCTGGTCATTCGGATTGGCCGTGGTGCTTTCAACCGTAGCCAGCTGGTAGTGAAACAGGCCACTATTTGGCGCGGTTTCTACCCCAACCACTTCAACCACATCACCAGTGATTGTGGATTTGATACGGATTTTAACCTGATCACTTACGGTACGGCTGGCATTGCACACCGCACTGTCAGCAGAAATATACAAGGGTTTGTTCAGGCTGCCCGTCGCCAGAATACGGTTGTAGTTGCCAGTATTGTTGGTAATTGCAGACTTGCCGGACACTACCGTTTTGGCAATGTTGGACAGGGTGGTTTTTTCACCGCTGGCCAGCTGGTATTTAACCTGAAACTGGTTGTTTAAGGTGGTGCTGGCAATGTTGGTGTTCATGGTCACGCTAAGCTGTACCCGCTCAACGCTGTGCGCTTCAATTGCCGGGTACACCACAATCACATCATTAATGCTGTTTAGGTCAGCCGGCTGCTGGCGTGTATAAGTATTATCACCAGTTTTAAATAAAATCAGCGCTTTGGGATTGCTGCTTTGGGCAGTTTTATAAATGGTATTGGCTGGCAGTGAATCAATCAGCATCACCAGGTCCTGTGCCTGCCCGTCAACAAAAACCCGGGTAGGGCGAATGGCCTGTGAGCCTTTGTTTTCCAGCGTCAGGGTATAGTTCAGGTCATAGCTTTTGCCACTGCCGGGGCTAAAGGTTTCCTGATCAACGCTTTTGCTGGCATACAGTTCCGGCACATACGCCACCAGACTGTCTGTTGCAGTTGCAGTGACATTGCTGTCTTCAACCACCACGGCCTTAATAGGCAGCTTTAATTGCTGTTTGTCCTGTAAGCTGGCCGATGCCGTAGCAACCACCCACAGATTAATGGATTGCAGACGGTCAAGTACAATGGAACCGCTAAGGACTTCATCACTGGCGTCAAATTCGCCATTCTTGTTTTTATCAACATAAATCTTGATATTGCTTAAGCCATTGGCTGCCAGTTTTTCAATATTGATGCTGGCTTGGGTGTTGCTGGTATTGGTTAGGGTGTTGAGCCATACCACACGGGCACCGGCCTCTATTTCCTGAACAGGCGGCTGGCTTAGTGAAATGGCAAACAGTGCAGCAACATCAACCTGCACAGTATTGGACTGGGTTTGAACCGAAGTCCCTTCGGGAGAAATATAAGTAGCATATGCTGTATTCTTGATTCCTACGCCAGCCGCCGGAATAACAGGCGTGACAGCATAACCCTGCTGCGCCATTAAAACCGAAGCCGTGAGAGTAGACAGCAAGAATGTCGCTTGGTATGCGTTATTTTTCGTATGTCGCAACACAGCAATATACCTTTTTAAGTCGCCAGACAGAATTGCAGGCACCATTTTTTAATGATGCCTGCAATCACAATTACTTCAAGTAATCAATAAAAATCAATTACTTGTTAACCTGTACAGCAAACTTCAGACGCGCAGATGCAGCAGGTGCCAGTGAACCAACACTGTTGCTGACGTTGCCTGTAGAACCCGCTGTGGTTGCGCCACCAATGGTACCGATGGTTGCGTCATTGGTTGGTGCAGGGTTAGCTGCCAGTGTGGTGTAAACCGGTACCGAGTCATTGATGACCAGATTGGTTACGCCAACACTACCGTCGTTGGTTGCAGTGATGCGATAAATCACACACTCACCCGGCTTGGCATTGATGGTGCTGGTGGTATAAGACGCATCTTCTGTACCGTCACAGTCAGCATCACGCGCCTGCTCTTTTAACAGACGGGCCTGACCATCGTTTACGGTGGTGGTGTCAGTTACTTTCAGGGCAGTCGGTGCAGCTTCGCCATTAATGGCACCTGTTGGGGTAACAGTAATCACAGCAACGTCTTGCTGACCATCAGTTGCGCTGGCAGGAGATTCAACCTTAGCCAACAGGGTGATGGTTTGGCCTGGGATCAAACCGGCTGGCAATACGCTATGAATATCACCACCAACGATTTGCTCATTGGACTGTGCAATACCGTCATTGTTCAGGTCGATGAACAAGGTGGTGTTAGTGCCTGCCAGTGTATTGTTTACCGCAACTGGTAATTCACCAGCAGCATCACCTTCAGTCACGTTACCAGTGTTTTTCAGGGTATGGGTATAAACCACAGTACCGCCTGGCGCTACCTGACCATTACGGTCTGGGGTAAATACAAAGCTGCGGTTTTCGTCAACAATTACGCGGTCTTTCAAGCTATCGCTTAGGCCGGTCGCTGGAGAATTCACCACAAACACCAGATCGGTATTACCTGGCAGCGCATTGGCTGGCGGGGTAACAACCGCACAGATCTTGTTGGTTGCACCAGCAGCAATTGTACCGGTATTGGTAATCACGGTATTAGAGCATGCACCAGTGGTGTCATCAGCTTCATAGAAAGTCACTGTCCAGCCTGATGGCAGGGTGGCAGGATCAACAGACAGGTTGAAGTTGTCCGGGCTGGTACCGTCGTTGGTAATAGCCAGTTGCAGGGTAGCAGGCTGACCCGCTTCTATAGTTGCAGTTTGTACAATGGTGTTGGAATCATACGGGCCATCACCATCAACAGCCTGAGTGCTGCCGTTTTTGGTCAGGTCAACGGTAGAAGCCGTTACAGTCACATTTAAAAGGGTGGTATCGTTTGCAGCAATTGCGGTGTTGTTTACCGGATCTGCAGTTACGGTTACGCTGCCATTGCCACTGTAAGTACTTGGACCAGTTACTTTAACCACAACCAGTTGGCTGGTAGCTGGTGCCAGAGGACCAGAATCAACCGTGGTGTCGCTATTGGTGTCTGTTAACGGGGTTACACCGTCAGCCTTGAAGAACTGAACAATCGTACCCGCTGGCAAGCCAGCAGTAATCGCAGTCAGGTTATAGCTTTCAGTGCTGTTACCACGGTTCCATACATAAGTATTGAACGTTGCAGTCTGGCCCTGTGCAATGGTCAGTGACTGTGTATCAGTCAAGGTACCGGTACGGCCAGCATCGTTATAGTTGTCGGTTGACGAATCGTTGATTGCACCCAGATAAGTGGCTGCTACAGTTACCTTGCTCGGGTTGGACGGCGTGGTTTCTGTATCATTGGTGACTGGGTTGCCATCTGGATCATAGCTGGCATTTGCCACGTTAATGATGTCGCCTGCTGGTGCAGTGGTATCAACTGTTGCCTTGAACTTCAGAGTACCGGTGGTGTTTGGCGCAACACTGGCAATCTTGAAGGTTAAGCGGCCAGCCTGAGTAACACCAAAATCATAGTTGTCATCAGTGGCGCTGGCATCGGTCAGACCCGTTGCTGAACCACTCCATACGGCACTGCTACCAGTATAGGTCAGGTTTGCTGGAATCACATCAGTAACGATAACGTCAGTTGCTGTGGTGTTACCGGTGTTTTTATACGTTAAGGTATATTCAACCGTGTCACCAACCTGTACGGCAGAAACGCTGGCAGACTTGGTCAGCACAATCGTTGCATTACTGGTGACGTTAACCGTATCAGTGTTGGTTTTGGTCTGGTCAGCTGCTGCTGTACCACTAACGCTGGTGGTTGCGCTAATAGTCAACTGGCCTTGTTGCAGGGCAGTTGCAGTTGAAGGCGTGGTGGTGACCACAACCAGATTAATTGACTCACCTGCATTCAGGGCAACCGTTTGGCCGCTCAGGTTATTGGTGTTATCAGGAACACCATCACCGTTTTTGTCAGCATAAACTTTAATGCTGGCAAAGTCGAAATCATCGCCAGCATTAACGTTTGCGGTGTTAATGGTGAAGGTGTCAGAACCATTACCCGTGTTGGTCAGGGTATGAACCAGTGATACCTGGCCATTCGGGTTAGCCGTGGTAGAACGGTCCGCTTCCAGTGTAAAGCTGGCGACCTGAATAACAGTCGTCTTGACTTCGTTGGACGTTACAGTCTGGCTACGACCAGCACCATCGGTATACGATGCACTGGCAATGTTACTAATGTTGGTTCCTGCTGCTGGTGCTGCAGCGTGTGCTGCAGGTACAAGCGCCAGACCCCCGACAACGACTGCAATGGACGCAGCCAGTTGATTTAAGCGCGGTAGTGTGATGTGCTTTGACATCTTGTTGCCCCTAGTTGTTTGTTAGACGGGTAAATTACTGGCCAACGGCACGAATAGTGCTATTGACGCGAGTTTGAGCTGTCACAGTGATGGATTTTCCAGCAGGAAGTTCAGCAATGGTCCAGCGTAATGCACGATACTCTTGCAATGGTACATTTACGGTTTGCGAGCCGGTTTTGCGTTTTAATGGCATCGCTGCAAAATTCACCCCGTCAGTGCTGGCTTGAGCCTGCGCAGGTGAAGATTTTGCTAAAAACTGGGTATCCGCAGGGATAGGCAAGGTCGCAACCAGACCTTTAATGGTTTTTGCCGTATTGTTGGTATAGGTTGCCCGGTACTCAATAATGTCATTTGGCTTGGCTTGCTTAACCGGCTTGGCAGATGTTTCGCCTTTCTGGTTGATGGTCATCTGGTAAGCAGACAACTCAATAGAAACCGGTGGCTTGGCGGCTGGTGCTTCTGCCTGTGCAATGCCAGACATGAATGCGATTGCTGCCATTGTTGTTGCAATGTAACTCAATGCACGCATAATTACTCCCAAGGCTAAGCATCACGATAACGAAAACTCTTGTTACCTCAGGAACCTAGCACTTTATTGATAAAAAGATCGTCAATGTGCAACAAAATGTTGCACACGTCACAATATTACGAACAAATATAGCTTTTTAACAAAAAAATTTCCACTGTTACTTAACTACACAAATAATATACAGATGGACGGCATGTTTTAATTACCCACTGGTAGGGAAAGCCCCAAATTGGGGCAAAACCGCCGGTTCTTTTGGTAAATTTTCAAGACCCTTTAGACTAAAGATGTAGAGCTGTAGTTATTGAGCTGCATACAGGTGCCCATTAAGGCACCTGCACACAAAAGCGAACCTTGCCCTGCTGGTTAGGCAGTAATGTTCCGCCAGTCTGCCAGAGTAATGCACCATTGTTATGATTGGCATTACAGCTACCCGATGGACTGGATAAACATGACACTGACTTATAAACAGTTCCGGTCGGAACACTGTCCTTTAAGCTGACATCAACCAGGTTTTTGGTGGTGTTATTGCGGTAGGTAATTTCATACTCCAGATAACCGCCACTTTGCACCTGATTCTGCACACTAAAGCCACTGGTATCCGCTGCGGTGGATGGACAACTGGCCACACTGCGCACACCTTTTTGCATCGTTAAACCAGCACTGCCCAATAGCGTGGTGTCCTGTCGCTGTAGACTGCTGCCGGTAATCTGGCTGTTATCTGCCAGAGTCACGCTAAAGCTGGCCTGCAATTGGCCAATATGCTGCGCGCCCATGCTGGCCGTTGCCGGGGCATACACCCGCTGCACCAGACACACCTCTTCCGCATTTTTCAGGCTTAACGGCAGGCTTTGACTAAACAGGCTTTCGCCACTATCGACCTTGCCATTACAGTTGCTGTCGCGGTACACCACCGCTTGCCAGCTCTGGTCGCTGCTGTTGGCCGGTTGCTGTGAGGTGGTCTGGTTTAAACTACTGATGGTCAGCACACTTTGTGCGGTCAGACGATGCGGATAATCCGCCACACCACCAGCATTAATGGTTTGCTGTCCATCTTCACTCAGCAATGCAGTTAAGCGGGCATCACCAAAATTGTGATTGCCGTAACTGGTTGCAGCCGTATTGCTAATGACAATTCTATCGGTGGCGCGGCTATAACCCGTCGTGCCGCTGACTGAGGAATAGCCCGTCAGGTTGGTTTGCGCAATACAGAAATTACCCGCTGGCAAATCCGTTGGTGACAGGCTAAAGCTGTAATCCCCATTGGCATCCGTGGTCGTGGTGGCAATGCTGCTGCTATTACAGTTGGTAATGCTCACTGAACTGCCGGCAATGCCTGCTTCACCGGTATTTTTGACACCATTGTAGGCATTGCTGCTCACTGCCGTGCTGCCACTGTTGTCTTCAAACACCTGACCGGTAATGCTGACGACCTGTTTTTCCACAATGTTGATGCTGGCTGGAATCTGAGTATTCACCCAGGCATCGTAGCCCGCGACGTTACAGGTGCCGTTGTACAAAATACCAATGGCACCGTACAGACCCTGAGCCACCTCAGAAGAACCGCCATAGGTGTTCTGGTTGAGAATCCGGTAATTCAGGCTATGGTAACCCGCTGTAAATGCCACAGTGGCCGATACATAACCGCCCGGGGCATAGCTGTCCTGTGTCCCGATGCTCGTACCATCGAGCATGATATAAGCACCATCATCAATGCCAACCGAGGTATTGCCAATACATAGGGTTACATTGGTAGCCTGTGGTACAAACACTCCTGTCCTGAATTCCCAGGCACGGCGGTTATCACCAGCGCTGGTAGAATCCAATGATGGCAAGGTCACACTACGGGCTGGATCAGTGCTCATGCTGGTAATGATACGGTTGATCATGGGACTGGCATTGGTACTGGAAGCAGCATAAATATTGTTGTTGGCTCCCGAGACAGCACTCACCAGATAGCTTCCGGTTGGGCTAGCCTGCGTCAATGGCCATGCATTAATAATGGCAGTGGTTTCATCATCGTAGCCGCTGGCCGGGGTGGCTCCCTGCGGGCCTTTAAAGCCTGCCCAAAATGCGCCATTGGGGCGGATTTCATTGGTTGTGTTGCTTCCCCAGACTTTGTACAGGGTTTCACCCACCCCGCTACCAGGGTTAAATTCATTACTGCTAACCCGGATATCTGCCTGAATGGCCGTTCCCAGCGCCGCAGAAGTAGTGGTGTCATAGCCTACTTCTAGCTGGAAGCTGCCGCCATTGGCCACACTGCCCACCGGACATGACCACTCACCCGAAGACAGGCTACAATTTGCCCCACCTGCAACTTTAACACTGGTCACCGTAATGCCGGTCTGGGTACGCAGCTTGAAGGTTGCTACGGTACCCGTGGCATTATCCGGACCCTGGTTGCTAATGGTAACCAACTGGGTACCCGCCTGCCCACGATAAATAGTCGGCAGGTTAGGGCTAATCACAAAACGGGCTTCTTTTTGCGGGGTGTCGGCAATAATCGCAGCCGGGGCACTAATTGAGGTGCTGGCACTGCTGCTGTTATTACTGCTTACCGGATCAGTGCCTGAAGTCACGGCAATGCTGGCTGTGTTGCTAATGTTACCTGCCGTACCGGCTGTGCCTGTTACGGTAAATGTCAGGTAGCTGCCTGTGGTCGGTGCGGTGCTACTGGCATTGACCGGTAATGCCCCTGTGGTGACACTAATGGCATTACCACTGCCGCTGGCTGTGCCACAAACGGCACTGCCACTGGCACTACAGCTCCAGCTGACATTGGTCAGGGCGGTAGGTACAGTATCAGTAAAGGTACTGCTGCTGGCTGTGGCTGGGCCTTTGTTCCATACCTTGATGCTATAGCTGACCGTATTGCCCTGCGTCACACCGCTAGTACCAGTTTTATCAATGGCAAGGTCTGCCCCAATAACTGTATTGGTGTAGCTACAGTTAATGGCAGTATCAGCTGGATTAATTGTTAGGGTATTACCACTTAGCGCGGTGCTGTTACCGCTACAAGCCAAGGTTGCAGTGTAATTGCTGGCCGTGCCTGTACCAAAAGTTTCGCTAATGGTTCCGCTTTCACCGGCATACACGGCAACGCTAGTGCCTGTGGTGGTATTGCCTGCTGCGGTTGCAGTGGAAGTTCCAGAGCTTGCATTGTTGCCAAAACCACTGCTGCTCACCGTGGCAGTATTGCCTGCAATGCTACCAGCAGACCAAATTTTGGCCAGTGTTAATGTGGCAGACTTGCGTGCATTGGTGTAGGTACACACGGTTGCTGTGGTGCTGTTGCTAATGGTAATACTGCGTGCCACTGCACCACTGGCCAAGGCTGTGCCACCACTACAGGCCAGTGTGCTGTTGTACTGTGCGGTACTGGCACCGCCGCCCAGTGTTTCTACTGGCAGGGTGACAACATCGCCAGCGTACACCGTGACTGCGCTACCCGCTGTGGTGTTGTTTCCAGTTGAGGTGGAGCTAAAGGTAGGATTATTGCTGCCGCCCGTGGTGGTTGCCGTTGCGGTATGGCCACTGACGGCATTTTGCCATAGCTTGGACAGGCTTAACTGCTGGGCAATCCGGCTATTGGTATAGCTACAGGTAATGGCGTTATCTGCTGTGTTTACGGTTAATACGTTACCACTTAGCGCCGTGGCATTGCCGCTACAAGCCAGGCTACCGTTGTAATTACTGGCACTACCTACAGTAAAGCTTTCGCCCAGCGTAATGCTGTCACCGGCATATACGGTTTGGCCTGCGGCTGCATCGGTTTCACTGGCTGTGTTGGCCACAGCAGACAAGCTGGTCAGGCCAGTTGCCGTAACAGTAACTGCATCATTGATCTTGGCATTTGCCCAGATTTTTTGCAGGGTCAAATTAGCTGTTTTACGGCTATTGGTATAACCACAGGTGACATCTGCGTCCGGCATGGTCAGGTTGGTGCCAGTTACACTCACAGCGGCACCATCACTGTTACGGGTACAACTCAGCGCGGCATTATAATAGCCCGCACCAGTAGAGATATTTTCGCCCAAAGTCACCGTACTGCCGACAGTAACCGCTTGTGCAGCGGCTGTGTCAGTTTCACTGGCAGTATTGGCGGTGGATACAAAGCTGTTTAAACCAGTTGCCGTAATAGTGGCAGCATCATTAATGCGTGCATTCACCCAGATTTTTCGTAAGGTTAGATTGCGCTGCTTGGTATTGGTGAAAGTACAGGTCAGGTTGGCACCATATTTTATATTGGCAGCCGGAATGGTTAAGGTAGTGCCGGACAGATTACCAAAACTGCCAGTATTACCAGTGACTGCACTATTGGCATCAGTACAACTGGCCGCAGTAAGGCTATAGCCAGAAACTGCACTTTCAGTAATTCCCACGGCTGTATTATTTGCCGTAGCGTAATTGGTCTGGGTGGAAGTTCTTGCAGTAGCCGCAGCGGTTGTGGTGACACTGTCTGTAGTCACTGCCGTGCCACTGCTATTGCTCAGGTTACTTAGGCCGGTAAAGCCAAAGGTGTCTGTACCGCCATTGGAAATCTTGGCAATCTTAACAATGGGTTTTTGACATTGCAGAATGGAATCAACGGCAATACCAATATCATCTCCGGCTACAGTGCTGGAACCAGTCGGGCTGATGTTTTTAAACTCTGCATAGCCTGAAGTCACACTGGTAACACTGGTGGGTAAGGTCAAGGTAAAAGGTACTGATGTATTGACATTGCCATAAGAACCCAAAGCCACGGTACTTGGAGTAATACTGGCACCATTAAGCGCTGTCCATGTGGCCTGATCACCATTTGAACTGGCACCAACCGTGGTCATTACTGCATAGGCGGTTCCATTGATATAAATCGTTAAAGTAGCCCCTGTAATACGAGGGATACCATAAGACCAGGCAATACGACCATTGACAGTAATAGCACCATTGGTGGCAATGCCATAACCTGTACCTGCACTATTGACTGTTAAATTGGCAGTCTGGGTAATGGAATTATCAGAATAGCCAGTAAATGCCAAAGGTGAAATCACATTGGTGGCTTGCGCGGCCATACATTGGTTGGCTGGGCTACCTGTTGTCACTGGCGCATCGGTAGTAATCGTGGTGGCCTGTGACGCACTATTGTCCGAGTTGTTTGATTCCGGCACCGCAGCAGAGCTAATCGTGGCGGTATTGCTAAAAGATCCGGTTTGATAGGCCAGACCCGAAATGGTATAGGTCACATAATTGGTATTACCTGTTGCATCGACTGGCAAATTAATGCCGGTGGCCGTGCGTGTATTGCTACCGCTGACATAGCTGTTATGTGTACCGCAAGTTGCTGTGCCCGTGGCAGTACATCTTAGATATACCCCGGAAATATTATTAGGGACAACATCGGTCATTACCGCATCAGAAACAGCCGCTGGGCCTTTGTTCCAAACCTTAATGGTGTAATTGACAGGTTGCCCGGCTTTTACCGAGCTTGTGCCAGTTTTAGTAATGGCCAGATTGGTTGCTGCAATAATGTTGGTATTAACACTACTAGTATTATTACTGAGGTCAGGATCGGTAGAATTTTCAACCAGAGTGGCTGTATTAGTAACTAAACCAACTGTTGATGCTGTACCCTGCATAATAATGGTACAGGTAGAGCCTGCTGGGCCATTGTAGGTACCACTAATGGTATTGCCGCTTAAGCTAGGCGTACAGGTGGTGCCGCTGCTTGGCGTCGTACTAACAACAGTTACTCCGGTAATGGCAGCAGGAATAATATCGCTATAAGTCGCTCCGCTAACTGCGATAGATGTAGAGTTGGCTAGTATCAGACGATACTGCACGGGCGAACCCTGAACAACATCAAGCTGAGTACCAACAAAACTGCCACTACTAGTATCTGTACGCTGGGTTTTAGTAATACTTAGGTCGTTTTCCGCTTCAATACTGGACACACCAAAGAAAAAGCGGTCACCTGCTACACTATTTGTAGAGTCCCAGCTAGTATCACCGCCATCACCCCGAATATAAACATCAAAAGTAAGTGTGGTAATACGGCGGCCTTGAAGATAAATACTGCCACTGGCACCACCACTACCCGTAGTAGCACTAATTGCTGAAGCATTATTGCTAATCCGGCCTCCATTAACAGTTAATTCTTTACTACCCGCCAGACGTGACATGACTATGCTGTTATTTAGTGAACTGTTACTTACCAGATCAAATTCAGCACTCAAGCCCAGATTACCGGTAGTACCACCCAGACCCGCAACCTGTAAGATAGGGTTAGTCACAGCCCGGTTGAACGTTACGGTAATTGAACCTATTTTATAGCGGCCATTAGTAGCCGAGCCAATTAGACCCTTTGTGGCTGCAAACATGCCTGAGCCATAATTTGAAGCAGTATCTATACCACCTGTTGTGCCACTGGAACATGTTGAACCATTACTACAGCCAGAAGGTGCATTTTGTAGGGTTGCCGCAAAATTTGAATTTGTTGGCGCACCAATGCTGTTTAACGGACTATATACCGTCGCTTGTGTTACAACATTACTACTACCTGTTACTGTTCCCCCAAACATAAGATCAGGGTTATTAGTAGAAGCTCCACTAGCTGATGAGTAGCGTGAAGAATTTCGAGTTGAAGCTAATGTATAAGTAACTGTAGTAGTTGGGGTATAAGTCGTTGCCACACTATCTGTAGGATTATTTAAATTACCTTGATACGTGTTGGTCTGAGATGACGTGGTAGGGCCCATTGTCGAGGGATTACCTCCCCCTGCGAACAACTCAATCGTGGGCGGTGCAGCATATACGCCTGAGCTAATCCCCAGCACAAGTAACATGGCCGTTTTTAGCCATGCTGAGAACAACACGCCTGACATTGCTGCGGCTTTTTTGGTTTTACCAGTTGGGCTGGCGAATACAGGCTGGGCTGGCATGCTGTTGTACCCTTTTAAATTTTTACAGACAAACTTATTGGCCGGCATAGCGCACCCCGAATTCAAAGACATGGCTGGCGCCACTGGCAACGGCTGGAACGCTGCCGCTAATACTGCCGGACTGACCAATGGCTGGCGCACTGATGGTGTTTGCCGTGCAACTGCTGCACACTGGCGCAATTGCCATTACGGTGGCGGCTGGTGTGGTATCGCGGAAATTAAAGGCACCAATATTCAAGGCACCCTGATTCTGTACAGTCACGCGGTACAGCACACATTGGCCGGAACCATCGGCATTGCGGCCAATGGTCAAGGTGGCGGCGGTGTAGCTGCCTTCTGCCACGCCATCGCAGTTGTTATCCTTGGCTTGCAGTTTTAACAGGCGAATCTGGGTGGCACTAACCGTCGTAATATCAGTCACGCTATCAATGGCATTGTTATTGCCATCACGCATTACAATACTGGTGGTATTGACCACCCCTACCCCGCTGTAACCGGTGTTTTGTACCTTGGCAAAAAGCCGCAACTGGGCACCGGCTGCAATCATGCTGCCATTAATATTGTAGGTGCCGTTAATCAGCAGGTCATTGCTGTCCAGCTCGCCATTATTGTTAAGGTCATAATAGAGGGTGGTTTCAAAACCGGGCTGGTCATTGGTTACTGCCAGATAATAGCTGCCATTTAAGGCAGTTGCGCCGTTATTAATCAGGTTATGGCTATACACAATGGTGCCGTTTGGTGCAATTTGCCCACGTAAGTCCGGGGTCAGCACCACGTTGCCGATGCTGTTCAGGCTGCTGATATTGATGGCATTCATCAGGGTATCAAAACCGGGATTGCTGGCATTGTTACTGCTTACGTAGGTCGTTGAGGCCACCTTAAAATACACTGGCACATTGCTGGCCGTAGCCACATCAGCCTTTAGGGTTACCACTGCACAGTACAGCTGGCTTTCACCATCAGCCAGCAAGCGGGTTTGCTGAATTTCACTGCCCACGGTGGCACAGCTATTACTGGTTGACTGGTAAAAACGAATGGCAGCCACACCCTGCGGCAAGTCCACCGTATTAAAATTGCCATCGGCATCAGCACTCAAGGCATACGCTGTGGCTGTACCGGCATGCTTTACCGACAATGGAAAAACCACACTACCGGACGAACTGCCAGTCAGGGTTTTCCACGGATTGCCCGCATTGCTGATGCTGCCGTTACCGCTAGCATTGTTACTGGTTTCCGGGCTGTTGGTTAAATCCACCAAGCGGCTGGCATCAGTGATGCTAATGCTGCCCCGGTCTTCCACCGTGTCGGTTTTGCTGCTATTGCCCAGTGATTGCGCCCTTGGAAAAATACTGTAGCTGGTGGTACTGCTGGCAGCAAAGGTAGTTGGTGTGCGCAGCTTAACCACAATTTCCAGTTTTTCACCGGGCTGCAATAAACCGGTATCGCTAATGCCATCACCATTGCTATCCAGCAACGGCGTCACGCCATCGGCACGGTAAAATTCGACCTGATGCGGTGTGGGAAAGCTGTCATTGGTAAAACTTAAGTTAAAGCGATCTTCACTATTGCCGGTGTTCCATACATAGTTTCTAAACAGTAACTCGCCACCAGAGCTAACCGCAGGCGCTGTTACCAGATTGTCTGCGGCGGCGCTACTGGCACTGCCTGCAATCCCGTTGATTTCTACACCATAGCTGGGGCTAATGGTTAATATGGCCGTGTTACTGGTGGTGCTAATGTCTGCTGTTGCGGCACTGCTGTCGTGGTCGTAGCCGACCTGCACGGTATTGGGAATACGGCCCGGCAATGCCTGATTGACCCTGACCTTAAATTGAATAAAGCCAGAGCCGCCAGCAGGAACGCTACTGAGCACTGCATTAATGGTGTTGCCATTTAAATAATAATTAATGCCTGCCGGGTCATTGCTGCCCGTGGCCGGATTAACAATCTGGCCATTCCAGTTTTCTGTACCGTCATTGACATACGAGAGCTGGGCAGCGGTGAGTGTGTCACTTAAGCTGACCTGCCCGCTGGCCACCACGCCCGGATTTTCATAATCCAGCCGCACCGTTACAATCTGGTTCTGGTTGACAGTGCTGACCGAAAATGACTTGCGCACCAGAATTACGGCCTGATTGCTCACCGTGCTGCGGTCGGTATTTTGCTGGGACTGGCTGCTGGTTTGCGAAGTGGCGGTCAATTGGACATCACCAGTCGCGGCATTACTGCTGCCGGCTGGAATGGTGGCTCCAATCAGCAAACCAATTGATTCACCAGCGGCCAGACTATAGTTGCTAATGGCATTGCCATCCGGAATACCATCGCGATTAGCATCCAGATACACCACAATGGTGCTGTAATCAAAATTATCGCCAGTCTGATTGGCCGCGCTGACAGTGTAGCGATCCGTGCTGTTACCGGTATTGCTCAGTTCATGCGAGAAAAATACCCGCTGGCCTGCGGTGGCCTGCACACTGCGGTTGGCAGTCAGGGTATGTGTATAGACTGGAATAATGGTGGTTTGAACCAGATTGGAGCGGCTGGTTTGCACCACGCTTGAACCTTCTTCCTTATATTCACCAACGGCCATGTTACTAATAATCGTGCCAGCCAGCGGTGCGGCATGGGCATCGTTATAAAACAGGCTGGCAACGCCTATGGCCAGCAAACTCAGTTGCCCCCACAAAAACCGTCTGGAACCAAAAGTCGCTCTAGTATTACAAGTGATCATGTTTAACTACCTTTAATCTCTAGCGCCTTAAGGATTAACCCGGATGGAGAAATACAGCGAGGCTTCCTGCTGCGGCAACAATGTGCCCACGTTACCGGCAATCTGGCCATTGCTCACCGTAACGCTGCCCTGACTGACACTCACACCGGGCGGCGTCAGCAGGGTGGTATAGACGGGAACCATGTCCTGAATCACCACAGCATCCACAGGCTCAACGCCTTCATTACGTACTGTCAGCCGGTACACCACACACTGGTTGGGTCTCACCCGCACACCACTGGTGCTGTAGGTCAGGCTGGCAAAATTGCTGGTAGCACACAGTTCATTCTTGGACTGTGCCTTGGTCAGGCGTAACTGGTTGGGATTTACGGTGGTGGTATCGGTATTTTGCACGCTGGTGGCGCTTAAGCCGGCAACCTGTCCGGTTGGCGTGACTATAATCTGTACCTGACTGCGCATGCCGTTGGTAGCACTGGCCGGAGCCTGTACTTTAACCAGCAGTTGTAGTGCCTGATCCGGGCTTAACCCACTGCCTGCAATAGCACGCAAGTCACTGGCAATTGGGTCGGCACTGTCCAGCGCGCCGTTATTGTTGGCATCAAAATACAGGGTGTAGCTAAAGCCATCGTTAACATTTAGGGGTTGCAGGCTGAGTAATACGTCACCGCTATTTTGTCCTTCCGTCACCGCCCCGGTGTTTTTCAGGGTATGCAGATAAACCGTCGTACCACCTGCCTGCACCTGCCCCTGCTGGTCATTGGTCAGTTCAAGACGACGCGCCTGTGGCAGGCTTACCTGATCCTTAATGACATCACCCTGCCCGTTAACCGGTGAATAAATGGCAAACCAGAGCGGCAATTCGGTTTGTGCGGCATTAACCGGCGCACTCACCACCGCACAGTAGGTCTTGCTACTGGCGGCGGCAATAGTGCCGGAGTTCACCAGTTGCTGGCCCAGCGTGCTACAGCTGGCATCGCCATCATAGAATTTGACATCCCAGCCGGTTGGCAGGCTGCTGGCGGCATTAATATTATTCAGGTTAATGGCACTGGCAGACACAGACAGGTTGTAGTTATTGCTGCCCGTACCGGTATTATTGATGACCAGCGGAAATACCGTGGACTGTCCAGCCACCACCGGCTTGTTGAGCCATGCATTGCCATTACTGTCAATATTGCCAACACCACTACCGCTGCCATTGGCATTGCTGAGGTCGGTTATACCCTGACTGGCAATCTGGTTAATCTGGTTGCGCACCGGATCAGACACTGTGGCATTGGTGGCCGAACGGGCCTGTACATCAATATTGATGACACTGCTAGTGCTACAGGTTGGCGTGGTGAGTACCACCACCTTAATCAGCCGGGCCTGTCCACTGGCCAGTGAACCAGTATCTACCAGTCCATCGCCATTGCTGTCGTTCAGCGGGCTGCGGCCATCGGCTGCAAAAAACTGCACTTGCGCACAGGCAGGCAGGTTGCTGGCTGAATAGCTTAGGTTATAAGTGTCACTGGTGTTGCCAGTATTCCAGACATAGTTGTCAAAACTGACATCCTGCCCCGCTATCACGCCGTTTTTAACAATCAGGTTATCGGGGCTGCTGGCCGGATTGCCGTTATTGCTGCTGGCAAGCGAAGTATTGTTGAGCACCACGCCCAGTATATCCTGCCGGGTAAACACCACGGTATTGGTGGTAGTGGTTTTTACCGGGGTGGTATTGCTGCCGTTGTACTGGCTATAGCTGCCGGTATTGGGAATTTTCTTGTCGGCATTGCTACGGACCACGGCCTTAAAGCTTACCGAACCACTGGTTAACGGGGCAATGCTGTCCAGTCCAAACTCAATCTGGCTGCTGCCCACCAGCCGGTAGCTGATACCGCTGTTGCTGGCATTTACAGTGCCTTCGTTGTCATCGGCATCGGTTAATGTCGTGCCACTCGACCACACCGCACTCCCGGCCTGATATTGCAGCGAGGCATTGAGCAAGTCACTCAAGGACAAACGCCCGGCAGCAGTTCCGGTATTATTATAGGTAAAGGTATAAGTGATAATGGCACCATTGCTACCCGTACTGATGCTTTGCGACTTGGTCACATTAATCACAGCCTGATCCACCACGGTCACCACATCGGTGACCAGCTGGCTTAAGGCCGGGCTTTGCTGGCTGGTGGCTTGCAGGGTAAGGCTGGACTGGCTGGCCGCGGTGGCATTAACCGGTACTGAACCCACCACCACAATGGCCAGTGATTCTCCGGAATCCAGACTAATCTGCGTGTTGTTCAGGTTGACATTGTCATCTGCCATGCCGTCCTGATTGCGATCGGCATAAACCGACAGGCCCGTCATGCTAAAGGCCGAGCTTAACTGGGTCAGGGTGAGCAAATATTGATCCGGGCTATTGCCGGTATTGGTCAGCAAATGCGGAAAAGCCACCGGTGCGCCCAGAGTGGCAATTTGTTGCTGGTTTTGTTGCAGGGTCAGCGCATACACCTTTTGAATGGTGAGCGATACCGGGTTGGAGTTAATCACCTGCATATTGCCCTGTGCATCCACATAATCACCGCTGGCAATGTTGGTAATCTGGCTACCGGGAACCGGCAAGGCCTGTACTGCTTGAGTGATCAGTAACAACAGGCTGGTTAGTCCCGTGGTTTTTATCGTTGTTCTATTAACCCGTTTTTTTAGATTCCAAGGCCTGCGCATGCCTTACCTCATTCCAGTTTATTAAAGGTGGTGAGATCGCCTCACGAAAAATGTGAACTATTGCAAATTACAGGCAACAATTGTGTCAGGATAAACTTTATTTGATCCGGTTAATTTTATCAATTGGGATACATGCTTTTACGATAAAATAACCAATACAACAGATAGGTAACGCAACGTTAATTTTTGTTTAAATCGGTTAATTTTGTTGTAGGGCTGCTGAAGCGTAGTATGCGGCTTTGCTGATCAATATATCAACAGTTATTTTTATCAAAAAGCTGAGCCTTTTCAATATTATTCGTATTTTGAATTTTTCCAAAATAGTTGCCACAGCCGTAGCGGGCTGGTTTTGCCTGTCCGAATATTAATCCATATTCAAAAATGGTGCCGCTAAACGATGTAGGGATTAAGAGCGGCCTTGCATGAACCACCCATAACCAGTGGCTTGCTGAGCATCGGGCTAAACCATTCATCTTTTCCTGCTAAGATTTTGCATCAGTTGGGTTTACAACAGCATGGCAATACTAAGCTTTATGATACAGCACATATGCTGCCGCATTTCTGATATTGCCATGCCGCCTTGGGTTTACGCCGTTTTCAATAAAGCACAAAAATAAAAGCCGTCACCGCCATGCTGCTGGGGCAAGAGTTGCAGGCCTATCATTGGCTGACCTTCGATGGGGTTCGGCTGCAAATCCAGTAAGGATGCATCCTGCTGCAATTTTTCCAGTTCAAGCGGCACTAACTCTGCATTGGCAGTACGCTTTAAAAAGGACGCCATTTGCTGCTGGTTTTCCTGCTTTAAAATGGAACAGGTCACATATAGCAAGGTGCCGCCAACATTAAGCTGCTGCCACAAGTGATCCAGCAATGTTGCCTGTAACTGCACAGTTTGTTGTACATCTGAAGGCTGGCGCAGCAGACGAATATCGGGGTGACGACGGATTACCCCAGTGGCGGTGCAGGGTGCGTCCAGCAAAATATGGTCGAAGCCTGCATCTGGCTGCCAGGTGGCGGCATCCGCGGTGATGACCTGAACCTGCGGGCCATCCAGTTGCAGGCGCTCTAAATTTTCATGCACCCGGATTAGGCGTTTTTCATCATTATCAATGGCCACCAGCAGGGCCGGACTATTTTTTTCCAGCAAATGCGCAGTCTTGCCGCCTGGTGCAGCACAGGCATCCAGCACACGCTTGCCAGTTAAGTCACCCATGAACTGCGCACACAATTGCGCATGTTCATCCTGCACGGAAAACCAGCCTTGGTGATAACCGGGCAATTCCACAATAGACACCGATTGCCGTAACTCAATGCCATCATCCGACAATTTACAAGCGCCAGCATCAATATCCCAGTCTTTCAGCTCAACCAGATAACTATCACGCGTACCCTCGCGACTATTAATGCGCAAGGTCAGCGGTGCGGCATTACGCAGGTTTTGTGCAATGTGACCAGCTTGTTGCGGCCAGTCTTTTTTAAGCTTTTTATACAACCATGCCGGTAACGCATGGCTGGCCATGAACTGCGCATTAATGCTTTCCATTTCGCGGCTGGCCCGGCGTAACAGGGCATTGACCAATCCACTGGCCTTATCCAGCTTTAACTGTTTAATGGCTTCCACAGTTTCACTAATGGCTGCATGCGCTGGAATACGGGTTTGCAATAACTGATATAAGCCCAGCAATAAGGCAATGTGCACGCGCGCATCTATCAGTGGCTTACTGAGCATGGGCTTGATTTGTGCATCCAGGGCAAACCAGTGGCGTAAAGTGCCCATCACCAGTTCATTCAATAAGCCTTTGTCTTTGGCCGGGGTATGCTCAATGGCAGCCGGCAAAATCTGGTTGAGTGATTGCCCGTTGTAAACCTGCTCCAATAATTCAATGGCGCGCGCACGCAGGTTTAAATGCGCAAAGTGTTTGTTGTCTGTTTTTCGGCGTGCATCACTCGGCATGGGGTGGTTGCTGTGGTTAGGACGATTGCGGCTGGAGCTTGTGGGGTTATCATTGCGATCGCTCATTGAAACACCTGTCCTGTAATAATTTTTTGCGCTTGAAGCATTTGTACGCTATTTAATGCCTTGCCACCGGGCCATTGCAGGCTGGTCAGCTGTAAAACCGTGTGATCACCACACAGCACTTGTACGCCATGTTTGTCTACTGCAATCACGCTGCCAGCAATTATAGGCTCCCAAACGGCTGGATGGTCTGGTTCAGCCAATGGCCTGGCAGACCACACCCGCAAGGTTTGCCCAGCCAGCTCGCAAAATGACACCGGCCATGGCTGGTAAGCCCGAATCTGGCGATCAATCTCGGACGCTGGCAATTGCCAGTTAATTCTGGCTTCAGCCTTGACCAGCTTTTGGGCATAGCTGGCTTGTGTGCCGTCCTGTACTTCACGCTGCGCCTGATAATCCTGCAAGGTGTCTAGACTGGTTAACACTGCCGTAATGGCCTGCCCCCCCTGTAACGCCAGCTTGTCGTGCAAACTGCTGCTGGTATCCACTGCTTCAATCGGGCAACTGGTTTTATACAGCATATCGCCAGTGTCCAGTCCCACATCCATTTGCATAATGGTAATGCCGGTTTCGGTATCGCCTGCCAGCAAGGCCCGTTGAATTGGTGCCGCCCCACGCCAGCGTGGCAGCAGCGAGGCATGAATGTTAAGGCAGCCCAGGCGCGGAATTTCCAGCACGGCTTTAGGCAAAATCAGGCCATAAGCTGCCACCACCATCACATCAGCCGCATAATCCTTAAGCTGTTGCTGGGCAGCCAGTCCTTCGTCGGTGCTGCTTTTTAGGCTTAAGGGCTGGTGCACTGGCAAGCCATGCTGAAGCGCCAGCGACTTGACTGCCGATGGGGTCAGTTTCTGGCCACGCCCGGCTGGCCGATCCGGCTGGGTATACACCGCCACAATCTCGTGGCCTGCATCAATCAGGGCCTGCAAGGCAATGGCAGCAAATTCGGGCGTTCCGGCAAAAATGAGTTTCACGGCTGGTTGGTCTTAACATGAATCAGGAACTGCATTATACCCAAGCTGCATGGGTTGCGCTGTACAAGTTCAACTGCGCTTGCCTTCTGTATTTTTAGGGTAGTACAGGCAGCCTGATCTACCAATGAACAATTACCACTTAAATAAAATCAGGCTAATGGCCAGCGCTGCCATGCCACTGACCAGTCCATACACCGTTTCATGGCCTTGTGCATAGCGCTTGGCCGCGGGCAGCAATTCATCCAGCGCCAAAAATACCATTACCCCGGCAATTATGCCAAACACCGTACCAAATACCGTTTGCGATAAATACGGGGCCAGTAAGGCATAGCCAATTAGCGCGCCCAGTGGCTCGGCCAAACCCGAAATCAGGCTCGCTCCCACGGCATACCATTTGTTGTGGGTGGCAAAATACACAGGCACGGCAATGGCAATGCCTTCGGGAATATTATGAATGGCAATGGCAGCAGCCAGCGGGGCGCCAATACCGGGACTGTCCAGCATGGAAAAAAACGTGGCCAGCCCTTCAGGAAAATTATGCAGGGTAATTGCCACTGCCGTCAGCAAACCCACCCGCTTGATATAAGCCGTGTTGTGCTGTTGATATAACGGATCACTGGTTTCCAGCGCCTGATGCGGGTTGGGAATCACATGGTCCAGCAACAAAATGGCAAATATCCCGGCCAGAAATGCCAGCGTGCCATAAGTAAAACCCAGCCGGTCGCCATACACACTGTTAAAGGCTGCAATGGATTTATTTAAAATTTCCGAGAGCGACACATACACCATCGCACCACCGGCAAAGGCTAGCCCAAAGGCCAGCAGGCGCGGACTGGGCTTTTTGCTGGCCAGTACCAGAAAACTGCCAACCACGGTGGCAAGGCCAGCCGCCAGCGTAACGGCAAATGCAATAAATAGGGTTGATGCTGTAATTTCAGGCATGAAATAGCTTCCAAACATGCTGTATCATTACCATGAACCTGAAATTTTTAAACTTCAAGTTCACTTGGTTAGGGATCTGTTGTTTGGGTTTCTCGTGCCTCCACGTGTCCGGTTTTAGTGGTAATTCTGGTCAAAGCCGGACAGGTCTTACAGGTAGCAAACGGGCCACTGTTGCAGCCCGTTCACCCAGTTCATTTTAATGAGCTAAAAAACGCGGTTTACTCATCCGGATGACGGCTGAGGTGAATGGCAGCCACCAGCAAGCCGCCCCATAGCAGGACAATAGACAATACCATCATCACCAGCGCACTGCCATTCATGGTTGTTCTCCTGTTTGGATTTGAGGCTCATCCTGTGCGGGCTGTACCGGCTTTTGCACCGGCAGTAAATGTTTTAGCAAAAATGCGCCAATCAGGCAGCACAGCACACTGCCCCAGCCAAAAATCATCACCAGCCAGCCCGGATAATTGCCATAACCGCTACCCAGCAGCCCATTCAGGGTTAAGCCTAGCGTAATCAGCAGGCTAAGTGGCGTGACAATAGTCAGCAGCAATTGCCAGACCTTGCCCAGTTTGATACTGGAAATCTGGTTGCTGTGCCGGGTGTAATCATCCAGCTTGCTGCGCATCAGCCACGTCACCAGTGTAATGGACAGCAACGCACCCAGTACAATGCCAATATTGTTGATAAAGTGATCAATAATATCCACCAGCGTAATGGCATTGGCGGTAGAAAATAACAAAATCGACAACAGTGCCGTACCGCCGCCTATCCCAAGCACTGCTTTTTGGCGACTGCAACCAGTCTTGTCCTGAAAGGCACTAATGGGCACCTGCATCACGCTCACCAGTGACGTCACCCCAGCCACCACCAGACAGCTAAAGAACAGGAAACCAAACCAGTCACCACTGCTGCCAAGGCTGCTAATCAGTTGCGGAAAAGCAATAAAGGCCAGCCCAATGCCGCCGCTCACCACTTCCTTAACCGGAACGCCCTGTGCATGCGCCATAAAACCCAGCGCAGAAAATACCCCAATCCCGGCCAGAATCTCAAATGAGGAATTGGCCAGCCCCACCACCAGCCCAGCGCCAGTCAGGTTGGATTTTTTGCCAAGGTAAGAGGCATAAGTCACCATAATGCCAAAGCCAACCGACAGCGAAAAAAAGATGTGGCCATAAGCCGCCAGCCACACCTTGTAGTCGGTCATGGCCTGCCAATTTGGGGTAAAAAAGGCATTCAGGCCTTGCACCGCACCCGGCAAGCGTACCGCCTGTACCACTAGAATCATAAACAGCACAATCAGCAGCGGAATAAAAATCTTGTTGGACAGCTCTACCCCACGCTTGACGCCCAGATACAAAATCAGCAGCACCAGCACCCACATGCCCAAAATTGGAAAAAACAGGTGCGGAATAATTTCAAAGCTTAAACTGCTACCGCCATTGCTTTGCAGATAGTCCTGCATAAAAAACTGTTCGGGGTTGCCCTGCCATTTTTGCCCAAAGGAAAAATACACATAGCTTGCCGCCCAGGCCAGCACACTGGCGTAATACATGCCAATAAACAGGCACACCATCACCTGCCACCAGCCCAGTGTTTCAGCCTTCGGGGTAATCTGTTGATAGGCCAATGGGGGTGAGCGCCGGTAACGGTGCCCCACAATATAATCCAGAAACAGCAAAGGCAGGCCTGCGGTTAGCAGTGCAATCAGGTAGGGCAGCAAAAACGCGCCACCGCCATTTTCATAGGCAACATAAGGAAAGCGCCAGATATTGCCCAGACCTACCGCCGAACCCACAGCAGCAAAAATAAAGCCTGAGCGCGCTGACCAGTTTTCACGCACTTGTGACATGCTAAACGTCCTTGCCTGATGTAATCAATAACCGGCAGATTATACCTAAAACCGGTTTACTGCCCTGTAGGGATACGGCAAAAAAACTGCCTTGTGCGTTCACGGTTAATTCATGGCGTATCCCACACTTTGTGCCAATTAGTTTTTGCCGATTATCTTAAATCGCCTGAACAAGTTGTTATTCAAGGGAATGCATTAAATTTCCAGTATACGGCTTACTGTTTAATCACCAGCACGCGTTCCTCGGTCATGTCCAGCACTGCCGCGCGGATGCCCTCACGGCCAAGCCCACTGTCCTTGACGCCGCCATACGGCATGTTGTCCACCCGGAAGGTCGGCACGTCATTAATAATGACACCGCCTACATGCAGGTTATCCCATGCCTTGAACATCTTGTTCAAATCATGGGTATAAACGCCAGCCTGCAAGCCAAAACGGCTCTGGTTAATGCGTGCTATCCCTTCATCAAAATCACTGTATTTTTCCAGAATAACCACCGGGCCAAAGGCTTCATGCTGGTACACATCTGATTCTGAATCAACATTTTCCAGTACGGTGGCTTCCAGCATGACACCATTTAAGTCGCCACCCGTCAGCAAACTTGCGCCTTCATCCACCGCAGCATCCACCCACTGTTTCAGGCGCAGCGCTTCCTTTTCCTTGATCATTGGCCCAACCACCGTATCGGCCAAGGCAGGATCAGCGGCTTTAAGCTGCTTTACCCGTGCCACAAACTTGTCTTTCAGTTCATCATAAATTTTTTCGTGGGCCAGAATACGCTGTACGCTAATGCACACCTGCCCGGCCTGTCCAAAACTACCGGCAATCAGGCGGTCCAGTGCCTTGTCGACATGCGCATCTTCATCCAGCATGACCGCGGCATTGCCACCCAGCTCCAGCACCACTTTCTTGCGGCCAGAACGGGCTTTCATGTCCCAGCCCACCTGATCCGAACCGGTAAAGCTCAGCAGCTTAAAGCGGTCATCGGTTACCATAATGTCGGCGGCATCGCGGTGGCACGGCATGATGGAAAATGCACCGGCTGGCAAGTCGGTTTCTGCCAGCACTTCACCCATAATAATGGCACTGATCGGCGTCAGGCTGGCGGGCTTTAATACAAACGGACAACCCGCCACAATGGCCGGGGCAATCTTGTGCGCGGTTAAATTCAAGGGAAAGTTAAACGGACTAATTAACGACACCGCGCCCACTGGCACGCGCTGCACCATACCGCGATAACTGGCCGCGGCTTCAGTCACCGCCAATGGCATGACCACACCCTGATCCATTTGGGTCACTGCATCGGCAGCCAGCTGAAAGGTACTGATCAGGCGTAATACTTCGGCCTTGGCCGCTGCAATCGGCTTGCCGCCTTCAATCACTAAAATTTGTGCCAGCTCATCACTGCGTTCCTTAAAGCGCTGTACACAATGTTGCAGGATTTTTTGTTTTTGATAGGGCTTTAACGCCGCCATGGCTTTTTCCGCCTGCACTGCAGCAGCAATGGCCTGATTCAGCGTGTCTGTATCGGCTTGTGCGACGCGGGTCGCTACCTGGCCACTATATTTGTCGGTAACCTCCAGCCATGATCCGGTTTCAACCGGCTGGTTAGCCAGATACAGGGGATACTGGGCTTTAAGTTGAAATGGCTGGCTCATGGTCCCGTCCTTGCATGCAGTGAGGTGCGTTACAGATAGATTATTAAACCGCACAGCATAGCGTTTTTTGTCCGGCAAACAAACAGTCGCCTGTGGGTTGATTGTAGGGAGCATCCTGTATGGTGTTGAAGTGACCATCCCTGCTGTATGTATCGCAGGCTGTGTAGCATTCCTTATTCTTGAATGTTTGGCTTTTATTAATTTTTGCGGTGGATGCCTGCTACTGCCTGCATTGTTCGCTATATTAGCAAGCTATAAAACCTTTTTAGGAATACCGTGGGCATGAGCCAGCATAGCTACGATGTGGTCATTATTGGTGCCGGAACAGCCGGCCAGTCGGCCTACAATCAGGTGGTCAAACACACCAGCAATGTGCTGGTGGTCAATGCTGGCCCATGGGATACCACCTGCGCGCGGGTTGGCTGCATGCCCAGCAAATTGCTGATTGAAGCAGCCAAGTACGCACATGCCAGCCAGCATGCCAGCGAATTTGGCATTGACAACCAGACCCGTATTGACCCCAAGGCGACCATGCAGCGCGTGCAGCAACTGCGTGATTACTTTACCGGTCATGCACAGGCGCTGGTAGACCAGTGGCCGGATGAGCACAAAAAACAGGGCAAGGCGCGCTATCTTGATGCCAATACCCTTGAAGTGGGTCAGGACACCATTTGCACCAAAACCAGCATTATTGCCACAGGCTCTACGCCACGCATTGACCCGCAATGGCAACAGGCACTTATGCACAAGCTGCTGACCAGCGATAGCATTTTTAATTTGCCAGCATTGCCCAAAAGTATCATTGTGGTGGGCAATGGTGCCATTGGTATTGAGCTGGCACAGGCGCTGGCACGGCTTGGGGTTGAAGTAACCCTTATGGGCAAAGGCAGTGATATTGGTGGCCTAAGCAACCCTGACCTGCGCAAGCTGGCCACGGCGCTGATCACCAAGGAACTCAACTATATTGATCACAGCACCATTGAGCAGGTATACCTGCAGGATGATCAGGTCATCCTGCATTACCAGCGCAACCAGCAAAGCGGACAGGTTGAGGCTGAATACCTGCTGGCTGCCATTGGCCGTGAAAGCAGCATTCATACGCTAGGCTTGGATAATATCGCCCCTAACTATCAGACTATTAAAGGCGCAATCCAGCACCCCCTCACAATGCAACTGGATGACTTACCCATTTTTATTGCCGGTGACGTGTCTACCACGCAGGCGCTCCAGCATGAAGCTGCCAATGCCGGACGGATTGCCGGTATTAATGCAGTGCGTTATCCAGACATCAAACAATTTGAGCCGTATACTGGCCTTAGCATTGTCTTTAGCCAGCCACAAATGGCCACAGCTGGCCAGACGCACCAAGCGCTGGAAAAAGCCAAAATAGCCTTTGCCTGTGCCGAAGTGTCCTATCGCTCGCAAGGCCGCGCCACCATTCAGGATAAAAACGAAGGCGCGATTCAGCTTTACGGCTGTCCCCAAACCCATAAGCTTTTGGGTGCTGAGCTGCTGGTCAATGAGGCTGAACATCTGGCGCATTTGCTGGCATGGTCTATTCAGCAGGGTCTGACTGTCCCGCAACTGCTGGCCATGCCGTTTTATCATCCGGTACTGGAAGAAGGCCTGCGCACGGCACTGGTTCGCCTGCGTGCCCAGTTGCCGGAACTGGCAAGCTAAGCCCTGCCATTTTTGTCTATGTTTTAATCACCCAAACTAAACATTAGATAACTGTCGTTAACCACGCACTACAGAGATTAGCAGTCCGTTGCCTTGTCTTACCAAAAGCTGACCCAGCCTTCAATGATTCGCACAAACTGCTTTGTTAGGGTAGTGCCTTGACAATTTTGTGTGATGGAGAAAGCAATGAACAATATGGTTTCAGACTATCCCAAAGGCGCGCCGGCACAAGAACAAACCCATCAGCCGGGCGATCAGGATGCCATGTATCCGGCACCGGAAATTATCAAGGCCAGCCATAAAGGCAGTGGCAAACTGGATGGTAAGGTTGCCCTGATTAGCGGCGGCGACAGTGGTATTGGCCGCTCAACTGCGGTGCTGTTTGCGCGTGAAGGCGCTGATGTTGCCATTATTTATCTGGATGAAAATGATGATGCAGCGCAAACCAAAAAACTGGTGGAACATGAAGGCCGCCGCTGCCTCACCATCCAGCAGGATGTGGGCGATAATGACGGTGTAAAAAAAGCCGTGGAACAGGTGATTCAGCAGTTGGGTAAAATTAATATTCTGGTCAATAACGCCGGGGTGCAATACCCACAGGAAGACCTGACCGACATCGACAATGAACAACTGGAACGCACCTTTAAAACCAATATCTTTGGCATGTTCAATATTACCCGCGCCGTGCTGCCGCACATGCAGGAAGGTGACAGCATTATTAACACCACCAGCATTACCAGCTATCAGGGTCATGACCAGCTGATTGATTATGCCTCTACCAAAGGGGCCATTACGACGTTTACCCGTAGCCTGTCCACCAACCTGATGAAGCAGCAGCGCGGCATCCGGGTGAATGGCGTGGCACCGGGGCCAATCTGGACACCGCTTATTCCCAGCAGCTTTGATGCCGAACAAGTGGCCAAGTTTGGTAAAGATACCCCCATGGGCCGCATGGGTCAGCCCAGCGAAGTGGCACCAGCGTATTTATTCTTGGCTTCTGATGATGCCAGTTACATTACCGGCCAGATTATCCATGTCAACGGCGGTTCGATTGTCAACGGCTAACCTGAAATAGCCTGCTGCCATTTTCAGGTTGGTCGCTGTGTTGTTTTTACATTACTGGCAAACCAGCCAGCCATAAAAAAAGCTGAAAAACGGGTTAATCCGGTTTTCAGCTTTTTTAGTTCGCGACAGCCCGAAGTTTTACAAGCCATGCCGTCTTATAAAAGCATGGCTTAAAGCTTATTCTTCTACTTTGAGCAGTTCAACATCAAAAATCAGCGTGCTGTTTGGCCCAATGGTATTGCCTGCACCAGTTTCGCCATAGCCCAGTTTAGCCGGAATAAAGAAGCGGTATTTGCCCCCTTCCTGCATTAGTTGCAGGCCTTCGGTCCAGCCTGTAATCACTTGGTTCAATGGAAAAGTTACTGGTTCACCCCGGTCAATGGAACTGTCAAACACGGTGCCGTCAATCAGCTTGCCTTCATAATGCACACTCACCTTGTCTGTGGCCGCAGGACGCTTGCCCGTTCCCTGCTTGATCACTTCATACTGCAAGCCGCTGGCTGTAGTAGTGACACCGGCTTTTTTAGCGTTTTCCGCCAGAAACTTGGCCCCCGTATCTGCATTGAGCTTGCCCTGCTGTTCAAAGGCTTTCATGTCCTGCGCTTCCTGCCTGTGCTTATATTCCAGTAACGCCGCTTTCATTTGCTCTTCAGTCAGCGAGGCCGGCTTGCCGGCATACCCATCCCGAAAGCCCTGAATAAACGTATTCACGTCCAGGTCTTTTACCGACTCCGTATTACTTTTACCCATAATATAGCCAAAGCTGTAACCTACTTTTTGCAGCTCCGAGCTTTTTTCAGTAAGGCTGCTGGCTGCGGCGCTGTTCGATGTGCTTTTGGCGGGTGCAGCATAGGCAGTTCCATAAACGCTCAATACGCCACAGGTTAGTCCTAAAACAATTTTTTTCATGACTTCAATTCCATTCTATCCATTAGTCTGAGGGCAGGTACTGATGTGTCTTACAGGTTGGTTATTACTTGATTGGGCAAGTGGTTTTGCTTCAATGATTTTGGTTCAGTGTTTTTGCTTAAGCCACTTTAATAAAACTCAGCTTAATAAAAGCGATTTCAAACAAAGCTCTTGCAATAAATACAGCCTGGTCAAAAGACAGCGGCCAGCTACAGGCTAATGCCGCTGTCTTTTGGAGAAAAAACCCTTAAGGGTTTACCTTAATCAGGATGACATCAAAAATCAGGGTACTGTTGGGTGGAATGGCTTCACCGGCACCTGCTTCCCCATAGCCCAGTTTGGCCGGGATAAAGAAGCGGTAATGCGCGCCTTCTTTCATCAGTTGCAAACCTTCGGTCCAGCCCGGAATTACCTGACTTAAGCCAAAAGCCAGCGGCTCGCCACGCTTGATGGAACTGTCAAACACCGTGCCATCAATCAGCTTGCCTTCATAGTCCACTTTTACTTCTGATGACGCGGTTGGCGTGGCACCTGTACCTTCCTTGATCACCAGATATTGCAGACCGCTGGCAGTCGTCACCACGCCCGGCTTCTTGGCATTGGTCGCCAAAAAGACGTCCCCGGCCTGAACACTGCTTTGCGCACTGGCCTGTTGCTGCTGTTGTTCCTGCTGCAATTGCTGTTGCTGCTGCTTTTGCATGTCCTGCTGATACGCCATCAGGGCTTGATTGATTTCCTGCTCGGTAAAACGCGGGGTCTTTTTGGCCTGACCATCACGCATGCCTTCAGCAAACAGCTCGCTGTCCATGTCCGGCGGTGTCTGGCTGCTCACCTGATAGCCCAGCGCATAGCTGATTTTCTGAATATTGCTGGTGGCCGCAGTGGTCTGGCCTGACTTGGCCTGTTGACCCGGGGTGGCCTGATTGGCCAGATAAATCGGGGTTAATGCGCCACCGATGATTATGGCTGCAAGAACAACGGGAAGCGCTTTACTCATAAAAATTCCATCATTAATACAATCATTGTGCCTGCTGTGCATGACATGATCTTTTTATCATACTGGCCAGCAGTTTTCATTACCCTAAAGTGAGCATAGATTAGCGCTTTTATCTGCCTTGCCAAGTATTTACCCTTATTTTGGACAAATTTTTTGTTAAATCTTTGGCAAGCTTAAGCCTTTAAGGCCGCAAACGCAGCAATAGCCCGTTCACGGCTTGTCGCCAGATCAACCATGGGCGGCGGATAATCCAGTGTCCCGGCCTGTACAGTACGGGATAAATGTGGGGCATGAATGGATTTATTGTCCAGATGGGCAAGTTCTGGCAGCCACTGGCGGATAAACTGGCCGTCCGGATCAATTTTTTGTGACTGGGTAACCGGGTTAAAAATACGGAAATATGGCACGCTGTCGGTTCCGGTAGATGCACTCCACTGCCAGCCGCCATTGTTGGCTGCCAGATCACCATCAATCAGGTGCTGCATAAACCATTGCTCGCCCAGCCGCCAGTCAATCAGCAGGTTCTTGCTTAAAAACATTGCCACAATCATGCGCAGGCGGTTATGCATCCAGCCGGTCTGTTGCAGTTGGCGCATGGCCGCATCAATGATGGGAAAGCCGGTCTGGCCCTGTTGCCAGCGTTGCAGGTCATCGGATACCTGCCGCCATGCCAGTTTACGGGTTTCCGGCTTGAATGGCTGATGACGGCTAACTTGCGGAAAGCCTACTACAATATGCTGGTAAAACTCACGCCACAGCAACTGCGTAATCCAGGTATTAATGCCATCACTAGGGCCAAACAGCTCGCCATTGGCCGCTTTTAGTGCCGCATGCAGGCATTGCCGGATGGAAATAATACCTGCGGTCAGGTACGGCGATAACTGGCTGCTGCCGCTTAAGGCCGGGAAATCACGCTGCGTGGCATAATCCGTAATGGCATCCTCGACAAAAGCATCCAGCCGTTGCCAGCCTTGCGTTTCACCAGCGGGCCAGCATTGCACGATATGTGGATCAACCGGCTGAAACCCATCAATGTGTTCTGGAACAGGATCACTGCAAATGGCGAGGGCAGCTTGTGGCTTGGGTGCAGGCAACAGTACAGGTAACTGGTCATACAGACGCTGTTGGCATGCCCGCTTAAATGGACCAAACACCTTGAAATAGCTGTTAGTTTTGGTGGTTATACTGCCGGGTTCAAACAGCAACTGATCCAGATAGCTGCTAAACCCGATCTGCTGTTGCTGTAAACACTGCTGAACAGCGGTGTCGCGCAGGCGCTCATTCACTGCATATTCGGCATTACAGTGCACATGCTCAATCTGGTATTGCTGGCAAATGTCCAGCATAAGCACTGGAATATCCTGCCACCAGTCACAATGCCGAATGAGTAAGGGAATATTTAAAAGTGCCAGTTCAGCAGACAGCTCAATGAGCTGACGCCGCCACAGGTCAAGCTTGCAGGCAGCGTCATCATGCTGCTGCCATTGCGCTGGCGTTATGAAGTAAAGGGCAACCACTGGCCCCTGACTGGCTGCAGCATCCAGTGCGGTATTGTCATGAATACGCAGGTCGCTGCGAAACCAGTGCAGGTGCATACGGTTTATTCCGGATGGATGCTTGTTTTACTCGACGGTCACACTTTTGGCCAGATTACGTGGCTGGTCTACATCGGTGCCACGCAATACCGCCACATGATAAGACAGCAACTGCACCGGTACGCTATACACAATCGGCGCAATCCAGGCATTGGCAGTTGGAATATACACCACATGCTGGCGGTCACTGTTGGCAATGCCGCTGTGTTCATCAGCAAATACAAACAGCTCACCACCACGCGCCTGCACTTCCTGCATGTTGGATTTGAGCTTGTCCAGCATAAAGTCATTGGCGGCCAGCACTACTACTGGCATGTCATTGTCCACCAGTGCCAGCGGGCCGTGCTTTAACTCACCCGCCGCATAGCCTTCGGCATGAATGTAGGAAATTTCTTTGAGCTTGAGCGCCCCTTCCAGTGCAATCGGGTATTGCGTGCCACGACCTAAAAACAGCGTGTGGCGTTTTTCCACAAACTGGCGCGACATGGCTTCAATGTCCTTGTCCAGCGCCAGACACTGGTTAATAATCTTGGGCGTTTGCCACAGGGCCTGTACCAGTTCCTGTTCCTGTGCGTCATCCAGTGTGCCGTTAATCTTGCCCAGCTTTAACACCAGCAGCATTAAGGCGGCCAGTTGGGTGGTAAAGGCCTTGGTAGAAGCCACGCCAATTTCCGGCCCGGCCTGGGTCAGTAAATGCAGGTCGGTTTCGCGTACCAGCGATGAGGTTGGTACATTACACAGCGCCAGTGAGACAATATTTTTCTGGGCTGCTGCAGCGCGCTTGTCAATATCGCGCAGGGCTGCCAAGGTGTCTGCGGTTTCACCCGACTGGGAAATATAAATAAACAGCGTGTTGTTCAGCACCACCGGACTGCGATAGCGGAATTCACTGGCAATTTCCACCTGACAGGACAGGCCTATCAGTTGTTCGCACCAGTATTTGGCCACCATGCCGGCATGGTAACTGGTCCCGCAGGCAATAATCTGCACATGCTGAATAGCTGGCAACACAGCATTGCCACTGCTTAAAAAATCATCTTTTAACTGGTCATGATCCAGTCCCACCGACAGGGTGTGCTGAATGGCATCCGGCTGCTCATAGATTTCCTTGAGCATATAATGCTTAAAGCCGCCCTTGTCGCTACTGCTGACACTAATGTCCAGCTCATTCACGGCACGGCTGACCAATTCGCCCTGATGATAAATTTCAATATCGCTACGGGTCAGGCGCACAATGTCGCCTTCTTCCAGATAAATAAAACGGTTGGTTACCGGCAGCAGCGCCAACTGGTCGGAACCAATAAAGTTCTCGCCAATGCCAAGCCCCAGTACCAGTGGCGAACCCTGACGCACGGCAATCAGTTCATCCGGATGGTTGGCATCAATAATGCCCAGTGCATAAGCCCCATGCAGGCGCGGCACAATGGCCTGTACCGCCTTAAGCAGGTTGTTTTGCTGCTGTAGTGCCTGATGCACCAGATGCGCCACCACTTCGCTATCAGTTTGGGACAAAAACACATAGCCCGCCTGTTCAAGCTCGGCTTTAAGTTCCTGATAGTTTTCAATAATCCCGTTATGCACCACCGCCACATCACCCGACATGTGCGGATGGGCATTGTCCTGCGTAGGCTTGCCATGCGTGGCCCAGCGGGTGTGGGCAATGCCAATGCTCCCATCTATTTTTGATATTTTAACACTGGCTTCCAGCAGGGCTACCTTACCTGCTTCCCGCGCGCGTGCAATTTGGCCGTTTTCCAGCAACGCCACCCCGGCAGAGTCGTAACCACGGTATTCCAGCTTTTTTAAGCCTTCAATCAATACAGCAGCCAGATGACGCTCTGCAATTCCCCCAACAATACCACACATAGCTTTTACCTTTTCTTAAGTAGGGTTTTTAACGGGACGTTGATAATTTTCAATATTGCGTTGCTGCCCGCGCGCAACAGCCAGTGCAGTCTCCGGGACGTCTTTGGTGACTACAGAACCTGCGCCAACCGTGGCCCCATGGCCAATCTGCACGGGTGCCACCAGCGAAGAATTTGAACCAATAAAGGCCTTGTCACCAATAATGGTCTTGTGCTTGTTGGCGCCATCGTAATTGCAGGTAATGGTGCCTGCACCAATATTGCTGCCGCTACCAATGATGGCATCGCCGACATACGCCAGATGATTGGCCTTGCTGCCCTGACCCACCTGTGAATTCTTGATTTCCACAAAATTGCCAACGTGGACTTCATCTGCAAGTGCCGTGCCGGGACGCAAGCGGGCAAATGGGCCAATATGCGCATTACTGCCCACCACCACATCATCCAGAATGCTATACGGCAAAATCACCGTACCAGCCCCAATTCTGGCATTTTTCAGGATACAGCCTGCACCAATCTGCACGCCATCATCCAAATGGCAATCGCCTTCAATGATCACGTTGACATCAATGCGCACATCCTGACCAGTACTCAGGTTACCGCGCAATTCAAAGCGGGCCGGATCAGTGAGGGTAACACCGGCTTTAAGCAATTGTTCGGCCTGATAGGCCTGATAACGGCGTTCCAGTGCTGCCAGTTGCAGGCGATCGTTCACGCCTTCCACTTCAAACTCATATTCGGGCTGCACACTGCCAATTTCCAGCCCGTCAGCCACCGCCATTTCCACAATATCCGTTAAATAATATTCGCCCTGCACATTATTATTGGACAGCTTGGGCAACCAGCGATGCAGACAGGCATTGTCCACACAGTAAATGCCAGTGTTGATTTCAGTAATCTCGCGTTCCTGCGCGCTAGCGTCCTTATGCTCCACAATGCGCTGGATTTTGCCATCCTTGCGTACTATACGGCCGTAACCAGCGGGGTTAGCCACTGTTAGGGTCATCATGGCAATACCGCCACTGGCTGCTTCCTGCAACTGCTGTAGGGTCTCGGCACGAATAAGCGGTACGTCACCATATAAAATCAGGCTCTGGCCGGTGGCTGGCAATACCGGCAGCGTGACCTGCACGGCATGCCCGGTTCCCAGTTGCTCGGTTTGTTCTACCCAGTCCACGGCCTGCTGGCTAAATGTGGCTTTGACATGCGCACTGCCATGGCCAATTACGGTAATCACCCGTTCTGCCTGTAAACGGCTGGCCTGGGCAAATACATGGCCCAGTAATGGCTGTCCGGCCAGCGGCTGCAATACTTTGGGCAGGCGCGAATTCATGCGTGTGCCTTTACCCGCAGCGAGAATAATTACTGATAATGTCATTGTTGTTTAAACCCTAAACCTGTGTATCCCAAACTCTTAGATTCCCGGATAATCAATTACCATGATTAATCCGGCGTATAATACCGCAGCAGCAATGATTCCTGCCAAAATATCGTCAACCATAATGCCAAAACCGCCCGTTAACTGATGATCTGCATAACGGATTGGCCACGGTTTCCAGATATCAAACAGGCGAAACAGGCCAAATGCCACCAGTATGCCCAGCCAGTGCATCTGGTTAAGTGCCATCAGTGGCAGCAATACAATGCTCTGACCGGCAAACTCATCCCAGACAATACGCGCATCATCATGCACCTGCATAATGTCGGCGGTGCGGTCACAAATCCACACGCCCAGCACCGTCATAAAAACAATGCTAATAATAGTGGCACCTATACCTAGCCATAGCCACAGCGGGGCCAAAAACAGCACCATGAAAGACGCCACGGTGCCCGGCGCCTTGGGTGCCAGACCAGAACCCAAGCCCACCCCCAGACTGTATAAAATCTTGTCCAGTACGGAAAGCTGGCGAAAATCCACGGCAATTTTTTGCGCGGGCTGCTTAGTCAAAGTGCTGGTATCCTTGTAAATTCATGTCATAAGGTTGCTGCTGATGCCATAGGGTAAGGCCTGTGCCTTGGGTAATATGCCCAATAACCTGCAACTGAAACTGTCCGGCATAGCGCTGGCAAAATTGATCAAAGCGCTTCGGCGCCATGGTAAAACACAGCTCGTAATCATCACCGCCGGTAAGGGCCAGCTGCCATGCCTGTTGTGCCGGCAATTGCTGCAAGGTTGATGACAACGGCAGGTTTTCCAGCTGCACTGTAGCAGCCACATGGCTTGCCGCAAGAATATGGCCCAGATCCTGTGCCAGCCCATCCGACACATCCAGCATGCTGCTGGCATAGCCGCTTAAAGCCATGCCCAGACGGTTTTGCGGCTGCGGATAGTCCAGACGGGCCTGCACATCACTGTTTGGCTGATGAAGCGCATAGGCTGCATCGCCCACCGTATTGGATACCAGCACCAGATCACCGGGCTTTGCCCCATCACGGCGGATGGCCTTGCCCTGTTCTACCCAGCCCAGAGCCGTAACCGTTATACTCAGCAGGTTGCTTCTGGTGGTATCACCACCAATCAATTGAACCTGCTCAGGCGCACAGCATGCAAAAAAACCCTGACTAAACTGTGCCAGCCAGTCCGGGTCAACTTGCGGCAGACTAATAGCCAGCAGCACGGCATACGGGCGCGCGCCCATGGCCGCAATATCGGATAAATTAACAGCAGCAGACTTCCAGCCAATGGCATGGGCTGCGGTGTTTTCCGGAAAATGCCGGCCTGCCACTAGCGTATCGCTGGTAATGACCAACTGCTGGTTGGCGGGCGGCTGCACAATGGCAGCATCATCTCCAATACCCAGCACAACGCCATTGGCCGGTTCATTTTGTGCGGCTAAAGCGGCGTGCTTAAAATAGTGCTGGATTAGGGCAAATTCATTCATGGGCTGATCATAAGACACAACCGCGGCAAGCGCTCAGGTTGATTTTGCATAAAAAAACCGCCAAGGCTAAGCTGACGGTTCTGGTGAATACAATTATGAGAATTCAAGGTCTCGTTCAAAGTTACGCAGCTCATGACGTGCCATGGCCAGATTGGACTTTGCACGGTCCAGCACCAGATACAAAAACAGTTGCTGGTTGCGTTCCAGTGGCCGGATCAGGTGATACTGCTTGCTGAGACTAATCAGGATATCTTCAATGTTGTCATCCAGCTGTAGTGCTTCAGCCACTTTACGCTTGGCCATGACCACTTCGGTATTTCCTGCGGCTGCCAGCTCAAGGTCAATCCCGCCACCCAGAGTGGACAGTGTCAGTCCACTTGTACAATCCACCATTGCTGCTGCAACAAAGCCGTCAATTTTGCTTAACGGTTCAAGAGAAAGCTTGCCCATATCCTGCCTCAAAACTTAGGTTTTCCTTTACTGGTTTTTTTCCGCAGCCCGCAACTGCTGAGCCAGCCGATCCAGTACACCATTTACATATTTATGACTGTCGGTTGCACCAAAGTGCTTGGCCAGCTCAATGGCCTCATCAATAACTACCCGGTAAGGCACTTCAAGCCGGTCACGTAGCTCAAAAGTGCCCAGACGCAAGGTGGCAAGCTCCACCCCATCCAGTGCACTTAAATCACGGTCAATCAATGGCTTGATCAACTCATCAAGTGCTGCCGTGTGCTGGATCACCTGCGTTAATAGCTGGTGGTAATAGGCAATATCCACCTTGTGCATGGCATTTTCAGCACGGGTACGCGCTTCAATTTCATGTACCGGATTATGGGTCATTTGCCATTCATACAAACCCTGCAAGGCAAAACGCCGGGCCTTGCGCTTGGCGGCAAATGTGGTTGGATACTTAAATGTGTCTTGCTGCTGACTCATGTTATTAAATCGCCTTGAGCAGGTTAACCATTTCAATTGCAGTCACTGCGGCTTCACTGCCCTTGTTACCGGCCTTGGTGCCCGAACGCTCAATGGCCTGTTCAATGCTGTCTGTGGTCAGTACGCCATTAATCACCGGCAGGCTGTATTCCAGACCAACCACGCCCAGACCCTTGGCACATTCACCGGCCACAAAATCAAAATGCGGGGTGCTGCCACGGATTACAGCGCCCAGTGCAATAATGGCATCATACTGGCCACTGGCTGCCAGCTTTTTGGCCACCACTGGCAACTCCCAGGCACCGGGAGCACGGACGATGGTAATGTTGGCTTCATTCACACCATGACGCTTGAGGGTATCCACAGCGCCGTCCAGTAGATGTTCAACCACAAAGCTGTTAAAACGGCCAACCAGAATGGCGTAACGGTCTTCACTGCCCTGATGCAACTGACCTTCAACGGTACGAATACTCATGTTTAACCTCAAAAATAATTAATAACCAGTTAATAATGTAAATGCGTGATCAGCCTGTCTGGACGTTAAGCGCATTGAGAGACCTATTTGTCACATCATATGATTGATTGCTGCGCAGCAGTAGAAGACAAATACTGCTTCGCAAGACTTGGTGGCTCTGCTTGCTGCTTTCTACCTTCGCTTACAGTTCGGTCTTGCGCTCGGGCAGATGAGGCATAGATGCCGCAAGGTCTTGCATCTGCTTTACCCTCTTTGCTCAGGCACAGCCTTCGCCTTGCACAGCGGTGAAGCAGTGCTTCACTTATCGCTGTTCAGGACTCACATATTCCACCACTTCCAGATCAAAACCGGACAGGGCATTAAAGCGCAGTGGCGAACTCAGCAGGCGCATCTGTTGTACCCCTACATCACGCAAAATCTGTGCACCGACTCCAATGGTCCGGTATTGCTGCGACAGTGCCTTGGAAGACGGCTTGTTGTCCTGCCTGGTCACACTGGCCAGCGCTGCACCCAGATCTTCCAGTACCGGCTGGCCAATCCATACCAATACACCCCGTTCACTGGCTGCAATGGTTTTTAAAATGCTGTCCATATGCCACGCTGGCGTATCCTGCTGCACATGCAACAGGTCACGCACCGGGTTAAAGCCATGCACCCTTACTGTACTCACCCCTTCAGCAGGGTTGCCTTTAATCAGCGCCACATGAATATCAGGGCTACCCAGCTCACGATAGCGACGCAGCCTGAATGAACCATATTCGGTATCCAGTTGCTGCTCATCCAGACACTCAATGGTTTGCTCATTGGTCATACGGTAATGGATCAGGTCGGCAATGGTGCCAATCTTGATCCCATGTTTTTGTGCAAATACTTCAAGGTCGGGACGGCGTGCCATTTCGCCATCTTCATTAATAATTTCACAAATTACCGAAGCGGGTTCCAGACCGGCCAGCCGTGACAGGTCACAGCCTGCTTCGGTATGGCCAGCACGGTGTAATACCCCACCCGGCTGCGCCATTAGCGGGAAAATATGACCCGGCTGTACAATATCCGTGGGCTTGGCCAGTGGCGCAACTGCCGCCTGTACGGTACGCGCGCGCTCGGCTGCTGAAATGCCAGTAGAAATACCTTCGGCAGCTTCAATCGACAAGGTAAAATTGGTGCCATGCTGGGCCCCGTTACGCTCGACCATCAGTGGTAAATCCAGCTGCTGGCAACGCTCCTTGCTTAAGGTCAGACACACCAGACCACGCGCATGCGTAATCATGAAGTTAATGTCTTCGGGGCGCACATGGCTGGCCGCCATGATGAGATCGCCTTCATTCTCGCGGTCTTCGTCATCCATAAGAATGACCATACGACCGGCACGGATGTCGGCAATTAGCTCTTCAACGCTGTTGAGCTGCATGAAATTTACCCTGATAAAAAACTGTCCGGTGCAATAGTAGAGATTGCACTGGATTAAAAAAACGTTTGGCGGGCTATTCTACCGATTTTTTAGCCGTTTTGCCCAACTTTAGTCGACATATTCTTATTTTCATGTTAACGCATTGGTCAAAATGACTGCTGCAATCGCCACTGTTAAGTCACAAGCTAATGCAAAGCGGCCAAGCTATTTGGCAATTACTGCGTATAACACCTTTTTTTGCCAAGCGATGCCCTACAAACTTTGCTTATAGACTCAGTTTGTTTTATACGCTTTATTTGCCTTATAATAGGCCATCATTGGGGAGTAGCCGCAGTGTTAGCCTTACAAAAGCTTGCACTGGCAGTCGTCAACATACTTGCTTAACCATGTTTTACTGAACCGGATTTTCTAAATCGGGTTTTCATCAACTGGTTTTTACTAAATGGGCATGGCGGCTGTAATCCTGCCGCTGGAATGGTTCAGTGTTTGCTAACACGCCACTATCCAGCAGGACTGGCAAGACCTTTGATTTTATCTTTGTCTCACACTGGCCGTTTGGTGCTCTCATCAATCGTGCTGGTGCGGCGCGTCTGGGCTGGCAAAAGATAAGATCACTGGTTTAATGGGCCAGCCCGGAACCTGACCATGGATGCTTTTCTGATTTCAACCGGCCTTGTGGCCCTTGCAGAAATGGGTGATAAAACCCAACTGCTTGCCTTATTGCTTGCCGCCCGCTATCGCCAGCCGCTACCGATCCTGATGGCCATTTTACTGGCCACTTTATTTAACCATGCACTGGCTGCGGCGCTGGGTGCATGGCTTGCCGATTTTTTAAATCCTGAGGTATTGCGCTGGATTCTGGGCATTTCCTTTATTGCCATGGCCGGCTGGATGCTGATTCCCGACACACTGGACGATGATGAAGACAGCATTAGCCGCTGGCAGCGCTTCGGCGTATTTGGCGCGACTTTTGTGCTGTTTTTTCTGGCCGAAATTGGCGATAAAACCCAGATTGCCACGGTGGCACTGGCGGCACGGTTTGATGGCTTACTGATGGTACTGGCAGGCACAACGCTTGGCATGATGATTGCCAATGCCCCGGCAGTTTTTATTGGTGATCGTCTGGCCGGACGCTTGCCTATTACACTGATTCACCGCATTGCAGCGCTGGTTTTCCTGCTGATTGGCATTGGCGTATTTTTCTTTTCACCGTAGTTAAAGCTGTTTTTTAACCTGTCCCATTTCTGAATAATTCCTGAACAATTAATTAAAAAAAGCCAGTCCGGTGTAAGGAACTGGCTTTAGGACTATTCACAGCTCATTACAGGCTGTGTTCTGAAAATACTATTGTTCGGATTCTTCTGCGGGATCGGCTGATTGCTGCACTGCTGCATGAGCACTGGCGGGTTTGTTACCAGCCAGAATCCGCTCACGGGCCTTGCTGACAAACCGCGCCCCTTCCACATTCATGGCCGTCACCAGCAGGGCTTCACGGGTCTGGGTATCCGTTGGGCTATCAAAGGGCGACAACTGGAAATACTGTTGCAGGTTCAGCACCTGATCATCGGTTAAATGCACAGCCAGCTGATTGGCATCCACCTGATGAATCAGGCTTTGTGCCAGTGCCTGTGCCGGCTGGTTATGCTGCGGCTCAGCCAGCGCAGTGCGGGTATGCAGGGCAAAACGCTTGATTTCACGATGGCGGCGATAGACTACTTCGGTCAGCAGGTTAAACAGCTGGGCCAACTGCGCCAAAAATAAGGCACTTTGCGGGTTACTGCCTGAGGCACTGACAATGGCACCACTTTCACCAAACGGCTGTACGATTTTACATTCTACCGGCTTGCCGCCTAGCGCATCGAAATGCTGGCGGTTTTGCTGAATGGCCTGCTCCAGCAGAGTCTGGCACAAGCTAAAATATGGCCTTGCCAAGCCCGGGCTTAAGGTCCCCAGCAATTGCTTGGGATCAACGAAGCCAATCCGCAAGATCAATGCAGTATCCCGTATATCCGCACCTGAAGCATTGTCATGCGTGCCATTACTGGCCTGTGCTGGTTTGGGAATTTCCGCAGGATTGGCCATTACCCGCGCCAGTACAGCATTTTTCTGGGCCTGTTCGGCATGCAGCTTAAGCGCCAGCAACTGTTCCTGTAGTTGTTGCTCACGGGCCAGCGTGGCCAGATATTCGCGCCGGGTGGGACGTGCTACCACGCGGTACAGCAGCCACAATAAAATATGGGTGAATAACGACAGCAACAAGGGCAGCCACTGGGTACGGATCATTTCGCCAATGCTGGGCTGGATCAGGGTCAGTTCAATTTGCCCAATGGCTTGTTGATCCAGCAGGACTTTTTTGCGAAACACTGCACCCGAACGCGTAGGTGCATTACCGCTGGTGGTCAGTACCCGGCCATCGGCTGCCATAATCTTGAGGGATGCCACATCAGGACGCTTGGTATAGCGGTTGGCCATCAGTGCCAGTGACACGGTATCGACAGGCGCCAGCATGGTCAGGCTGTCATCCGCCAGCTGACGCGTCATCAAATCGCCCTGAATAGCGCGTGTCTTACTCAACTGGTGGTTGGTCGTATGCACCATCAGGATGACATGCACGGCAAAACTAATAATCAGCAGGCTGGCATACAGCCCTTGGCGAGGCGCGTTCAAGTGAAAGTTCCTAATGTGTAAACAGGCAAATAGATGACAAATAGATTATGATTCTACACGACTTGCTTCTCAAGCCTGAGACGATTAATGCGTGAAATAATTCTTATCTCTTTTTTAGGCCCTGATCAACCTAACCAATTTAACCGAATGATGCAGGTGTTGACCACCCATCAACTGGATATTTTAGATGTCGGACAAGCGGTAATCCATAACCAGCTGACTTTGGGCATTGTGGTGGCCAGTGATCAGCCCACTCAGGCCGCGCTGGCCATGAAAGACATGCTGCTGCTGGCCCACGACATTGGCCTGACGTTGTACTTTAAACCGATTAGTTTTGAAGAATACCAGCACTGGGTCAAAGAAGGCGGCAGAACCAAATATATTGTAACTGTGTTGTCACGTGAGCTCACCGCTGCGCATTTGCAGGCGGTTAGCCAAATTATTTCACAGCATGGCTTTAATATTGAAACTGTCACCCGCCTGTCCGGCCGTCTGGGCATGGATGAAAGTGACAGCGATCAACACCGCAAGGCCTGTGTGGAATTTGGCTTAAGTGGCCAGTTGCTGGATGCCCAGGCCCTGCGCGCCGATTGCCTGAAACTTAGTACCAACCTGTCGATTGACATTGCGGTGCAGGAAGACAATGCCTACCGTCGTAACCGTCGTCTGGTGTGCTTTGACATGGACTCCACCTTGATTGAGCAGGAAGTGATTGACGAGCTGGCGCTGGAAGCTGGTGTGGGCCCTCAGGTTGCTGAAATTACTGAGCGGGCCATGCAGGGTGAACTGGACTTTAAGCAAAGTTTTGCCGCACGGGTGGCCCTGCTCAAAGGGCTGGACACCAAGGTACTGGAACAAATTGCCGAGCGCCTGACCATGACTGAAGGTACTGAACGGCTGATTTCCACCCTTAAAGCGCTGGGCTACCGTACAGCGATTTTATCCGGTGGTTTTCAGTATTTTGCCGAAATGCTGCAGCGCAAGCTGGGTATTGATGAAGTGTATGCCAACCAGCTGGACGTGGTGGATGGCATTGTCACTGGTGAAGTGATTGGACAGGTGGTGGATGGCAACCGTAAGGCTGAATTGCTGCGTGAACTGGCCGAAAAACACGGCATTAGCCTGCAACAGGTGATTGCAGTGGGTGATGGCGCTAATGACCTGCCCATGTTGTCCATTGCCGGACTGGGTGTTGCATTCCGGGCCAAACCGCTGGTGCGTGAAAACGCGCGGCAGGCAATTTCCAGCGTGGGACTGGACGGCATATTATACCTGCTGGGTGTCCGCGATAAAGATTTGTAAACCTTTAATCTACATAGCTTATAAGCTTTTTACGTTCTGAAACTGATTAATTTTTACACAATATTTTTATTGGTTTCAGAACAGTTACATCAGCAAAATTGCAGTGACCAATTTTTGTTCTAAGTACCTCATTGCTAATAAAATAATCAAAAGAATAGTTTGGTATTAAAAAAAAATTTTAGGGCTTTTTAGGCTGGTCATCAAATGTAATGACAGGCAAATCCAGTTACATAAGTACTTTTTTAAAGTTTATAAGGCACAAAAACGTAATTACATTTGGTCTACGCGTCACTCCATGACGCTAAAGACATTTTAACCTCTTTTCAATTTTGCACGGTTACGCATAATAGCGCCATGACACGATATTTTGGTTTTAGCCAGTATCTGGTTGAACTCATCATGATGAGCAATCAAACCTGCCGTGTCATCAGGGTGAGTTACTGAAAATAGCTGCTAATTGAATTAAAGCTACTTAAACAACAGACAAACAAAACCTGAAAAACGCATCGTAGCGACACAACATGGGGCTTAGTGGCTGTGTCATGGGGATATAGACCCTGTGTCTGCAAAACAGTGCAATAATATTAGATTACGGTGTCCCGCACACCCGTACAGGAGGGTTCATCATGCTAAATGGTGAAATGAGCACAATGATTGGTGGTGGTCTGGTGGCCTTGGGCATGATCATCATATTCTTTTCTCCTTACCGTCGCTGGCTGGGCTTTATGCTGGCAGGAATGCTGTTCTGGTGTTTTCTGGAAATCATCCGGGTATGTAGCCAGTACCTGTTTAGTTTTACCGACTTTCAGGGCTATATGACCGGCGCTGGTGCGGCACTGGCATTGCTGGCTACCTGGCTTGCAGCCACCAATGAACAGCCTGTAGTCAACCAGCAGCGCTGTATTGAACATACCCCGGTTTATGATGACGACCTGGGTTCATTGTCAGGTCATTAAGCCTGTCAATCATGCCGGACTGGGGCATGACCCCAGTTAATGGCAGTATCAGCCCGGCTAGACTACTATTGTAAAATTGATCATTAGAAAAACTGGCTTAAAAAAAACAACATAAATGAAAAACTTATAACCTAGCTTGCGGCTTTGCTTGATAGCATGATAAAGCACCCTGCTGATTCATTTGGCTTGTTCATTTTTGACTGGCCAATTGATTGCAAAGGCTGGCCACAGGCGCTAGCATGCAAGCCATAGTGATCATCAGCTATTTGCCAGAATTTAAATATCAAGAGTTAAATCATGAATCTATCATCGCTTCCTGTTATTAAACTGCCCCTGATCAATGTCAGCACCGACCCGTTTGACCTGTTACTGGTTGCCTTGGGTTTGCGCATGCAGCAACTGTCCAAAACCAGCCCCAAGTTTATTGAGCTGCTGCACGGCCGTAACTTCACCTTACAGCTGGAAAGTAAAAATGGTATTTCTCGCCATTTTATTATTCAGGACGAACACGTCAAAATGGCATCGGGTACAGCAGCCAAACCGGATTTTACCTTGCGCTTTGAAGACAGCATGTTTGCCGTACAAACCTTGCTCAAAGGTGATCCAACCGTATTCATGACTGGCATGCAGTCTGGCAAAATCCAGATGGAAGGTGATTTTTCCCTCTTAATGTGGTTCAATCAGGCGGCCAAGCTGATTGCCCCCAACATTCCAAAACCTGTACTGAAAAAAATTAAGCAGGCACAGCGTTTTATCATGGATAAAAAAGAAGCTTTAAAAGGATAGGTTTTCATGCAACGCACAGACTGGACATTAGAGCAAGTAGGTCAGATATATGCACAGCCGTTTAATGACCTGATCTTTACCGCCCAGACTGTGCACCGCCAGCATTTTGATGCCAATACCGTACAGGTCAGCACCTTATTGTCGATCAAGACCGGGGCCTGCCCTGAGGACTGTGGCTACTGCTCACAGTCCAACAGCTACGACACCCCCTTAACCCCGCAAAAGAAACTACAGATTGATGAAGTGCTAAAAGCAGCACAGGCGGCAAAGGATAGTGGTTCATCACGCTTTTGCATGGGGGCTGCCTGGCGCAACCCGCATGAAAGGGATATGCCCTATGTGCTGGAACTGGTGCGTGAAGTCAAGGGCATGGGACTGGAAACCTGCATGACCTTGGGCATGCTCACCTCATCACAGGCTGAACGCCTGGCTGATGCGGGACTTGACTACTATAACCATAACCTGGACACCTCACGCCAGCATTACAGCAATGTCATCACCACCCGCAGCTTTGATGACCGCCTGCAAACCCTGGAGCATGTGCGCAACAGCGGTATGAAAGTTTGTAGTGGCGGCATTTTAGGCTTAGGTGAGCAGCAAGCTGATCGCATCAGCTTATTGCATGAACTGGCCACCCAGCCGATTCATCCTGAATCTGTCCCCATCAATATGCTGGTACCGATCAAGGGCACACCACTTGAAGATGCCCCCAAGGTCTCCGTGATTGAATGGGTCAGAACCATTGCCACCGCCCGTATCCTGATGCCCAGGAGTTATATCCGCTTGTCAGCAGGACGTGAAGGCTTAAGTGATGCTGAGCAGGCCTTGTGTTTTCAGGCGGGTGCCAACTCATTTTTTTCGGGTGAGCAACTGCTGACCACACCCAATGCCGGTGAGAGCCGTGATGCCCTGCTGTTTGCACAACTGGGCATTAGCAAGGAAAAAGCCAAAGTGAATGTAAAAGTCACTGCCGTCAATGCCATGGCTGTTTAATGAATAAATGTCTCTTAAACGTTTTCAATTAGACCAGAAATATACGGCGTTACAGCATCAGCATCTGGACCGTCACACGCAAGTGATTGAACAGGGCGTCACACCACTGGTTCAGCGTCACGGCAAAAGCCTGATTAATTTTTCCAGTAATGATTATCTGGGGCTAGCAAGTCATCCTGCCTTAAAACAGGCCACTGTTGATTATTTGAGGCTGCATAGCCTTGGTGCGGGGGCGGCACATCTGGTAACCGGGCATCATGCCATTCACGAACAACTGGAACAACGGCTGGCACAAGTCACAGGCTATCCAAAAGCCATGCTGTTTTCTACCGGATATATGGCCAATCTGGGCGTGATTGATGCGCTGATGGGACAGTTAACTGACAGCAAATCCGGCATTGTGTATCAGGATCGCTTAAACCATGCCTCACTACTGGATGGAGCAAGGCTAGCCGGGGTTAAGCTGCGTCGCTATCCGCATCTGGATGTTGCTCAACTGAATGAATGGTTGAATCATGATTGCACTGAACAAAAACTTATTGTGACTGATCAAATCTTTAGCATGGATGGCACCGAAGCACCTTTGCTTGATCTGATTAAAACTGCTGAACAGCATCAGGCTGCCCTGATGATTGATGATGCCCATGGCTTTGGCCTGCGTGATTTTTCTCGGCCACCCTTGCCTGCTGTTGATGTGTATATGGGCACGCTGGGCAAAGCCATTGGAACATTTGGTGCATTCGTAGCAGGTTCAGAACTGTTAATTGATTATTTAAAAAGCCGGGCGCGTCCTTTTGTTTATACCACCGCCACGCCACCGTTAATCGCAGCCGCCACCCTAGCCGCGCTGGATGTGATTGAGCAGGAATCATGGCGTCGGGTAAAACTACAGCAACATATTGGCCGTTTGCGCACTGCCCTAATTGAACAGGGTTGGCAATTGCTGCCCAGCCAGTCGGCTATTCAGCCAATTATTGTGGGTAGCGCCGAGAATGCGTTGGCATTGTCAAAAAAACTGCTTGAGCAAGGCTTATTGGTGAGTGCTATTCGGCCACCTACTGTTCCACGTGGAACATCACGCTTAAGAATTACGTTGAGTGCAGCGCATACGGATGAGCACCTTTCTCAATTAATTAGTGCTTTGGCAGTTCATCAGGCTTCGTTTCGCTAATTACCAGATTGATGTTTTCTGGTTTATTTTTAGGTTCAACAGCCCGTTCTTCCTGCATTTCTTTCATTAAAAAGAAATTTAAACCCGTCCGAATAATGGCAATGGCAGCCAGTTTTCCAATTTGTTCCCAACTCGGTGATACCGCAGTTGATAAAATATCGGCAGCCAATTGGAACTCCAAGCCTAATGCCAGATAACGGGCAAAAGTCAGCCGAACTGGGGTAAAACCATCAGGGTGGCGACCAATAAAAGCCTTTAAAAATCCATAAAGTGCCGCAAAAATACCCACAGCAATAATCAGCGCGCCGACGCTTTCTACCATGAGGCGTAACCAGCTCACCGCTTGAATAACAAAAGTTTCTGTGTCATGAAACATCAATTAAGACATCCTGAGTTTTCATCCTTTATTTCCTGATTATTTTTATCCTGTTTTGGCTTTAAGGTTCAGTAAGGGTTATGTGAAATAAAACCTAATTTATTCAGACTGGTTTAATGTACTTTCAACAGCTTTTTGCTCTAGCCATTCTTTAACATCACTATTATCAACACGGCGATAAATATCTTCCACACTTAGTGTTAAGTTAATGGATTCAAGCGTAATTAGTTCACCCAGATAATAATGCTCCGAGCGCCAGCCTTTACTGCGGCGTACTATCTCCACATCTACAAAATCCTGCTCAATCAGGATATATTCCTGCAATGTCCCAATTTGCAAATAAACTTCACGTTTTAGTTTCTCATCAATTTGCCGAGTTGATTTGGACAACACCTCAACAATTAAAACCGGGCTTTCGGTAAAGTAACTATCTCCTGACAAATCAGAGCAATCAACCAGCACATCCGGATAGAAGTATTTGCTGCTCACTTTAACCTTCATATCTGAGGTATAGGGCTGACAAGACTGATTTTCCAGCGCATTTCCAAGCTTGCGGAATATATTGCCAGCAATCCGGTTGTGATTGGCACTAGCGCCAGACATGGCATAAACTTCACCATCCACATATTCATGCTTTATATACGTATCTTTCTCACCTTCCAGATAATCTGTTTCAGTAATAAGTGACCTATTTTTATAAACAACAGACATACCCAACCTCACGTCAAAATCAGTGAATGATTGAGCTAGCCTAGCATATTTATTGGGCAGAAATATTTTATCCTTAACCCTTAAGCCCAAATCACTAATACCGCACCCAGCATGACCAGCCACAATCCGGCATGATCTGTTTTCACCAGTCTTTCCTTAAAGAAATATAATGAAATCAATAAGGTAAATAGTACCTCAATTTGCCCCAGCGTTTTGACCAGTGGCACTGACTGCAAACTCATGGCGCTAAACCAGCCCAGTGACCCCAGAAAACTGGCAATACTTACGCGTGCCGTTAAACCTTTGCGCTGTCGCATGGCAGTTAATGTTTGCGGACTTTTAATGGATAACCATGTAAGCAGTAGCAGGTTTTGCAAGCTAATAGCGCACAGCAGCACCCACCCCGCCCGGTGCAAAAAAGGTAGCTGGATTAGCTCAAGACTGGCTTCACGCACCATTAAGGATGCAATAGCAAAACAAAAACCACTGGCCAGTCCCGTCCATAAGGTTGGCCATGACAGCGTGGCCATGGAGCGCGCACCGCTGAGTAAAAATACTGCCACTGCGCCAATGAGTACACCAAGCCATCCCAAGAATGATAACTGCACGCCCAGTACAGCCACCCCAATGATCGCAGCCAGAATCGCTTCACTTTTGGCCAGGCCCACCCCAATGGCGTAGTTTTTTTGCTGAAACAGTTTCACCATCAGTACCGTGGCCAGAATCTGGCTCACTGCCACCATGCCAATATACAACCAGAAGCGATTGCCAAAGCTGCTCAGAGGCACGTATTGCGTCACCGGCTGAAAGTGATAAAGCAGTAGCAAATACAGCGCAGCCAGTGGGGTTGCGCCAATAAAGCGGGCCAGTGTGACGCCATAGGCATCCACTGTGGTGCTGAGCTGCTTTTGAAAGGCATTGCGCCACGCCTGCATGAATGCAGCCATCAGGGTAAAGAAAATCCAGATCATTGCGGTGCCTTTAGACTATTTATTGGGCGGGCTGAATCAGGATAATAAGTATTTTGACTAAATTTCCCTGTAGAAATAAAGCAATAGCGCCACAGTGCATTATTCAAATTCCAGCATAAAGGTGACTGGCCCATCATTTTGCAGGCTCACTTGCATGTCGGCACCAAAAGCACCGGTTTGCACATTCGGATAGATATCTTTGGCATGCGCAACCAGTTGGCTAAATAGCTCACGCGCCTCATCGGGTGGCATGGCCGGGCCAAAATCCGGACGTAATCCCTTACGGGTTTCGGCCATCAGGGTGAATTGCGATACCAGCAGCAAGCCGCCGTTGACCTGTTGTAGATTCAGGTTCATGCGATCATTGTCATCACTGAACAGACGGTAGGCCAGAATTTTTTTCAGCATTTTCTCGGCAGTGTGCAGGGTATCGGTTTTGCCAAGCCCCACAAACACCAATAAACCCTGTTCAATTTGACCAATTATCTCGCCATTAACCTCAACTTTGGCCTGTTTAACGCGCTGAATCAGTACCCGCATAACCTTATCCTTGCTGTTTTGGCTATTGTGAAATAAAGCATAGCCCTGCTGCAATCCTGTTAAAAACTGACAGGCTGATGGATTGTTTAAATGATGGCGTAACAGTCATTCAAAAAATACAAAACTTGGCGGGTAGTCAATTCGGATAAGTTCTTGTACAGTGGTTTTTTGCCGTTTTTTATCACACTCATGATGCCTGCCGAAACCCTTAGCCTGCCCCTGCTGGTTGATGCCGAACAACTGTTACCCGTGCTTTCTCATCCATTGCTGCGTATTGTGGATCTGGGCAAGCCACGGGTGTATGAACAGGTACATTTGCCCCATGCGTTGTCACTGCCACCAGCCCTGCTGGTGCGACAGGAAGAACATGCCTCGGGTTTGCTGCCAGATATTGAGCAACTGCAACAACTGGTACAAACCCTGCAAATTACTCCACAGCATCAGGTGGTGGTGTATGACGATGAAGGCGGCGCATGGGCAGGCCGCCTGATCTGGACACTGCATATACTGGGTTTTAGCCGGGTCAGTTTGCTGAACGGCGGGATTCATGCCTGGCTGGCCAAGGGCTTGCCGACCAGCAGCGAGATGACTGGTCTTGCACCAGTAGAACCTTTTCAACTCAATGGCTTAAACCCTGAACCACGCATTACCTTAGCCGAGCTAAAAACCATTCTGGATGAACAACCGGATGCCTATACCCTGTGGGATTGCCGCACGCAGGGTGAATACACCGGCGCACGGCTGGCAGCACGGCGTGGCGGGCATTTGCCGGGGGCATTTCATTATGAATGGAACACGGTACTGGATCGGCAAAATAACCTGTGTTTACGGCCCCTGCCCGAGATTATGGCCGAGCTGCAACAGCAAGGCTTGGACCCGCAAAAACCCGTAATTGTATATTGCCAAAGCCACCATCGCTCAGGGCTGGCCTACGTGCTGGCGCGGCTGTTCAATTGGCCGGTTCGCGCGTATGATGGCGCGTGGAGTGAATGGGGCAATCGACTTGATACGCCTATTGTGACAGGAGAACACCCGCTTTGAGTCAAGACAACGCAAATCAAAAGAAAAGTTTGATGGATAAGGCTTTTATCCACTTTCAGCATCTGGCACCGCAACATGGTTTAAGCCGTCTGGTGGGTACACTGGCTGCCAGCAAAAATCCGCTGGTGAAAAAGGCCTTTATCAAGCTGTTCCATGACCGCTACCAGATTGACATGAGTCTGGCTGAAATTGAAGAACTGGCTGGGTTTGGCTCGTTTAATGAATTCTTTACCCGTGCGCTTAAAGTGGATGCCCGCCCGGTGGATGCTTCGCCCACCAGCATTGTTTCCCCTGCCGATGGTGCGATTTCCCAGTTGGGCAAAATTGACGGTGACGAGATTTTTCAGGCCAAGGGACAAAGTTTTTCCCTTAACCAGTTGATTGGTGATGCAGCACTTGCCCAACACTTTGTTGGCGGTGAATTTGCCACCGTGTACCTGTCACCGCGTGATTATCACCGCGTGCACATGCCGTTTGCCGGTCGCCTGACTGACACCATTTATGTGCCGGGCAAGCTGTTTTCGGTCAATACTGTCACTGCTGAAAATGTGCCAGCGCTGTTTGCACGCAATGAGCGTCTGGTATGCCTGTTTGACACCAGCGTGGGCCGTATGGCGGTGGTACTGGTGGGTGCCATGATTGTGGCGGGTATTGAATGCGTGGCCACCGGCAAGATTAAGCCATCCGGCACACTGGAACACCGCACACATGATCTTCAGCTTGAAAAGGGTGCAGAGCTGGGCCGTTTTTATCTGGGTTCTACGGCTATTGTGCTGTTTGAAAACAGTAAAATTAACTGGCTGGCCCCGTTTGAAGCCGGCAGTACGGTGATGATGGGTCAGGCCATGGGCACTGTTATTAACGCGCAATAATTATGCACTTGTTTAGTCTGTTAATTTAAAACCTTCAACGCCATGTTTTGCCGAAGCATGGCTGCTGTAAAAAGGAATCTTATGGCATTTCAAACATCGCTTAGCCTGTTGGGCTTAAGCCTGCTACTTGCCTTAACCGGTTGTGCTACCCGTCAGGTTAAGCCACTGTTGCCTACCACGGCACACGGTACGCTGAAGCAAAGCCATTATCAAATGCGCATGACCACGGATGATGGCGTTACCCTGTCTTTTACCGTATACCAGCCCGCACTTGCCCCCGGCCAGACTGCACCGCTGGTCATTCACACCCATGGTTTTGGCCTGTCACGCATGAAGCGCCCGTATTTAAGCCTGTATGGCAGCGTGATGCCTACCGGACAAGGTGCCGAAGCAGCATGGAAACGTGGCTACTGGGTCATTAGTTTTGACCAGCGTGGACATGGGGGCATGGATGGAACCGGTGGCAAAATCCGCCTGACTGATCCGCAGTTTGAAGGCCGTGATGTCAGCCGCCTCATTGACTGGGCCGAGCAACACCTGCCGCAGCTTGCACGCAATACCCATGGTGCACGGGTGGGCATGATTGGCGAATCCTATGGCGGCGCAATTCAGTATATTGCTTCGGCACAGGACAAGCGCATTGCCGCACTGGTGCCCGTCACCACCTGGTACAATCTGGAATACAGCCTTGCACCCAATGGCGTGCCCAAAAGTGGCTGGCTGGATTTGCTTAATATTGTGGGCGACTGGTGGAACTGGAACAAGTTTGATCCCGCACTGAAAATGGCCTATCAGGACACCAAAAATGGGGCTATTTCAGCGTCCTCGTATCAGTTTTTAAAAACCCATCAGGCGCGCTGGTTTTGTGACACCGGGCAAGCCCCACAAGCCGATGCACTGATTATTCAGGGTTTCCGCGATGTGCTGTTTCCCTTTAATGAAGGCATTTCAGCCTATCAGTGCCTAAAGCAGGCTGGCCATGATGTGCGCTTGCTGGGGGTTGAAGGCGGCCATTTGCAGCCCGGTGTGCAACGCTCTCCCGGCCTTGAACTACCGGCATGGTACATTGGTAAAACCATGGATTGTCAGGGCAAAATGCTCAACATACAGGCCATGATTGCCCGCTGGTTTGATGCCAAGCTCAAGGATCAGCCTGCGCAACTGGACCAGATTCCGGCCGTTTGCATTGACCATAGCCCGGTGCAAAACAGTGACGCCTTACAGCCCCGGGTCAGCTATCCGCTGCCAGCCCTGCATATCCATGCAGGGGGTGGTTATGAATGGCTATTTAAATCAACTGATCGCTTGCGGCATTTGTTTACGGCACAGCATTTACCGGCCCACTGGCAACAACCGCAACATGGCGGCCAGCGTCCGTTATTGTTGCCGCTAACCCGCATGAACGCCACGCAATGGCTTACTGGCATTCCACGCTTGCACCTCAGCATTGATACGCCCACTACAGTAAATAACCAAAACTCCCCCACCCTGTTTGTGTCGCTGGCACGCTGGACACCGGGCAAAGGCAGCTATCAGGTACTCAATGAGCAGGTGCTTCCCATTAACCTGCAAAAGCTGCATTACCGCAATCAAATGCTCAGCCAGTTACAGGTGCCGATTGATGACCCGGCCAAGGGGATTGATTTACCGGCAGTCAATGCAAAACTTAAGCAAGGAGAAGTGCTGGGCTTGGTCATTAGCAGCCGTAGCCGCTACTTTGGCCGCAGCAGCAAGGCACATGCCGAGGCCAGTATCAGCGGTTATATTGAATTGCCTGAAATGCTACCCGCCACTGCTGCGCACCAGTAAGGTTTTGCAGTTTTTATAGTGTTTAAACACAAAAACGTCCCTGATCAACTAGCCATCAGGGACGTTTTTGTTTTAGCTAATTAACTTAGCCGTACTGACTTAAACAGCCTGAGTGAAAAACCGCTATTTAATAATCTTGAAGCGGTCTTCACGCTGCATGTAGTTCTTGTCACCTGCTGGAGATTCAATAGAACCAAATGGCATTTGTGCCCGCAGTTTCCAGCTATCCGGAATACCAAAACGCGACTGTACCTCAGCATCAATAATTGGATTGTAGTGTTGCAGGCTGGCACCAATGTTTTCATTGGCCAGTGCCGACCACACCGCAAACTGTGCAATGCCAGTCGAATGCTCAGACCACACCGGAAAATTATCGGCATACAGGGCAAACTGTTCCTGTAAATTTTTAATAATGTCCTGATCCTCAAAAAACAGCACGGTGCCCAGACCTGCTGCAAATGACGAAATCTTGTTGCTGGTGGCTTCAAATGCCGCTTCTGGCACCATCTTGCGCAAGGTTTCCCGCACAATTTCCCAGAAGTCTGCACTGGCCTGACCAAACAAAATAACCGCACGCGAGCTTTGCGAATTAAATGATGACGGGCTTTGTTCAACGGCAGTTTGAATCAGCTCGCTGATTTGCGCTTCTGACAGGCTCACATTTTTACCAATGTGATAAATGGAGCGGCGCTTGGTAATGCTGTCTAAAAAAGTATTGGCCATGAGGTGTTCCTAGCAAAATTTAAAACTAAAAAAGAAATTCAATGCAGTTGTTAAAGACTGCTATGTGCGTTATTTAATCAGTGCTTCGGTGGTAATGTTCACCTTGATTTCATCACTGACTGCAGGCACGTACTGTCCAATGCCAAAGTCGGAACGCTTGAAACTGGTGGTGGCATTAAAACCAATGGCCTTTTTTTTGGCCATGGGGTGCTCGCCCATGCCATTTAAGGTTGCGTTCAGCACTACTGGTTTGGTTACGCCCTTCACGGTCAGGTCACCGCTAATCTTGAAGTGTTTTTTGTCCTTGGTTTGAACCTTGGTGCTTTTAAAGGTGATGTTGGGATATTTGGCTTCGTTAAACCAGGCCTCGGTTAAAAATTCCTTGTCCAGTGCTTCAACGTGGCTATTAATGCTCTTGACTGGAATAGTGACAGACACGCTGGATTTTTCCGGGTGCTTGTCATCTACCGTAATCACGCCCTGTACGTCATCAAAGTTGGCTGTCGGGTTGGAAAAGCCAAAATGGCTCCAGCTAAACAGGGTAGCCGTGTGCTTGGCATCAATCTGGTAGTCGGTGGTTGCTGCCATACTGGCAGTGCTGGCTGCAATTAATGCGGTACTGATTACCGTACCGTGGGCAAGCATTTTTAGTTTTTGCATCATTAACTTTTGCATTGTCATTCGCCTCATTTGTTAGTCGTGCTTCATTTTATCGAATGATTTTTAAATGTCAGGGTCATTTCTAACAACAGTTTGTTGCATATTTGGAACATTGCTGGTTTAAAAATCAACAGACTCACTAAAAAAATCGCATTACTTTCTTGAATTTTAGGCGGATTACCCTCACTCAAGTGTGCATGTTCAGCTTAAACGTACAGCAACGTCAAAATATTGCCGCAAGGCCTAAGGACTGTACATGTTTCAATTTTTTAAACGGAGGTCAGCCATGTCTAGCCAAGACAATTCCATGCCTGAAAACGGTACCACGAACAACAATGAGCAGATCAATACACAGGATCAGATCAATAACGATAGCGATTTTGTCCCTTCTGGCACCCCTGCGGATGACCATGACAACAACGGGACACCGGAAGATTTACAAGCCCGTATTGAAGAACTGGAAGCTGAAATTACCGAAGTAAAGGCACGTGCCAATGCTGACATGTATAACTTCCAGAAGCGGGTTGAGCGTGAAACCGACAACGCCAAGAAATATGCGCTGGAAAAGTTTGCCGGTAGCCTGCTGGATGTAGTGGATAACCTTGAGCGTGCCATTGCTGCTGCCGGAAACGATGACCATTTAATAAATCAGCCGGTGATTGAAGGGGTGCGCCTGACCCACAAAAACCTGCTCGGTGCACTGGAAAAGCACGGCGTTAGTGTCGTTGATCCGGCGGGCCAGCCATTTAATGCCGAGTTGCATCAGGCAGTGGGCATTGATCCCAATACCCCGGCGGGACAAGTCGCCAATGTGCTGCAAAAAGGTTATAGCCTGTCGGGTCGCCTGCTGCGTCCAGCCATGGTTACCGTGGGCCAGTAATTTTGATAAAACCATGCATGTCCTGCAAGCAGGGCTGTATTTGGTCATTAAATGCCTTGTCCATGGTGTGGCCAGAGCATCCCAATAATTCGTTGTTCACTAAGTTGTTTACTAAATAGTTGCGTGATTCATTGTTTTTTGAGTCATTTTTAAAAATTTTTTGCGGAATATGCTTGAAATTAACCGATTCACACCGATATCGAATAGCAAGCAGCCACTACTGCAAAATTATGAGGAGAGATACACATGGCCAAAATTATTGGCATTGACTTAGGTACAACCAATTCCTGTGTTGCCGTTCTGGAAGGCGACAAAGTAAAAGTCATTGAAAACGCCGAAGGTGCACGCACCACGCCGTCGATTATTGCCTATAAAGATGGTGAAGTGCTGGTTGGCCAAAGTGCCAAGCGTCAGGCCGTTACCAACCCAAAAAACACCCTGTTTGCCATCAAGCGTTTGATTGGCCGTCGTTATCAGGATGACGTGGTACAAAAAGACATCGGTATGGTACCGTACAAGATTGTACAGGCTGACAATGGCGATGCGTGGGTTAACGTCAACGACAAAAAACTGGCGCCACAACAGGTTTCTGCTGAAATCCTGAAAAAAATGAAAAAAACCGCCGAAGACTATCTGGGCGAAACGGTTACTGAAGCGGTCATTACCGTGCCTGCGTACTTCAACGATGCGCAGCGTCAGGCCACCAAGGATGCCGGTAAAATTGCGGGCTTAGACGTTAAGCGTATTATTAACGAGCCGACCGCTGCTGCCCTTGCCTTTGGTATGGACAAAAAAGAAGGCGACCGCAAAATTGCCGTGTATGACCTTGGCGGTGGTACGTTTGACGTGTCGATTATTGAAATTGCCGACGTTGATGGCGAACAGCAGTTTGAAGTTCTGTCAACCAATGGCGACACTTTCCTTGGCGGTGAAGACTTTGACTTGGCACTAATCGACTATCTGGTTGAAGAGTTCAAGAAAGAACAAAGTGTTAACCTGAAAAACGATCCGCTGGCATTGCAACGCTTAAAAGAAGCGGCCGAAAAAGCCAAGATTGAACTGTCTTCTGCCACCTCTACCGAAGTAAACCTGCCGTACATCACTGCCGATGCAACCGGTCCAAAACACTTGGTGGTGAACATTACCCGTAGCAAACTGGAAGCACTGGTTGGTGATCTGGTTGCCCGCACCATGGAACCCTGCAAAATTGCACTGAAAGATGCCGGTTTGTCTGCATCTGATATTCAGGACGTGATTCTGGTGGGTGGTCAGACCCGTATGCCACTGGTACAGGCCAAAGTGCAGGAATTCTTTGGTAAAGAGCCACGTAAAGACGTAAACCCGGATGAAGCGGTTGCCGTCGGTGCAGCGATTCAGGGTGCAGTACTGGGTGGTGACAAGAAAGACGTACTGCTGCTGGACGTTACCCCGCTCACGCTGGGGATTGAAACCATGGGCGGTGTATTAACACCGATCATTGAGAAAAACAGCATGATTCCGACCAAGAAATCACAGGTTTTCTCAACCGCCGATGACAACCAGCCTGCGGTAACCATTCAGGTATTCCAGGGCGAGCGCAAAATGGCCGCGCAAAACAAATCGCTGGGCCGTTTTGACTTAACTGATATTCCACCAGCACCGCGCGGCATGCCACAAATCGAAGTAACTTTCGATATCAACGCGGATGGTATCCTGAATGTGTCTGCCAAAGACAAGGGTACAGGTAAGGCACAATCTATCCAGATTAAAGCCAACTCTGGCCTGTCTGATGCTGAAATTGAGCAAATGATTCGTGATGCGGAAGCCAACGCCGAAGAAGATAAAAAATTCGAGGACTTGGCCAAAGCGCGTAACGAAGCGGATGGCTTGATCCACAGCACGCAAAAAGCTATCAAGGACTTGGGTGACAAGGCCACTGATGAAGAAAAAGCTTCAATTGATGCGGCGATTTCTGAACTGGAACTGGCTACCAAAGAAAATGATGTGGATGCCATTAAGGCCAAGATCGAGGCATTGTCCAATGCTTCCCTGCCTTTAATGCAGCGTGTGTATGAGCAGAACCAGCCACAAGGTGGTGATGCTGGTGGTGCACAAGGTTTTGATCCAAACAGCTTTGGCCAGAACGCCGGTGCGCAACAGCAACAACCAAGCGACGATGGCGTGGTTGATGCCGAGTTTACCGAAGTAAAAGACGACAAGAAATAATTTGTCAGCTTGATACTCAAGGTAAAAAATAAAAACCGCTCCTGTTGAAAAACAGGGCGGTTTTTTTATGGCTGTGTCTTTATAGTTTTATAGTAGAGTTCTTTTAAAGGCAGACTACGGTCATTGAGCCTGTCGAAATGGTCGACGGCAAAACGATGACTGATGTCTAGTTCAGTTAACAAATGCTTACTGGTATTTGGCCGGTTGCCGATTAAACTTCAAAACAGTAGTCATTGATGAAAACCAACAATAATGACTTTGTATTACTCATATTTTTAAGAAAACCATTTCGGACAACCATAATGAGAGCAACCATGAAAAAATTACTGCTGGGATTAGGACTGGCGGCTGTCTGTTTAACGGCTCACGCGGATAACTGCGACCATACCCGTAATAGTCTGGATGCCATTCACTGTAGCAATATTATTTATCAAAAAGCCGATAAAGAGCTAAACACTGTGTATAAGCAACTCACAAAAAAGCTATCGGTTGCCAATAAAAAGACGCTGCGTAGTGGCCAGTTAAGATGGATTAAACAGCGCGATCAGGCCTGCACCATGAACAGTGTAGACATGGGTGAAGTGATTGATAGCGCCTGCCTGCTGGATCAAACCACCAGCCGCACCAACTGGCTGAATGATCGCCTGCGGGAATGCACTACTGTAGGTTGTATGGCCAGCAAACTGGATGATTAATTAATCCTCTTGCTCAAGTCTGTGTTGTCGTTAATACCGCGCTGTGTGCGCGGTTTTTGATGCACATTTTTCTAATGCTGGTTTTAAACTTGGCTTTAATCTGTTTACTGCGCACTTTATACTTCATGCATTACGCTTTTATTAGTGCCAATGCCCATGCGTTCATGGTTGCCTGTCTTACTAGTAATGATAGTTCTGGTGTATCTGTATCAGGCTAATGAGTCACAACGTCGCCATACCAGTCTGGCAACCCAGCTATTGCATCCTTTTGACAAGCGGGTGCATTACCGCATTGGTGAAGTTGATCCGCAGTTTAACTTGTCAAAAGCCGACGTAATTGAGTTAGCCAAACAAGCTGCTAAAATCTGGCATCAGGGCGCTGGCAAGGACTTGTTTGTTTATGATCCAGCCGCCGCCTTAAGCATTAACCTGCGCTTTGATGAACGCCAGCTTGAAAGTAACCTGCGTCATTCCCAGCAACAGCAGTTGCAGCAGCAATTAGCCAGTCAGCAAAGCAATAACAGTGAATACCAGCAGCGCCAGCAGCAATTAGAACAGCAGCGCCGTCAGCTGGATTTGCGTGAAGCCGCTTTTAGGGAGCGACTGGCCAGCTATAACCGCACCGTACAGGACTGGAACACCCTGGGCCAGCTGGATGACTTTAACCGCCAGCAACTGGAACAGCAGCAACGTCTACTGGACAACGAGCGTCAGGACATTCGCAATGCCATGGCGCATTATAACCAGCAGGTTAATGGCCTAAATCAGGTGGCCAGTAGCCTAAACCAGATGGCCGACCATTATAATCAGGCGGTTAATCGCTATGAAGCGCGCTTTGTACCGCGTGAGTTTGAAAAAGGTGTATACGATGGCCGTCAGATTAATATTTATGAGTTTAGTACACCTGCCGATTTGCGCCTGACCATTGCCCATGAACTGGGCCACGCACTGGGCCTTGCCCATAACAGCGACCCGTATGCCCTCATGTATCCGGTGCTTAAGCAGCAGGATGTCGATAATTTCAAACTAACTGTGGCTGATAAAACCTTACTGTCTAAGCGTGATGAATAAACCGCAAGCTATAGAGTGACATCACTCCATTCATGTATTGCTGGCAGGTTCCACGTGGAACACATCATAGCTTTTTAGCGGCCCTGCTCGACCATACGCTGCCCGGCCACCTGCTTGGCAAACTGCATGGCCACCCGGCCAGAACGGTTACCCTTTTGGGTGGCCCACTGTAATGCCAGTTTTTCCTGCGCCTTGATGTCTGCATCTGTCCAGCCAAAGCGGCTGAGCCAGGCATGAATCATATTCAGGTATTCCTGCTGGCTAAACCCATAAAAGGTAATTTGCAAACCAAAGCGATCAGCCAGAGATACTTTTTCCTCGATACTATCGCCCGGATGAATTTCGCCATCTGGACTTTGATGGTATTCCAGATTATCGCGATTTTTCTCAACCATTAAGTGCTTACGATTTGAGGTGGCATAAATTAATACATTACCTGATGGGCCAGCCAGTGAGCCATCCAGCACGGTTTTAAGCCCGGCATAGCTGGTATCACCTTCCTCAAACGATAAGTCATCGCAAAAAATAATAAACTTTTCCGGGCGGTTGTTAATGGCAGCCACAATGCGCGGCAAGTCATTTAAAAACTTTTTTTCCACTTCAATCACGCGCAGGCCCAGCATATGGAACTCTTTGAGGCAAGCTTTAACCAGTGAAGACTTGCCCGTACCGCGTGCGCCAGTCAGCAATACATTATTGGCAAAAAAGCCTTTTACAAATTGCTCGGTGTTTTGGCGAATCTTTAGTTGCTGTTTTTCCACATTACAAAGTGCATCAAAGTCAATCAATTGCGGCTGATGCAAGGGTACAAAACCAGAACTTTGCAGCAGGCCTTCGGTTTTTTCCCAGCGAAAGGCAATCGCACTATCCAGCACGGTAGTATCTGGCACCACAGATTGCGTCAAACTGCCAAACACCTGCGTGAACCGATCCAGCTTTGCTGTCAATTCGGCAATGGCCTGAATTAAATCCTGTTCACTACGTTTCTCATTCATGGTGATTTCAATGCTCCAGTATCGCAACACGGCTACCTGCTGATAGCCATTACTCTTATTATGCCGCGATTGTCTGCGGTTGTATTGCGCAAAAATTTCAAGAATTGTCGTTAAACTCATCTGTGCTAATGCTGGCTAATGCCAGTTAAAGTGATTTTACCGCCAGTTGTAAGATAGCATGTTGCCCTGACTGGCTTTCTGTTGTGCAAGCTATCTTGCCTCATGTTTCACGTGGAACATGATGCAAGATAGCTTACTAATGAGTGAGCAAATAAAAATTAAGTATGGCCTGTGCCAGTGCTTTGTCCTCTGGCGCGAGGCTAACGGTCATGCGCCTGAAGTTGACAATATCGGCCTGCATGCCAGTAAATTTTGCCACACCATGACTGGGATAATGCGCTGGCAACTGATAGCTATAAATTATGGTTTGCTGATTTAACAGGATTTTTTTTAAGGGAACATTGCTTGAACCATATACCCAGAAATCATTTTTGCGGGCTTCGTCTGCTGCTTCTTGAAAAAATAGCGAGGCACTGGTTAAGGCGCAGCCGACACAGGCTGACGTGTCATCCATGCTTAAGTACTGAGTACCATCAGGACTAAACATGACAAGTGCAGCAATCCCGGATGGCCCCATGCTGGCTTCAATGGTTTTCCAGTGGCGTGGTGCGAGAAACCAGCCCAAGCCCTGTACCTGATACACTGCCAATTGCTGCGCCTGTGCAGCGTTGAGTTTGAACTTGAAATGACATGTTACTGGCTGGCAGAATGTAAAGTCCTTGAGTAAACCTTCCTCAATAGGGTCTTCAATAGTAATGCCATAAGCAGGGATTGAAACACCCTCCTGAAACTGTGCTGCTCCCAACGGAATCCATTGATGGACACGCGCACGTTCAGCCACCGTGCTGTGTCGCTTTGGAAAGCCAAATTGATAAACATGTACTTTAGCATAGCCCGTGGTACTTAGTACTAAATTGAGTCCCAAGCCAATAATCAAGCAGCACAAGCTGTAAACATAACGGCTTAACCGTAAGCGCATGAATATTATCCTGAAAAAAGCAGGATCAAACGGCATCCTGCTTGGTATTTAGGCTGAATCAACCCAACTAAAACGGTTCACCCTGCATGTTTTGTGGGGCCTGCCGGATGGTTTGCTGAATGGTCAGGTTTTCACTTTGCTCTATTGCCGGTGCTGTGCTTAATTCCGGGACAGGTGCAGGTCTGTTGACTACGCTGGTGCTGCCAGTACTCCCCAATTGACCCGTTTGCTGGGCATCCTGTCGCAATACCTGCAAAATACGCTGTCCACCGCGGCCTGTTTGTGGCAAGCCACGTCGAGCCTGTTCCTGCCGAATGGCCTGCCGGGATTTGTCCCCAATCAGGCCATCGGGTTCCCCAATATCATAGCCTTTAGCCAGCAAATAGCGCTGGATTTCACGGCGCTCCGCACGTGAGGTACCCGGATCATCGGTTGGCCATGCAGTGACAAATGGACCTGCACCTTTTAGGCGATCAGACAAATGGGCAATCGCCAGCGCGTAGCTTTCTGCCGCGTTATAGCTATAAAACGCATCAAAGTTTTTAAATACCAGAAACACCGGGCCAGTGGCATCTGCTGGCACTAACAGGCCTGCCATACTGGATGCGCTTAAATTACCCTGAATGAGCGTTGACCCATCAACACGGGTCAGACCACGCTGCTGCCAGCTACTTAGCGAGCGCTTGCTGCGTCGCCCTTCCCCACTGGTATTGGTGCCATCAGGCAAGCGAACCTCAAAACCCCACGGCATGCCAGTTTGCCAGCCGGATTTCTTGAGGAAATTGGCGGTTGATGCCAGCGCATCCGGCACGCTATCCACAATGTCACGGCGACCATTACCATCAAAATCAACTGCCAGACGCTCAAAGGTCGATGGCATAAACTGGGTATGGCCAAATGCGCCAGCCCATGAACCGCGCAAACGGTCTTCTGAAATGTGCCCCGCCTGTAAAATCCGTAAGGCAGCATACAATTCGGTACGGAAATAGCCCTGACGGCGGCCATAGCAGCTTAAAGTGCCCAAGGCCTGCACCAGTGAGTATTTACCTGAAATATCGCCAAAATTGCTTTCTACGCCCCAGACCGCAACCACTGCCGCAGGTTCTACTCCATACTGTGCTTCAATGCGGCGCAGCACATCAGCATACTGCGTCATTTTTTGCCGCCCCAGATTCACCCGCTCCTGATCCACCAGACCTGACAAATAATCCCAGATCGGCGTACTAAATTCAGGCTGGTAATTCAGTTTTTCAATGACTGTCATGTCAGGAGCAAGATTGGCCGTGTACTGATCAAAGGCCTGACCCGAAACACCAGCGGCCATCGCATTACTGCGCAGGTTACTCAAACAGCCCTGAAACTGGCTATCAGAGCTTTGGGCATCAACAGCAAAACTACTGACCGGTGCAGTCAGTAAGCCAGCCAGTGCCAACAGGGATAATTTTCTCAGGGATAATTTTCTGGTTATACCACTACGTTTCATTGTCCTACCTTAATTGCCTAGCTGTAAAAGCACCGGTTTTAAAATTAGCCCTTTTAAAACCGGTGACTGCCTTGATTTTTATTACCTTAGCATGCTGAAACCTGCTTATAACCAGCCGCTTGGTTTTAATATGTAGCATTACTCTTGGACGGTCATCAATCAGCCACTGAAGCAATATTAAGCGTGCGGCAATAGCTTCAAAAACAACTGGTTCAGGTTGGCCAGCGCTACAGGCTCCATGTCCTGTGCTGGCACCACATGCTGTAAACGCGCTAATTCGGCCTTAATCCACTGCTGTAGTACCGGAACCGCTGGTTGCGCCTCGGCTTCACCGTGCTGGCGCTTTTGAAGCAGTAAGGCATCAATTGCCTGCTGTACGGGCGTATCGTTTAATACCTGACGCAGGCGCTCAAATTCAATGGGTGCAACGCCGCCAAACTGCTCAATCCAGCGTACCGCCAGCAAAGGCCGCAAGACATATAGGTATTTTTTCAGCTTAACCTGCTCACCTTGTAAAAACTGCTGAAAATTGGAACTGGCTGTACTGCGGTAATGATAAAAACCACGGGCCTTGTTGTAATGCTGGCTTAATAATTGGCGCGCCTGTTGTGCATATTCACCCTGCTCACGATACACAATTGGTGAGTGTAGCCACTCCACAATGGCCGGATTACTTTTGGCCTGCAAACGCAGTGCTTTGCGCAAGTCCCAGCCATTGATGTCAATCTCATCCACAATCGGGTATTCAATCACATCGCGGCGATCTTCCACGTCAATACTTAAATACCAGTCTTGCGGACGGATATAAACAAAGCGCACGTCATAGTCGCTATCCGGAGAATGAAAACCCCAGGCACGGCTACCCGATTCAGTGGCATACAGGATGCGGACATTATGTTGCTGTTCTGCATGCTGTAGCCGCTGCAGAATTTCGTGATGAGCTGCCGCTGAAATGGCAGGATGAAAATCTGTCATGTTATTACCCAAATATTAATCATTAAAATAAATTCAAAATAAGATATTTAAATTCAAACCAGCAAATCAATTAATTCAGAAATTTTGAATTCAAATTTTTTTCAAACCAATCCAGCAAAATTTGAATTCAAACTTTTAAATTCATTTTATTAACTTTTAAATTTAAAATAATTCACTGCAATGGGATAGTTATGAATTTAAAATTCACGGTTTTAAATTCATAGTTTTTGGCTAAATGCCTATTTTTTAATTATTACGCCAGTTCAGTCGCTTAAAAATGAATTCAAAACTTTAAATTTAAACTTTTGAATTCATTTCAACCAGATAATTCTCAGTCTAAAAACTTATCCACAAGGGATCAATTTTATCATGTTTAGGATTTGAATTTAAAATGGAAACTTTTAAATTCAAATGAAAATAGGAAATATATTGCCTAAAATTGTGGATAACTATTTATCATCATTAGATTTCTTTTATGAAGATAGTTTTGACATGGTTCGTCAAGCTCAGGCTACGATGGTTGAGCCTGTCGAAACCACAATTGTGAAAGAGGTCTATTCAACAAGCATAACCAAACGAGGTAATGATGTAGTCCGGAACCTGTTTATGCGGTGTGGTGGTCTATCAGATTCATGCTGAAATGGGTAAGGTAGTCATTTGTCATTGTCAGCCTTGCCTTAAAGCCAGCGGTAAATGTACCCATTGATAGATAGGACTGATTTTAAGCTGCTAAAAGGTGCAACCGGCTTAAAGGAATTTTCTTCCAGTCCTGGCGTAAACCGGGTATTTTGTGGCGATTGCGGTGCGCCCATTTATAGCAAGCGCGACAATGATCCAGTGCATTATCGCCTGCGGCAGGGCACGCTGGATACACCACTGAGCCATGGCCCAAGCCTGCATGTTTGTGTAGCCTCCAAAGCCGAATGGAAAATGATTTGTGATGGCTAACTACAATATGCGGAACGGCCTTAAAAGGTCTTAAACAGGCAATTAATGAATACTTTTGATGGTAGCCTTGGCAAATTTTAGGCAAAAAAGAAGGTGGCAGGAGCCACCTTTGAAAGAGGGTTTGGTCGATGTGCCCCATCGAAAGGGTGCAACAAACTAAATTAGCCGTTCACGTTACCATTATAAAATGGCAAGACACAAAAACCAAAAAAATTGTCTAACAAAATAGTATTTTTTAAGCATTATCAGCCAGTGGAATCGCCATGTCCGGTGTCAGGGCCAATGGTTGTGGCAGTAAGCCAGCAAGTTGCTGACACAAATGGCTTAACTGGCTGCTGTCTGTCGGCATTAGAGTAATATGGCCCAGCTTGCGGCCAGTCCGCTCAGTTTTACCATACAGGTGCAAATGTGCGCCATCCAGCGCCAGAATATCAGCAGTATTGGGATGCTGGCCAATGATATTGACCATGACAGTAGGCTTAACCAGCTCGGTAGAACCCAGCGGCAAGCCTGCAACCGCACGCATGTGGTTTTCAAACTGCGAACATACCGCGCCTTCAATACTCCAGTGCCCGGAGTTATGCACCCGTGGCGCCATTTCATTGGCCAGCAGGCCCTGTTCGGTGACAAACAGCTCCAGCGTGAGTACGCCAACATAATTCAAATGATTGAGCAAACGAGTGATGTAATCGGTGGCAATTGGTTGCAAATCCTGGCTTTGCGGTGCCGGGACAATGGAGTGCGACAAAATGCCCTGATGATGGTGGTTTTCAGCCAGTGGCCAGGTGCGAACTTCACCATCCTGCCCGCGCACGGCAATAATCGACACTTCGCGACTAAAGCGCACAAAGCTTTCGGCTATCAGTGGCCCCGCCTGACCCAGCTCATGCCAAGCTTGCTCAATTTGCGCTGTTTCACGAATGGCAAACTGGCCCTTGCCATCGTAGCCACCGGTGGCAGTTTTCACCACCAAGGGCAAGCCTTGTTCCTGTACAGCGCGCTGTAAATCATTCAGGCTATGCACGGCTGAATAAGGGGCAACCGGAATGGCCAGCTGGTCAAACAGGGCTTTTTCCGACAGGCGATGTTGCGCAATGGCGAGTGCCTGACGCGGCGGATACAAGGTTTTGTGCTGGGTAAGTGCATCTGCATCGGCCAGTGGCGTGTTTTCAAATTCAAGGCTAAATACATCAGCACTGTGTATAAAGGCTTGCAGCGCTTCGGGCTGGGTATTATCAATCACCCGTCCCAGCGCGGCGGATGGACAGTCGCTGCCAGCCTCATAAAAAGTACATTGCAAACCCAGCGGCAAGGCGGCCTGTGCCAGCATCCGGCCGAGCTGGCCACCACCAAAAATGCCAACAGTGTTAACCATAGCCGAGTTCACTTTCAGATTGTCGTTAGGTGCCATGCTGCCCGTCCTTAATTACTTTGACCGGGAATGTTGTTGCTGCTGACTTTTTCAGTTTGTGACAGTCTAAACTGCTGCACCGCTTCGGCAATGATGGGGTTGTTTAAGCCCAGAATTTGTGCCGCCAAAATTGCTGCATTGGTGGCACCTGCCTTGCCAATGGCAAGGGTTCCCACGGCAATACCCGCTGGCATTTGTACAATCGACAGCAGCGAATCCACCCCATTTAAAATGGATGACTGTACGGGCACACCCAGCACCGGCAAGTCGGTTTTGGCCGCACACATGCCCGGCAAATGCGCTGCCCCGCCCGCACCGGCAATAATTACCTGAATGCCGCGCGCGCGCGCTGTTTCGGCATATTCAAACAAACGGTCCGGGGTACGGTGCGCGGATACCACTTCGGCTTCAAAGGGCACATTTAATGCATTCAGCATATTGGCAGTGTGTTCAAGCGTCGCCCAGTCAGACTGAGAGCCCATGATAATTCCAACCAGCGGTGGGTTGGCAGGGTTAACGGACGAGTTCATAAGCACGGCTATCCAGAGCGTTTGTTAAAAAAAAGACCGCATATTTTGCCTGAAAAAGCAGCAACAGCCAAGAAATTTATCATTTTTTAAGCATGACTGGATAAAATGGCTGCACATTAAGCAGCTTATCAAGTTATTCAGCGTACTAAACCAGCACATTGCTTCATGAGTAATTGAAAATAGCAAAGAAAAAGGATAAAAATTAACTTATTGAGCAAAATAACCTGCTGTATTTCAAACCATTACACAAGCCACTCGCCAAAGCTGCCAATCGGGGCATTTCTACATGCTTTCTACCAACTGTGGGCCAGACAAGCCGCTATGATGGCGGCATGGCGTGATTTGCCCAATTGCCTGTATACAACACCACAGGATAATTGCTCTAAAGCTGATCACGTACAACCAGATCAAGCCATACATGCAGGAATGAACCATGAAAACCTTATCAAAAACCTTAGCAGTTGCTATTGTAAGCAGTGGTATCGCCGTGTCTGCCTTTGCGGCAACTTCTACTACCCAGCCAGCAAACACTGACCACAGCGCCAAGCAAACTGAACGTAAAGCCAAAATGCAGGCTCAGCAGGTGGCGTTATTCCAGCAAGCGGATAGCAATAAAGATGGCAAGCTATCCAGCACCGAATTTGCCAAGTTTAATGAACTGAAAAAAGCAGCGTGGTAAGCCCGCAAGCAAGAAATGGAAAAAAACCGCTTTGCCCGTCTGGATAGCAACAAGGATGGTGCCCTGAGCATTGATGAATTGAAAACGGCACAAGCCAAACGCGCCAGTTTTAACCATCACAACAAGGCACACCGTGACATGCCAAAACCAGCAGTTTAAGATAGGCTTCTCAGTTAAGCCAAGATAAATCAAGGCCATAGGCTGATATAGCCTATGGTAATCAGGCGCGTTTACCCATGAGTTGACGCGCTTATTGTTTAAATATTAAATTTCTAAATAGCACAAAATTAACAATACAGCGCATTTTAGACTTTTGCTTACCTTCTTATAAGAAAAGATTTTAAGCTTTCAATAAGTTATCCAGAAATTTTAAATCTTTGTGGTACTGTATAAACCACCTGCTGCTTTTGCAAAATAATTAAAAATTAAGGCCCGTTATCATGCAAAAAACAATGCACACAACCCTCCAAACAATGCAAACCAATTCCATGCTTCAACTCAGCGTCCTGTTCACCCTGCTCATGACATTAACTGCCTGCTCCAAACAGCCGGAATATGCTGATGCAAGCGCCGCAACCGGTGCCGAAGTGCAAACTGACGCGGCCATTCCTGCCACTGATCAGCTAAGGCAGCGCATCAACTCTCAGGACAAGCCTGAGCTATTAATGTCAGAGCAAATTAATGCCGTTGAAAAAAGCCGGCCAATGGTAAAAACCGCGACCATTAGCTTTGAAGTGAAGGATGTTTATCAAACGGCTTTGCAGCTAGAGCAACTGGCTAATGACTTTGCAGGGTTTGTAGAACAGAAAAATATTCAGAAACAGCTTGAAGATCAAATTAGGCGAAACAACACAGGTCAGGAAGGAACCCAGACTGTGTATAGCAAAATAAGGCCGCACGCCAGCATGATTGTCAGGATTCCCAGTGCCCAAACCCAGCGTTTTATTAATACGCTGCCAAAATTCATGCTGTTTTTAAATGAACAGCGCTATGAGGCAAAACGCCTTGAGCTGAAACTGTTGCAGGAAAAACTGGCCCAGCAAAGTACGGCTGCATCAGCACCAACCAGAACAGCTAGCCCACTGGCTACGGAAATTGCCCAATTAACCCGGCAGGAAGTAGTAGACCGCCTGCATTACAGCACTATTGAGCTTGATTTTAATCAGCCCGCAAGAGTACGGCAAACCCAGGATATTGACCTGCATCTGCTGGCTAAACAGCAGGACGGTTTTCTGACTCGTCTCTGGCACGCAATGGTGCTGGGTGGTGTTGGTTTTATGGATTTTATTGTCACTGCCATGCTGCTGTGGCCCTTATGGCTTGTACTATTGATTGCAGGCAGCCTAATCTGGAACTATAAAAAGCGGCGTGGTGGCCGTGTGGTTAAAATTCCTGAAAATCAGGATATTTGAGCTAGGCTATTGGCGTTTAATGAGCTTAACACTGGGTTAAGCACTAACTCCATGACTTCTAAACACAAAAAATACCGCTCCCAGCAGGCACAAACCAGCCCATACGTAATCCAGTTTGAAGGGTTGCTTGAACATCCACAGCATAAACGGCACAAACACCAGCAGGGTAATGACTTCCTGCGTGATTTTCATTTGCCCAAGGCTAAATCCCTGTTCGTTTAAAAACCGGTTGGCCGGAACCATAAAGGCATATTCCAGCAAGGCAATCAGCCAGCCACACAGGATGGCTTGCCACAATGGGGCATGATGCAAAAACTTGAGGTGACCATACCACGCCAGTGTCATGAAACAGTTGGACACCACCAGCAAAAACAGCGGAAACCAGAGGGCTGACATAAATTTCTCCCATTGGGCAATACAGGCTGCACGGCATTACAGGCCTGAAACACCAGTGCTAAAAGACATGGGCTAACAGTATCTTTTTAGCCTGAGCCTTGCTATCGTTCTTGGCAATTTTTAGCAGGCAAAATTTTTAAGCACTCGCCTGCACGCACCGGTTCTGGCATGGAGAAAACAAGTAATGCATCTGCATATTTTGGGGATTTGTGGCACGTTTATGGGTTCATTGGCACTACTGGCCCGCGAACTGGGTCATACGGTCACCGGATCAGACCAGAATGTTTATCCGCCCATGTCCACCCAGCTGGAAGCTGCTGGCATTGCACTGATGCAGGGCTATGCGGCCAGTCATTTGCAGCCGCACCCTGATCTGGTGATTGTCGGTAATGCCATGAAGCGTGGCATTGATGCCGTGGAATACATGTTGAATGCTGGCCTGCCCTACACCTCGGGCCCGCAGTTTTTGTCTGATTACGTGCTGCGTGGCCGCCATGTGCTGGCAGTGGCCGGAACCCATGGCAAAACCACCACCACCACCATGCTGGCATGGATTCTGGATCAGGCGGGTTTAAATCCGGGCTTTTTGATTGGTGGCGTACCGTTGTGCTTTAGCCACAGTGCGCGTCTTGGTGGTGAGGTAAACGCTGAGAAAAACTACTTTGTGGTGGAAGCCGATGAATATGATTCGGCGTTTTTTGACAAGCGTTCCAAGTTTGTGCATTACCAGCCGCGCACCGCCATTTTAAACAACCTTGAATTTGACCATGCTGATATTTTTGATGATCTGGCCGCCATTCAAAAGCAGTTTCACCATCTGGTGCGCACTATTCCCAGCGAAGGCCAGATTATTGCCCCAATCACCGAAAACCATATTGACGAAGTGCTGGACATGGGATGCTGGACGCCGGTACAGCGCACGGCCATTGGAGAAAATAAAGCCGATTGGCAGGCTGAATTACTGCATGAAGATGGTAGCCAGTTTAAGGTGATGCATCAGGGTGAGGAAGCAGGCACAGTCAACTGGAGCATGAGTGGCCAGCATAGCGTGTCCAATGGCTTGGCCGCAATTGCAGCAGCTTATCATGTAGGAGTTAGCCCACAGCAAGCCTGTGAAGCCCTGTCAAATTTTGCAGGTATCAAGCGGCGCATGGAACTGCTGGGCACCATTGATGGCATTGATGTGTATGACGACTTTGCCCACCATCCCACTGCCATTGAAACCACACTGGATGGCGCGCGCAAGAAAATTGGCCAGCGCAAATTGTGGGCCATTATTGAGCCACGCTCCAACACCATGCGCATGGGCAGCCACAAGGATAATCTGGCGCATTCTGCCCGCATGGCCGATGAAGTGATCTGGTATCAGCCCGAAGGTCTGGACTGGGATTTATCGCCGGTAATTGCCGCGTCTACCAATTCTGCCACCATTTCGCAACAGCTGGAGCAGATTATCAGCCGCGTTCAGCAACAAGCGCAGTCTGGCGATGCTATTGTCATTATGTCCAATGGCGGTTTTGGTGGCCTGCACCAGAAAATTATTGCTGCCCTCAAGAGCAGATAAACCCCTTCATGTTGCTCAACCAGCCAGCCAGTGTCAAACCTCGCTGGCTTTTTGCTTTTAATGCAGACCATTGCAATAAATCCTGCCGCTTTTCATGTGGTTATATATTCCTACCACTAACATTGAGCCTGCCCGCGCTTTTATTTTTAGAACTTTTCCTGCTTTCGGTCAGGTATTTTCAACTGAAGATTTGCCCATCTGCTGAAGCAAAACCAGCAGGAAACTGACTGGTTAAGGCAGCTTTTTCCCGCGCAAAAAAGTGATTCGGACGTGTATCATTAGCACGGTTTAACCAAAAAACCGGCATGTATTGGCGCAGGGTGAACCATCAGAAATTGTATTTGTCAGGAAATAGGCGCAATGCGCTGTGAAGAGGAAATTTATGACTGCCCCTCACTCTAACCCACGCGGACTTGATAGCTTTTTTGGCATCAGTGCACGCGGCAGCAATATCCGGCAGGAAATTATTGCTGGTCTTACCACCTTTCTGGCCATGGTGTACTCGGTCATTGTGGTGCCGGGCATGCTGGCCAAGGCCGGGTTTCCACCTGAGCTGGTGTTTGTTGCCACTTGTCTGGTGGCTGGTTTTGGTTCCCTGCTGATTGGTTTTTGGGCCAATGTTCCCATGGCCATTGGTTGTGCCATTTCGCTGACTGCATTTACTGCCTTTAGTCTGGTACTGGGCCAGCAGGTCAGTATTCCTGTGGCACTGGGTGCGGTATTTTTAATGGGTATTTTGTTTACCCTGATTTCGGTCACTGGTATTCGCACCTGGATTTTAAAAAACCTGCCAATGGATATTGCCCATGGTATTGGTGTGGGCATTGGCCTGTTCCTGTTTTTAATTGCAGCCAGCGGTGTTGGCCTGATTATCAAAAACCCCAATGAAGGCCTGCCCATTAGCCTCGGTCAGCTGACTTCGTTTCCGGTGTTGATGGCGCTACTGGGTCTTGCAGTGACCATTGGCCTTGAACGCCTGAAAGTGCCGGGCGCAATTTTGCTGGTGATCATTGCCATTTCCATATTGGGACTGATTTTTGATCCAGCGGTGAAGTTTCAGGGCCTGTTTGCCATGCCCAGCCTGACGGACAGTAACGGCCATTCGCTGCTGTTTAGTCTGGATATTGTGGGCGCACTGGACCCGAAAATCCTGCCAACAGTGTTTGCACTGGTAATGACGGCCATTTTTGATGCCACAGGCACTATTCGCGCGGTGGCTGGTCAAGCCAACCTGATTGATCAGGATGGGCAAATTATTAATGGCAAGCGCGCACTCACCTCTGATTCAGTCAGCAGCATTGCATCCGGCCTGCTGGGTACAGCCCCTGCTGCTGTGTATATCGAATCCGCTGCTGGCACTGCTGCGGGTGGCAAAACCGGTCTGACTGCCATTGTAGTGGGTGTGCTGTTCCTGCTGATTCTGTTTTTATCACCGCTGGCCTATCTGGTGCCGGAATATGCCACGGCACCGGCGCTCATGTATGTGGGGCTGCTGATGCTCAGCAACGTCAGCAAGATTAACTTTGCCGACTTTGTTGGGGCCATGTCCGGCCTGATTTGTGCAGTGTTTATTGTACTCACCTGCAATATTGTGACTGGCATTATGCTGGGCTTTAGCGCGCTGGTGATTGGCCGCCTGTTTGCGGGCGAATGGCGCAAGCTGAATATCGGCACCGTAACCATTGCCCTCATTCTGGCGGCTTTTTATATCGGTGGCTGGGCCATTTAAGCATCAGGCTTGAATTTTTTAAAAGCCTTGCAATGAGATTGCCATCTGGTCATTTTCCTGCAAGGCTTTTTTAGCGGCTAAATTAAAAAATCCATTAGTAACAATAACTACAATCCCTCACCCAAAGCTCACCAAAGCCCGTTTGACTGTTTTTTCCAGCATGCTATTTCTTAATGTATGGGGTCATTCATCAATTAAGGAGCTTTCACATGTTTTCACTCATTGGCGCAATTATTATTGGTTTTTTTGCTGGCCTGATTGCCCGCGCTGTTCATCCGGGGGATGACAAAGCTGGTTTTATCGTCACTACCGTACTCGGCATTATTGGTTCGCTGCTAGCGACCTATCTGGGACGCTGGATGGGGTGGTATGCCGATGGTGAGGCGGCCGGGTTTATCATGTCGGTAGTGGGTGCCGTACTGGTGCTGTTTATCTACAACCTGATTATGCGCAAGCGTCATCAGGTATAAAATTGATTACGCCTTAAATCCTCTATCAGCCTGATTTTTGAACTTGACAGGGTCAATTGTTACCCTGGCAATGATCAACCATCAGGCTTGAGCCAAGGGCAGAGGTTTAACGATTAGGCAGTGTGTAGTTTGCTCCCTGCCTTATTTTTAAACCCAAAACATCACCAGCTTATCAGTTGCACTGATTCAATTTAATCTACTTATTTCATTGTTAACTTAATTTAATACACTGTTATCCAAAGCAGAAATTGTTATATAACGCTACATTACAAGCCATTTTTTCACGTAACTTCTTTAAAACCTTGGTTAAAATCTTACAAATTATTTATTTTCATGGCCTAGTCTTTAGCTTTACACGTGTATATAGCAAATAGAGGATACGTTATGAAAATTATTGCTACTGGAGCGCTACTGGGTGTGCTGGTTGCCATGACGGGCTGCCAAAGTATGGATGGCATGGGTGATGGCGATGGCATGTCCATGATGAAAGCCAAGATGAGTGATGCCCAGATTTTATCGGTTCTGCACACCGCCAACATGGGTGAAATTAGTCAGGGCCAGATTGCCCTGCAAAAAGCGCAGCGTGCCGATGTCAGAAGCTTTGCCCAGCGCATGGTGACTGAACATACCCAGAATGACCAGAAAGGACAGGCGTTGCTGACTAGCGCCAACATGACGCCACAAACCAATCACCTCAGCATGAAACTGCAAAAAGACAGCAATGACGTGGTCATGAAACTTAACAAGGCAGATGCCAAGGACTTTGATGAAACTTATATGGAAAGTCAGGTTAAAGTGCATAAAATGGTACTGGAAACCATTGATAAGAAGCTGATCCCCAATGCCCAGCATGCTGATCTGCGCAACCACCTGACTATGACCCGTGCGGCAGTGGCCATGCATTTACAAATGGCTGAGCAAATCAGTGACTCTATTAAATAAATAACTTAAGCCCTAATTACCTGATTGTGCTGGCCAAGGCGTCAGCACAATTTTGGCTGTATGCAAGTCTTGCTATGCCTCTATTACCTGATTGCTCATGGCTTTTTACTATTATAATTACTCTACCAATTTTGCGTGTTTTAATTTACTTGCCAATACAAAAACTGCCAAAAATCTTGCCCAGTAAATCATCCGCACTAAATTCACCAGTAATTTCGCTCAAGGCATTTTGGGCCAGCCGCAGGGCTTCTGCCATAAGCTCGCCAGCATAAAACTCAACCAGTTGTACCCGGGCATCGGCCAAGTGCTGCTGGCAACGCATCATTGCGTCCAGATGGCGCGTACGGGCAATAAAGGTGGTTTCCTCAGGCTGGTAGCCAGCATGCGCGCTAATCGCCTGTATAAGCGTCTCTAGGCCACTTTCCTGCCGCGCCGACAACACAATGCGTCTAAAGCCGTTAAGTTCATCCTGTTGCGGGGTTTGCCCGGCCAGATCAGCCTTGTTGGCGATCAACAGCAAACGCTTGTGATCCAGCTGGTGAAAAAAACCATCAGCCAGTGCCAGTGGATCATCGTCCGTGGTCAGGTCATAAACCAGCAGCAGCAAGTCCGCCTGTTCAATTTCCTTATAAGCCCGCTTGATACCTTCCTGCTCGACAATATCACCCGTTTCACGCAGACCAGCTGTGTCCGTCAGGGTAATGGGCAAGCCATTCAAGGTAATTTTTTCATGCAGGACATCACGGGTAGTCCCTGCAATGTCGGTGACAATTGCCCGGTCAACCCCGGCCAGTGCATTTAGCAGGCTGGACTTGCCGGCATTCGGCTTGCCAGCAATTACCACCTGTAACCCTTCGCGCAATAACTGGCCCTGCTTGGCCGATTTTTGCACCTGTGCCACAGCTTCCTGTACCTGCTCCAGCAGGGTTAATATCCGGCCATCGGCCAGAAAATCAATTTCTTCTTCAGGAAAATCAATCGCAGCTTCCACATGCAGGCGCAAATGAATCAATTGTTCCAGCACGGCATTGACCCGCGCTGAAAATGCACCTTGTAGCGAGCGTACCGCCGAACGGGCTGCTGCCTGACTGCTGGCATCAATCAGGTCACTAATGGCTTCGGCCTGCACCAGATCCATCTTGCCATTTTCAAAGGCACGCAGGGAAAACTCTCCCGCCCTGGCTGCGGTTGCCCCAAGGCTCAGCAGGCGTGTCAACAGGGCGTTTTGCACCACTACCCCGCCATGGCCCTGCACCTCCACCACCTGCTCACCGGTAAACGAATGCGGCGCCGGAAAACATAAAATCAGCCCTTCATCAATTACCTCACCCTGTGCATCGCAAAACTGGCGAAAGGCGGCCATGCGTGGCGCAGGTAGCGGCTTACTGGTTAAGGCTTCGGCAATGGCAAAGGCATTGGGGCCAGACAGGCGGATAACCCCAACGCCACCGCGTCCCTGCGGTGTGGCGATGGCAGCAATGGTGGTGGTTGGCGTCATGATGGCATCTCAAACAAACAGGTAAACGGATCGTTAAACAGCAGGCATAAAAAAACCGCCCAAGCGTATCACTTCAGGCGGTTTTTAAAAACATATGGCAAGAATGAACTGATCATTAGCTCGCTGATCTGGCCGCTGCTTCCTTGGCAATTGCACGGTTAACAAGCCATTGCTGCAAAATAGTCAGCAGGTTGTTCACAATCCAGTACAGTACCAGACCTGACGGGAAGAACAGCAGGAACACCGTAAAGATAATCGGCATCAGCTTGAACACCTTGGCCTGCATCGGATCAGTCGGCTGTGGGTTCAGCATTTGCTGCACATACATGGTGACACCCATGATCAGTGGCAAAATGAACAGCGGATCCATAGCGGACAAATCCTGAATCCAGCCCAGCCATGGCGCATGACGCAATTCCACACTTTCCATCAGGACCCAGTACAGGGCCAGGAAAATCGGCATTTGCAGCAACAACGGCAGACAGCCCGATAACGGATTCACCTGCTCCTTCTTGTACAGTGCCATCATTTCCTGCGAAAACTTCATGCGGTCTTCGCCATGTTCTTCTTTCAGGCGCTGCATTTCTGGTGCAATCACCCGCATTTTGGCCATCGAGCGATAGCTTTTGGCCGATAACGGAAACAGCACCAGCTTGACCGCACAGGTCAGCAGGATAATCGCCCAGCCCCAGTTACCTACAATGCCATAGAAGAACTTCAGGCCCATAAACAGCACCTGGGCAATTGGCCACAACCAGCCATAATCTACAGTCTGGTTCAGGCCAGCAGCCAGGTCTTTTAACTCGGACTGTATCTTCGGACCTGTATACAACGTGGCACTAACATCCATTTGCTTGCCCGCAGGCACATTAATCAGCGGTGTACGGAAGCCAATTACATTGTCCTCACCCACTTTGCGTGATTCCAGCGTGGCATTGTATTTGGCATCGGGAATCCAGGCAGTCACAAAGTAATGCTGAACCACACCCACCCAGCCGCCTTTTGCTTGCTGGCTTAAGCCATCAGACTGAAAATCATCAAACTTAAGTTTGTTATACTGCTCATCCGGCGTACCCCAGGCACCGCCCAGATAAGTACCCAGTTGGAAAATACCCTGATGACTCTTGCTGGGATCAGCACTGCTGTCGCGCTTGATCTGGCCGAACATTTGGCCTTGCCATGGCTGACTGCCACGGTTAATAATCCGGTAGCTTACCCCAATCGGATATTCACCCGCCTTGAAGGTAAAATTCTTGATAATTTCTACCCCGTTGGCGGCCTGATACACCAAAGGCACCACCAGCGACTGCTGTCCGGCAGCCAGTTTGTACTGTTTGCTTTCAGTTTCAAAATTGGGTCGTCCACCCGTACTGGCATCCGGGCCATTGGTGCCAATCAGGCCAGACTGGGCGATATAGACCCGGTTGGCATCGTTTTCCAGTATGACAAACGGTTTGTTTTCCTGATTCTTGTTCAGGTCATGCTGAAGCAATTCAGCACGCACCACGTCACCCCCCTTGGGATTAATCCACAAATGGTAAACGTCAGTGGTGACTTCTATCAGGTTACTGGTGGTTGCAGCAGGATTAGTCACTGCAGGATTTGCGGCGGTGGCCGAAGCGGTGGATGGAATATCGGTGGCTGTACCAGTGCCAGAAGCATTGGGTATGTCCGCCGGTGACACTGCTTTTGGTGCAATGGCTGCTGGTGGCTGGTTTACCTGGGCGTCTGGACCATAGTCTTTTTGCCACGCCAAGATAATTAAATACGCCGTCACAAACATGGCTGCCAGAATTGCAATTCTGCCCCACTGTTGCATAGTGCTTACCCCAAAAAATAAAGCTGTCTGAAACGCCTAGCATTGCCGAAACGGAATGCCAGGTTTTACCTGCTTTGCATCAAGCGGCTGAAACGATATAAATTGGCGCATCGGTTGCCGTATCGAAGGCACCGGATCATAGCCATGCCCGCCCCACGGATGACAGCGGCATACCCGTTTACAGGCCAGCCAGCTGCCATAGCCTGCGCCATGCAGGGCAACGGCCTCAAGGGCATATTGGGAACAGGTAGGCGTATAGCGGCATCGGGGGCCAAGCAATGGACTGATGGCAATTTGATAAAATCGGATCAACCAGTGTAAAAAACGAGCCATTGGCTTGCCCTTTACATCACTGGAGGAGAAATAGGCTGCTGGATCAGCTGCTGTTTTTTAACCCGGGTATGTAGCATGCGCCAGGCATTTTGCAATTCCTGATGCAATTGCGGGTTGTCAATGTGATCGGCGCCTTGCTTTGCCATCACAATAATATCAAGTGCAGGTAGCTGTTGCTGGTGCAGCCGGAAACTTTCTCGGGTCAACCGTTTAAAGCGGTTGCGTTCATGTGCGCGCTTGATTTTTCGTTTGGCCACCACAATGCCGATACGGCTTTGAGAAGATTCAGCATTGCGCTTGATTGCCAATACCAAAAAACCAGATTGATGGACTTTATACATGGCATGGTCAAACACTGCCTTAAAATCGGCAGTTGTCAGTAGCCTGCATTCTGGTTGAAATGCAAACGATGTCATGTTACCCGACGCGCACGCGTCTGTTCACGTTTAACCGCTTACACAGTTAAACGATGACGGCCTTTAGCACGACGACGGGCCAGAACCTGACGACCATTTTTGGTTGCCATACGGGCACGGAAACCATGGACACGCTTACGCTTGATCACGCTGGGTTGGAAAGTACGTTTCATGATGAAAACTCAAAGCTGACAAAAAGAACGCGATTTTATTGACCTATGCGGGCTGTGTCAAACAAAAGCCCTTGTTTGCTGCCATTTTTTTGTGCTAATGCCTGATGGACTGAAATATTGATTTAGTAATTATTATATGTAACTTACTGATAATAAACTTCATTTTTTAACTAAATGACGGGTTTTAAGTATTAATCTGGTTATCCACAAAATTATTCACAGTATCTTTATAAAAATAAAATCATTTTAAATCAATAAAATGGGTACAGAAAATAAGTTATTATTGAAAGTTATCCACAATCTTATTATATTTTAGTGCATCTGTTCAGATCACTCGGACTCACTCCATCTCAATTTTTTGAATTTAAATTTAAAATCTTATTTATCCCCAATCTGGCGAGCCAGTAATATAAATTTATTTTTATTAAATTCAAGGTTATTATTATTAGGGAAGGGATTTTCTGTGGAAATGGATGTTTTTTAATTGAAGAACAATAACTTAGCCTGTGGATAAAAATAGTTAAGATTTGTGTATGAATTGTGGATAAGTTTGGGTATTATTTTATCCACAGGATTATCCAAGAAGTTTTCCACAGCCTGCTTTAAATTTAAATTTGTAGAAAATGAATTTAATGTTCAAGAAAGCAGCAACACAGGGAACGGTTGTCATGACAGATGTTGATAAGTTGGTTAGAATGCTGTCCTCATCAGGAAGTGAGCACTAATAAAGTCCCGGATGTGCATGAGATATGTCGTAGTTAATTAGCGCTGGTTGTCGTTAGTTCATTTTTTTATTGTTCATCGTTCTATGGGGGTGTCATGATCTGGGCCGAATGTCTGAATACACTGCGGCATGAGTTGTCGGATAATGTATTCACGATGTGGATTCGTCCGCTTCATGCTGAAGAACGTGACAACGCGCTGGTGCTGCTTGCGCCGAATCATTACTGGACCCGCTATATCCAGGAACATCATCTGGACCAGATCCGTCATCTGGTCAACAAGGCCAGTGCTGGACGCATTTCTGAAGTTCATATTCAGGTTGATTCGCGGCCGGGTGAAGTTATTTCGCAGACTGCCGAGCCAGCAAGCGCTCATGCAGCCACTGAAATCAGCAACGGGGCAGGGCGGGAGCGCAAGGCTGCTCTTGAAGCCGATGATAGCAAAGCCCCACCGACTCAAAAAAAACGCCAGCTTAATCCGCAATTTACCTTTGCTTTATTTGTTGAAGGCCGTTCTAACCAGATGGCCGCTGAAACCTGCCGCCGGGTCCTGACCCAGTTGGGGGAATCACAACACAATCCACTGTTTTTATATGGGCCTACCGGTCTGGGCAAGACTCACCTCATGCATGCGGTTGGCAATGCCTTGTTGCAGGCCAAGCCTAATGCCCGGGTGATTTATATGACCTCGGAAAACTTTGTGCAGGATTTTGTCAGTGCCTTGCAGCGCGGCAAGATTGATGAGTTCAAGCAAAATTGCCGCTCACTGGATTTGTTGCTGGTTGATGATATTCACCTGCTGACCGGCAAAGCCAGTTTGGTCGAATTTTTTCATACTTTCAATGCCTTACTGGATGAATCCAAACAGATTATTCTGACCTCAGACCGTTATCCCAAAGAACTGACTGAACTGGACCCACGTCTGGTATCACGTTTTTCCTGGGGATTGTCAGTTGGAGTAGAGCCGCCGGATCTGGAAACCCGGATTGAAATCCTGCTCAAAAAAGCTGAAAGTAATGGGATTGAACTGCCGCGCAACTGTGCCTTGTTTATTGCCCAGCAGGTGGTGGCCAATGTGCGCGAACTGGAAGGTGCCCTGAATAAGGTTGTGGCCATTTCACGCTTTAAGGGCACTACTATTGACCTTGAGGTGGTGCGTGAATCCTTAAAGGATGTGCTGGCAATCCGTGCCCGTACCATGAGTATTGATAATATCCAGCGGGTGGTGAGCGAATTTTTCCGTATTCCCCTAAAAGAGCTGATTGGGCCCAAGCGCACCCGGATTTATGCACGCCCACGCCAGATTGCGATGGGACTGGCCCGTGAACTGACCAATGATAGTTTTCCTGACATTGGCGAAGCCTTTGGCGGCCGCGATCACAGCACTGTGATGCATGCCTGTGACAAGGTTAGAGAGCTATGCCAGTCTGATCCTGCCTTTAACGAAGATTATCAAAATTTGTTGCGCTTATTGCAGAGTTAACTGGCACAATAAGCCATATTTTTTTATATGATTAGCTCTGTAATCATTTTCGCTTTAATTTCAAACCAGCATTAAATCCAATAGCCATGTTGTCATAATAATGTTGTGTTGTACTGCCTTAAAGAGGATAGCAGCGTGCGTCTGAAAATCAGCAAAGACTTGCTACTGAACGTTTTATCTCATGTGGTTGGGGCGGTAGAGCGTCGTCATACCTTAAGCATTTTGTCCAATATCAAGTTACAGGTTACCGAGCAACAACTTACGGTAACTGGCTCTGATCTGGAAGTTGAACTGGTGGCCAGTACCCAGCTTGGCAGTGGTGCCTGTCTGCAAGCCGGCGAAACCACTGTACCTGCCCGCAAGCTGGTGGATATCTGTAAATCATTGCCAAATGCTGCGCTGATTGACCTGCAAGTAACAGAAGACCAGCGCTGTATTTTAAAGTCCGGCAATAGCCGTTTTGTGCTGGGAACATTACCGGCGGAAGACTATCCTTTACTGGCCAGCAATGGCATGGTGGCTGGCGAATCCGTACAGGTTGCGCAAAGTGAACTGAAAAAACTGCTGGATAAAACAGCCTTTGCCATGGCAGTACAGGATGTACGTTTTTATTTAACCGGTACTTTAATCGAAGTGGGTGAGGGGCAATTGCGTGCCGTCACTACCGATGGTCACCGTCTGGCCCTGTCTGAAACCTCAGCATTTTTTGAAGGTCAGCAAACCCTGCAAGCGATTGTGCCGCGCAAGGCGGTGGGAGAGCTACAGCGCCTGCTGACAGTGGATGAACAACCACTAACCCTGATCATTGGCCGTGAGCTGATGAATGTCAGCATTACCCTAAATGGCAAGGATAAAGAAAAAGACAGCGATATTGTGGTGCGTTTTACCACCAAGCTGATTGATGGCAAGTTCCCGGATTATCGCCGTGTCTTGCCGCGCCATGGCAACAAGATTGTGCTGATTAACCATGATCAGTTCCGCCAGTCGCTGCAACGGGTAGCCATTTTAAGTAATGAAAAACTGCGTGGCGTGTTTCTGGTCTTTAAAAACAATGAACTCCAACTACGTGCCAATAACCCCGAGCAGGATGAAGCGGTTGAAGACATGGCTATTTCCTATGAAGGGGATAGTCTGGAGATGTCCTTTAATGCCCAGTACCTGCTGGATGTGATTGGTGTGTTAAGCAGTGATCAGGTGCAGCTAACCTTGTCCGAAGCCAATGCGAGTGCCTTGGTGCAGGATCCAAGTACCAGCAGCAGTTTGTACGTAGTTATGCCAATGCGGGTTTAATGCCGGTTATTGCGGCCGTTTGCCATGCATTTACAGCGCCTGCATATTGAGCGTATCCGTAATTTAAAAGGGGTGGAGCTAACACAGCTTCAGCCCTTTAATATTTTTTATGGCGCCAATGGCAGCGGCAAGTCATCTATTCTGGAAGCTGTGCATATTCTTGCAACAGGCCGCTCCTTTCGTACCAATCTGGTTAAGCAATATATCCAGCATAGTGAGCTGGATGGACTGGTTTATGCTGAAGCCACCCATTATCGTTTAGGCCTGCAAAAATTTGCTTCGGGTGAACAGCTTATTCGGCTCAATGGCGATACTGTTGCCACCCAAAGTGAACTGGCCAAACTGCTGCCCATCCAGCTGATTGACCCCGATACCATTAGTCTGCTGGATACCGGTTCCAAGCCACGGCGACAACTGCTGGACTGGCTGATGTTCCACGTGGAACATGAGTTTCATGGTCTATGGTTGCGTTACCAGCGTGCCTTAAAACAGCGCAATAACCTGCTCAAGCATCCACTGGGTGATCAGAAACTATGGCTGCAAAGTATTCAGAGCTGGGAACATGGCCTGGCAGAATATGGTGAGCTAATTGATGGCCTGCGTGAAAAAGTGATGCGGCAGTGGCAACCTCTGTTTGAGCATTACCGCCAGCAGCTATTACCCCAGATTGATATTACGCTGGCTTATCTTGCCGGGTTTGATCGCGAGCAGGGACTGGCTGCCAGTCTGGTACAGCATCGCAATAAGGATATGGATCGCGCCACCACGCAACATGGGCCACATCGTGCTGATTTGCGTTTAAAGACGCCTTTAGGCCTTGCCGATGAGGTGCTGTCCCGCGGCCAGAAAAAGCTGCTGATGGTGGCACTAAAGCTGTCGCAAATACATCTGCTGCAAGACTTGAACAAGGAAACTGTGGTATTATTAGACGATTTTAGTGCCGAGCTGGATGACACTGCTCAGGGACGTTTATTGTCCACCTTGGCCGGCTTAAATAGTCAGGTTTTTATCACAACCCTTAATGGCAGTGCTGTACAGAAAATGCAGGACGTGCTGAGCGTCCCGGCTGCTGTTTTTGAAGTCAGCAATGGACAGGTCCAGCCCCAGCCATTTTCTGACAATTAGTAACATCTCATTTGAATTAAGCATTTTTAAATATGAATCATCAGGGAGACAACATGAGTTCTGATTCCCAGACCCAGTCAGTGACCAACACACCAGACTCAACACAAGATTCGCTGCAACAGCAAGAAACCCCTAAGGCGTATGATTCTTCCAGTATCAAGGTACTGCGCGGTCTGGATGCCGTTCGTAAGCGTCCGGGCATGTATATTGGTGATACCGATGATGGTACTGGCTTGCACCACATGGTGTTTGAAGTGGTTGATAACGCCATTGATGAAGCCCTGGCTGGCCACTGTGATGAAATCAAGGTCATCATTCATTCCGATGAATCCGTTAGTGTTAGCGACAATGGCCGGGGTATTCCGGTAGATATTCACCCTGAAGAAGGCGTATCGGCTGCCGAAGTCATCATGACCATCCTGCATGCCGGTGGCAAGTTTGATGACAACAGCTACAAGGTTTCCGGTGGTTTGCATGGGGTAGGGGTGTCAGTTGTAAATGCCCTGTCCAGCAAGCTTACCCTTAACATTCGTCGTAATGGCCAGCTGTATGAGCAATCTTACAGTCATGGCGTGCCGGATTATCCATTACGTGTGGCTGGTGAAGCCAGCACGACAGGCACCACATTGCGCTTCTGGCCCAGCACCGATACTTTTACCCAGACCATTTTTTCAGTGGATATTCTGGCGCGTCGCCTGCGTGAACTGTCATTTTTGAATGCTGGGGTACGGATTGTCCTAAAAGATGAACGTACCAATGTTGAGCATGTATTTGACTATGAAGGTGGCTTGTCCGAGTTCGTTAAATACATCAATGAAGGCAAGCATCCGCTAAATGAGATTTTCCATTTTACCGTTCAGGCGGATAATGGCATTGGCGTGGAAGTGGCCTTGCAGTGGAATGACTCCTATCAGGAAAGTGTATACTGCTTTACCAATAACATTCCGCAAAAGGATGGTGGCACGCATCTGGCAGGATTTCGTGCGGCATTAACCCGCTGCCTCAATACCTACATGGAAAACGAAAACCTGCTGAAAAAAGAAAAGGTCAGTGTTACCGGTGATGATGCGCGTGAAGGCTTGACTGCCATTGTTTCGGTAAAAGTGCCTGATCCCAAATTTTCCAGCCAGACCAAGGAAAAACTGGTTTCCAGTGAGGTTAAACCTGCGGTGGAATCATCCATGAGCCGTGAGTTTTCAACTTTCCTGCTGGAAAAGCCCAATGTGGCCAAAACCATTGTTGGCAAGATTCTGGATGCGGCGCGCGCGCGTGATGCCGCGCGTAAAGCACGTGAAATGACCCGCCGTAAGAGTGCGCTGGATATTGCCGGTTTGCCCGGTAAACTGGCTGACTGTCAGGAAAAAGATCCGGCATTGTCTGAGCTGTACATTGTGGAAGGGGACTCTGCGGGTGGTAGTGCCAAGCAGGGCCGCAACCGCAAGATGCAGGCTATTTTGCCATTGAAGGGTAAAATTCTGAATGTGGAGCGTGCACGCTTTGACCGCATGATTTCCAGTCAGGAAGTAGGCACCCTCATTACTGCACTGGGCTGCGGCATTGGCCGGGAAGAGTACAATCCGGATAAATTGCGTTATCACAAGATTATCCTGATGACTGATGCCGACGTGGATGGTTCACACATTCGCACCTTGTTGCTGACCTTCTTCTTCCGTCAAATGCCGGAATTGCTGGAACGTGGTTATATTTATATTGCCCAGCCCCCATTATACAAAATCAAGAAAGGCAAGCAGGAGCAGTATCTGAAAGATGGCGATGCCCTGGAGAAATATCTGGTGTCGAGCGCACTGGATGAACTCAGACTGCATATAAATCCGGATACCCCGGCGATTAGCGGCAGTGCGCTGGAAAAGCTGATTGCTGATTATCAGACTACCCAGAAAACCATAAATCGGCTTGGCCAGCGCTATCCGGCCAGCCTGTTACAGGGCATGTTACAAGTGCCGATGTTCCACGTGGAACAAGCTAATGATCAGGCTTATGTCGAGCATTGGGCAAGCCAGCTGGTTGAGCAGATTGCCCAGATTCAGCCAAGTTTGCTGCCTGAATTCAGTCTGGAAAGCTTTAGCAGTGAAAGTGCTGAGGGTGTTAGCAAGACCTTGTACTGGCCGCGCCTGACAGTGTATGTGCATAACTTGCCACAGCATTACTTGCTGGAAACGGCATTGCTGCAATCTACTGAATATGCCCGTCTGATTAACAGTAGCCAAAGCTGGCTGCATTTGCTGGAAGAAGGGGCCTATTTACAGCGCGGGGATAAGCAAGTACCCATTACCAGCTTTCACCATCTGTGGAATCAGATCATGCAGGATTCACGCCGTGGCCTGATGATCCAGCGCTATAAAGGGCTGGGTGAGATGAATGCCGAGCAGCTATGGGAAACCACCATGGATCCGGAAAACCGGCGCATGCTGCAAGTGACCATTGACGATGCCATTAATGCTGATCACATGTTTAGTTGTCTCATGGGTGATGACGTAGAACCACGTCGGGCTTTTATCGAAGAAAATGCGCTAACAGTCACTAATCTGGATATTTAATCTGGCTATTGAAAGTTAAGCTAAAAAAGCTGCACAGGTTGCAGCTTTTTTTATTGCTGATTTTTAGGTTTAAATATTGTGTTTAATAACCGGACTAAAAGATGCATTCCGCTAAAAAACTTCAACCAAAACATAACGTGGCATCAAAATAAACCATGCTAGGTTTTACACCAGTAAAGGAATTTTTAGGACGCATTTAGATGTCTTCAAAGTATGTTGAGCAATGTACCCAGCTACTGGCGGAGCAAAAGCTAAAAATTGCTTTTGTTGAAAGTGCAACCGCAGGGCGTCTGGCTGCAGAGTTTTCCATGACTGAACATGCTGGAAAATGTCTGCTGGGCAGTCTGGTTTGTTATGATGCCTGTATCAAACAGGATTTATTAAAAGTACCCAAGGAATTAATCGACCAGTTCACCCCGGAATCTGCCGAGGTGACCGAAGCGATTGCCAAAAATGTGAAACAGTTCTTTAGCGCCGATATTATTGTTGGGGTTACCGGGCTTGCTTCACCAGGTGGCAGTGAAACACCACAAAAGCCAGTGGGTACCATGTTTTTTCATCTGATTATTAACCAGCAGTCCTATAGCCACCGTGAGGTGTTTCAGGGTGGGGCAGAGGAAGTGATTTTGCAGGCCATTGACCGGATTGCACAACTGCTAATGCAGTACCTTAAACAACAAAACACTCTTTAAAAAGAATTGCCCTGAATCATAGCCATAATATTGTTGGAACCTACGGCTCCTAAACTATGTTCCACGTGAAACAAGGCAAATTTTTACTATCTATCGGCTATTAAGCCTGATCAAAACTGTGTTGCAGCTCTTCCAGCTCCAGCATGAGTTCCAGCGTTTCATTTTCACTGTGTTGCAGCGTGGATCTAAGTTCGGTTTGTTCATTCATTAGATTGAGCAATGCAACCTTTTGCTCAGGTAAATACAGCGATTCATCAGCCAGCAGATTTTCAATTGCCACCAGACGAAGCTGGATTTTTTGCTGCTGCTTTTCATGCTTCTCAATTTTATCCCGCAAGGGACGTGTGGCTTCCCGGCGACGGGCTGTTTCCTTGCGTGATTCTTCCTTGCTCAGGCCAGTGATTGTGCTGGTTGCAATGGGGGCAGGCTTAATGAATTCCTGAACCGGCGTTGCTGCAACAGCAGGCTGGGCTGCTTTCGGAGAGGTATTTTTTTGCTCATTGGCTTTTTGGTGCAGGGCTTTTTGCTGTTTTTCCATGTCAATGCGCGCCTGACGGAGCCAGTTGGCATAGTCCACCAGATCACCATCAAAAGCGTCGCACTTGCCATCATGCACCAGCATCAGTTCATCACACACACTGGCAATTAGTTGACGCTCATGCGATACCAGTACCACAGCCCCTTCAAAATCCTGCAAGGCCATGGTTAGTGCATGCCGCATGTCCAGATCCAGATGGTTGGTCGGCTCATCCAGAATCAGCACATTGGGCTTCTGCCAGACAATTAATGCCAGTGCCAGACGTGCCCGTTCACCGCCGGAAAAACTCTCACACGGCGTGTCCATCCGCTCCCCGCTAAAGCCAAAACTCCCTAAAAAGGCCCGCAAGGTGGCTTCGGATATTTGCCGGCCTGCCAAGCGTGCCAGTTGTAGCATGGGTGATGCATCACCATCCAGCGCATCCATTTGGTGCTGGGCAAAATAACCCAGATTAAGCAGTTCACTGGCATCACGCTCACCATTTAAGGCTGCCAGCGTGCCTGCCAGTGTCTTGATTAAAGTGGATTTACCCGCGCCATTCATACCCAGCAGGCCAATACGGCTGTCTGGTGTAATTTGCAGGTTAATATTACTTAAAATCAGTTTACCGGCATATCCGGCATCTACATGATCCAGTCGTAATAACGGAGAACTCATACGGCTGGGTTCGCGGAAACTAAAGGTAAATGGCGTATCCACATGCGCTGGTGCCAGCTTTTGCATGCGTTCCAGCTGCTTGATACGGCTTTGGGCCTGCCGGGCCTTGGTGGCCTGTGCCTTGAAGCGGTCAATATATTTTTGCAGGTGGGCGCGGGTGGCTTCCTGTTTTTCAAAAGCCTGCTGCTGCTGGGACAGACGTTCAGCGCGGGTTTGTTCAAAAGTAGAATAATTGCCGGTGTACAGGGTTAACTGGGCATTTTCAACATGAATAATATGGTCAACGATGGCATCCAGAAAATCACGATCATGTGAAATCAGCACCAGTGTTCCTTCGTAGGCTTTAAGCCAGTCTTCCAGCCACAGTACCGCATCCAAATCCAGATGGTTTGTCGGCTCATCCAGCAGCAGCAGGTCAGAACGGCTCATCAGGGTGCGTGCCAGATTCAGGCGCATGCGCCAGCCACCGGAAAAACTTGATACCGGCAACCTGATCTGGTTTTCCAGAAATCCCAGTCCAGCCATCATTTGCGCGGCCTTGGCCGGTGCCGTATAGCCATGGATTTCATCAAACCGGCCATATAACTGAGTCAGGGTATCAATATCCAGCTGGTCGGCCTGATGTTCCAGCTTCTGGTGAATGTCCCACCACTCCTCGTCACCGGACAATACAAAATCAATGGCCGAGGTTTCCTGGCTTTCAACTTCCTGCGCCATGTGCGCCACAATCCAGCCCGATGGCCGGGTTAAGCTGCCCACATCGCCGTGAATGGAACCCAGCAGGGCCGCAAACAAGGTGGATTTGCCTGCACCATTTACTCCGGTTAAGCCAATTTTCCAGCCATGGTGCAATTGCATGGTGGCATTTTCAAACAGCAGGCGGCCGCCACGGCGAATAGCAAAGTTTTGAAGCTGAATCATGAATCATCCGGAGCAATTTAACTGAAAGGCGAATTATAGTATAAATAAAGGTTAAAATTAGGATTTGTCATTCAACAGCTTCACCTAATCTTCATGTTGCAATAACTATGAAAACACTGTGAATGATTAGCTCAGCTAATTAACATACTGTCTATTAACAAATAATATAAACCACACGTAAAAAAACAAAAAATGGTGGAGCAAATTGGAGTAAATACTCTATTGTTTCACACAATTGTTCGATAGAATATGATCAATTTGGATGATGTCCAATTTCACCCTACAATCATAGCCGGAATTTTCTGCTAGGAAGTTAAAGATGAAAAAAATTGCTTTGGCCATGGCGGCTGCCTCTGTTTTCACCCTGTCCAACACTGCTCAGGCACAAACGGTTTGTGTGTTTGACTTGCTGGGTACTGCGGGTGACACCTATACATTAATGAAGGATTATGCACTGGCTGCTAAAGGCTGGGGGGCCGATGTTCAGCTCAAGGCCTACACCGATGAGCGTGTTGCTGCGGAAGACTTTAAAGCCGGCAAATGTGATGCAGTAAGCTTAACCGGTATGCGTGGCCGTCAGTTCAATACCTTCACCGGTTCTATTGATGCGATTGGCGCCATTTCAAGCAACAAGGTTGCTCAAAGTGTTATGCAGTTAATGGCAAGCCCAAAACTGGCCAGCAATATGGTTAATGGCAACTACGAAGTTGCCGGGGTAGTACCGTTGGGTACGGCTTATCTGATGGTTAATGACCGTAGTATTAATACCATTGCCAAGGCGGCTGGCAAAAAAGTTGCGGTACTGGACTATGACAAGGCACAGGCCAAGATGGTTCAGCAAATTGGTGCGCAACCAGTTTCTGCCGATATTACCAACTTTGGTAGCAAGTTTAATAACGGCCAGGTTGACATCATTGGTGCGCCAGCCATGGCATTCAAGCCACTGGAATTGCATAAAGGCTTGGGTTCCAAAGGCGCCATTGTCCGTTTCCCGATTTTACAGGTAACTGGCAACGTAGTGATCCGTAAGGACAAATTCCCTGCTGGTTATGGCCAAAAATCGCGTACCTGGATTGCCAGCCAGTTACCGCGCATGACTTCTTTAATCAGCAAGACTGAAGCTGCCATTCCAGCCAAATACTGGATGGATATTCCAGCCAATGACAGGGTAGGCTATGTGAAACTGATGCGCGAATCACGCATTGCGTTGACCAAAGAGGGCCTGTATAACAAAAGCATGATGAGCCTGCTGAAACGTGCGCGTTGTCAGGTTGAGCCATCCAGCTTTGAATGTGCGCTTAAAGACGAGTAATCCTCGACAATAAGCTGCCTAAAGATACGATGTTATAAACGCTCGTAATCTGGCGCATGATTGAAAACCCGACTTAGGTCGGGTTTTTTATTGGCCCCAGTGACAGGAAAAACTGCCAAAAGATTATTGTTTAACGCCTTGGAAGCGATTATACCTAGCACTGTTCAAACTGTTTGGAAAAGCAGGGTTACCATCAACAGGATATGAGGACATAAAAATTATGTTACAGCGCTTAAAATTTGGATTAGTGGCAGGTGTGATTGCCATGGCATCGAGTCAGGTACAGGCCAAACAAACGGTTTGTGTGTTTGATCTGGTGGGTACGGCTGGTGATGTTTATGCGCTCATGAAGGATTATGCACTGGCTGCTAAAGGCTGGGGGGCTGATGTTCAGCTCAAGGCCTACACCGATGAGCGTGTTGCTGCAGAAGACTTTAAAGCCGGCAAATGCGATGGTGCTGCAATTAGTGGCATGCGTGGCCGTCAATTTAACTCTTTTACCGGCTCACTGGATGCAATTGGTGCTTTACCTAACCTGAAGCTAACCGTTAACGTCATGCAACTGCTGGCCAAGCCACAATTGGCCGCCGATATGGTGAATGGCCCGTATGAAGTTGCGGGGGTTATTCCGGTGGGTGCGGCTTATTTATTTGTTAATGACCGCAGTTTAAATACACTGGCCAAGGCAGCGGGCAAGAAAGTTGCGGTACTGGACTATGACAAGGCACAGGCCAAGATGGTTCAGCAAATTGGTGCGCAACCAGTTTCTGCTGATGTCACCAACTTTGGTAGCAAGTTTAATAACGGCCAGGTTGACATCATTGGTGCGCCAGCCGTGGTGTTTAAGCCACTGGAGCTGTACAAAGGGCTAGGTTCTAAAGGCGCTATTGTCCGTTTTCCACTATTGCAGGTTACCGGTAACGTAATCATTCGCAAGGACAAATTTCCTGAAGGTTACGGGCAAAAGTCGCGTACCTGGATTGCCAGCCAGTTACCGCGTGCTTTTACTATGCTGGGCAAACAGGAAGCAGATATTCCAGCCAAATACTGGATGGAAATTCCGGCCAATGACAAAATTGGTTATATCAAGCTTATGCGCGAATCACGCATTGCCCTGACCAAGGAAGGCATTTACAACAAGAAAATGATGTCATTTTTGAAGCGGGCACGCTGTCAGGCAGAACCGTCCAGCTTTGAATGTGCGCTTAAAGACGAGTAAAATCGCTTATCCGGTTGCAAATAATGCTTGAAAAGGCAGCAGCACAACCCAATTTATAAGCTGGGTTGTGCTACAGTAGCAGCCTGATATCGCCAGTATGCTGGCCATGATTTTATGTTTTTGGAGACAGGCATGAACGCTCCTGCTTTGGTAATGACAGATCGTGCAGCGAACAAGGTTCGTCAATTGCGCGAAGGGGAAGGTAGCGAAGATCTAATGCTACGCGTTTATGTAACGGGTGGTGGCTGCTCAGGCTTTTCCTATGGCTTTAGCTTTGCTGAAGCTGCCAATGACGACGATGCCAGATTTGAAAATGGTGATGTGGCCATGCTGGTGGATTCGCTAAGCTACCAGTATCTGGTGGGTTCCGAAGTGGATTATATTGAAGGGCTGGAAGGCTCACGCTTTATTGTAAAAAACCCAAATGCCACTACAACCTGTGGCTGTGGTTCTTCGTTTTCCTTATAGTTTTTCTTGTAATACCCCCATTAAAGCTTCAAAAAAGCGCTCAAATTCAGGGCGCTTTTTTATATCTGTTCTTTGGGTGGTTGGGTTTAACCCTGTTTTGTCATTACAGGACAACAATGCATGTCAATGTCCCCAATAGCGCTGGTCTGTTTTTACGGTAATTTTTATAGTAAGCACAGTACATATTGCAGCAGGACAAAGCGCATGAACGCACTGGCCCATCATCAAATCAAGGCACGTAAAGTCCAGTTTGATTTTTCAGCTGTTCCCAAACACTGGATTCCCAATGATGCCTTTTCAACCCATTTTTTAAATGTGGCCCATCTGGTATTGCCTGCTGGTGAGTTCTGGTTTTGCCGGGTTTATAACAAGGCGCTGCCTTATATTAAAGATGAGCAGCTTAAGCAGGATGTACTGGGTTTTATCCGGCAGGAAGCAGTGCATGGGCGTACTCATCAGCATGCCTTACAATACTTTAAAAATCATCAGATTAATGTAGATGCCTATAACCGCCGCATGCATTACCTGTTTGAAATTTTACTGGGGGAAGCACCGGCTGGCCTAAAAGCGTTGCAATTTAAAGCCACTGAAAAACTGTGGTTACTAACACGGCTTGGTGTGGTGGCTGCTATTGAACATTTTACTGGTGTGGCAGGGCAGTGGTCGCTGGATAACACCAGTCTGGATCAGGCTGATCCGGTCATGGCTGATTTGTTCCGCTGGCATCTGGCCGAAGAAGTGGAACACCGCAGCGTTGCCTTTGACCTGTTTGCCCACCTGTTTGAAAATGAGTTTGGCTTTTACCTGAGCCGGCAGGCACTCATGGCCATTGTACTGCCAATACTGGTAAAAGTATGGGTCGATGGCTTGCGTGCCATTTGCCGTGAAGATGCTGATGCCAAACAGTATGCCCGCTACAATGTACTGCAAATGCTATGGGCCATGGAAAAGACTGGTCGTAAAACTGATCATGTGCCGCGCTTTAGCTACCTGCTGAAAGCCAGCTTGCGCTGGTTGCCGCCCAGTTTTCATCCGGTTCATGAAGGCAATACCCAGCAGGCACTGAATTATCTAAATCGCTCGCCTGCTGCTTGGGCCGCTACGTGAGAAAGGTGATTTAAGGTTCAAGACATTGGATAAAAAGCCTGCTTAACGCATGAGCAGGCTATAAATTATCGCTGACAATAGAGTTAAGTTGGCGCTTTTATGTGCCTTAATCCGGTAGCGCTCATACAGTGACATAAGCAGGGTCATAATAATGGCAATACCCAGCACATGGTTATCCTGTCGTTCATAGTGAAAATACAGCCCCACAAAAGCCATTCCCATCACCACGCCCGATAATCCCATGTACAGGGCAGAAAATCTGGGCAATTCATCACTGATATCAATTTGTTGCAATAACCATTTCCACATAAGAATCAACCAGTAACCGTGCCTAAAATCCGCAAGCCACTGGCACCGGTTACGGCAGGTAAGTTACCCGGATGCTGTTCAATGCGCTGTTTGGCCAGCCAGGCAAAGGCGGTTGCTTCCACCCAGGTTGGTGACAGTCCCAGTACCTCCGTACTTTCAACCGTCCAGCAATGCTTGCCCAGTTTCCAGCGCAGCTGCTCCATCAGGGTTTTGTTATATGCCCCGCCACCACATACATATAGCTCACCACCGGGCAGGCCACAGCGTGCAATGGCTTTTTTAATCGGCCGGATAGTCAGCTTTAATAAAGTGGCCTGAATATTTTCCGGATGATCATCATTGGGGTCATAATCAGCCTGATTGCGCCAGTCATCCAGCTGGTTGTCCAGCCAGTCCATATTAAAGTCTTCACGCCCGGTGCTTTTGGGTGGCTTTTTACCAAAGTAATCATGCCGCTGCATAATTTCCATTAAGGCAGGAATTGAGTTGCCATTGGCCGCCCATGCGCCATCCTGATCATAATTGTGGCCAGTATGCCGCTTGCACCAGCCATCCATCAGCACATTGGCCGGGCCAGTATCGTAACCATAAATATGCGCCGGATTTTCGGCAGGCAGTACACTGATATTGGCCATACCGCCCAGATTTAAAATAATCCGGTTAATGCTGTCGTGTCCAAACAGCGCCTGATGAAAGGCCGGCACCAGTGGCGCACCCTGACCACCTGCTGCCAGATCACGACGGCGAAAGTCAGATACCACGGGGATTTTAGTCATTTCGGCAATTAAATTTGGATCGCCAATTTGCAGGCTAAAGCCCAAGTGGGGCCGGTGCCGAATCGTCTGGCCATGGCTACCAATCGCCACAATACTGGCCGCATCCAGGCTATTGTCGTGCAGCAGTTGACACACTGCCTGTCCCACCAGCCGGGCATAGGCCACATCGGCCTGACCCATGCGCTCAATTTCATTGTCGCCGGGCGAGCTTAAGGCCATCAGTTCATCACGCAATTCTTCAGGGAAAGGAACAGTCAATGTGGCATGCAATACCAATGGATCAAATGAGGCAGCCACCAGATCAATGCCATCCATGCTGGTGCCCGACATAATCCCTATATACATTGCTGTCATATCAAAGCCTGCAATTCGCCTAAAAAAAAGTTAGTATATCGCGCAATGCCAACTTTATTGTTTTTGATTTGCCATGACAACGTTTTTACCTGCTGAGCAACAACTTGAGCTAATCGAGCGCGGCACTGCCGACATTATTTCCCGCGAAGATTTGCTCAAAAAATTAAAAGAAAACCGTCCACTGCGGATTAAAGCCGGTTTTGACCCCACGGCACCCGACTTGCACTTGGGACATACTGTGCTGATTAACAAGCTCAAAACTTTTCAGGATCTGGGTCATGAAGTCTATTTTCTGATTGGCGACTACACCGGCATGATTGGCGACCCAACGGGCAAAAGCGCCACACGTCCGCCGTTAACCCGAGAAGACGTCCTGGCCAATGCCAAGACCTATCAGGAACAGGTATTTAAAATTCTGGATCCGGCCAAAACCAAAGTGGTGTTTAACAGTGAATGGTTTAATGCCCAAAGTGCCGCCGACCTGATCCGTCTGGCCAGTCAGCAAACGGTTTCCCGCATGATGGAACGGGATGACTTCTCCAAGCGCTTTAAAAACCAGCAGCCCATTGCCATCCATGAGTTCCTGTATCCGCTCATTCAGGGCTATGACTCGGTCGCGCTTAAAGCCGATGTCGAACTGGGGGGCACCGATCAGACCTTTAACCTGCTGATGGGGCGTACCCTGCAAAGCCGTTATGACCAGGAACCACAGGTGTGCATTACCGTGCCTATTCTGGAAGGGCTGGATGGCGTGCAAAAAATGTCCAAGTCCTTAGGCAACTATATTGGCGTGTTTGATACCCCCGGCACCATTTACCAGAAAATCCTGTCCATGCCGGATAGCCTGATTGAGCGTTACTTCGAACTGCTAAGCTTTAAGCCCATGGCTGAAGTGAAACAGCACTTGCAGGAAATCAGCGACGGGCGTAACCCGCAGGACATCAAACGTATCATTGCCCTGGAACTGGTAGAGCGTTTCCATGATGCCGATGCTGCTGCCAATGCGCATAAGAGTGCTGGCAATCGCATTGTTGATGGCGAAATCCCGGAAGACATCAATGAAGTTGAACTGTCACTGGAAGGTCAGGAACAGTTATTTATTACCAGCGTGTTATCGCGTGCAGGCCTAACCAAAAATGCAGCACAGGCCAAGGATGCTTTAGGCCGTGGCGCAGTCAAGGTCGACCAGCAGGTAATTGATGCCAGCTTTACCTTGAAAGCTGGTGATGCAGTAATTATTCAAGCCGGTAAAAAAGCCATTGCACGGGTTAAGGTCTTGGCCTGATTTATCATTAAGTTATTAAAAAGCGGCCTGATGATAGCCGCTTTTTAATAACCCCGCCTTTAGCGCCTTACCTCATCGTCATTTTGCAAGGTTTAAAATTATCTACGTCTAGAATGCAACAAACTTGCATGAGTATTGCGCTGCTGATTAATGCAAAAATAAGTGCAGCACCGCTTCATCCTTGAGTAATTACACTACCATTCAAATAGCCTCAATCATTTGCTCAAGCTTAATCACCCTGAAATGATCAAAATTAGGCTCAAATAGGCGAAAATCTAAACATATATCAGAAAAATGATTAAAACATAAACGCCTAATCAATTATTTTAAAATAAGGGTTGCAAAGCATTTTAAACCCCCTATAATGCGCACCACGGCGATGATGAAGCGAAACGATAAGTTGTTATTAAACAGCGAGTTAGCTAAAAATCTAGCCAAATCAATTAGTAAAATGATTTAAGTGTTCAAGTAGAGATGATCGAAAAAATATTTAAAAACTGATTGACAAAGAGCAAATATGATATAGAATACGCGCTCTGATTTAAACAACACTGACGAGGTGTTGTGACTCTTGAGAGATTAGGAGTTGATTCATTAAAAGATTGTAAAGAACAACTTGTGTGGATTTTTACTGGTTTTGACGATGA
>NZ_MLCN01000013.1 GCF_001982605.1 Alkanindiges hydrocarboniclasticus | reverse complement strand
ATAATAAAAAATAAAAAAAAAAAAATAAAAAATAAAAAATAAAAAATAAAAAATAAAAAATAAAAAATAAAAAATAAAAAATAAAAAATAAAAAATAAAAAATAAAAAATAAAAAATAAAAAATATAAGTATAACTAAGTTTAGGTTATTTTTGAAATATCTATGGTTGATAATAAGATAAATAGCTGGAAGTAAAAAGTAAAATCCCCATTCATACATAAGAGTCCACTGCGCGCCTGCCAAGATTTTAGTAGATTCAAAATTAACTAAATCGGTACCTCTAAAAGTTAACCAATTTATCAGCCATACCAATATTTGAGATATATTTACAGAGGAATTGCTAATATTCCAGATAGTAATCATAAAAACAATAAAAGTTAAGAAATAATACAATGGCACTATTCGTTTAATTCTCGATTTATATAAAGAAATAAAATTTAAATTCTGAGATGAAATAATTTTATTAAAAAACAGATAACCAGTTATCATAAAAAATATTGAAACAGGAATTGCGCCAAGATTATTTAATAATTCACTTTCGGGTTTAACCCAAAGACCAGTATTTTTCCAGCTATAAGTAATATAAAAATGATGAGCTACTACTAAGCTCGCTAGAATTCCTCTTAAGGCATCTAAGTTTGAATTTCTACTAATAATTTCAGAAGGAAGGGTGCAATATTTGGTAGAAATGACTGAAATCAAATAAATACATATAATTATTAATGAAGTATAAGAAATGAGAAACATACATCAATCACAGAAAAAAATATGGCTAATCCTACAGACTTGATAAAAAAATTCTATGTTTTTTAGACAAATCTAATAGAATTTATATCATCTAATGATAGTAATAACTTTCCATGCCCGCTATCGTCCGTCACATCCTTGTCAAAACCCGCGAACAGGCCGAACAGCTAAAAGCGCAACTGGCCAATGGCGCAGACTTTGCCAAACTCGCCAAACAGCATTCCACCTGCAATTCGGCCAAAAAAGGCGGTGAACTGGGTGAAGTGAAAAAAGGCCAACTGGTGAAGCCAATAGATAGTGTGGTATTTAGCAAAGCCGAAAAAGTCGTGCATGGCCCGATTAAAAGCCAGTTTGGTTTTCATCTGGTGGAAATCAAGTTTCGCTTCTAAAACCAATGCCGCTTATTTTATTTTTAATGGATAAAAACAAAAAAGCATGAGAACAATCCCATGCTTAGTCATTTTGATTACAACGAACTATCGACGTGATTGCTGATAATTGTTGTGGTTGGTTTGACCACCCTCTGGGCCAAGACCGGAATTGCGGTTCTGGCGGGTACTCTGGTTGCGGTTGTCCTGACTGTTGCCGCCGCTATCCTGCACCAACTGGCCATCGACCTGTTTAACATTGTGTCCACCGGCAGGCTGGTTTTGTTTGTGAGACATCGTGTACCTCCATGCGCTGAGTTAATCATTTTACCCTAAAGCAAACTGCTGCTGCTGGGTGTTAAGAAATGCTGTGTTTTTAATGTTTATGTAATTGCAGGCTGCATGCTAACGAAAACCCGCTACACTTTGGACAATACTTTTTCAGCCTTACATTCAGGGCTGTTATCCATGGCTATCTTGAGGAGTGCTCATGTCGGTTTTGTCATCCTGCAACTATTCGATTCTGGATCTGGCGCCCGTTCGCGATGACAGCGATGTAGCCACTGCCCTTAAAAATTCACTGGCACTGGCGCAGCATGCTGAACAGCTGGGCTATACCCGCTTTTGGGTGGCGGAACATCACAACATGGATGGTATTGCCAGTTCGGCAACTGCTGTGTTAATTGGCTATCTGGCGGCAAACACCCAGTCCATTCGCGTGGGTTCCGGTGGGGTGATGCTACCCAATCATTCGCCGCTGGTGGTGGCCGAGCAATTTGGTACGCTGGCGACCCTATACCCTAACCGGATTGATCTGGGACTGGGGCGTGCGCCCGGTGCCGATCAGCATACCGCTCGTGCCTTGCGCCGCAATCATTTAGAGTCGGCCGAAGAGTTTCCGGAAGATGTGAGCATGATCCAAACCCTGCTGGGCGATATCCAGTCTGACCAGCGTATCAAGGCCGTGCCGGGGCAGGGCACGCATGTTCCCATCTGGTTGCTGGGTTCCAGTCTGTTTAGTGCGCAACTGGCCGCAGCACGGGGCTTACCGTATGCCTTTGCCTCACATTTTGCCCCGCGTTTTATGATGGATGCCATTCAGCTGTACCGGGAAAATTTCAAGCCGTCTGCTGTGCTGGACAAGCCGTATGTGATGCTGGGTGTACCGCTGATTGCAGCCGATACCGATGAACAAGCCGATTACTTGGCCACTAGTTTGTACCAGCGTATCTTAAACCTGATGCAGGGCAAGAGCATTAAAAGCCAGCCACCAACCCGGCAGATGCGTGAATTAAATCCGCATGAGCAAGCCAGCCTGAACAGCTTTTTGGGCATGGCTGCCATTGGCGGGCCAGAAAAAATTAAACAGCGCCTCACTGATATCGTGCAGCAAACCCAAGCGGATGAGCTGATCTTTACTGGCGATTTATATGAGTTTAAAGATCGGTTAAGAAGCTTTGAAATCGTGGCTGAATTGTTCAAGCCATAAAACTTGATGCCTATAAAAAAGCCACGCTTGGGTTAAAAGCGTGGCTTTTTTATTTCTATAATCCAGCAATTTTTAAGGCAAAGGTTAAATTACCTTTTTAAAGATTTTGGAATTACGCTGGTAGTTGTATAGCGCTTGCCGGGCATTCGGCAATGCTTCAACGGGTGCAGGTTCAAAGCCCTGTTCAATAAACCAGTGCGCGGTGCGGGTGGTTAGCACAAACAAATCATGAATGCCCTTGCTGCGTGCCTTGGCTTCCAGATAATCCAGTAACTCGGCACCGCGGTTGCCGCTACGGTAATTGGGATGCACGGCCACACAGGCAATTTCAGCCGCGTGAACTTCTGCACCTGTGGTCGGAATCGGGTACATCGCCGCACAGCCGACAATCATGCCATCGCGTTCAATCACTGCAAACTTGTCAATTTCGGTTTCCAGCCGTTCCCGTGAGCGATACACCAGAATGCCTTCTTCTTCTAGCGGGCGCAGCAGTTCAATCAGCCCAACCACGTCGTCAATATCAGCGGTACGGATTTCTTCATACGGATCATGGCTGATGAGCGTGCCAGAACCATCACGGGTAAATAGCTCTTGCAACAGTGCGCCATCCCGCGCGTAGGAAATGATATGCACGCGGCGCACGCCACCGCGGCAGGCATCGGCAGCGCCTTTCATGTGCAGTAGCAGTTCGCTGTCCAGCGGCTTGTTACGCAGGTATTGTTCCACTTCATTGGGGATGAGTTCGCGCAGCAGGCGGTCATCATCATCGCTAATGCCTTCTTTTTCACCTAGAAAAATCAGCTTGTCGGCTTTGAGTGCAATGGCGGTTTTAACAGCCACTTCTTCACCCAGCAGGTTAAACACTTCACCGGTAGTGGAATAACCGGTTGGCCCCAGTACAATGATATTGCGGTTGGCCAGACTTTTTTGCAGGGCATCCACATCCACCGAACGCACTTCACCAGTCAACTGGTAGTCCACGCCGTCACGCACGCCATAGGGACGCGCCGTGACAAAGTTACCGGATACGGCATCAATGCGTGCGCCATACATGGGCGAGTTGGCCAGACCCATCGACAGCAGCGCTTCAATTTCCAGACGAATGGAACCCACGGCATCCAGTACGCAGCGTAAGGCTTCACGGGTAGTAATGCGCAAGTCGTTGTGAAACGGGGTTTCCAGATTATATTCAATCAGGTTTTCATTGATTTGCGGGCGTGCACCATGTACTAGAATCAGGCGAATACCCAGTGAGTGCAGCAGGGCAATATCATGGATAATATTGCGGAAGTTCTCATGGTTGACCGCTTCACCGCCAAACATCAGCACAAAAGTTTTGTCGCGATGGGCATTGATATAAGGCGCAGAATTACGGAACCAGTGAACATATTGTTCGGTCATGGTGTCTGGACACAAAAATTCGTCTGTCATGGCAAGTGTGGTCTACCTGTTAAGTCCGGCAAATTCTCTCGCAAGATTTGCTATAAAAAGGGCTGCATCAGGGCAGCAGTCAAGCCGCATGTGTTTCATTTTTTCCAGTGACGGCACGCGGGTGAGAGAACATCACCCACATGGCAAGTTCACACAAAAAAGGGATAACACGTTATATAACGAACCTGGCAGATTTTAAAGCCGGGCATGTCCCTGAACGCAATAGTAATGAATCAACTGGTTTAATAATAACAGCATGGGTGAAATATTTTTAATCTCAAGGTATTCATCCGGTTGGTGCGCCTGTTCAATATTGCCCGGCCCCAGAATCACGGTGTCCATGTTTTGTGCCCGAAAATAGGGGGCTTCAGTGCCAAATGACACTGCACCTGCCGTTTCACCCAGCAGGCCTTCAATTTTTTGCACAAACGGCGAATCTGCCGGGGTTTCGGCAGCCCCGGAACCTGCCGTGGCCGGTTCATACAGCATGCTCACACCAAATTGCTGTTCAATACCGTTCAGCAACTGGCGGATATCGGCCCGGATACTTTCAATGTCCATACCCGGCAATGGCCGCACGTCAAACTGCAATTCACACAGGCCGCAAATGCGGTTGGGGTTGTCCCCGCCATGAATGCAACCCAGATTTAAAGTGGGGTAAGGCACTGGAAATAAGGGTTGCTGGATTTTTTTTAAGCTGGTGCGAAATTGCTGCAAGCGGCTAACCACTTCATGCATGGCATCAATGGCATTACGGCCCAGCTCAGGGTCACTGGAATGCCCTGATTTGCCGGTAATCACGACACGTTCCAGCATCACGCCCTTGTGCAGGCGTGCGGGTTTCAGGTTGGTTGGTTCACCAATCAGCACAAAACGCCCCTGTCCCTTGGACTGTTCCATTAGGGCACGGGCACCTGCCATTGAGGTTTCTTCATCGCAGGTGGCAATCACAATCAGCGGTGCACGAAATGGCGTTTTGGCATAATTGGCCACCGCATCCAGAATTAAGGCAAAAAAGCCTTTCATGTCGGCCATGCCAAGCCCGTACAGCTTGCCATCACGCTCAGTCATTTTAAACGGGTCGTTATGCCACAGGTTCTGATCAAACGGCACCGTGTCGGAATGGCCAGCCAGTACCAGTCCGCCGCGTGCTTGTGGGTCAGTCCCGGCACGCACAGCAATCAGGTTGGCCTTGCCGGGTGCAACTGGCATGATTTCACAGGCAAAACCGGCAGTTTCAAACCAGTTAGCCAGCGTGTCAATAACAGGCACATTGGACATGTCCTGTTCCGCCATGGTACAGGAAATACTGGGAAGGGCGGTTAGTTCGGCCAGTTGCTGGCGCAAACGCGGTTTGATCATACGGGCTGGATATCCTTGCAATTACGGGTCATGAACACTTTGGTCATTCACAGATTAACGCTTAAAAAAATAGCTGGTCATGGATTAGCCACTAATCAGTACTGATCAGTCTGCGTTAATCCATCACAAGGCTAAAGTTTTAACATGTTTTGCCTGCATTGTGAAAAAAACACCCTACAAAACCCTAAATGGGTGGCCATGGCTGCTGGCTTAAAATGCTATTCAGGGCTGCTGGGCATCCATTGATTCTCCGGTAATACCATGGCTATCCGGCCCCATCAGGTACAGGTAAGCCGGCATGATATTGTCCGGGGTGGCCAGTGTTTGCGGGTTTTCATTCGGATAAGCATCGGCCCGCATGCTGGTACGGGTAGCACCGGGATTAATACAGTTAAAGCGGATTGCCCCGCTATTGGCAAACTCTGCTGCAAAAATCTTGCTTAGGGCTTCTACACCAAATTTGGACACGCTATAGGCACCCCACTGGGCACGCGCAGTGCGGCCTACACCACTGGTGGTAAATATCACGCTGGCATCCTGAGACTGTTTAAGCAAAGGCAACAGAAACTGGGTCAGTAAAAACGGGGCACGCAGGTTAACATTCATCACCTCATCCCAGGTTTGTACGTCGTACTGTTCCAGTGCAACGCGATGCCCCAGAATCCCGGCATTGTGCAAAATGCCATCCAGACGGCCAAACTGGTTTTGTAAGGTCGTAAAAAGCTGCGAGTATTCCAGCTCTGAAGCACTGGACAAATGCAGTGGTAAAATGGCGGGCTTGGCACCGCCAGCCTGTTCAATCTGGTCGTACACTGCTTCCAGCTTGGAAATGGTACGGCCATGCAATACCACGGTAGCACCGTGGCGGGCGTAGGTGAGAGCAGCACTTTTGCCAATGCCATCCCCGGCTCCCGTAACCAGAATAACCCGGTTTTTCAGTAAATCGGTACGGGGCTGGTACTGTTTTAGATCAATCTGTTTTAAGTCAATCATAGCTTCCTCTTATTTATTCATTAATAATTATTGAAAGGGATCAACAGCCTATGCGCTGGCAATACAAGAGCAATGGTTTATTCGCCTTGTGGTTAAATTCTATAATGCAGGTTAGCCCTGCTCTGTGAGCAAATGGTGAGTGCTCTGATGAATTAATTCAATCAATTCATCAACATTGTAGACAATGTGATCGGCATGCCATGCGTCAAGATCATCCCTGTGATCAGGTGGTAAATAGCCATACGCTGCCAACACCGTGGGCATACCCGCTGCACGTCCGGCATCAATGTCACGCGGGTGGTCGCCCACATACACAATCTGCCCGGGGGGCAAGTCCAACTGGCTGGCTGCCAGTAGCATTGGCTCGGGATCAGGCTTGGTGCGGGTTACATCATCAGGGCATACCAGCACCTGACAGCGTTCAGTCAGGTTCAGGGCTGCCAGCAATAATTCACTCAGGCTACGGGGCTTGTTGGTAACAATTCCCCACGGCAGTCCCAGTTCTTCCAGCGTACTCAGCAATGCTTCCATCTGGGGAAACAGGCAGGTGTCCACAGCAATATTCTGGGCATAAATCTCTAAAAACTGCTGGCGCATTTGCAGCAGTTCCGGGCTGTTCATTTCAAGGTCGGGATAAATCAGGTTAACCATGGCCCGCGCGCCTTCAGAAACCTGTGCACGGATCAGGTCATCTGTCGGAACCTGAATTTGAGCCTGCTCACACATCAGGCCAATAATGCGGATAAAATCTGGTGCGGTATCAATTAAAGTGCCATCAAGGTCAAACAGCACGGCACGCAGTGGTTGTTGCAGTGTCATTTAAACAGGCCTCCGCGTATGTACCATATAGTTGACATCCACATTGGGGGCCAGCCAGTAGTACTTGGTTAGCGGGTTGTAGTGCAGGCCAATGATGTGGTCGTAGCTCAAGCCTGCCTGACGGATATAGGACGCCAGTTCGGACGGGCGAATAAACTTTTTAAAGTCATGCGTGCCACGTGGCAGCAGGCGCAGTACATATTCAGCGCCAATAATGGCAAACAGATAAGCCTTGGGATTGCGGTTAATGGTGGAAAAAAACACATGGCCACCCGGCTTGACCAGATCAAAACAGGCTTGCACCACCGCCGCTGGATCGGGCACATGCTCCAGCATTTCCATGCAGGTCACAATGTCGTATTGCCCGGCTTGCTCGGCGGCCAGTTGCTCTACCGGCACACGGCGATAATTGATATTGGTGACATTGTCCTGCTCGGCATGCAGCTTGGCTACGGCCAGCGGTGCTTCAGCCATGTCAATGCCCAGCACCTCGGCACCGCGGCGTGCCATGGATTCGGCCAGAATGCCGCCACCACAGCCGACATCGACAATCTTCTTGCCACTGATGCCACCACTGTGGTCGCTAATCCAGTTCAGGCGCAGCGGATTAATCTGGTGCAGTGGATAAAACTCGGAGTTGGGCGTGGTATCCCACCATTTGGCAGCCAGTGCATCAAATTTGGCAATTTCCTGAGTATCTACATTGGCAGATGGCCCGTGTGTAGAGGACCCGTGTGTAGAAGACATGGTCGCAACATCCCAAAAAGTTGATTTAAAGTGTTTTTGCAGGGCACCTGAGCATGAACCAGAAGTTTTTGGCACTCGATTGCCTGACCTGATTGTAAACCAGCATAATGTTTAACATTGAATAAAAACAGTGACTTTGTGCAAAACTTCACAGAATCCACATATACTATCCCACAAGATGTTTTACCATTGACTAAAATTTTTATACAGGCACAGGAAGTATTATCAAGATGAAACATTTGGTTTTAAGTGCAATGACCGCATCTGTAATGGCCATGTCTGGTTTGGCCATGGCGTCTGAACCGTTTGTGGCTGGCAAGGATTATACCGTGATTGCCAATCCGGGCAAGGTTGACAAACCGGGTATGATTGAAGTGCGTGAGTTCTTCTGGTACGGCTGCCCGCATTGCTACATTCTGGAACCTCATGTTGCATCCTGGCTTGCCAAAAAACCAGCCAATGTAAACTTTGTGCGCTCGCCGGCAGCCATGAACCCGGTGTGGGAACAAAATGCCCGTGGCTATTATGCGGTTGACCTGATGGGAATGACCAATAAAGTCCACAAGCCATTGTTTGATGCCATTCACCAGAAAAACCAGCGCCTGTTTGACCAGAAATCGCTGGCTAATTTCTATAAAGGCTATGGCGTCGACAGCAACAAGTTTAATGCCATGTTCAACTCATTTGCCGTGTCTGGCAAGGTAGCCCAGTCCAAGCAACTGGCACAGGCTTATCAGCTGGACGGTGTACCCGCCATGGTGGTTAACGGCAAGTATGTGGTAAAAGGCGAAAACCAGAAAGTCATTCAGGTGGTTAATTACCTGATTAACAAAGAGCGTGCGCTGGTGAAAAAACCGGCCCCTGCCAAAAAATAAAATGTGTTGTATAAAAAAAGCCTCAATTGTTTGAGGCTTTTTTTATGCACGGCTGTCTTGGCGCATAAGCTACAGGCCACATTCAGGATTGATCGCCTGCCTCACTATTCCAGTTGGAAATGCCGCGAAACATCAGTTGGGCCTGCTTGGTGGTATTTTGAATTAATTGCTCGCGCTGCTGTTCTAACGTGGCTGAATTATTTTTATCCGGCAGATTTAGCCAGGTCATTGCCCAGGAAAAAGACATGTTAATCAAGATCGATGACATGATTTGCAAGTCCTGCGTGGTACTCACATGTTCAAAAGCCGGCAGTTTTTTTAAATCTTCCGCCAGATCATCAATAAAAAAATGAATTTCACGGGCAATGGCATCGCGGATTACCGAGGAGCCGCCCCAGCGCTCACCAATTAAAAACAGCCAGTGGCGGGACGAGTGGTCAACCGCTGTAAAAAAGCGCTCTATGCTAAGCCGGGTTTTGGAACCTGCTTTAAGGCTGTAGCCTTCACGCAGGCTGCGTAGCAAATGATGCAGGCTAATGGACACCTGATCTACCAGATCATTGCCCAGCTCATCCATATCCTGAAAATGCCGGTAAAACGCAGTCGGCACCAGACCTGCTTCACGTGCCACTTCACGCAGGCTGATGGTGCTAAAGGAACGTCCAGAGGTGCTTAACGTCAGGGCCGCATCCAGCAGGGCTTGACGGCTTTGTTGCTTGCGTTCATCTCTGATCGACATTCATACAGACCAAAAAAACTGATAGGCAACAAGTTTAACAAAAAAATTAAACTTCTTTATAAAAATTCAGTGAACAGATGTTGACTGAAACGAAAAAAACGCTATATTAGTGTACATGTGTTCACAATACTAACAAGTGTTCACTGATTAGCAAACTGCCAAATATGTGAATACATCCAGAATACAAGCATGCAAGAGGGCCGCATCATGTTACAGACCAGCAATTATAAGCCACACTGGGTTCGCGAAGATTTCGTTGATTTTGTACTGGCCAAAGTAAATCCGATGTGGACCCTGCGTCGTACCATGGCCCGCATTGACAACATCGAGCCGATTGCCGATGGCATGATCAAGCTGACCTTAGCCACTAACAATAAATTTAGCCAGTACCAACCGGGCCAGTTTGTCATGGTAACTGTGCGTGTTGATGGCGTACAACACCAGCGTGCCTATAGTCTGGTGAGTTTTCCGGGCGATTCCAGCATTGTATTGGGCATTAAAAAACAGGGCCGTGTTTCTAACTATCTGGCCAACGATGCACGCGTGGGTGATGTCATTGAAATTACCCCGGCCATGGGCGAATTTACCTTAAAAAAACATGATCATCCGGTGTTACTGATTGCTGCCGGTAGCGGCATTACCCCCATGATTCCATTGGCCAAACAAGCCCTTGAACGCTCTAAGCTGCCGGTTACCCTGATTTATTATTCACGTAATCCGGCCTTCCGTGCCGAGCTGGAAGCACTGGCGGCCAAGCATGCGCATTTCAACCTGAACATTATTGTAGACAGTAATGAAAAACCGGCCTTTTTTGATGAAGAAACGCTGGATCAGTTGTGCGTTGATGCCAAGTACCGTGAAACGTATGTGTGTGCTGCACCCGGCTTGATGAAAGCCACCCGGCAGATCTGGCAAAAACGCGGCTGGAGTGCGCAACTCACGCAGGAAAGTTTTTTGCCAGTTACCGTGAGTGATGACGCTCAGGCCGTACCCGTAAATTTCCGCCGCAGCATGCAGGAATTTGAAGGCCGCGGTAACCTGCTGGCCAGCGCAGAAGCAGCGGGTTTAAAACCATCGTTTGGCTGCCGCATGGGCATTTGCAATACCTGCGTGTGTACCAAGGTGAGTGGTGCAGTGCGTAACCAGCTCACTGGCGAAATTAATGACCAGAACAATGTCCAGATTAAATTGTGTGTCAGCGAAGCGGTCAGTCCGGTTGAAATTGACCTGTAAGCCAGCCCTTCAATACATTAACAAATAGAGTAGAAGATTATGAATAGCATTAATTATGACGCTGTAAAAGCCGCAAAAAGCAAAAGCCGTGCATTGAGCTTTGACGAAATCCAGGAATTTGGCCGCAAGATTGAAGCCATCCGTCAGGACACCATGGCCAAGATTGGCAAAGAAGATTCTGACTATATTTACAAAGTACGTAATTTTGTGCGTTACACCGAAATTGCCTCACGCGGCATGCTGATGTTCGGTGGCTGGATTCCACCGGTGTGGTTGCTGGGTACTGCCATGCTGGGTGTATCCAAGATTGTTGAAAACATGGAACTGGGCCACAACGTGATGCATGGCCAGTTTGACTGGTTAAACGACCCCAGCTTAAATGGTGCCAACTACGACTGGGATACCATTTGTACCGGTGAAGACTGGAAATATACCCATAACTACATTCACCACACCTACACCAACGTGCTGGGCAAGGATCATGACATTGGTTACGGCGTGATGCGCATGACTCGTGGCCAGAAATGGGAACCGCGTTTCCTGTTTAATGTGCCAGTGGCTTTTGTCCTGTCCACAGGGTTTGAATGGTTGCTCAGCTTGCAGCGCATGGAATTTGAAAAAGTGCTGAGCGGTGAAAAAACCCTGAAGGACGTTTACCTGCAATCTGGCAACTGGCGTAAAAAAGCCCTGCGCCAGTTTGCCAAGGATTATGTGTTTTTCCCGGTGATTGCTGGCCCAATGTTCCTGCCAGTCATCGCGGGTAACTTCTTTGCCAATATTATTCGTAATTACTGGTCATCTGCGGTGATTTATTGCGGTCACTTCACCGAAGATGCCGAGATGATGGAAGACAACACAGCCAATGAAACCAAGGCCGAGTGGTACTTGCGCCAGATTCGTGGCTCAAGCAACTTTACGGGCGGCAAGATTATTCACTTCATGAGTGGTAACCTGAGCCACCAGATTGAACATCATTTGTTCCCGGATGTGCCAGCCAACCGCTATCAGGAAATGGCACCCAAAGTACGTGCAGTGTGCGAAGAATATGGCCAGAACTACAATTCAGCCAGCTTTGCCAAGCAGTTTGCCAGTGTGTGGGCGCGTTTGGCCGAGCACTCCCTGCCAGACCAGATGGTTGATAAGATCAAGGCCACCCGTAGCAAGCTGTCCTTAAAAAACCTGTTTGCCCGCGCTGCCTAAGCTACTGTAACAGTCGCGCTAATCCTGCAAAAAACCCTGCCGCCAGCTACTGGTTGCAGGTTTTTTTTATGACCGTGATGGTGTGCGTTAACGCTTACTAAGAGTGGCGCCGGTCATGTTCTGGCATAGGCTAAGGCTGCTATGAGATGCTGCTATGATCGGGGCATTGGGCTGTATCATTTTCTGTACAGGGTTATCTTCTTTTGATGTGCTGTTATAATGCGTCTCAAAATTCTCTGAGCAGCCAAGGAACTCCACATGCGCTTTGACCAACGCAGTAACGACCAATTAAGACCCGTGACGTTTACCCGTCAATACACCCGTTATGCTGAAGGCGCTGTACTGGTAGAGTTTGGCAATACCAAGGTGTTGTGTACTGCCAGCGTTGAAACCAGTGTGCCCCGCTTTTTAAAGGGTACCGGACAGGGCTGGATTACGGCTGAATACGGCATGCTGCCGCGTGCAACCCATACCCGTAATGACCGTGAAGCAGCACGTGGCAAGCAGTCTGGCCGCACCCAGGAAATCCAGCGCCTGATTGGCCGCAGCCTGCGTGCCATGGTTGACCTCAAAAAACTGGGTGAAAATACCATTACCATCGACTGTGATGTGTTGCAGGCCGATGGCGGTACCCGTACAGCGGCCATTACTGGCGGCGCTGTGGCACTGGTTGATGCGCTGGCGGCCCTGCAAGCGCAGAAAAAACTAAAGCACGATCCGCTCAAAGGACTGGTGGCGGCTATTTCTGTGGGCATGTATCAGGGTGAGGCCTTGCTGGACTTATGCTATGAAGAAGATTCCAAATGTGAAACTGACCTGAACGTGGTGATGACCCAGTCCGGTGAGTTTATTGAATTGCAGGGCACCGCAGAAACCAAGCCATTTAACCGTGCCCAGTGCAACCAGATGCTGGAACTGGCTGAAAAAGGCATTGCCGAGCTGATTCTGGCGCAGCAAAAAGCTTTAGGCTGGTAACTGCTGTCTTGATAAGTACTGTTTTTATCAGCGTTGTGTCAGGTTAAGTCTTAACCGGATATTAAAAAAGGCGAGAAATTTCTCGTCTTTTTTTATGCCGTAAAACTTTCAGGGCAGACCGTCACAAAATTCATGCACAGTGGTGGAAAAACTGTTTTATGGTCACTACATGAGATGTTGGTCTTAAATTTTTAATCTGAAGTAACCCTATAAAAACGGGTAGGCTGACCATATGGCGTTAAGCCACCTGACGGAGAAACCCATGCTCAATATGCTCAAGCAAATGACCTTAACCGGATTAATGGCTGGCCTGCTGACTGGTCTGACTGCCTGTAATAATTCTTCCAATAGTTCCGCTGCCCAACCTGCACCCGTAGCAGATGGTAAAACCACATTTAGCAGCCAGAAAGTGGCCCGGTTTAATGAACCATGGGCTATGACCTTTTTACCGGATGGTCGCTTGCTGATCACTGAAAAAAAAGGTCAGCTAAAGCTTTATGATATTAAAGCCGGAAAAAATGGCAGTATTGCTGGTGTACCAGAAGTGGCTTATGGCGGACAAGGTGGATTGGGCGATATTGTGCTACACCCGGATTTTGCCACTAACGGACTGGTGTATTTAAGCTATGCTGAAAGTGGCACAGGCGGTAAAGGGGCAGCGGTAGCACGCGCTAAGCTAGTGCTGGACAGCAATGGTGGCGGCCAGTTATCCAATGTACAGGTAATTTGGCGGCAAGTACCCAAAGTATCGGGAGATGGCCATTTTGGCCACCGCATTGCTTTTGATCAACAGGGCATGCTGTGGATTTCCTCTGGCGAGCGGCAAAAATTTGATCCGGCACAGGATATGAATAGCAATCTGGGCAAAATTATCCGGCTGAAGGATGATGGCAGTATCCCAGCCGATAATCCTTTTGCGAGCCAAGGCGGTGTGGCGGCGCAGGTATGGAGTCTGGGCCACCGTAATCCATTGGGGCTGGCCTTCAATGCCAAAGGTGAACTGTGGACAATTGAAATGGGGCCCAAGGGTGGGGATGAACTCAACCTCATTGAAAAAGCCCAGAACTATGGCTATCCACTGGTATCCAATGGCGATCATTATGATGGCAAGCCCATTCCTGACCATAATACCCGGCCAGAATTTAAGGCACCTGCCGTAAGCTGGTCACCGGTTATTTCACCCTCCGGCCTGATGTTTTATAGTGGCAGCCGGTTTCCGGCGTGGAAAAACAATGCCTTTACGGGTGGGTTATCCTCAGAAGCCTTAATCCGGATAGAGTTTAATGGCAACAGTGCCCGCGAGGCGGAACGCTTTGATATGGGTGCGCGTATCCGTGAAGTGGAGCAGGGGCCGGACGGTTCAATCTGGCTGCTGGAAGATGGGCCAAATGCCAATTTGCTACAGCTCATTCCCAAAAAATAGATAAATTGGCCACCTTGCCCAATAAGTATTCCTAAAACAGTATTGTTAAGCAGAATGGTTTAAAAGCACGTTGAAGCTGGCTTAAACAGCAGCTTCAATATGTTGCAAGAACTGCTGGGTTGGGGTTTGAAAATAAATATCAAAACTGGCACTAACCGTGGGGTCTGCCTGACTGAATTTATTGAAAATCATGGTAAGCGGCATTACATAATGATTAATCCACTTGCTCATAGAGCCACATTGCTGCGGACTGCATAAGTTTTGCTGCAACTGAATCAACTGCTGATAAATCGGATTGATATCTTCATTAAATACGAATAATTCTATGGTCATCGGGTCTACTGTATTAGCCGTAATACCTTCTGCAAACCTGCCTACCGTCTTTAAGCGGATACCCGAACTCGTAGTTTGAGAATAGAGCAGCCGGGTTTTTTTAAGTTGAGGATGCTCACCAATTTCCAGTTGCCTTAAATGACAGGCTTCACGCAATAATACAGGTAATTGCTCAGGATGATTAGTTTGTTGAAAAGACTTAAAAACTCGTTCAAGTACAAGGCTTTCGCCCGTCCCGGTCATTATGCTTTGCTGCCAGAAACGGATTTTTTGTAATGTATCAGCATGGCGTCTTTCATTAGCGTTGTTTTCAATGGTCATGCGATTGTCGGCAGCAATCACTACACTATCTTCAAGCTGGATTGCAACAATAAAAGTCATTTGGTAAAAATTCAAAGTTTGGTTAGAATGCGAATTAATTTGAATAATGCATCATAATTAAAGCAAAGGCCAATAAGATGAATCAGCAGTCAGCCTTGAGTAGTGTTGAGATTGCTACGCCGGTATTTAGTGCAGGCGGCTCACAAATCAGAATCAGTGCCCAAGGTATTGAAGTCATTACCAGTGGCAAATTTGAAGCCAAAGCTGGGCAACATCAGTTTTTGGGTGGTGAGAAGGCTGATATTAGCATACCTGTGCTACCGAAGTTTCAGAATAAAAACTGGATTGCTCTGGAGCATTTAGATGCGGATAATCAGTCTTTTGCCAATTTGAGTTATAAAATATTTTTTGAAAATAATCAGACCATAGAAGGCAAACTTGATCAGCAAGGCAAGGCTTATCATGAAAATGTGCCTGATGAAGCCATAAAAGTAGAATATGAGGAAAATACTACAATAAAAGATGAGCCTTGGGATACTTATGATTCTGTACTGGCTCAACTGAGTAATTTTGAAAAATAATACGAATAATGAAGTGATTACAAAATGACGGATTTTTTACCCTCAAAAAAAGACTTATTGAATGCATTGGCCTCTATTGCCGCACCTGTTAATAAAGCAATTCAAAAAGGTCAGGAAACCCTTGAAGATATTGCTGAATGGCTATGGGTAGTTATTCAGGGAGATTTTGCTGAGGAACAAAGCACTGCACAAATCGTCACAGGGACAGTTATTTCAATGATTCCCTTTGTGGATCAGATTTGTGATGTGCGGGATCTTTGTGCCAATTGCATGAAAATTAAGGAGGATGTGAACAATCCTTGGGTATGGGTTGGTTTAATCCTTACCTTAATTGGTTTATTTCCCGTTTTGGGTTCATTGTTTAAAGGCATTTTTAAAGTCATTTTGGCACCTGTGCGCCGTTTTATGCTGCGGCCTGCTACCAAAGCGCTTCAGTTTACAGGGGGCAATATTTATAAAATGGCTGAACCCGCCATTGAAAGCGGAATTACAGAGCTAAATAAATTTCTAGCCCGTCCAGCTGTTAAAAAAGCTATTAAAAGTAAAGGCATTACGAATATTTATAAATCCATTGCAACTAAAATTCGTGAAGTAAAAGCAGTTATTTCTACAAAAGAGTTGCTAAGTGTTTTTGACAAATTACTGGGTTATCTTAAGGAAACCGTTAATTTTATAGATAAATATGCCAGTCGCGGGGTGGGGATTAAAGCAAAAAACATGCTGAAAGACGTGGTTGAGATAAGAAATCTAGCCAATCAAAAGCTGGGTACATTTTTAAAACCAATACAAGATTTTTTGGAAAAGCTGGCAATCAGAATAGATAGGGAAAGTGATCAGGCTTTTAAAGCAACGACGAACGTGAGGAATTTGACGCAACTTAGAAGAGTTTCTGATGATGAAGAGTTAGAAGCTGTTCGTAAACAAAAGCCTGATTGGGTTCATAAGAAAGTTAAAAATCGCAAACTTCCTTTTGAGCAAGAAACAGTAGATCCCAAAACAGCTAATACACCATTACATCCTAGCTTAGGAAAGGTACAGTTCGCCTTGAGTAATGGACGTGCACATCCATTAACCGATGCATATAAAACTTTTGCTAAAGGAACTATTAAAGCTCAGGTATTTCATGAGAGGGAAGTCTTAGTCCGTGTTTTGGCACCAGGTAGTTTTGATAACAGTATTTGCTGGATGCGAAAGTCCGAGTTTTTAAAATTAAAAAGTCGTAAAGAATGGCGCGATAAATTTGCGGTTTGGTCAAGTTGGAATGCCAATGGGGAGTATCTGGAATATACAGTGCCTAGAGGAAAAAAGCTTTATGCATGGGAAGGACCGGCAGCCTCACAAGAGCGTGGAGAGTTTTATTTGGAAGGAGGTGGTACCCAAATTGTACTAGATCCTAATAATTTAATTTCATCCGGATTAAGCAAACGTAAGTTGACAGGTTGGGGACACGGTACAGATACAACGATTGGAGATTTTTCAGTGGTGGGTATTCCAGTTTTAAAAACTCAGTTGGGCAATTTTTCCTTAGCACCACGATTAGAGCATAAGTAAAGGTGAGAAAATGAATTATAGCATTAACCCAAAAGAAGCATATTTATTAGAACAATTTAGCTCCTTAACTTTTTTTGAAACCATGCGAAATAACCATCGCCTATTTTTAGATAGTTTAGAAGAGTTATTTGAAATTTACATGCATAACCTGCCCTATAACCTAAGAGATTTGCCCTTACCAGAACAGGCAGATATTCAATGGGGTGGAACTGTATTACCTAATTTTAGAAGAACAATGGACTATATAGATCAGTGTTATGCAAAAATAAAAGCAGGTGATTTTACTTATTTGGATTGCGTGGGTGATGTTAATTCTGATAGCAAAGGTTATAAAGAGTTTTCCCCTCATTGGATGGATAATCTACCTTATGACAAAGTAAAACAATGCTGGAAATATCATGAGTTAGCAGAAGATTATGCGTTTATTATTGGCAATACCTATCCTACATATTGGGATAAAGGCTTTTTGGATAAAGAATTTCCACATCTAGAACTATTTCATAATATTAATATTAAATTACCTGAGTCTTACCCAATTTATCGCGCTAATTCTGATATAAGGATTAAATCAGGAGAAAAAGTATTTAAAACTGGAATTTATGTCTGTAATGAAAATAATATAGGATTGGCTTTTATTGCTTCCAGTAGAGAGGTGGAAGATGCGGTAGCTCCTGAATATACTCGCCAGAATCCTGAGACGGGAGAAAATATGTATTTTGAAACTACTTGGATCCTTGTGGAAAGAATTGCCGATGAAGGTGGCTCTGCTGAAACATTTCAGATTGAAAATCTAAAAGGTTTTGGCGGAGAGATTTGTCCACACTCAGGCCATTGGTGGAGTCCTGCCAATCAATCCGAAAAACGTTATTTTGAGCAAGGCGAGGTTTTCCCTGAAATCTCCAATAATGCTTGGGGTAAAACTATTTGGTATCTCGAAGTGACCAATCAGATTAAAGATTAAGTAATTAGAAAATAATAAAAGGGCTAACTAGTTACCAATATCGCATTTTTTGATTTTGATGGCACTATCACGCAGAGCGATACATTTACACCGTTTATTTATACAGTGGTCGATCCCAAGCGACTCAGATGGGGCAAGCTAGTATTATTGCCTTATATCTTGGGATACAAACTGGGACTTTTATCAGGTTCAGTGATCAGGTCAAAAATCTTTAAAGTTGGATTTCAGGGAGCTGATGCTGCGCTGTTACGCAAAGCCGGCCTTGAGTAAAGGCATGGCATGCGTTGCATGGCATAGAATTAATTTGCAGCGAAACAGAAGAAAATAATGATGTGTTGACAGGGTTCTATAAGTTTAAAGACTATAGCGGCATCATCAAGAAATACAGAATACTTGGAAACAATGATCTCTCTGATTTTGAAGACGTCTATGTCTATGGTGATACCATTGAGGACAGGAAAATGCTGTCACTAGGCACCAAACAATTTTATCAATGGCGAGAAATAGGCAACAAATTTTTTGCCTAAAATACCCCGTAAACACAAGCTGGGCATTGCACCCAGCATGCTTATATTAAACTTACTTTACCAGACGCATGGATAAATCAATGGCTTTAACATCCTTGGTTAAAGCACCCATGGAAATATAATCCACACCAGTGGTCGCCACTTCACGCAGATTATGCTTGCCAATATTGCCTGAAGCTTCCAGTTTGCAGCGGCCAGCCACGTGTTTGACGGCATCCGTCATTTGCTGGTTGCTAAAGTTATCCAGCATTACAATATCAGCGCCAGCCATGAGTGCCTGATTCAATTCCTCAAAGGTTTCCACTTCCACTTCCACTGGCTTGCCGGGCGCAATCTGGTGCGCGGCTGCCACGGCCTGCACAATACCACCAGCGGCCATAATGTGGTTTTCCTTAATTAAAAACGCATCAAACAGGCCAATGCGATGATTTTGCCCGCCACCAACGGCTACGGCATATTTTTGTGCAATCCGCAGGCCAGGCAGGGTTTTGCGGGTATCCAGCAACTTGGTATGCAGGCCTTCAAGCAGCACCACATACTCAGCCACCTTGGTTGCCACAGCAGATAAAGTCTGGATAAAATTCAATGCCGGACGCTCGCCAGTCAGCAGGCTGCGCGCATTGCCTTCTAGCTCCAGAAAAGCATCATTGGCTTTAATATGGCTACCTTCGGCGTGCAGCCAGTTAAGCTTAACCGTTGGATCAAGTTGCTTAAATAAAGCGTTTACCCACGGCTGACCGGCCAGTACCATGTCTTCACGGGTAATGACGATAGCCCGCGCTTGTTCATGTTCGGGAATCAGGCAGGCGGTAATATCACCGGTGCCGATATCTTCATTTAAGGCCTGATTAATATTATGTGAAATCGCGCATGCAAGCAGCTCGGAAGAGATCATATCGCCAACCAGAATTTTGAGTAAACTAAGATAAAACAACAAATATTCATGTAAAATCGTGATCGATTATACATAATTCAACTGTTAAAAAACTCGCCAAGAATTGCCAAACAAGTATATAGTAAGCGTTCAAGGATCGATAACTGTATTAGTGTGTATGGCCATGAGTAGTCAAAATCAGATACCGAGCGGATCTGCAATATTGCTGCGCTTTAGTGACATATTGCGCCCTCAAGTGCTTGCATATTTTCAAACCAAATTTCAGTCTTTTCTTAATGAACTGCCTTCCTACCTGATGACAGCGTGTGAAGGAATCCCTGATGGCCAGCAGCAGGCCTATCTGGACATCATTGTATTATTGCGCCATCGCCGTGATGACATCAATGCCCGGGTTACAGGTTTGTTCAACGAAAAATGGCAGAATTTCCAGCAACTGGCGCATCCGCCCCAGGAGCAGGGCACGCCTGTGTCCGCGCTTTCAATGGATTCTATTGGGCTGGTTGGTTCTGACGAGCTGGAACTCAATGTGGTGATTGAAACCGTATCTACCCGTTTGCTGCATCAGGCGGATCAGGTCATTACCGATGCCTTTAATCGTTTAAGCGCGCTACTGCCAGCCCTCAAATACGCTGATCAATTGCCTTTTCATCCCAAGGTGTTATTGCATCTGGTGCCAGAGTGCTTTGGTGACAATAACCTGAGCACCCTGCAAAAAACGGTGTTGCTCAAGCAATTTTCAACCCTGCTGGACATGCGTGAAGTAGTAAGCATGGTGGGTCATGCACTGGAGCAGGCGGAAGTGCCCGTGCCAGTAGTGGCTGCCCGAGTGAGTGAAGACAGCAGCTTTGTTGAGGAAGAAGAACCTGATCTGGTGGATGTGCTGCGTGATATCCGCGACCTGAACCAGAAAAATGCCGGAGGTGGTTCGGCAGATGGCAAGGGGGGGAGTAATAGCAGCGGGCAAGTTACCGAATTAAATACCGATCCAAATTCCCCGCTATTGCAAACCACTACCACAGGCGGAATTGTGGTAGACCCGGCGCGTCTGGTGCAACAGGCTGCGCACTTTGCCCAGATTAGCCAGAGTGTGGCCAGTGTGCCGCTGATGCCGCAGAATATTTTTCCGCTAGCACAGGAACAACTGATTGCCACCACCGAGCTAATGACCCGCCTAAGCAAGTTGCAGGATATCCAGCCGCTTACGCCAGTAGCCGTAAATGCCGATATTCCATCAGTGGCTGAAGTCCGTGAACATATACGCGGCCAGTTGCAAAATGATGAAGATACGGTAGAAATGATTGGCCAGAAAGACACCGATATTATCAATCTGGTGTCGGCCATGTTTGACTATATTCTGGATGATCAGGACTTGCCCACCGCCATGAAGGCGCTGATTGGCCGCTTGCAGATTCCCATGCTGAAGGTGGCCTTGCTGGATGACCAGTTTTTCAAGACTGAAAAACATCCTGCTCGCCTGTTGCTGAACAGTCTGGCCAAGGCCGGGGTAGGCTGGGATGAAAAAGCGCAGGCTTCGGATATCCTGTACAAGAAAATTGAAGAAACCGTTTTTAAAATCCTTACCGATTTTAGCAGCGACATGGCCCTGTTTGTGCAGTTGCTGGCAGATTTTAACAAGTTTTATGAAGAACAGCAGGTACGTATTGCGCTGATAGACCAGCGTACCCGCGAGGCTGAGGAGCGCCGTGCCAAGGCAGAACTGGCGCGTAGTGAGGTGCAACTGGTACTCAACCAGAAGCTGACTGGACGCCGTTTGCCGATGGCAGTGATCCGCCTGTTACAGGAAGGCTGGCGTCATGTGCTGTATTTGTCTTTCCTGAAAGATGGCAAGGAAGCCGAATCATGGCGGCAGGCAGTGAAAGTGGTTGATGCGCTGATCTGGTCGATGATGCCGGTTAAGGAAGATGCCGCATGGCTGGAGCGTTTGAAAAGTGTGGCGCCCAAGCTCAGCAATAGTCTAAAAAAAGGACTGGTATCGGTTAATTTTGATCCGATCAAGTCTGAAAGCCTGCTGCGCGAAATTGAACGCGTGCATCAGGAAACTATTGATGGACTTGAAACTCCGGTGGTTGAAATCCTGACCGAAGATCAGGACGTTCGGGCTGACGGGGTAGACCGGATTTCAGTGGATCAGGCTGTTTCTGGTGCAGACAGCAATGTTAGAAGTGTGGTGTTGCCCAAGTCGGAACTGGTGGATTTGTATCAGGGCGAAACCCTGCCAGCCAGTGACAAATATGTGCAAATGGTCAAGCATCTCAAGGTTGGGGCATGGATTGAGTTTAGTGCCACCGACCAGCTGGAACGCCACAAGCTGGTGGCGCGCATCCGCAGTATGGAAAAACTGATTTTTGCCAACCGGCGTGGCATTAAAGTGGCTGAAATGTCACAAATGCATCTGGCTGTTGAGTTTAGTCAGGGTCGTGCCCGTCTGGTTGATGACCAGCCACAAATTATTGACCGTGCCCTGCAATCCGTGGTGGGCGGTCTTAACCAGCTAACCGCCTGATACCGGATGCAGTCCTTGATGCAGGGTGCTGCATGGTTCCAGTAATATTTGGCAATCATTTTATCGTTTCATTTTCACTGTTATTTTAATGATTGGGGTATTGCATCAATGGACACTAGCGCTGACCATGACGCATCTTTCTTTGCTACAGCAACCCCAATGATGATAAATACGGATGGTTGGCTACCACAGACCAGTCCTGACAGTAACCATGTCATTCCAGTGCGGCATATTGCCTCACCCAACGTTAACCCGCGACCAGAACAAACCCCGGTACGACTCATCGTGCTGCACAATATCAGCCTGCCGCCTGCCCAGTTTGGTGGGGGCTATATCGAGCAGTTTTTTCAGAATAAGCTGGATGCCAATGCTCACCCGTATTTCCAGACCATTCATGAACTGAAAGTTTCTGCGCATCTGCTGATTTTGCGTACCGGTGAAATGATCCAGTTTGTGTCGTTTAATGACCGTGCCTGGCATGCGGGCCGTTCCAGTTATCTGGGCGTGCCGGAATGCAATGATTATTCGGTAGGGATTGAACTGGAAGGCACTGATGACCAGCCATTTACCGAGGCGCAATATACGGCTGTCATAGCAGCCATCCTGAGCATTCAGCAGGCTTACCCGCACACCCGGCGGCATCTGGCTGGGCATTCGGATATTGCCCCGGGCCGCAAAACTGATCCGGGACCTTATCTGGACTGGCAACGGATTCGCCGTGCACTGGCTGATTACTATGCAGGTGCATAACGATGCAGGCCAATAACAGGTGCAGCCGCAGCTAAGCCTGAAAATTAAACCCTGAAAGTTTAAAACCAGAAATACAACAGGTTCAAAGAGTAAGCTACACCAAGGGCTTAAATTGGATTCAGGATTTAAAGTGGTGTTGTGCTTACGGGTGCCTAGAAGGAATCCATTATATGAACTATGCATGCCAGCGATTGCCAGTACCCGGTTTGGCTCCGGAAGATGTTGCCATATTGCCCAGTGGTGAACTGGTGACCGGTCTTGCCGATGGCCGCATTATCAGGGTGAATGCTCAAACAGGTGGCAGTGAATTGGTGACAACACTGCAAGGGCGTCCGCTGGGTATTGAGGTGCAGGATGAAAGCCATCTCATTGTATGTGACGGACAACTGGGCCAGTTATTACGGGTTAATATCCAGACTGGTGCAGTACGGGTACTGGTTGAGCACATTAATGGCAAGCGGGTGCGGCTGTGCAACAATGCTACGATTGCGCGTGATGGCCGGATTTTTTTTAGCACCTCATCGCAACATCATGCGGTAGACCAGTGGCAAATGGACCTGATCCAGCATTCCATGAGCGGGGCACTGCATTGCCTGCACCCGGATGGCCATGTGGAAACTTTGCTGTCTGAACTGGCCTTTGCCAATGGGGTGGCCCTGTCGCCAGATGAATCCATGGTTTTGGTGGCAGAAACCGGCAGTAATCAGGTCATGCAGGTCAACATTGTGTCAAAGCATGCCAGCCTGTTTAGTACCTTACCCGGCGTACCCGACAATATGTCCACTGGCCCATCTGGCATTCTGTGGGTTGCTATTCCCAGTGCTGCCGACTGGCGCCTGAACTGGCTTAAAAAACTGCCGTATGGTGTGCGTACCGGTCTTGCCCATAGCGTAGGCCGCCTTAAAATGCCGGTCAAACGGCATGCGCAGGTGCTGGGTTATAACTGTTATGGCAGGCTGTTGCATAACATTGAAATCAATCCCGCTGACTATCACATGATTACCGGGGTGCGTGAACATGGCGGCAAACTGTTTTTAGGTAGCCTGCATGAAGATGCCATTGGTGTGGTGCAGTTGCCATCCGGATAATGCAGTGACAAAGCCCATCTATTAAAACACGGCAAGCGCAGCGATATTACAACGGCTGCTGCCAAATTCATCTACAATAGCGCATTTTCATTCAGCACTTGCTTGGGGAGATGGCTTTGTGGCGCTCAACTTTTATTTTTAGTGCAATGACCATGTTGTCACGTATTCTGGGTCTGATCCGGGATATGGTATTGCTTAATGTATTTGGCGCGGGCGGAGTTTTTGACACCTTTGTGGTGGCCTTTCGCATTCCCAATTTTTTCCGCCGCCTGTTTGCTGAAGGGGCGTTTTCGCAAGCGTTTATTCCGGTGCTAACCGAATATAAAACCACGCGTGCGCATGCCGAAGTCCAACTGCTGATCAGTAGTGTGTCTGGCACGCTGCTAACCATTTTAACGCCACTTACGCTGATTGCGCTGTTTGCGGCACCGGCCATTATGTATGTGTATGCACCGGGTTTTCATGATAATCCGGAAAAATTTGCCATTGCAGTTGAACTGTTCCGGCTGACCTTTCCGTATTTGCTGTTTATGTCGTTAACCGCTTTTTCCAGCAGTATCCTCAACAGTTATGGCTCATTTGCCAGCACGGCCTTTGCACCGGTGCTATTAAATATTACCCAGATTGCGGCGGCCTGGTGGTTTGTTGATTTTTTTGAAGGCAAACAGCAAATCATGGTGCTGGGCTGGGCAGTGCTGGTGGCCGGTATGCTGCAACTGGCCCTGCAAATTCCGGAGTTATGGCGCAAAAAGCTGCTGGTGCCACCCAAAGTGGACTTTAAGCATGAAGGCGTAGAGCGCATTTTGCGTTTGATGCTACCGGCACTGTTTGGTGTGTCGGTGACGCAAATTAACCTGCTGCTTAATACCATCTGGGCGTCGTTCATGCAGGATGGTTCGGTGTCGTGGCTGTATACTGCCGAGCGTATGACTGAACTGCCGCTGGGCCTGATTGGTATTGCCATTGCCAGCGTAATTTTACCGTCGCTGTCAGCCCAGCATGCCGAAAAGAACCATGAAAAATTCCGTAATATGATTGACTGGGCAGCGCGGGTCATCATGCTGGTGGGCATTCCATCCAGCTTGGCCATGATTGTGCTGGCCGAACCAATGATTCAGGCCTTGTTTCAACATGGCGCATTTAGTGCGCGCGATGTGGAAATGACCGCATGGGCGTTGCGGGGTATGGCAGGCGGTATTCTGGCCTTTATGCTGATCAAGATTTTTGCACCCGGCTTTTATGCGCGGCAGGATACCAAGACACCAGTTAAAATCGGCCTGATTTCGGTGTTTGCCAATATGCTGCTTAACGTAGTACTGATTCTGACTTTTAAAATGATGCAATGGGACGCAGTCCATATTGCCTTGGCGATTTCCTCCACGGGTTCGGCGTTTGTCAATGCAGGCCTGCTGTACTGGTATTTGCACAAGCAACAGGTTTATCAGTTTGGTAGCCACTGGAAAAAGATCTTTTTGCAGTATGGCATTGCCAATGTGGTCATGGTGGCTGCCCTGTTATGGACGATACAATTTTACAATGGCGATGTGTCGCAATGGTTGCGCATTATCGAGCTGCTGGCCTTGTGTGCGCTGGGCGCGGTGGTGTATGGCATTGTTCTGCTACTGACTGGCTTTAGGCCACGTCACTTACGCCATGACTAGATTCACAACTCACTTTTGCCAAACTTTATTTTTAACAGGATGAGGTAGCCATGACCTTACAAACCGAACTTGAGCAACGCCTGCAGGCTTTATCTCCTACGGAACTGCTGATTGAAAATGAGTCGCACGGGCATGGTGGCTATTATCCCGGCAAGGAATCACACTTTAAGGTAGTGGTAGTCAGCAGCCAGTTTGATGGCCTGCGACTGGTACAACGGCACCAGAAAGTGTATGGCGCGGTGGGTGACCTGATTGCACCCAGTCGCATACATGCGCTGGCCATTCATGCCTATGCACCGGATGAATGGACGGGTGCTGCACCCGATAGCCCGGACTGCGCGCACCAGCCCAAGCCTTAATTTCTAAATAGTCACATCATTGATCACCATACAATCAATAAGAGGATACCGGGTGGATTCACATTTGATTTTAAAAATTATACACATGACGTTTGGCAGTCTGGCACTGATTGCCTTTTTGATTCGTGCCGTCATGCTGTTCTGGGACCCGCAAAACCAGCCGGGAAAAGTTACGCGGATTGTGCTGGTCGCCATGCAGCATTTGTCTTTTACGGTATTGATTATTACCGGCATTGTATTGCTCTATCAAAACCAGTTTGTGGTGCAGCCGTGGTTTTATGGCAAGATCATTTTATTTGTGGTGATTTTATCAGCCACCATCAAGGCGTTTGGCAAGCGGGACATGAGCCTGTCTCAGCGTAAGGCCGGTGTTTTTGTGGCGGGTATTGCTTTTGCCGGGTTGCTCACACTGGTGATCTGGAAACCGGATTTTTCAGCAAACCAGACCCAGCAGCAGGGCATTCAGCAGCCCAATACGAGCCAGCAAAACCAGCTCAGCAGTATGGCGGTTAGACCGTCGGCAACCACTCAGCCTGCCCAATAATCTAATCTCAAACAGGCCAGCTTTAATTTAAGGGGAAAACAAATGCGTCGTGTGGTATTTAATCAAAAAGGCGGTGTCGGTAAATCCAGTATTACCGTTAATCTGGCAGCCATCAGTGCAGCCCGTGGCAAGCGCACACTGGTGATTGATCTGGATTCTCAAAGTAACTCCAGCCAGTACCTGCTGGGTGAAAAAGCCACTTATAGCCAGAATAATCCAGTGCTGGAACCCAACATAGAAACCTTTTTTGATGAAGTGCTGAATGCCTCGCAAGGCAAGGGCCTGATTGGCTCGGCACTGGGTTCAATCCTGAAAAACAAGGAACGCGGTCTGGATGCGGTGATTCACAGCACCCCGTTTGACAACCTGTTTGTCATTCCTTCCAGCCCCAACTTGGGAGCGCTGGAACATCCGCTGCAAAGCAAGCACAAAATTTTTAAGCTGCGCGATGCCTTGAATGAGCTGGCTGGCCAGTATGATGAAATCTTTATTGATACGCCGCCTGCCTTTAACTTTTTTACCCTGTCAGCACTGATTGCTGCCGACAAGGTGATTATTCCATTTGACTGTGATGTGTTTTCACGTCGTGCCCTGCAAACCTTGCTGGAAAATGTGGTGGAAACCCGCAGTGACCATAATCCGGCGCTGGAAGTGGAAGGCATTGTGGTCAACCAGTTCCAGAGCCAGGCCAAGCTGCCGCAGCAGGTGGTAAAAGAGCTAAAGGATGAAGGCTTGCCAGTGTTTGACACCATGCTGCCGACATCGGTGGTGATGAAGGAATCACACCAGAAAAACCAGCCGCTGATTCATTTAAATGCCGACCATAAGCTGACGCAGGCTTATGTGAACCTGTTTGATGAAATTAGCAAGACCTAAGCTTTAGCAATTTAAGCTAAGCGGTTTGAAGTAAAATGACTTTTAATTAACCCAAGGAGTTGCCAGCATGCTTTCACTACATCAGGTGTTACAAGGCCGCATATCAGGTTTGACGGTGCTGGCGGGCAGTGTGCTGGTAATGGCCGGTTGTGCCTCGAGCGTGAAGCCGATGTATGTGTCACCCACCCAGTATCAGGCGCTGAACTGTGCGCAACTGCATGCCGAATATGGCCGCATTGCGCAATATATCCAGCGTGGGGTCAGCACTCCACGCACTACGGGTGTTGGAGTTGGGCTGGGCGTAGGTGGCATTTTTGGCCGGGGTGGTGGCTGGGGCATTGGCCCCAGTGTGTCAGTCAATGTCGGGCAGTCACAGCGCACCCAAAACTCTGAGCTGGCGCGCGTACTGGGCGAACAGGATGCCATTGCACAGGCCGCGCAGTTTAAGGGTTGCCCGATTATGGCGGCGAGTAAGAAGTCATAGGGTAATAAGTGATAGGTGTAAAAGCCGGCAAAATGTCCGGTTTTTTCAACCCTGTCCCAGACACAGCCTGTCGCGCTAAATTTTACCAGCCTGTAAACCCTGCTTTAAATCTTGCTAAGCTAAAAATTATTATCATTGCCTAGCCAGAACTCCCATCATGTCTGAACGCATCCGCGAAAAACTGCAAATTCTGGCCGATGCTGCCAAATATGATGTGTCCTGTTCATCCAGCGGCAGCAACCGTAAAAATACTAAAAAAGGCATTGGTGATACCGGCTCCGGCATTTGCCACACCTATACCGAAGATGGCCGCTGTGTGTCGCTGCTGAAAATCCTGTTTACCAACGTGTGCATTTTTGACTGCGCCTATTGCGTGTCACGCCGTAGCAATGACATTAAGCGCGCCTCATTTACGGTGGATGAAGTGGTGCAGCTCACCATGAATTTTTACCGCCGCAACTATATTGAAGGGCTGTTTTTAAGCTCGGGTATTTTTAAAAACGCCGATTACACTATGGAACGCATGCTACAAGTGGTCAAAAAACTGCGTTTGCAGGAAAATTATAACGGTTATATTCATTTAAAAACCATTCCCGGTGCCAGTGAGGCTCTAATTCAGGAAGCCGGACTGTATGCCGACCGCATGAGTATTAATCTGGAAATGCCTACCGAAGCTGGCCTTAAGCTGCTGGCTCCGGAAAAATCACATGCCGAGGTCAGGCATGATTTAGGAATCGTGCATCAATCCATTGTGAAGTTTAAGGATGAACGCAAAACCATCCGCAGTACGCCCAAATTTGTACCCGCAGGCCAAAGCACGCAAATGGTGGTGGGTGCAACCGCTGATACCGACAAAGATGTGCTGTATCTGGCCAACCAATACTACAAAAACTTTCAGCTTCGGCGCGTGTATTACTCGGGCTATATTCCCATCAGCCACGACCAGCGCATGCCGGCCATAGGTACACCACCGCCCTTAATCCGGGAAAACCGCCTGTATCAGACCGACTGGCTGCTGCGTTTTTATGGCTTTGGCGTTGAGGAGATTGTCAATGAGCAGCATCCAAACCTTGAACTGGAAATTGATCCCAAGCTGGCGTGGGCCTTACGCAATCCGGCACTGTTTCCACTGGACATTAACCGAGCCGATTACCAGATGATTCTGCGTGTACCGGGCATTGGCGTGAAGTCAGCGCGCAAAATTGTGCAGGCGCGGCGCTTTGGCAAACTGCACAGCGACCAGTTGCAGCGCATGGGCGTGGCGTATAACCGGGCACGGCATTTTATCCGTTGTGCTGATACGCCATTGAGCCTACGTAATCCCACACCTGAGCAAATTCGGCGCAGCATTCTGGCGGTGGCCAGTTCCAAATATGCCAGCACGTTGTCACCGCAATTGCAGCTTGGCTTTTAAGGTATGTGTTTAGCCTGAGCATGATTAGCTATATTTTTGATGGCAGCTTTGCCGGATTACTGTGCTGTGTGTTTCGCGCCTATGAGTTTAAGGACAAGCAGGTGCGGATCTATGCCGAACAGCACTTTCAGCCGGAACTGTTTGCACCAAGCTGGCTGGCCGAAGAAATTAATATTACCAGTGATGAAGCCAAAGCCCAGCGGGTATGGACAGCCTTGCGCCAGAAAATTGGTGGTGGTTTTAGCCGGCACTTTTATTTTAGCTACTTGTCCGAGCAGGCAACTGCCTTTCAGCAACTATTTGATTTTGCTTGTTATGTATTTGATCATGTTAACGCTGTGGCTAATAATTATGGTCATCCCGCGGTGTTGGCTATGGCACAAATTTCCAAAAGTGTCAGTCGGGAAAAACACCGTATGGAGGCGTTTGTACGTTTTAAAAAAACCACCGAGGGTATTTTTTTTGCGGTCATTAGTCCGGATTTTAATGTATTGCCACTCATTAGCCCGCATTTTAAAAACCGCTACGCTGACCAGCACTGGCTGATTTATGATGAAAAGCGCCACTATGGTTTGTTTTATGATTTAAATCAGTTGCATGAGGTGCAACTCTCCAGTGAAGGCAATAAATCCATGATTGAACAGGCCAGACTGACTGCCAGCAGCATTACGCTGGATGCACAGGAAGCCCTGTATGACCAGCTGTGGAAAGATTATTTTAAAAGTACCAATATTGTTGAGCGACGCAATATGAAGCTACATATTCAGCAAGTGCCGCGGCGCTACTGGAAATACCTGAGTGAGAAAAATCAGTAAATAGCTAAAAATATTTAAAAGGCTTACATCATCCCATTAATGGAACGAATCGTCGGTGTTTTTGCAGTAGGAAGGCAGGGCTTAGTTTTATACAGTGTGTGCACCAAGCATAAATTCCCTAAAACTGAACATTAAACCGATTACTGGAGCACCGCATGTTTAATCCCAATATCCTGCTGGGCAATATTATTCATCAACCTGCACTGGCAGCCATTATTCAACTACTGGCCCGGATTGCACTGGCGGCCATTTTTGTGAGCTCTGGCTGGAGCAAGCTTAGCGATTACGCCGGCACTGTGGCCTATATGCAGGCCATGCAGGTGGATGGCAGCCTGTTGCCGCTGGTGATTGTTGCTGAATTGGGCGGTGGCCTTGCCATTTTACTGGGTTTTCAGACACGCGTGGCCGCACTGGGTCTGGCGGTATTTAGTGTACTCACCGCCTTACTGTTTCATGTGGGAGGGAGTGATGCCACCCAGCAATACAATAACGGCATCCATTTTATGAAAAACATTGGACTGGCGGGTGGATTTTTGGCCCTGATGCTGCTGGGCGCAGGTCGCTTGAGTATTGATCATTGGCTGGAAAGAAAATAAATAGTGTGACAGCCAGTGCTGTTTGTTGCAGGATAAATTTAACCGTACAGGGAGTAAGTTTGGAACCTTGGCCCTAAGGTTTAGCCGGCGTGGATTTAACGCCCAGTAACCCAATCTGATAGCCGGCCAGCCGCAGCACACGTGCAGATTTTATAATTAAATAAAGCAAAATCAGCAAGTTGAATAGAGGGATAAACTGGGCAAGTACACTAACAAAGGTGGTGAGGCTGTTAAAACGCAAACCGCGTGCCATTAAAAAAATCGCAAAAATAGCCAGCACAAAGGCAAAGCAGTATAAATACAGCACTACATTCTGCGGTACAGGCAAGCCCGCTCTGGCTAGTAAAAGTACAAGCTGAAGCAGAATGCTATAAATCGCCAGTTTCTGGCCGCTGCCCACATACTGAAGCATAGCCAGCTGATGTTGAGCACGGGCATTTGCAGCACTGACCAATGCAGAATCTTCAAGGGACATGACCTACTTCTGCTCCTGTGTGGCCGGACAATGCTGCGGATTAAAGGCTTCGGACAGCACCACAAACTGATTGCGGTTTTGCAGGATCAGCCGGAATGAAATGTATTTTTGCACAAAAACCTGACGGATTTCCTGAGGATAGCTAGTGCAAACAATATCCTGAAAATGACGCGACACATAATTGGCCGTGTTATTGCCATTGTCATACTGGAAAGCTGCCAGCTGGCTGTCGGTATAGGTAAAGCTAATCTGGTTATAGCCATGCTTGGCAATGTCCGGCAGGTTCAGGTTTTTGGCATCAGTCATTTTGGCCAGTGCTTTGTGCTGGTTTAAATACGCCAGTATGTCTTCAAAAGAATTTGGCAAGGCAGATGCGGGCGGTGCGCCATTGGAATTGCTGGGGATGACCTTTGATGCAGTGGCGCTGTCCAGAGGCTCTACAGTGACAGGAGGCACAGCTTGTCTGTGAGATGGACCAGCCACTGGCCAGAACGCCTTGAGCAGTGCAAAGGGAATCAAGGCGACTATTGCTGCCACCAGCACATAGCGTCGAACATCCATGTTCTTAACGGTTTGCAGCATAAGCAGGCTGCCCTGTAGAAAGATGGCTTAACATGACAAAATTAAAGCACGCCGTCCAGTAGGCCGGCTTTAATTTTTTAATCTACTGATTACACGTTACTTTTTTAAACCTGTGCCACCCTGCCAGCGGCTGTCTTGCAAGCGCGCGGTTTCCTGCTCACGCGCATTTTGTGCCGGGCTATAAAAACGCTTGCCCTGCAATTCAGGCGGCAAATAGGTTTGCGGCACAAAATGGTTGGGAAAGTCATGCGCATATTTATAGCCAGCGCCATAACCCTGTTGCTTCATCATTTTGGTGGGGGCATTACGCAAATGTAGCGGTACAGGCAAATGCGCGGTTTTTTCAGCTGCTGCCAGCGCTGCATCAATGGCCAGATAAGTACTGTTACTTTTGGCACTGGTAGCCAGATACACCGCCGTTTGCCCCAGAATAATCCGGCATTCGGGATAGCCAATCGCCTGTACCGCTCCGAAGCATTCACCCGCCAGCAGCAAGGCATTGGGGTTGGCATTGCCAATATCTTCACTGGCCAGAATCAGCATGCGACGGGCAATAAATACCGGGTCTTCGCCACCCTTGATCATGCGTGCCATCCAGTACAGCGCTGCATCGGGGTCACTACCACGCATGGACTTGATAAAAGCCGACACGATGTCATAGTGCTGCTCGCCACTTTTGTCATAGCGGGCAATATTTTGCTGGGCGCTGTTAATCACCAGATCATTGTCAATGATAATTGGTTCAACCGCCTGCGTGCTGATCACCAGTTCCAGTAAATTCAGTAGCTTGCGTGCATCACCTGCGGCCAGTTGCAGCAAGGCATCGGTTTGTTTCAGCTCAATAATCTTTTCTTTTAAAAATACGTCCTGCGTGAGGGCACGCTGGATCACCTGCAATTGTTCTTCAACCGTCAGCGATTTCAGCACATACACCTGACAGCGCGACAGCAATGCACTGTTCACTTCAAACGACGGATTTTCAGTGGTGGCGCCAATTAAGGTAATTTTGCCTTTTTCCACTGCCGCCAGCAGCGCATCCTGCTGTGACTTGTTAAAGCGATGGATTTCATCAATAAACACGACTGGTGTGCTGAGTTCACCGCCCTGGCCGATCAGCTCACGCAACTCCTTCACGCCGGTACTAATGGCCGACAGGCTAATGAAGGGGCGGTCTACGGCTTCTGCCAGCAGCAGGGCCAGCGTGGTTTTGCCCACACCCGGTGGCCCCCAGAAAATCATGGATGGCAGGTTGCCCTGATCAATCATCTTGCGTAGCGGCGCCTGTTCACTCAGCAGGTGTTGCTGGCCAATTACTTCAGACAGCTGGCGGGGACGGATGCGTTCGGGTAGGGGAATGGCTGGATTCATTATTAATATTCATGGATAAATTTAATGAATCATAACCAATTTTAGCCATGGGTGAATTGATGCAGGCTTAAAATAATGTTGAGTTGGGTAGGGTTTAAGTAGCAGGGCTTAAACAATTCAAGCCAATTAAGCCGTGCTAGGGATGCTGAATCCGGTACAGCTTAAGCACAATCAAGGTCAGTGCCAGCCAGAAAACATAGGAAATGGCAAAATTGATGAAAACAAACTCATCTAGATGAATAAACAAGATATCAAAAGGATTAATGGAAAGCGTGCCTACGGGTGAAATAACACCATCTACTAAAAATGGCATTGGAAACCCGGCGGCAACCACTGGACAGCCTTGCTCACAGCCCATAATTTCAGGGCGGCTAACTTGTGTTTGTGCCGGAACCAGTAAGGACAGATAGGTCAGTAGCAGTGCAATCAGCATCCACTTGATGAATTTAAATTTTTTCATGCTAGGCTCTTGATAAGACGGCTAAAGCTGACCCTAACTATTAAAGCTTCAGCTCACGAGATCAAGCAGAGAAATATATTTAATCGTGAATCTAACGCACCCAGCGCACCACGTATTCCTCAATGTCATCGGGGTCAATGTCCTTTTCGGAAATACAGCGCCCGGCGGCGGACTTTTTGGCAGGAATGTCTGATTGTGGCTTGCCGGTAATTAACGGATGCCAGTCCGGCAAATCCAGCCCCAGTTCTACGCGCTTATAACCACAGCTTGCCGGCAACCAGTGTAACTGCGGAACCAGTTTGGGCGTGAGTTGCAGGCAATCTGGTACAAACTGTTTGCGGTTGGCATAGTCACTGCACTGCGCGGTTTGCGTATCCAGTAGCTGACAGGCCACTTTGGTATACACCACTTGGCCGCTGTCTTCATCTTCCAGCTTGACCAGACAACACAGCCCACAGCCGTCACACAGCGCTTCCCACTCCGCAGCATTTAACTGCTCAAGCGGGTAATGTTTCCAGAATTTTTCACGCAAACCGGAGTTGTGCAAGAGAACGGCGCTAGGCGCTGAGCGGTAGTCGGTCACAGGCATTTAAGTTGTAAAAAAAGAGCTGTCAGCATAACAAATTTTTCTCACCCGCGATTCAATTGTGCAAAAATATCCGGTCAGAAAGTTGCCTGTGTATTGAGCAAATTGTGGATTTTTAAATCATAAAATAATGGGGTAAAAGCTCAATTAGTTGTTTTTAGGTCAAAAAATGCATGACCTTGCCTTCATTTTATGCACATAATTCACTGCGCGAAAAATTTCTTTTCGTTGCAATGTAAAAATGCACTGTTATGGCGTGTTACGCCGCTTGATCAGTAACGCAGGATTTTAAAATTGACGGAGTCATACAATGAATCATATTTTTAAAAAAGTATGGAATGCATCACTAGGGCAAATGGTGGTGGCTTCTGAGCTGGCAAAAAGTGGCATGAGTAGCGGCTCTGGTCGTAAGACAAATGCGCAAGGCGTGGTTGCTGCGCCAGTGATGCGTCTTTTTAAATATTCTGCTTTGGTGGCCGCTTTAAGTGGTGTGATGGGTAGTGCCTGGGCAGGGACGGTGTGTGATGTTGATGGCAGTGGAGGGGATGGTGGCAGTACAGCAGTAGGGTTAAAAAACGCATTTGCATGTGGCAGCAATAATGCTGCCTCAGGTAGTGGTAGTACTGCTATAGGAAATAACAATACAGCAGAGAATGCTACAAGTATTGCAATAGGTGTTGGCAATCAAGCCACAAAAATAGATTCAATTGCATTTGGCCGTGCTAATAAATCACTGGCTACTGCTGCCAGTGCAGTAGGGTATATAAATACTGCATCGGGTGAGTGGAGTAATGCAGTTGGTGTTTCTAATACGGCATCAAATGAAGGGGCTAATGCAATAGGTGCTTATAATATTGCATCAGGCAAATACGGTAGTGCAATTGGTTATGGCAATGTTGTATCGGGTAACTCTAGTAGTGCTTTTGGTTTTGAGAGTAAAGCAACCCATAATAACGCAACTGCTATCGGATATCACGCCGAAACAGATCGAGCCAATAGTATTTCCGTAGGTAAAGCAGGTGCAGAAAACCAGATTACTTCTGTGGCAGCTGGAACTCAAGCAACCGATGCAGTCAATAAAGGTCAGTTAGACCTAGTTGATACCAAGGTAAACAAGGGTCTAAAAGTCAAAGCCAATAATGGGGCAGTTGATACTTTAGTACTGGGCGATACCTTAACTCTGGCTGATGGTACCAATACAACAGTAACGTATGATGCAGCTTCTAATACTTATAAAACCAATATTGCCGCTGCACCAGTATTTGCAGGGCAGGTAACAGCAGCCAGTTTTAAAGCAGGGAATGTTATTGTTGCGAATAATAAAATTACAGGATTAACCGCGGGGACGGCCAATACCGATGCAGTGAATGTGTCCCAGCTTTATCCTTTGGCCACTGCCTTAGGTGGCGGTGCAAATTTTTCAGGCGGGGTATTTACAGCGCCCACTTATAGCATTCAAAGCAAAAATTATAGCAATGTGGGTGCTGCGCTGGGCGCGGTAAATCTCAAATTGGATAACCTGCAAACCCAAATAGATGGCTTGCCGGCTGGTGTAGGCGCAGATGGTAAAAGTGCGTATGAAATTGCAAAAGGTCTGGATGCAAGCGTTGGTACAGAATCAGAATGGATTGCATCATTAAAAGGTGACAAAGGTGATACTGGTCTAACAGGCGCTAAGGGCGACACAGGCGCACAGGGACTCAAGGGCGATCAAGGTGAGCAGGGTTTAAAGGGCGACACAGGCGCACAAGGCATTCAAGGTGACAAAGGTGACAAAGGTGACAAAGGCTTAAAGGGTGATATCGGTCTGACTGGCGCTAAAGGTGATAAGGGTGATACCGGAGCAGCAGGCAAAGATGGCCTAAACGGTAAGGATGGTTTAAATGGCCTTGACGGTCAGGATGGAAAAGCTGGCGCGAAAGGCGACAAAGGTGATATCGGTTTAACTGGTGCTAAGGGCGATAAAGGAGACACTGGTGCTACTGGTGCTACTGGTGCTACTGGTGCTACTGGTGCTACTGGTGCTACTGGTGCTACTGGTGCTACTGGTGCTACAGGTGCTACAGGTGCTACAGGTGCTACAGGTGCTACAGGTGCTACAGGTGCTACAGGTGCGCAGGGTATTCAGGGTGCAAAAGGCGACAAAGGGGATCAGGGCATTGCTGGTCTTGATGGTAAAAATGGCCTCGATGGTGTTAATGGTAAGGACGGCAAAGATGCCTTTGGTCTTGCGGTTGAAAAAGGCTTTAAAGGCAATGAACAGGATTGGCTGGACTCACTTAAAGCAGCTGGTTTAAGTGAAGATGCTGTCCGCTCTATTGCAGATACAGGTGACCAGCACGTTATCAATGAAACCAAAACCTATATTGATCAAAAAGTGGCTGATATGGACAACCCCTATTTTGATGCACAGGGGGAAGCCGATATTGATGACAGCCAGCGTGCCAAAGCCGGCGGTAAATCTTCCATTGCCATTGGTCAGGGCGCACAGGCCAATGGCAATCAATCCATTAGTATTGGCACGGGTAATCAGGTATCAGGCGATCATTCTGGTGCCATAGGTGATCCAAGTATCGTGACCGGTAACAGTAGCTATAGCGTGGGTAATGACAACACGATCAGTGGCGACAACACCTTTGTACTGGGTAATAACGTCACTACCACGGCTAAAAATGCAGTTGTTTTAGGCAATGATTCTACCTCTGATCGGGACAATAGCGTTTCGGTGGGTGCGACAGGCAAAGAACGCCAGATTATCAATGTCAGGGCAGGAACAGCCGATACCGATGCCGTCAATTTAAAACAAATGAAAGATGGCAACGCAGCGACATTAACATCTGCTAACGCCCATGCTGATGCTGGCGATGCGACGACACTGGTACAGGCCAGAGAACATGCAATGCAGATGGGTGCCGAAACGCTGGCCTCTGCGCAAAAATATACCGATAGCAAGGTTGCAGATTTGGAAAAAAGCTTTTCTCGTCTGGATAAATCAGCCAATGCTGGGGTTGCCAGCGCCTTGGCAATTGGTAATTTGCCGCAACCAACGGGTGTGGGCAAAAATATGCTGTCCATTGGTACAGCCACGCACAATGGGGAACAAGCCATTGCCGTGGGAGTGTCTGGCATCACCTCAGACAATAAATATGTCTTAAAAGGTGGTTTTTCGACCAATACCGATAATGATGTGAGTACCGCAGTTTCTGTGGGCTTTCAGTGGTAAGTAACTACACCATCCACATTTTTCATCCGTTCATTTGGCCAATTTTTCAGGCTGGATGAGCGGTTGTGTACAGAGTTTGATTTAGTCCCGCAGTACTTGCCCGCTCACAATATCCATGATTTTGCTGGGCGCGCTACTTTGTCCCAGCGGTCCATCTAGCACAGCCAGTTGCTCGCCAAAATAATGTCGAATCTCTACACTGCTTTTGGCGGGTTGCAACCCTGCCGGATTGGCACTGGTGGACACAATGGCCCCGCCAAAGCCAGTACATAACTGGCGTACCAGTGGATGGGTCGTTACCCGTATCGCCACCCGGTCATGCTGGCCGCTAATCCATGCGGGCACCGCTTTAGTTAACGGTACCAGCCATGTGGTTGCGCGTTGTTGTTCAGTAATATTCCATGATTGCTGCATCTGGGCAACTTGTTCAGTACTTAAACCTTGCAGAAAAGGTTCAATCTGCTCAAGGCTGGCCGCAATTAAAATAACGCCTTTTTCGATAGGGCGGTTTTTCAGGTTTAAAATCTGCTCAAAGGCTTGCTGATTATAAGGGTCACAGCCCAGCCCCCACACTGCTTCAGTAGGGTAGGCCAATACCTGCCCCTTGTGAAGTGTTTGAATGGCCTGTGGAAGATCAAGCAGCATGTGAAATACCTTGCTTATTTAAATACGAGTAGCTACAGGAGAGGGTATCCGGCGTGCAGAATTTTAACCTTTTAAGGGCACAAAGTTTTGTAGAACATTCTACTAAAATGTAAGACATCAAGCCAAAATTTATTGGCGGCAACGCTGGTACAAGCCACCTTGTTGCACTGCAAAGCCCAGCAGCTCCATTTCCATCAAGTGGCTGGTGAGCGTGGCCACATCAATGCCAGTAATATCGACCAGCGTATCCAGGCTCATGCCAACCCAGTCCAGTGCCTGATAAACGGGTTGTAAATGCGCTGGAATTTCTAGCGCGGCAGGCAGTGTAGAATCCACAGGCTGGGCACCAATAGCAGTAACCGGTTCAATGGCACTGTTTGGAAATAGTGTTTGAGAGTCATCCTGCATAGGATTGTTGCCTGTAGCAGCAATTTGTTCCTGACCCTGTTCCAGATAATGCCAGCGACGTGGCAAATCCAGTTCATCCACAATTTGCTGCGGATCATCCACCAGCAGTGCGCCATCACGAATAAGCTGGTGGCAGCCCCGGCTTTGTTCATTATAAATATGGCCGGGAATGGCAAATACCTGCCGGTTTTGTTCCAGTGCAGTTTGCGCGGTAATGAGAGAACCACTTTTCAGCGCGGCCTCAACCACCAGCACGCCCAGCGATAGCCCACTGACAATACGGTTGCGACGGGGAAAATGATACTCGCGCGCTGGGGTGTTGGGCATAAATTCTGATATCACAGCGCCGCCAGCAGCAATAATCTGCTGGTACAAAGCCTGATTGGCACTGGGATAGCACAAATTTGTACCAGTGCCCATTACGGCAATGGTCTGGCCGTTGCCTGCCTGTAAGGCCCCCTGATGAACGCTGGCATCAATACCATGGGCAAGGCCACTGGTCAGCACAAAACCCTGCTGTGCCAGCGCATGCGCAAACTGAGCCGCAATCTGGTGGCCAGTCTGGCTGGGCTTGCGGCTACCCACAATAGCAATTTGCGGCTGGCTTAAAGCATGCAGGTTGCCACGCACAAACAAAAAAGGTGGCGGATCGGCAATTTGTTTGAGTGGTCTGGGATAGTGAAGGTCATCCAGCGCCAGTACATGATCCTGCACATGGTTTAAGCTACGGATAGCCTGTTCAAACTGGGCCGCCAGTGCCGGATTTTGCTGCCATTCCTGTAGTTTTTTGGGGTGGGCATGATGCAGCCTTAAGGATTGCCACGTGGTGGTAGAGGCACGCAAGGCTTTATCGGCACTGCCAAAATGCACCATGAGCGCCGAAAAGGCGCTCACTGAATGCTGAACCACAAACCATAGGGCCAGCTCATCTACCAGTCGTTGCGACCAGTGGATTGCCATGATTTTGCCCTGTGCTAAAGCTGGTCGCTAATATCGCCCAATGGAGAACGGATTTCATCATCCGCCTTAATGGGCAGCTCGCTTTCCAGCACAATGGCATAGCTAACCCGGTTAAAGGCACGGAAAATCATGGCCAGACCTGTCCGCTCACTAGGCAACTGGATTTTTTCACCGGTTTTGGGATCAGTGGTAATTTCACCCTGTTTATATACGGCAAATACCTGACCCGGCGCAGCACCATCTACTGTACCCCGGTCAAACACAATAACGCTATTTTTGGCGGCGGAGCTAATGGAATCCAGAACGCGGATGACACGGCCACCACTGGCCACCTGATCCGGTTGAATCGGATAAAATATATTGGGCAATGGTGTGGTGTCTTCAAGCATCACGCGGTCGCCCTTGCGTACCTCACCATCAAAGCTGCGGGTGAGTTCAATGGTGGCAATATCACCATTAAGGGCAGTAATCGTACCGGAAGCCACCTGACTGAGTTCACGCCCCAGATTTTCAACCACTTTATTTTTGCGGGTGACGACATAATCGGTGCCTTCGCGATAGACGCCATATTGCTGGCCAATTACCAGACCCTGTCCGCGCACATACACGGACTGACCAACAGCAGCAACAACGCGGTTATCACGGTTACCCAGAATATATGGGGTTCCCTCAATCTCTTCTACGCTTACTACACGGCTGTGCTTGAGCCAGTGCTGAATGCTGGACAGGGAAATAATCGGAATGGCCAGATCCAGTGATTGCACGCGAATCTGTGGCTCCAGCTTGACCACCGGCAGGCCATTGTCGCTCATGCGGCGCTCAATACCGGCACAGCCATCACCTTCATCACGGCCTACCACGGTACGGCCATTGATCAGGCAGATCAGCAGGCGATCACCCGGATAAATCCAGTGCGGATTTTTAACGTGGCGGTTTACTGCCCAGATTTCCGGCCAGCGCCATGGCTTGCTTAAGTAACGGCCAGAAATATCCCACAGGGTATCGCCTTTTTTGACAATATACACGCTGGGTGCATCGACGCGCAGGCTGGGCGGTGTGCGATTGGGTGAATCGGCAAAAGCAAAATTCGGAATTGCAAAGGCAACGCCAACGGCTAAGGAAAGCGCCAGTAATCTACTTGTGATTTTGCCAGTAGTCTTACTAATTTTATGCTGGGTTGCAGCAGGTTGTTGTGATGTTTTCATGTGCTTGTTAGAGGCCATATTCATGAACAATACTGTTCTCATTATGATAATCCCTAATACTGAGCGATGTACTTTGCGCTATACTATAATACTGCAAGCATAGCCCAATTAAGCGCTCCCCCCGTGACTGGTTTACAATAAGCGTTTATTGAAGCGAAGTCCAGCCGCTTTAACCTGAGAATGAGTACTGCATGGCACTTTTACCAATTTTAAATTTTCCGGATCCGCGTTTACGCACCAAGGCCAAGCCGGTTGAAGTGGTTGACGATCAAATCCGCACACTGGCTGCCGACATGCTGGAAACCATGTATGCAGCGCCGGGTATTGGACTGGCTGCATCCCAGGTGGACCGGCATATCCAGTTGATTGTGATCGACCTGTCGGAAGAAAAAAACCAGCCATTGGTATTTATCAATCCCAAAATTACGCCACTGACCCAGGACACCCAGCCCTATGAAGAAGGCTGTCTGTCTGTGCCACAGGTGTTTGACAAGGTTGAACGTTCGGCGCAGGTAAAAATTGAGGCACTGGATCTGGATGGCAAGCCATTTGAACTGGAAGCTGATGGCCTGCTGGCAGTGTGCATTCAGCATGAAATGGATCATCTGGACGGCAAGCTGTTTGTGGATTACCTGTCGCCCTTAAAACGCCAGCGTATCCGCGAAAAAATTGCCAAGGCTGAGCGGATCCGCGAAAAGGAAAAAGTAAAGGTTCGCCGCTAAAACCCGCTTATAGAACACGATTTAAAAGTGCGCTGCTTTACCGTGTGGTAGGCAGCGTTTTTTAATTCCTGAACTGTGATTTCATCAATAGAATAAAACCACTTCTAACTTATTCTGAGTGTATCAAGACATAAAACAATAATTATTAAATCAATTGATTAAGCATTAGCTAAGACTGGGCGTACAGCCGTTAGCTGCAAAATGTTATAGTGCTTGCAGCTATAACAGGGGCTGGCTTATCCCTTCACCGCCATCAGAAGCAATGCTATGAAAAAGAAACGCTATGAAAAGCTGGCTGAAGACATTGCTGCACTCATCCATGGTGGCGTACTTCAGGCTGGTGAGCGCATACCTTCCATTCGCAGCGCCTGTGCCGCATGGACTGTCAGTCCGGCGACCGTATTTAAGGCTTATTACCTGCTGGAAAGCCGTGGCCTGATTCAGGCACGGGCAAAGTCTGGCTATTATGTACAGACTCAGCCTAAAGCCTCAGGTTTAGCCTCCAGTATAGCCACCACGCCATCCGAACAAGGGGCTGTGAAAACCCCCACCATTGTACAGGTCAGTGATCTGGTATTTTCCCTGCTGGAATCTGTGCGTGACCGCAGCATTGTGCCACTGGGTTCGGCATTTCCAGACCCGGCACTGTTTCCGGTACAGCGGCTGGCCAAGTCGGCCGCGCATGCCTTGCGCTTTGTACAGCCGGAAACGCTGGTCACGGACATGCCGTTAGGTGTGGTGGAGTTGCGGCGGCAAATTGCACAGCGTTATGCACTGGCTGATGTGCGGCTATCGCCCGATGAGGTAATGATCACCACTGGTGCCATGGAAGCGCTGAACCTGTGCTTGCAGGCGGTGACCAAACCCGGCGATTATGTGGCCATAGAATCCCCGGCGTTTTATGCCAGTTTGCAGGTGCTGGAACGCTTGCAGCTTAAAGCTGTAGAAATTCCGGTAGGGCCGCAGGGAATGGATATTGATTTGTTGCAACAAGCACTGGGGCAATATCCCCTTAAGGCGTGCTGGCTGATGAGCAGTTTTCAAAACCCCACTGGTGCCAGCCTGAGCGATGCCAGCAAGCAACAACTGGTGGAGCTGCTGACTCAACATCAAGTGCCGTTAATTGAAGATGACGTGTACCACGAACTGTACTTTGGCACGCAACCGCCTAAACCGGCTAAGGCATTTGACCACGATGGCTGGGTGATGCACTGTTCATCATTTTCCAAATGTCTGGCACCGGGTTACCGGGTGGGCTGGGTGAATGCCGGGCGCTTTAGTCAGCAGGTACAGCGCCTAAAACTGATGACTACCATTTCGCCATCTATTCCCGCGCAGGCTGCACTGGCCGATTACTTGCAGCATGGCGGCTATGATCGCCACTTGCGTAAGTTGCGCCAGCATTTGCAGCAGCAGTATCAGGCGATGGTTGCAGCGATTCAGCGTCATTTTCCGGACGATACGCAAATTTCTGAACCGGATGGCGGTTATTTTTTGTGGCTCACCTTAAACCCGGCCATCAATAGCTTAACTGTATTTCAGCAGGCACTGGTAGAGGGTATTAGCATTGCGCCGGGGCCAATGTTTTCGGCCAGCCAACAGTTTGGTCATTGTATACGCTTAAATTATGGTGCGCTAAAGGTCGAAGAAATTGAATTTTCGATTAAGAGGTTGGCGGGTTTAATTGATGGTGTGGGGTAACACTAAAAATCGCTCATAACAAACAATTTAAGGTAATCACAGGTTAATCTTCTTTATTCTTTTCTTCAAAATGCTTTTAGCTTGTTCTGCTGAGTTCTGCAAATCTTGCCGCAGTGAGATTATCTCGAACGGCGTCAACTCCGCTTCGATGGATTTGCTTTGCAATGTACCGGGCTTCTGACTCGGTAAGTCTTGAGAAATCATAACCAAACTGTTCATTCCACCAAGCCTCCAAATCCTTACCCGCCAGTTTGCGTAATTGCCCCAGCGTGGGTTTTGTTATCGTCAGTTTAGCGGAATGCGGCTTGCCCATCAAGACCGCTGCACCAACCACCTGTCCGCCGTTACTTTCGATATACCCTTTTAAATCTGCCAAAGTACCGCCTTGGGTTACAGCATCGTCAACCAGCAAGTATTTTTGTTCTTTGACCACCTCACCATTAAACCTGACACTTTTAACCAAACGTGTAATACCGTCTGCACCTGTTCTAAAGGCTCGCGTGCTTTGTACGATAGTCTGGTTTATTCGACTACCCAGATACCATTCCAGCATTGATGCAAAGGCAATAGGCAGTTTGTTTCGTCCGGTTGATTCCTCAGCATGTACTGGCACTAATTGTACGACGTCCGCTTTATCAATAATGTTCTTAATATCAATAAGGGTTTCTTTGGTCAGGTAGTCGTCTACTACTGAAATTGCAGCATGCAGATTACCCGCTTTTGCAGCAGCATACTCTGCATGTTCAGCAATGGTTCCTGTTTTATGGGAAATAACCACATCGGGAAAATTATTCCATTCTGTACGCTGTGGCTTCACGTCATTTATCAAGCAGGTGATTGTATCCAGCAATTCTACGGGCTTTTTAACATCATCATCCTCAATTTTAATCAGCTTTTATTTAATCGGTTGTTTTAAATTCTGTCGAGGATTACAAGCCCTATAAGCAGCTTTCTTCAGCTGGATTATCTTTTACTTCCGATTTCGGCCATATGCATCGTGGCTGGACACCCATTCATTGGACACAATGGCCGAGGCCAGAGATAGCTCACCACACAGCACTGTGGCGGCAATAATTTCAGCCAGCTTATAAGCCTTGCCTGCACCATAGCAATCCATGGCCTGTAAGCATTCGCGCTGGGTTGGCAGGCCAGTACCACCGCCATAAGTGGCGACAATCAGGGACGGAATGGTGACTGACATATAATAATCGCCATTGTCTTTAAGTTCGGTATAGACAAAACCGGCACTGGATTCCGCCACATTGGCAATATCCTGCCCGCAGGCCAGAAACACCGCCGCCACGCCGTTGGCAAAATGTGCACCATTACTGACTGAACCACACATGAATGCACCCAGATTGGACAGGCCACGCTGGTGCATCAAGTCTTCAGCTGTGCAATGCATAATTGGCTGAAACAGTTCGGCAGGAATGGTAATTTCCGCCACCACGCGTTTGCCGCGACTATGCAGGTTGTTTACGGCAGAATGTTTTTTATCGGTATCAAAATTAGCAGCCAGTGAAAAGTGCTCAAGGCCCGGTGGTTGCTGCGCCAGAATCCACTGGCAAGCCGCATGCGTGGCTTTGGATACCATATTTTGCCCGGCGGCATCACCGGTTGTCATGTTAAAACGTAACCAGCGCATTTTGCTGGCGGCATATTGTTCAATATCGCGCAACTTGCCGCTAAGGGTAGTGGTTTCGGCGGCGGCTTTAATTTGTTCAAAATGCTGGGTAACCCACTGGCCAAAATCACGGGCAGCACGGGCATCGTTAAACACAAACACCGGCGCGCGCTGCATGGCATCATCAATTACCGTGCTGGTAATGCCGCCAGCCGCGCGGGTCAGGCTCATACCACGGCTATAACTGGCCACCAGTGTGCCTTCAGTAGTCGCCATAGGCACATAAAATTCACCTTGCGCATGTTCGCCATGTAGCAGCAATGGCCCGGCAAAACCCATGGGCACCTGTACTATACCGCTAAAGCCTTCAATATTGCCGGGCAGGGCTTCTGGGGGAATAGAATATTGTCCAGTGTGATGCAGCGCATGACCGCTATTAGTTTCCACCACAGTCCGGCGTGCGGCAGCCATGTCACGGGTGTAATCATTGCTTTTATGTCGTGGCAGTTTGTCCAGCGCCATTTTTTGTCCTTAAATTTTGAGTAGTGGCAACGGTTATAAATGTTCTGAAAGTTTGTGACAAGCTGCTTTTTAAAGCCAAACCAGAAAGACGAAATCAGTAAAGCCACAGCAGCAATGCAATATTCATATCTGCTGTGACTTTCTATTCAGCGTTGTGGCCAGATATCTAATCGTTACTGATAGGCAAACTGGGCAAAAAAGCGGAATGCTCCTGCAATCGCGCCCATCACCACCACACCCAGCACCCATAGACCGATAAACCACAGTAATTGCCGTGCTTTACTGTGTGCTGGGGCAGGCGTGGAGCCAGATATTTGCTTGTTTGGATTCATAGTCTGCTCCTTAGCATATCGTTCTAGTGATAGCCTTCGCTGCCCACATGGATCTTGCCACGAAATACCCAATAGGACAGTGCGGTATAGGCCAGAATAACTGGAACCAGAATTGCGGTTCCTACCAGCGCAAAGGCCTGACTGCTGCGTGGAGCTGCCGCATCCCAAATGGTAATGCTGGGTGGAATAATCATCGGCCATAAACTAATGATAAATCCGCTAAAGGCAATGAAAAACATAAACAGGGCATAGATAAAGGGTCTGGCCTGTTGCTGCTTCTGGCAGGCGCGCCAGATGGCATACGTACTCCATAGCACCAGAATAGGCACCGGAAGAAAGTAAAAAAACTGCGGCATGCTAAACCAGCGTTCGGCAATGGTGGGGTTATTAAATGGCGTCCACAGGCTGACAATGCCAAAAATTACCAACAGCGCCAAAGCCAGCTTGGGCATCAGGCGGTACATGTCGTTTTGCAGTTCCTTGCTGGTTTTTAAAATCAGCCAGCCACAGCCCAGTGCCGCATAAGCCACCAGCACGCCAAGGCCGGTAAACAACGAAAATGGGGTCAGCCAGTCAAAGGCTCCACCGGCAAAGCGCTGGTCAACAATGGTAATGCCCTGAATATAGGCACCCAGAATAATCCCTTGCAGCAAGGCAGTAGCAATGGAACCCCCAATAAAAGCCATGTCCCACAAATGCTTGGTGCGATTGGCCTTAAAGCGGATTTCAAAGGCAACACCCCGAAAGATCAGTGCTACCACCATTAAAATAATGGGCAGGTACAGTGCAGACAGCACCGCTGAATAGACCAGTGGAAACGCTGCAAACAGCCCGGCGCCGCCCAGCACCATCCAGGTTTCATTGCCATCCCATACCGGGGCTACGGTGTTCATCATTACATCGCGTTCCGGCTGGTTGGGAAAAAATGGAAACAGGATGCCAATACCTAAGTCAAAGCCATCCATCACCACATACATCAGCACGCCAAAGGCAATAATGCCAGCCCAGATCAGTGATAAATCCAGCATGTTTAGCGCTCCTCATCCGATGGCAGTTTGCGGGGGTCAGTGTTGCTATTAGATGCAGGATCAGTTGAGGCATCTTGAGGTTCTGAGTTATCAACCGGTGCATCATCGGCTGCGGTAACCGGACGCATGGGCGTCTTGAAGTGACCGGGGCCACCGCTTTGCTGATCCAGTGCCAGAGGCTGCGGCCCTTGGTTGAGCAGCTTGAGCATGTAATAAATACCCACGCCAAACACCACGCAATACACCACCACAAAGATAATCAGGGTCAGGCCTACCTGTTCGGCACTCACCGGTGACAGCGCATCCTTAGTACGCAGCACGCCATAAACCACCCAGGGCTGGCGGCCAACTTCCGTGGTAACCCAGCCTGCCAGCAAACTGATAAAGCCGCTGCCACCCATCAAAAAGGCAAAGCGATGGAAATTCTTGCTGTCAAATAACTGGTTTTTATAGCGTAAATACAAACTCAGAACGCCCAGTAAAATCATCAGCAGGCCAAAGCCCACCATAATGCGAAAGCTCCAGAACACAATCAGGCTGTTGGGACGGTCTTCCGGGGCAAATTCCTTGAGGCCCTTAACTTCACCTTCTAGAGAATGCACCAGCAACAGGCTGCCCAGATAGGGAATACCCAGCTTGTAATGCGTGGTTTCTGCCTGCATGTCGGGAAAGCCGAACAGCAGCAGTTCCATGCTTTCATCCTTGTTGGTTTCCCAGTGACCTTCTATGGCTGCCAGTTTAGCTGGCTGGTACTTAAGGGTATTGAGGCCATGCTGGTCACCAATAAAAGCCTGCAACGGGGCCAGTATGGCAATCAGCCACAGCGCCATGGAAAAGGTCTTTTTGATCAGGGCATCATGGCGGCCCTTCAGCAAATGCCATGCCCCGGCTCCGGCCACCAGCAGGGCAGACACCAAAAAGGCAGCCACCAGCATATGCGCCAGCCGGTAGGGAAAAGACGGGTTAAACACAATGGCCCACCAGTCCACAGGGACAATCCGGCCATTTTCGATGGCAAAGCCTTGCGGGGTTTGCATCCAGCTATTACTGGACAAAATCCAGAAAGTGGAAATACAGGTGCCAATGGCAACCATTAGCGTGGCAAAAAAGTGCAGCTTTGGCCCTACCTTGTTCCAGCCAAACAGCATGATCCCCAGAAAGCCCGCTTCCAGAAAAAACGCGGTAATCACCTCGTAAGCCAGCAGTGGCCCGGTCACTCCACCGGCAATCCGTGAAAATTCGCTCCAGTTGGTGCCAAACTGGTAACTCATCACCACACCGGATACCACGCCCATGCCAAAGGCCACGGCAAAAATCTTGATCCAGAAAAAATACAGGTCGCGGTACACTGGATTTTTGGTTCTAAGCCACGACCCTTCCAGAACCGCCAGAAAACTGGCCAGACCAATGGTTATGGCCGGAAAAATAATGTGAAAGGACACAGTAAATGCAAACTGTATCCGGGCAAGTTCAAGTGCCGTCAGGCCTAAAGTCATGCTGCCTCCCAAACAATAAGGCGAAAATATAAAAGCTAGAAAAATAAATACGGATTGAAATAAAAACCGCAGCATTCTTATTTCAATCAGAATCTTTGTTTAAATAACCTTGCTAACTTGCTCCTATGATTTAACTGATTTGGTAAAATTAGGCTGTTAATTTTTGTGATTTTTGTAATATCATTTTTATAAATAGTCCTATTAATTTACAGGATCAGCTGAAATAAATAAAAGCAGCTCAGTTTTAAATAAGCTGAAATAAAATTGTTTAAAAATAGACAAATTTTTTTTTGGCGTTAAACTAGACGCACTTGATAAGACATGAGATGGTCGTGCAACGACAACGGGTCGGCTTGATACTGGGTTTAATGGCCTGGTGTATGCAGCTGGTGGTTTTTGTCCAGCCATTTTTACCGGGTCATAGCGCACCTGGTTTTGGCATTTGTCAAATTATTATTGATGCGCTTAGTCCCAGCCAGCAGGCGCTACAGGCGTCTCATCACTATTCGTCTCAGCAGCACAACCAGTCTCAGGGCCAGCAACGCCAGCCTGCGCAAGTCAGTGTCAGTCAACACCATCAGCACCTATTACATCACCATCAAGCTGATGTTCAACACCCTCAGACGCTAACAGCCAGCAGCCAGTTTATACACTCTGTGTCAACTGAGCCAGCAGCGCCAGCCCACATGGTAGATCATCATTTTAGCCATTTGTCCTGTGGCTTTTGTACCCTGTATGGCCATGCCATTCCACCCCCTGGTCCACAGCCGCTCTGGTCTGCAACTGCCTTAACGCTGTATGTCACTTTACCGCGTTTTTCTTATTCTGCTGTTTCTGTCTTAACCCCTCATTATATAAAACCACAAAGCCGTGCACCGCCTGTGCATTATATTGCCTGACTGTATTAACTAAAATTTTATTTAAATAAATGGTCTTTTATTGATTATATAAAGGCACAGGTTTTATTAACTAAAATTTTATTATCCAAGCTTATTTTTAGTTTTTCTGGATTAATGATGAAACATTTTGCCAAGTCCGGTTGTATTGCACCTATTCTAGCAGCACCCATTTTAAGACTATCGACCACGGCATTATCCGTGGCCTGTATTTTCTATGCGGGTTTCAATGGCAATATGGCCTATGCTGAACCTCTGTCAGCAGCATCGTTAGCTGCTGTTCAGGACCCGTCAGTATCCGGCGGGCTGGCCACTACTGCTGCCATTCCCGATTGCCACAGTGGCCAAGGCCTGCACACCGGACAACACTGTGAGCTTAGCCCTATTGTCGTCACGGCCAGCAACCCGCAAACCACGCAGGCTTACCTGATTCAGGCTGATCCCAAACAGCCGATTCAGCCAGTGCCTGCAACTGATGGCGCGGATTATCTCAAGCACATTGCCGGTTTTAATGCCATCCGTAATGGTGGCACCAATGGCGATGCGGTGTTTCGGGGCATGTTTGGTTCACGCCTGAAAATTTTAACCAATGGCAGTGAAATGCTGGGTGCCTGTCCCAATCGCATGGATGCGCCAACCTCTTATATTGCGCCACAAAATTTTGATGAAATTACCGTGGTTAAAGGCCCACAAACGGTACTGTTTGGTGCGGCATCAGCAGCCACTGTAAACTTTGCCCGTACGCCTGAGCGCCTTGAGCAGGACACCATTACGGGGCAGGCCAGTGTCATGGCGGCATCCAACCAGCGCTTTGACAATGATGTTGAAACCATTCTGGGTAACCAGCAGGGTTCCATTCGCCTCAATGCCAATACCTCAAGGTCAGACGATTACAAGGATGGCAACGGCAAAAAAGTGCCCGCCGAGTGGCGCAAATGGAATGCGGATATCACCGCCACCTATACCCCTGCCGATGACCGCTGGATTGAACTCAGCGCTGGCAAGGGCGATGGCGAAGCCCGCTATGCAGGTCGCAGCATGGATGGCAGCCAGTTTTTGCGTGAAAGTGTAGGCCTGCGTTTTGCACAAAAAAACCTGTCGCCGCTGCTGCAAAAACTGGAAGGGCAGGTTAACTACAACAATGCCGACCATATCATGGACAATTTTACCTTACGGACACCCAGCCCGATGGATATGGGCGGCGGTCATGGCCATGAGCATGGTGCCATGAGTGGCATGGACCATATGGATGACATGGACGATATGCCCAGCTCAAATGGCATGAGCATGGGCAGCATGGATTCAGCCATGGCCATGCAACTGGCGCGTAAAACCATCAGTGGCCGTCTGGCGGCTACCCTCAACTGGCTGGACTACACGCTGGTTACCGGTGTTGATGCCAGCCACAGTGAACACAAGGGCCGTATGGATGGACAATATAGTTATAAGCACATGCCGTGGAACAAGGATGCTGAGTTTGAACAAACTGGTGTGTTTGCCGAACTCAGCAAACCGTTAAGCGACACCCGCAAGATCATTGCTGGCCTGCGCATCGACCAGCATGAAGTGCAGTATCTAGCGCGTGATGCCGCCACCGAAGCCTACCCGACGCCGTATGGTAAGACCCGTAGCGAAACCTTGCCCAGTGGGTTTATCCGGCTGGAAAACAACTGGCCTGAGCTAAACCTGAATGGCTATGTGGGCGTGGGTCATGTGGAGCGCATGCCGGATTACTGGGAACTGTTTACCCCGGTACACAGCGGCAACAGCAGTGCTTTTTTGGGTGTTAAGCCGGAACAAACCACGCAGCTGGATCTGGGCTTAACTCACAATGCTGGGCCATGGTCGAGCTGGATTTCCGCCTATGCCGGCAAGATCAACAACTTTATTTTAATTGGCTATCATCACCATGAAGGGCATATGGGCAATAGCGCTGGTGCCAAAAATATTGACGCCACCATTGCCGGTGCAGAAGCCGGAACACGCTATCAGTTCACTGACAACCTGACTGGCGACCTGAACGTGGCGTATGGCTGGGGCCGTAACGATACCGACAGCCAGCCGTTGCCACAAATTGCCCCGCTGGATGCCCGCATTGGCCTGACTTACCAGCAGGATCAGTTTAGCGTGGGGACTTTATTGCGTCTGGTAGACCGGCAGGATCGCGTAGCACTGAATCAAGGCAACATTGTCGGCTATGATCTGGCCAAAAGTAGCGGCTTTGGGGTGTTTTCCATTAATGCAGCCTATCAGTTTAATCCCATGCTGAACCTGAGCATTGGTGTGGACAATGTACTGGATAAAGCCTACAGCGAGCACTTAAACCGCGCGGGTAATTCGGCATTTGGCTATGCCTCTGATGAAATCATCAATGAAATGGGGAGAAATTTTTGGGCAAAGTTAAGCATTAAGTATTAATTTTCATACTGTCACTGTATTGTCCTCCAATTAAATTAAACTCGGCAGATGCGGCTGGAAGCCATTGAAAAGGTGCAGGGAAGGCACCATTTCTTACCTGCAAAAACTGATCGGAAACTGCAATTGAAATTGCCTGAAAATTGCGGACTAAAGGTCTTGTAACGCTGCATAAATACAGGCAAAATCCGCGTTTTACAGGCTGTGTTCTGAAACACCTGAGGCAGCGTGTTAAGATAGTTAAATGATTCGTTAGTACTATGTTGTTTTACTTGAACCTTTTAAGTAAACCCGACATAGTAAAAACTCTTCGCGGCCTAACCATTGGCTACTTTTTGTTTTTCTAATCGCCGAGTTAAATGCCCATGCGCCTTGAAAACTACTGTTCACCCGAAGAATGGGAAAAAATTCAGGAATTCTCTAAAGACAAAGAGACCCCATTCCTGGTGGTGGACCTGGAAGTTATTCGCCAAAAATACCAAGAGCTAACGACCTGCTTTCCGATTGCTAAAGTATTTTATGCACTGAAAGCCAATCCGGGCGCTCCTGTGGTCAACCTGCTGCGTGAACTGGGTTCAAATTTTGATATTGCTTCCATTTTTGAACTAAATCGTGTGCTGGAATGTGGTGTAGAGCCAGACCGTATTTCTTATGGCAATACCATCAAGAAAGCCGCGCACATCAAGTATGCCTATGACAAGGGCGTGCGTTTGTTTGCCACTGATTCCAAGGCCGACCTGCAAAATATTGCGGAACAGGCACCCGGTTCCAAGATTTTTGTGCGCATTCTGGTAGAAGGTGGTGAAACGGCTGAGTGGCCACTGTCGCGCAAGTTTGGCTGTCACCCCGATATGGCGATTGACCTGCTGGTACAGGCCAAAAACCTGGGTTTAGTGCCTTATGGCATTTCATTCCATGTGGGCAGCCAGCAAAAAGACATCGCGGTATGGGATGCGGCCTTATCCAAAGTTAAATACATGTTTGACTGGATGAAGTTTGAAGAAGACGTGAGCCTCAAGATGATTAATATGGGTGGCGGTTTTCCAGCCAACTATATTTCCGAGGTCAACCCGATCCAGATTTATGCCGAAGAAATCCTGCGCTATTTGCATGATGACCATGGTGATGACCTGCCAGAAATTATTCTGGAGCCGGGCCGTTCGCTGGTGGGTGAATCCGGTGTGCTGGTGTCTGAAGTGGTGCTGATTTCCCGCAAGTCACGCACTGATTTGAATCGCTGGGTGTATCTGGACGTGGGCTTGTTCCAAGGGTTAATTGAAACTCTGGGCGAAGCCATCAAATATCCGATTTATACCCCAAAAATGGATGAAAGGGTTCAGGAAGGCACTGTGGTGCTGGCTGGCCCAACCTGCGATTCTGCCGATATCATGTATGAAAACTCGCATTACCAGCTGCCACTGAATCTGGCGGTAGGTGATCGCTTGTACTGGTTGACTACGGGTGCATATACCAACTCGTATTCATCGGTTGAATTTAACGGTTTCCCACCATTGACAACCTACTATCTGGAATAACTTCCAGACTCCTAAAAGCCGTGTCAGTTGACGCGGCTTTTTTTATGCCCATTTTTTACTCAAAATTTATTCAAAGTTTTATTCAATCATAAAAATTAAAGTATTTACTCTAAAAAAGTAGCATAATTAAAATTCTAATAATAAGCCAAGGAAGCAACATGACTGAGTCGGTCTATGATTTTGTCATTATCGGTGGTGGTTCGGCAGGCTGTGTGCTGGCTGGACGCCTGTCGGAAGATCCCAATGTGTCGGTATGCCTGCTGGAAGCCGGTGGCAATGGCAATAACTGGATGGTCAACACACCGGCTGCTGCGGTGCTCAGCATTCCCACCCGCCTAAATAACTGGGCCTTTGAAACCATTGCGCAACCCGGCTTAAATGGCCGCAAGGGTTATCAGCCCCGTGGCAAGGGACTGGGCGGCTGCTCGGCCATTAATGCCATGGTGTATGTGCGTGGCCACCGGGATGACTACGACCAATGGGCGGCACTGGGTAATACCGGCTGGTCGTATGAAGAAGTGTTGCCGTATTTTAAAAAATCCGAGCACAACGAACGCATTGATAATGAATACCACGGCCAGCATGGGCCACTCAATGTATGCGACCTGCAAACTGATAATCCCTTGCAGCAAACCTATTTGCAAGCTGCTCAACAAGCAGGCTATCCCTTAAATGATGACTTTAATGGTGCCATACAGGAAGGCCTGGGCGTGTATCAGGTGACCCAGAAAAATGGCGAACGCTGTAGTGCTGCGCGGGCTTATTTGCTGCCGCATCTGGGCCAGCGCCCCAACCTGCACGTGATTACGCAGGCTTCCGCCACCCGCATTTTAATTGAAAACAACCGTGCCACCGGGGTTGAATACCGCCAGCAGAAAAAGCTGTATACGGTGCAGGCACGTTGTGAGGTATTGCTGTCTGCCGGGGCATTCCAGTCACCACAAATCCTGATGCTGTCCGGTATTGGCGCGCGTGCCGAACTGGAGCAACATGGCATCAAGGTGGTGAAAGATTTACCGGGCGTGGGCAAAAACCTGCATGACCATCCGGACTTTATTTTTGGCTATAAGGTCAAGCTGATTGGTGGAACATTTGGCCTGTCTCCGGCGGGTACTTTTGACCTGATGAAGCAGTTGCGCTTGTATCGCAGTAATCGTCGAGGCCTGATTTCTACCAATTTTGCCGAATGTGGCGGATTTTTAAAAACCCGGCCCGAGCTGGACAAACCCAACCTGCAACTGCACTTTGTGGTGGCACTGGTGGATAACCATGCCCGTACCATGCATGGCGGCCATGGTATTTCCTGTCATGTCTGTTTGCTCAATCCACGCAGCCGTGGTTCGGTGCAAATTAGTGGCCCAACAATTGATAACCCGATTCTGATTGACTTCAAGTTTCTGGAAGATGAACAGGACGTGCAGGATATGGTGGATGGCTTTAAGGTCACCAAAAAACTGATGGATGCCCCGGCTTTTGCACCGATTATCAAGCAGGATATTTTCTCAGGTCATATCAAAACCGATGATGATATCCGTGAGCTGTTACGCCAGCGGGTTGACACGGTGTATCACCCGGTAGGCAGTTGCAAGATGGGTATTGATGGCATGGCGGTGGTTGACCCCGAACTCAAAGTCTACGGCATTGATGGCCTGCGTGTGGTAGATGCCTCGGTGATGCCTAACGTGGTGAATGGCAATACCAATGCGCCCACCATCATGATTGCTGAAAAAGCCGTGGACATGATCCGGGAAAGCCATCAGGCAAAATTTGCTGATGATGCGGATAAGGTGGCTATTGCTGAAGTGGTGTATGCCTGATGTTGTTGGTTTTAAAGCTTTAAATAGAACAAGCTGATGCCGTAGCGGTTAAGATTTGGGATCAGCTTGTTTTTATAGATGCCATTTCTTTATAGGTCTTGATGAGCGATTAACCAGTCAAAAACTGTATTTCTGCCCATGTCACTTGTGACAAAAGAAAACAATTGTTATTGTGGCGATTCCATATGAACCATAAATCGTTATCACTACCGCCTTGTGTCCAGCCTGTTGCTGTTCGTGCCACAACATGCTGGCATGTATCCCACGTTTTTGGATTTAACGTGAAGGAGAATTCAAACAGCTCAGGCATTTTCCAGTAACGAGAAGGGGATTTTTCTGATACTGGTAAAAATTCACTTAGTGCGCTGTATAATGCAGATAATAGGTTTGCTGCGTCAGCAGCATCGGCGCATTCTGCAAATAAACGAAGTGAGAGATGAGCTGACATTTAATATTAAATCCTTGATCTTATATGATAAAAGAGACCATGTTGTACGATCGGCCATAAAATGTGTGTTATCACTATCAGTGATTCAAACTGAGCGCTTCTCACGCTGGTTTAATAGAATAAAAATTGTACAACGCTCAACCATAAATGCAATTCATGCTAAAATGAGCAGTTCTCATGTTTGCTTTATTTTTTCCGCTCTGGAAATGCCAGCCTGTTTAGCAAACCCGTTTTATTCCGCAAGTGCAATTTGCCGTTCAAAGAGTCGCCAGCATGTCTACCGCTTATAAAGATATTGATACCCCAACCCGGTTGTTTGATTACAACAAGCATTGGGCATCATGTTTTGAGCCTGCGCCGTTTTTGCCGATGTCACGTGCAGAAATGGATGCACTGGGCTGGGACGCCTGCGACTTTATTATGATTTGTGGTGATGCCTATGTGGATCATCCGTCGTTTTGTTCGGGTATTATTGGCCGCACGCTGGAAGCGCAAGGTTTTCGGGTTGGTATTATTGCCCAGCCGGACTGGACATCGGCTGAGGCCTTTAAGGAACTGGGCAAGCCGGTGTATGCCTATGGTGTCACGGCAGGCAACATGGATTCCATGATTAACCGCTATACCGCCGACCGCAAGATTCGCTCGGATGATGCCTACTCTCCGGGCAATGTGCCCAACAAGCGCCCGGACCGTGCAGCTATTGTGTACTCACAGCGCTGCCGTGAAGCCTATCCGGATGTGCCGGTTTTGCTGGGTGGAATTGAGGGCAGCCTGCGCCGTATTGCGCATTATGATTACTGGTCGGACAAGGTGCGCCGTTCCATTTTAATGGATGCCAAGGCGGATTTACTGATGTATGGCAATGGCGAGCGCTCTATTGTAGAAGTCCTGCATCGTCTGGCCAAAGGCGAAAATATCAAGGACATTACCGATGTTCGCGGTACGGCATTTATTTTAAATAAAAACGGCAAGCAGGCCAAAAAAGACTTTATTGAAATTGCCAGTAATGATGTCGACAGTATTGGCCGGGTTGATCCAATTATTAATCCCTATGTCATGACTGAAGATCTGGAAGGCTGTGACATTGAGCAAAAAAAAGATTCGGTAACACAATATCAGGGTTTTACCAAAGAGCCGGTGGCTAATCCCATTATCCGCGAAGGCACCCAACTTGATGCTGATACGCAAATCGTGCAACTTAAAGCAGCGCCCAGCAAAGCCATTAAACACAAACTACCGCCGCGTGAGCTGTCGGTGATTCGCCTGCCGGATTTTGAGCAGGTGGCCAATGATCCCGTGCTATATGCACATGCCAACCGCATTTTGCATCTGGAAACCAACCCCGGCAATGCGCGGGCACTGGTGCAACGGCATGGTGAGCGTGATGTGTGGATTAATCCCCCACCGATCCCGCTAACCACCGAAGAAATGGATTATGTGTTTGACCTGCCGTATGCCCGTTTACCGCATCCGGCTTATGGTGATGCCAGAATTCCTGCCTTTGACATGATCAAGTTTTCAGTCAACATCATGCGCGGCTGTTTTGGCGGTTGTACCTTTTGCTCCATTACCGAGCATGAAGGCCGTATTATCCAGAACCGTTCGGAAGAATCCATCTTGCGTGAAGTGGAAAAAATCCGTGACACGGCACCGCAGTTTACCGGGGTGATTTCCGATCTGGGTGGGCCAACGGCCAACATGTACCGGCTGGCCTGTAAAGACCCGCAAATTGAAAAGAACTGCCGTAAGCCATCCTGTGTGTATCCGGGCGTGTGTGACAACCTGCACACTGACCATGCACCGCTTACCCAGCTTTACCGTAAGGCCCGTGCCATTAAAGGCATCAAGAAAATCCTGATTGGTTCGGGCTTGCGTTATGACCTGGCGGTATTAAACCCGGAATATGTGCGTGAACTGGTAACCCATCATGTGGGGGGTTACCTCAAGATTGCGCCGGAGCATACCGAAGAAAATGCCCTGTCCAAAATGATGAAACCGGGCATTGGCACCTATGACCGCTTTAAGCAAATGTTTGACCGCTTTAGCAAGGAAGCCGGCAAGGAACAATACCTGATTCCGTATTTTATTGCCGCGCATCCGGGTACGACTGATTACGACATGATGAATTTGGCCATCTGGCTGAAGAAAAATGGCTTCCGCGCCGATCAGGTGCAGACCTTTTATCCAAGCCCCATGGCAACGGCCACCACCATGTATCACACCTTAAAGAATCCGCTACGTAAGGTATCGCGCCATTCTGAGACGGTGGATATTGTCAAAGGTGAGAAACGCCGCCGCTTGCACAAGGCATTCCTGCGTTACCATGATCCCAACAACTGGCCGCTATTGCGCGAAGCCCTAAAAAGCATGGGCCGCAGCGACCTGATTGGCAACAGCAAGCAGCATCTCATTCCGACCTACCAGCCGCAAGGTACGGAAGGTGAGTACAATTCAGCACGCAAGAAAAATTCCAGCGTGGCAGGTGATTCGCAAAAACGCACGGGTTCACAACCGCGCAGTAGTGCGTCTAGCGCGTCCAAGCGTCCCCAAAAGGGCCAGATTCTAACCCAGCATACCGGCTTGCCACCGCGCGAGCAAAAAGACAGAGAGCAGGATAATAAAAATCGTCCGGCCAGAAGTAAGCAACGGGCGCGTTAAATTCTAATGCAATCGTAAAAAAGGACTCAACGGAGTCCTTTTTTATATCTGACACATGGTTTTTTTTAATTACTAATTTTAAGAAAACGTTGCTGCTATGGTTTGCAGGCTGGGACGCAGGCGCAGGTTTTCCACATAACGCAGGATCTCAGGATGCGGCTGTAAGGTGCCCATTTTAAGCTCCCATAAAATGCCAGCGCCAACATACACATCAGCAGCAGTAAATTGCGCCCCGCATAAATAAGGCTGTGCCTCGGTCAGGCCCTTAATCACGGCCTGATACAAGGTATTGTAGTTGCCATAGCCCACAAACATTTCCTGTTCCGGTGCAATAGCTACTTTTAAAAGACGGTCAACATTGGCCGCTTCCCACGGCCCAGCCGCCAGAAACAGCCAGCGGTAATACAGGCCGCGCTTGGGATCATCCAGTGCAGGTGCCAGCCCTTTATCGCTATATTTGTCCGCCAGATAGGCACAAATCGCGGCAGTTTCATAAATCACTAGGTCGCCATCTACCAGCGCTGGCACTTTACCAAATGGATTAATGGCCAGATATTCCGGTGCTTTCATGCTGGTGCCGTAATCCAGCGTTACCCGGGTGCAGTCAATCTCCAGCTCTGCCAGCAACCATTCAACCACCACACTGCGCGACTCCGGGTTGGTGTAAAACGTCATTTGATTCATGTTGTTCTCCTTGGCTGTTCAACATCAAGCGACTGTAAACCGGGTGTGTGTCAGTTTCTGTCAGCAGTCGCTGTAATGCGCTGTTCAAGGCACCATTGTTTAAACAACTGTTTTTTATAAGAGGGGTAATGTTCATCAATTACGTCACAGGCCAGTACCCGATCCAGCCTGAAATGCCGAAAATCACCCCGTAGCTCACACCATGCGGCCAGCACCATCTTGTGCATAAAGTAGCCAATACTAAAGGGCCAGATAATGCGCTCTGCTTTTTGCCCGGTTTCATTTTCATAGTGAATATGCAGCTTCTTTTGCTGGCGGGTGGCTAGCCGGATGCAGGCCACAATGTCCTGATCGACAGGCAGCCACTGGCTAAATGCGTACAGCGTTGTTTGTTCAAACAGGCGCTGCTGTGGCTCGGGTAATATGGCTTGCAGTTTTGCCAAAATGGAAGTTGCAGCCTGTTTTAATGGATCATCCGGCAAATCGGCCACCCATCGTGCACCTAGAATCAGTGCTTCAATTTCATTTTCAGTCCACATCATGGGCGGCAGAAAAAACCCGGTTTGCAGTTGAAAACCCAGCCCGGCTTCACCAGCTATGTGGGCGCCCTGGGCTTTCAAGGTTTCAATATCGCGGTAAATGGTGCGCACACTGACATCCAGCCGGTTGGCCAGTGTTTCCGCACTCACCGGAAAATGATGCTCTCGCAAGAGTTGCAATAATTGAAACAGGCGCTGGCTACGGGTCATGGCTGATGCCCAGAGGCAAGGAATAAAATGAAACGGTTATAGCATTGTTTTATAACCATTTAGAATATTATTTTAATTTTATGGCCATATAAGAATTAGGGGTGCCAATACGGGACTATCAATGCACTGGGCATAAAAATAAAAGCAATCCCGAAAGGGATACAAAACCATTAGTTTGGATTTTTAATCAGGACTCTGAGGATTGAGTGCAGTAATAATAAAATTTTAGGCTGTTTTTTGAATATTTTAGCGTAAGTTAAAAAGGACTACATTAAAAACCAGCTTACCGAACTAGGCCGAAGCACATGCGGTAAGACTGGTCAATTGGGCCTGATAAAACTTCTGGCGCTGCTGCAATTCTTGGATGCGCTGTTGCAGCGTATGGCGGCACGCCTGCTGATGAAATTCATTCAGTTTTTTGTTGAGTAGACGGATTTCCTGTACACAGCGTACTTGCAGCTTATGTAGCCGCTCCAGATACACTTCCGGGTTGTCAGCGCGTAGCAACTGACTTGATACCTCAATACACATGATGCACCTCTCTGGCAATAACGGAGTTTTTTTGAGCTTTATTTTTAGCAAACCAAGATGACAATTTCATGAATCATGGCCAATTCGTACTGCTTAATGACTCATGGCGCAGTGTGGTTAGCCAGTATGCAGGCCTGCCTCATCAGGTTAACCAGCGCCCACCAAACAACAATTCTGGAAAATTCCTAATGTGATATAAAATTATGAAAAATCAGAAAAGCTGTCCAAACTAATCAGTTGAGTCTGGTAAAACCTGCGGCGTTCCTGCAAGGTTTGCAGCCGCTGCTGCAAGACTTCAGCGTGCTGGTCGTGAATGCATGTGGTTTTAAGTTGCTGATGGACAATCACAATTTGCTGCATGCAATGTTCCAGTAGCCGGTGCAGTTTGTGGCAGTAACTGGCTTCCTCATGCGCGCTGCTATTGCAATCACCAAATATCTGCTTCTGCATGTATGGCTCTGTTATGGGCAAATGGATCAGTGATGCTGAAATCAGGGTCAGCCGCTGTTGGGTATTTAGGGTTCAGTTATAAGGCGGGTTAAATTTGTGAGGTGTAAGGCTTTGTAGCAAAGCGGTTAACGCCATGATTACTCCATTACACAGTTGCCATAAAGCCTCAGGAACATGAAGAATTCAACACATAAGAACCGAAATAAGTAGCAAAACCCTGCTATTGAAATGCTTAAACTGAAACCACCATTCTGTATCAGCCAGAGCAAGCCATGTCCGCGATTCGCCAGACCAACTTAACTAAACAGGCGCAGTTACCTGCCAGTAACAGCGTGCCGCGCCGTGCTGCCCGGGTTACATCGGACAGCTTTGATTACAGTCTGGACTTTAAGCAAATTAACTTTCGCCAGCATCCGGAGCTGTACCGGGTTGGGCGCGGTGAACAGGGTGTGCTGCTAGTCGAGCCTTATAAGTCAGAAATTTTGCCGCACTGGCGCTTTGCCGATGAAGATAAGGCCCGGCACAGCAGTGAAAAGATTTTTGAGCTATTTTTAAACTATCTGGAAGAGAATGATTTTGTGGGTGCCGACATGGCACGCAAGTTCCTGCAAATGGGCTATACCCGGGCGCGGCGCTATGCCAACCACAAGGGCGGCAAAAAATATGATGGCCCGGTGCCAGATGATAAAAAAGGCTTAAGTGGGGCGCATGGGCGTGATGAATTACCGCGCACCCCTGAAGATCCGGTTAAGGCTGCTGCTGCGCGGATTTTTAAGGCCAAATGGGATGAAGCCAAGGTACACCCGCATTATGTGGCGCTTAAACAACAATTTCAGCAGCAGGTTCAATCAGCATCAGCTTGAGCCTGACTTTAATAAGAAGTCCTCAAAAAGAATCAATGCGTTTTTGCTATGTTGCCGGGCATTGGCTGAAAAAATCTGGTGCATGCTTCTGTTTATCAATCACACTTCATTCCTGAAAATGAACTGTTTATTGTCCCGATCGATGCTGGACTCTTAAGCTGGAGTGCATTGTTAGCGCAGCCTTTAAGTTTGGCTTACTTATTGCTTTTGTACAGCAGGTTCAATCATGAAAAAGGGTGATCTGGTGTTTTGCGGTCCGGTAAGCCTTTCAATCCATGACACTAAAGCCTAAGGAGACAGCAGAATGAAAAACAGTTTGGGGCAAAATGAGTATGTTAATGCAGAATTCTTTTCACTGGCCAGCCAGTTGTATGTGCGCTTGCGCCGTCAGCAGGGCCGGGTGATTGACAGTGTTTATATGACCCAGAATCAGGATTATGCCCGGGAAATCCTGCGGCTGGCACGCATCAATGCCGATGCTGACATGAATGGCTTAATCAAGCGCATTGAAGCATTTGTTCCGGCGGCACACCATGACATTCCTGTGCTGGACGAACGGGTTGAGCCATTTGGCAGGTCATCTGGCCATGCAGGCCGTCCGGTGCATCACGCACATGCCACGCTGCACAATGACGGCACCACCCTGCACGGCAAGGACTACTCCCAGCAGGAAGTCGCCCATCATTATATTGGTGCCCTGCGTTAAGCGAATTCAAGTGCCATGCGGGTTTTCTTAACCGTTTATGAGGATTCAGGCAGGCCCACTTCAGTCTGTTGCTGAGGTTTGCCCTGTTTTTCTTCGGGTTCAAGCTGCCAGAAAATCCAAGCGGCGGCCATGGTCATCATGCCCATGCAGATAAAGGTGGCATGAAAGGCACTTAGCACCTGTTCATGATAATGCACGGTAAAGCCGGACAAAATAGCTCCGGCCGCGGCCACACCCAGACTCATGGACAGCATCATGATCATGGACAGCAAACTATTGCCACTACTGGCATGGCGCTGTTCAAGGTCTTTGAGGGTGAGGGTATTCATGGCAGTAAACTGTACCGAGTTAAACATGCCAAACACAAAGAAATGAATGGCTTTCAGCCAGGTTGGCTGGTCGGCAGGAATCAGCGCAAAGCTGGCAATGCCCAAACCCACAATTAAGGTATTGCTGACCAGCACACGCCGGTAGCCAATACGCTGGATTAATGGGGTAATAATCCGTTTGACGGTCATGGCTCCCAGAATCAAGGGCATCATCATCAGGCCAGCTTCTACCGGACTATAACCCAGCGCCAGTTGTAGCATTAGTGGCATTAAAAAAGGAATGGAACCGCCACCCAGCCGGGCAAACAGGTTGCCAAAAATACCAATGCTAAAGGTACGGTTTTGAAACAGGTCGGCGCGAAACAAGGCATTGCTGTGCTTGTGCGCATGAAAACCATAACCCACCACCGCAGCAATACCCATGATCAGCAAAATCAGCATGACCGCCACCATGCTGTGATCCGACAGGCCATCCAGCGCCAGCGACAGGCACACCATGCCCACCACAAGCAGCACATAACCACTTAGGTCAAAACTGGGGACTGCCGGATTTTTTAAAATTGGCATCACCCGCAGGGTTAGCAATGCACCAATAAGACCAATGGGCAGGTTAATTAAAAAAATCCAGTGCCAGCTGGCCACTTCTACCAGCCAGCCGCCCAGTGCCGGGCCAACCAGCGGACCAATTAAACCCGGAATGGTAATAAAGCTCATGGCCGCTAAAAACTGTGGCCGTGGCACAATGCGCAAAATCGCCAGCCGCCCAACCGGTAGTAGCATGGCCCCTCCCACGCCTTGCAACACCCGCGCTGCAATCAGCTGGTTTAGGCTTTGCGACAAGGCACAAAACAGCGAAGCCATTGAGAAAATTACAATGGCCGCCAAAAAGGCATAGCGGATGCCAATACGGTCTGCCAGCCAGCCACTGGCCGGAATGATGACAGCCACCGACAGCACATAGGCCACCACCACCGATTGCATTTGTAACGGACTTTCGCCCAGATTATGCGCAATACTGGGCAGGGCCGTATTGACAATGGTGGAATCCAGCGACTGCATAAAAAAGCCCAGTGCCACCAGCCACAGTAGGGTTTTATAGTCAGGATCAACCTTGGCCGGGTGTTTGGCCGGTTGCCCGGAAGACGGACTGGCAAGTGGAGTGCGAGTGGAATGGGCCACGAACTACCTCGTATAAAACCGGCTGTTAGACAGCCTGCTCATATAAAGCCGAATGACAAAATAAGGACAGCATGCGCAGTGCTGTTTAATAACAGCAAGGCCCAGTGTAAAGGCTATGGCAGGATTGGCCTGTAACAAGCTGTTGTGTAATGATAAGTTTTAATAAAAGCGCACCATGTGGTTCGGGGTTAAACCGGGTTAGAATCTGTACAGTTTTATTTTTACCGGAAAAGCCCATGACACCAGCTTGTCGCCTGCTCAAGCAACAGAAAATCAGCTATAGCCTTCATGAGTACGAGCATGACCCGGCTTGTAGCAACTTTGGTCTGGAAGCGGCCCAAAAACTTAACCTGCCGCTGGCGCAAGTATTTAAAACCCTGCTGGTTACGGACGACAAGCTGTTTTACGTCACCATCTTGCCGGTAAGCCATACATTAAGCCTGAAAAAAGCCGCACAGGCATTGGGCTGCAAAAAACTGCACATGGCTGATATCAAGGATGCCGAGCGCATTACTGGTTATCTGGTGGGCGGTATTAGTCCAGTAGGTCAGAAAAAGCGCCTGATAACGCTTATTGATGCCTCGGCGCAACAATTGGCTGTTATGTATGTCAGTGGTGGCCGGCGCGGGCTGGATATTGGCTTGACACCACAGGATCTGGCGCTGGTACTACAAGCGCGGTTTGGCGATATTCTGGATGAGCATTAACTGTCCTTCGACAAGCTCAGGCGTTCGACAAGCTCAGGCGTTCTTTGGCAGACTCAGGGCACATGTCAAACTATAGGCTCGGGAAGGCATCGAACCATATTCTTGCAAGCATTTTATTAAAGGACCATTCAAATTGAGTTTAAAAAAATACTACTGGGCTTATTTTGGCCTTTACCTATTGTTTAATGTGATTTTATTTGCAGTCAGCTTTTTTATTGACTTTGGCAGTAGCCTGTCGTTTTTGACGGCATTTATTGCAGCTATCAGCACCGGACAACTGTTTGTCAAAGACCAGCTCAGGGCACCGAATCTGGCTGAAAAAAAGCGCTTGGTCTGGGCATCACTGGCCATTAGCTGGGGCAGTTCACTGGTTTTAACGATAATTGCCTTACTATTCATGGCATGGGCCGGTGAAAATATGGCCTTTTTAAATCAGATATTACACTCGGGTGTTTTTATGCTCATGATGCTGGCCATACTTAGTGTGCTGTTTTTACTCAGCTATGCCATGACTCGCTGGGCATATGGCGGCATGGCAAATCGGTTAGCACTTAAAATCAGGAAAAACCAATAAAAGGCTGCGTGAGAAGCTGCCTTTATACATGCTCGGCTTGCAGGCTGCCCGGTTGCTGGGTGGCTTGCTGGATGGCTTGCATCACTTCATCTACAGTCTGGCATACCACCACCTTGGCACAATGTTCAGGTGTTAAAAAGCCTTCTGCGACAGCATGTGCCAGCTGGTCAATCAGGCCCTGATAATAGTTTTCAACATTAAACAGCACAATCGGCTTGCTGTGCTGTGCCAACTGGCCCCACGTGGCAATTTCCAGAATTTCCTCAAACGTGCCAAGGCCGCCCGGCAAGGCCACAAAAGCACTGGCCCGTTCTGCCATCATGGCCTTGCGCTCATGCATGGTGTCTACCACATATAGCTCGGTTAACGCGTGGTGGGCAATTTCATTTTGCAGTAAAAAGGCGGGTATAACGCCCACCACTTCCGCGCCATGCTCCAGCACCGTATCTGCTACCTGTCCCATCAGGCCAATGCTGGCGCCGCCATAGACTACTCCCAGATTACTCTGGGCCAGTTGCTGCGCCAGTAAAATGGCCTGTTCACGGTAAACTGGCTTATTGCCTGCACGTGAACCACAATACAGAGCCACCAGCGGCATGGTGGTTTTAATAGACATGGCATGATCCGGCTTTTCAGTACGCGTGCCCTGTGGCAGGCCGGATGAAGCTGAATACGGTTCAGCGTGGGTATAAGACCCTGAAGAAGTTACTTGATTCATCGTGTCTCTTTTATCCATCAGTATCAGTTAATCCGTAAGTGGTAAGCTGTCCCATCAGTCGGGCACAGTCATGCAAATCAAAGTGATTTGTTTAAAACGACTCAAAACCATAATTATAATTGCTGGCCCAGTTGAGAGTCTGGCTTGGGCACAGCTTGGCCTTACTGTGTCATGATAGCGATGAATGTTGCTGGTTTTCAGTATGGCTTTGCAGCATTTTGCTGGGTTTTATTTATTGTATTGCTACCTTTCGTCAATTGGTCATGCAATGGGTGTAACATAACCGGCTTAACAATTTAAAGCCCGATGCCGGTTTTATAAAAAGCCAAATACACTCCATTAGTCCAATCAGAAAAGTTGCGCGATTAATTTTAAAATTTTTATGAATCATTCAAGTAATCAGCTACGGCTGTCGGGCATTGTTTTAGGCCAGTCGCGCGCTCACCAGCATATAGTGGATTAGCCCATGCTGTGCCAGAAAATGACATAGCTGTGCCGTCAGTTTAATTTTTAGCCAGTCTGTTTTTGCCGCCCATGCTAGATGTTTTGGTGCTTCAAGCTGCTGGATATATTTGGCAAAGCCAGAAAAAACTTCCTGATCCAGCACTTGTAGTTGAATATCAATACAACCAGCCTGCTGTAAGGTGGCGATAATTTCATGCTGTGGTTGCAGGTTTTGTGCGGGGACGTAAGCCATATTAAGCAGCTTCAGCGTGAGGTGTTGATACAACCAGCCAGCTTGTGGCCAGCGGCTACTTTTGACAAGTGTGGTAAATGCCATGCGTCCCTGTGGTTTCAGTGCTGCCATGTTAACAGCCAGAAAATCGGCCAGTTGGGCATGGTAGGCTGCATCGACACACACCACGGCATCAAAGGCATGGTTTAAACGGTGATCCGGCAGTGGCAACTGGTCAAACGGGGCCTGATAAATGCCATCAAGTTGTGGCAGATGCGCTGCTTGGATACGTGCAATGCAGGCGGGCTGAATTTCAAGGGCGCTAAGGTGTTGTATACCAAACTGCTTTGCCCAGTACGCCAGACTGGCTCCCTGACCACAGCCCAGATCAAGCACAACATCACTGGTTTGCAAGCCTGCCGCCAGACCCACCTGCTGGGCCAGTTGCGCACAAGCCCGCTGATAATCACTGATATTTTGATCATCCAGCGTATTTCGCCAAAAGCCCAGATTACTCCAGGCCAGCACATTTGGATCACCCAGCAGTGGGCTGGCAATGGCAAAACGGTGTTTTGATACTTGCGGTAAATACTTTTGCAGGGGCTGCCGCAGGTTCAGTCGAAACAGGTTGCGCATAAAAAATAGCCTTTATCCAGCCAGACCATGCACTGCCACCATTAATGGCGCTTTACCGGCAAAGGGTGCTGCAACGCCCAGTTGCTGTGCCACCCACATGGCGGAAGTCACTGCCGATTCCAGAATGGGCAGGCCTTCACACGACCATGAGCCACAAAAGAACACGCGCTGGTCTGGCTGCTGTTGCAGTTGCTGTAACTGGCGTACCAGTTGGGTGGTGTGCTGATCGACAATGGCGCGGGTGAGCTTAACGCGGGAAATGACCAGCTCGGGTTTAGGCTCAAATACCGGATTCCAGGTTTGAAATACCGGCGGCTTGCCGACTAGCGTAGGCTCAATGGCATTAATCCAGATACTAAACATTTGCTGGTTAAACTGCCGGTTCATGCTGTAGTTCAGCACGGTCCAGTCTTTTTGCCGAACTGGCATAAAGCGGGTATCGCGGTGAATCACCAGTTCGCCACTATCAAACTGGAACTGCCGTAATATTTTCAGCTCACTGGCAAACTGCTGCTCATCCACAAAATCAAGCTGGGTGGTGGGTGTGGCCACAATCACATAATCATACAGGCCCTGTTCACCGCGTGCATTGCATACCCGTACCTGCTGGCCCTGCTGCTGTACCTGTTGTACCTTAGCCCCGCTAATACTGCGAATATCCTTAATTAATGCATCTACCAGCGCGGGTGTACCGCCCTGCATGCGTAGCAGAGGCTCACCGTCCAGCAGTTTTTCCAGAAAATCCAGCAAGGGTTTGGCAGGCCAGCGCGCAATATGCTGTGGCTCGCAGGTACAAATGGTATTGACCACCGGCAGCACGGTGCCATACCAGAACAGTGGATCAAACTGATGCAAATTGGCAAATTCGGCCAGACTCATATCCTGATGCGGACTGTATTTAAATTGCTTAAGGGCTTTTTTTAGCTGAAACACGCCTTTGACGAGCTTTAGGGTATCCCGGTTCATAAAGCGCAGGCTGGCTATGGTGGGCAGGTTCGCCAGTCGGGTACGCTGGCTTTTAAACCAGGGTGTCAGGTATGGGGAATCACCAGCCTGACCCTCCAGCCAGTTGCACGACATAAAGGTATTCACCCGAAACACCGGCACCTGCATGTGGCTGGCCAATGCCAGCGTATTGCGCCACAGCGATGGATTCATGACCCGTAGCGGTGCATCCACAATGCCACCATCCAGCATCAGGGTATGACTGTCCATGCCACGCCCGCTTAAGGCTTCATAAATAGTTACGTCAAAGCCAGCATCTTTCATCAGGCGTGCAGCAGCAAGGCCTGCCATGCCGCTTCCAATTACCGCAACGGTTTTAGTCATGTTGAATCGTTAGTCCAGTCGTCAGTGTGATCATTCGCGACAGCGTGCCACAGTGCCTTAAAATAGAGCGCAAGTCCATGGCTGGCGTGACATTCAGGTTGGGATCAGCACTGACAATGAAGCACAAAACAGCAGTCTGCCGGGTTGGCAAAAGCAGGATAAAGAGATTTTTAAACCTTAACCCCAACTTAATTTTTGATGTTTTATAAATACATAGTGCCGACGGCCACATGATTAGTAACATAATTTAATGAAACCTGTCGGAAAAAACTTAATGAAGATGGCGTAAATCCTGCTTTATACTGACTATCACTTTTGGTCAGAAATTTTTTCTTATGAGTAGTGGTTGTTGTCCTTTAGCACCCTATAGTCCTGATGACTTACCCCTTTTTACGGCTTACCGGGTTTGTGGCGCTATGCTGCAAGACGTCAAGCCCGCAGTGCGCCACAACAAGGGCGTTTATCTCTGCCATAACAAGATAGCTACTGTGTGCAATATTCAGGAGGCTACAGCATGATTTTTGAGTGGATGTCAGATCCTTCAGCCTGGCTTGGTCTGGCCACGCTGGTTCTGCTGGAAATTGTGCTAGGGATTGATAACCTGGTATTTATTGCTATTCTGGCCGAAAAGCTACCCCCTGAACAACGCACCAAGGCACGTAATATTGGTTTGACACTCGCCTTGCTAATGCGCTTTGCCCTGCTGGCTTCCATCGCATGGATTGTCACGCTGACCGAACCGCTGTTTGAGATTATGGGACATACCTTTTCCGGGCGCGACCTGATCCTGATGTTTGGCGGTGTGTTTTTATTGTTTAAAGGAACCATGGAGCTGCATGAACGTCTGGAAGGGCGGCATGCACCCAAAGAAGGGCCAGTGGTTCATGCGGCATTCTGGGTGGTGATTACCCAGATTGTAGTGCTGGATGCGGTATTCTCGCTAGATAGTGTTATTACCGCAGTCGGTATGGTGCAGCATTTGTCCGTGATGATGATTGCTGTGACCATTGCCATTGGCATCATGATGCTGGCAGCCAAACCGCTGATGAACTTTGTATCACGCCATCCGACCGTGGTCATCTTGTGTCTTGGCTTCCTGATGATGATTGGCTTCTCGCTGATTGTCGAAGGGTTTGGTTTTCATATTCCCAAAGGTTATTTGTACGCTGCCATTGGCTTTTCGGTGCTTATTGAGGTGTTTAACCAGACAGCACGCCGTAACCGCGAACGCCTGATTACCACCAGTGACCTGCGTGAGCGCACTGCCGATGCCGTACTGCGCTTGCTGGGTGGCCGCCGGGCTGACATCGAACCCGTAGAGCTGGGAGAAACTGCCGATGTACTGGCCAAGGAATCATTGGCCAATGAAGTGTTTAGCCCGGAAGAAAAAGGCATGATTCATGGCGTGCTTAGCCTTGCCGAGCGTCCGGTCAAGTCCATTATGACCCCACGGCCTGACATTGAGTGGATTGATCTGGAAGAAGATGAAGAATCCATTCGCCAGCAAATCATGAACATGAATCACTCAAGGCTGCTGCTGGCGCGTGACAATCTGGATAATCTGGAAGGCATTGCACTCAACCATAACCTGTTGAACAACTATCTGGAAACCGGCCAACTGAGGGTAGAACAGGCCTTGCGCCAGCCACTGGTGGTACATGAAAACATCAAGGTGCTAAGCCTGATGGAACAGTTGCGTCAGGCACCACTGCAAATGGCCATTATCCTCAATGAATATGGTTCTATTGAAGGGATTGCCACGCCCATTGACATTCTGGAAGCCATTGCCGGTGAGTTCCCGGATGAGCATGATAACGATGACTGCGAAGTGCAACTGGAAGACGGTTCATGGATTGTGGATGGTTCCAGCGATATCCGCCGGGTGTCGCTATTGACTGATATTGATCTGGTGGATGATGCCGAGCAATATTCCACACTGGCGGGTTACCTGTTGCTGCAATTGGGGCATTTGCCAGAACAGGGTGAAAAAGTCATGAGCGATGGTCTGGTGTTTGAAATTATTTCACTGGATGGCCGCAAAATTGAAAAGGTAAAAATTTCACCTGCCACAGCCATGCAAGACTTGGCCAGCGATTCATAAGCTCAAATCAAGCCCGGCGTGCCTGTCAATCAGGCCATGCTGGGCATTAAGTAGCGGTGCAGCCAGCGCATGCCTTTGGGCGTAATCAGCACTTGTGAGCGAAATCCGGTTTCGCCATTACTATGGGTAAACTCCACCGGACGCTGTACCAGCAAACCGGCATTCAGCTTGTCCTGATAGCCCAGCCAGTGCTTGGCGGGTTTATAAATCAGTTTTAAGCCATGCAATTGCTGAATAAATGCCTTGGGTGCAATACCAAAATACTTGGCGGCCTCGGTTAAGCAAATCGAACGATCTATCAAGGCCTGCTTTTCCTGCTGAAACAGGGTGAGCTGACGATAATAATCGCCATTGGGTAAACTGGACATCAATGACCTCTTTTAAACTGCAAACAATAATTGATAAACAACCGGTTTAATTACGGCTAGTGAATGGCCACAACTGCCGGAAGTTCTTTATATATTAGGGTGTTTAAAAAATAATCAAGGGCTTATTTTTGGAATAATAATTATTAAAATCAATAGTATAAATCTAAAAAATACTGTGAAAAATATAAAAATTAAGTAGGGGTCATGATAGGTAAAATTAGAATAACTACAAAATAGCTAATGCATTTTTAGCAAATTTTTATAATCTTGCCTTACCGATAAAATTATGTGTAACCAATACCTTAAGCTGAGAGCAAAACATGTCAAATCACTATAGCCGAATGGTCTATGCCAGTAAGGCCACCTTTAAACCATTTCAGGCTAATGCCAGTATTGATCAGGAAATCCTTGATATCCTGACGACGGCACGACGCGAAAACCAAAAAAATAATCTGGTGGGCGCACTGTATTATGGCCATGGCTGCTTTTTTCAGTGTCTTGAAGGGAAACAGGCAGACATTGATGAGCTGTATGCCAAGTTGCAAAAAGATTCACGTCATCATGACCTCAAGATTTTGTCCCTGCAACCCATTGAAGAGCGTCGTTTTTCATCGTGGGAAATGAAATATGCCACCATTGACCGGGAAGTGCGTACCTTTCTGCGAACGCACCAAATGGCTAAATTTGACCCCTACCGCTTTACCCCGGAAATGACGGCAGAACTGGTGGACATGTTGCAACAGGTGGATGAAACGCCGGTTGATGGCGCGGCTAAACCTGTGCATCAGGAGATGCACCGTGGGGTCAGTCTGACTGTATTCTGGTTAACCAATGTGATCAGCATCATTGCCACCGCAGCCATTACTTTATGGATTACGCAGGCTTAAATAACAGTCATTGATTAAGGCGCATCTGCTTGAAAATGGGACTTTTGCTCAGCACCATTTTCAAGCAGGCCATGCTCCAGAAGACTGTACGCTGTGTGGTAACCCAACAATAAGCTTCTCTCCAAACCAGCTCATATCAAATTTATCAATTGGTATCTTTTGGTTAGAAAACTGCAAAGTAATCAGCTATCGTTGAAAAATCTGTATAGGGTTAAAGGCTGGACGATAAGGACAAATAGCCATGAATGCGCAAACAGCAGACCAACTGATCCGTATGACGTATGTGAGTAAAGCCACTTTCACCCTGATTAGTGGTCAAAAAGAAGGTTACAATAGAAATATTATCAATATCTTAACCACCTCACGCCGCCAAAACCGAAAAAATAAGCTAGTGGGTGCGCTGTACTTTGGGAACAATTATTTTTTTCAATGTTTAGAAGGTACTCAGCAACATATTGATGCATTATATGCCAAGCTGGAAAAGGATGAGCGTCATACTGAGCTAAAGGTATTATCACTTGAGCCGATTGAAAAATTCGCTTTTTCATCGTGGGAAATGAAATATGCAGCTATTGATCAGGAAGTACCATCCTTTTTAAAAAGCTATGGATTAGACAAGTTTGACCCCTATCATTTTACGCCAGAAATGACTGCTGAGTTAATCAGTATACTGCAAAAAGCCAGTGAAGGTCTGGCAGATCATCAGCTCAAAAACTGATGTTGCTGCCTCAAAAATAACTACAGGCATTAACATCATTGTATGTTGGCAAACCTCACCATCAGTCTTGCAACTGCTGTCACTACTGTGTGAATGACGCAGGCTTAGGTAAAATACTGGCTTAAATAAACCCAGATCGCATTGTTCCATGGCGAGATTGGGCAAAAGCCCGTAAAATTCACTTTTTGCATCCATAGGCTGGTATATGGCACTTGAGTGGGCATTGGCCTTTATTGGTCTTGGGGCATTTGCCGGTTTTATGGCTGGCTTGCTGGGGGTTGGCGGCGGCGGCATTATGGTGCCATTACTCACCACTATTTTTCTGGGCATGGGCATTGTGCCGGACAATGTGGTGCATCTGGCACTGGGCACTTCCATGGCCACCATTGTGACCACCTCGTTTTCCAGTATGCGTGCGCACCATGCCAATGGCGCCGTGCTGTGGGACATTGTCAAACGGATGGCACCAGCAGTGATTGTAGGCACGTTTCTGGCTACCTTTGTGGCTGCGCAAATTCCATCGTTGTATCTGGCTGTATTCTTTGCGCTGTTTATGGGCTATGTGTCAGTTCAAATGCTGCTGAATAAAAAGCCCAGTCCTAGCCACAAGCCTGCTTCCAGCACGGAGTTACTGGGCGTTGGTGCCGGAATTGGTGCAATTTCGGCACTGGTGTCCATTGGCGGCGGTTCGCTCACCGTGCCGTATTTAACCTGGCGTAATTTTGATATTAAAAAAGCCATTGGCACCTCGGCAGCCATGGGTTTGCCGATATCACTGGCAGGCGCGCTGGGTTATTTGCTCAACCATGATGCAGACCTGGCCACTATTCCTTATACGGTTGGCTTGGTGTACTGGCCTGCGGTATTGCTAATGTCAGCATGCAGTTTTTTTACTGCGCCACTGGGTGCAAAGCTGGCGCATCGCTTGCCGGTCGCCACCTTAAAGAAATTATTTGCCATCTTGCTGCTGTTACTGAGCCTGAAAATGCTCACTGCACTGTTATAAACAGGGCTTCATCAGCTATAAATTTTTAGTATTTTGCAGTTGTTAAGTGCATAAAAAACGGTAGCTGTATTGCTACAGTCCACCGTTCTAATTAAATATTTGATCCTTACAAACGCATTTCAATACCCTGATCAGCCAGATATTGCTTGGCTTCCGGAATGGTGTGCTGGCCAAAGTGAAAAATGCTGGCAGCCAGTACGGCATCAGCACCACCCTGTAAAATGCCATCAGCCAGATGCTGCAAGTTGCCCACGCCACCCGAGGCAATCACCGGGATATTCACGCTGGAAGTAATTTGTTTCATCAGACCGAGGTCATAACCCGCCTTGGTGCCATCAGCATCCATACTGGTCACCAGCAATTCACCAGCGCCCAAGCCTGCCATTTTAATTGACCACTCTACCGCATCAATGCCAGTGGGCTTGCGGCCACCATGGGTAAAGATTTCCCATTTATTGTCGCCGACTTTTTTGGCATCAATTGCCACCACAATGCATTGCGCGCCAAAACGTGCAGAGGCTTCGCCTACAAATTCGGGGGTAAATACCGCTGCGGAGTTAATGCTCACCTTATCGGCACCGGCATTCAATAACTGGCGGATGTCTTCCAGCTTGCGCACACCACCACCAACGGTAAGCGGTACAAAGACACTTTCGGCCATGCGCTCGACGGTGCGGTAGGTGGTATCACGGCCATGATGGGTTGCAGTAATGTCCAGAAAGGTAATTTCATCCGCGCCCTGTTCATTGTAGCGGCGCGCCACTTCCACCGGGTCACCCGCATCACGGATGTCCACAAACTGCACGCCTTTGACCACACGGCCGTTATCAACATCAAGGCAGGGAATAATACGTTTGGCCAGCATAGCAAGTTCCAGTCAGGGGCAAGACAGACGGTAAAATACGAAATACATCAACAGCGCGCACAATAGCGCCATAACGCGCTATTCTAACGCCTGTATTCTAGCAAACTTGACAGGCAAAAAGCGTGCAGGCAGGGGATTTATGTCAGTTTATACCACCGTCACACTGGAACAAGTACAGCAACTGGCCCGGCATTACCAACTGAATGTCACTGGCCTGACTCCCATTCAGGCCGGGATTGAAAATACCAATTATTTTGTGCAACTTGATAATCAGCAGCAACTGGTGCTCACCATTTTTGAGGAAATGAGCCTGATAGGCATCAATGAGCTGATTCCCCTGCTGGAGTATTTAAAACAGCAGGGCCTGCCGGTTGCTGCACCACTGGGTGATCAAAGCGGGCAGGTCATTCATTTTATGCATACCAAGCCGGCTCAACTGGCACCACGACTGATGGGCCAGCCGCCCATGCAACCTACTGTGCTGCAAGTTAGTGAAATGGCAAGCACACTGGCGCAACTACATATAACCTTGCGCACCTATCCGCTGCACCGCGACAACAACCATGGACAGGTCTGGTGGCAGCACAGCAGGGATGAGCTAATGCCGGTTTTAAGCCAGCCTGATCAGGCATTGTTACTACAAATTTTTGCGCAGTTTGCGCAGGTTCAGCAGCAGTATCCAGAGCGTCCCAGTGGCCTGATTCATGGTGACCTGTTTCGCGATAACACCTTATTTGATGGCAATGTACTGACTGGTTTGCTGGATTTTTCCGAACTGGCCTATGATGAGTTGCTGCTGGACATTGCCATTTGCCTCAATGACTTTTGCAGCCAGTGGCCAGACGTGGCACTGGATAATGAAAAAGCGCAAGCCTTCATCAATGCCTATCATCAGGTGCGTCCGCTGACCATGGGGGAGCAACAGGCCCTGCCAACTTATCTGGCCATGGCCGCTTGCCGCTTCTGGCTGTCACGCTTGCAAGTCCAGCAACGCAACCAGCAGGAAGCACGTACCGGTGAACATATTTTGCAAAAAGACCCTGCCGAGATGCGTACCATGCTTGCAGATCGTTTACACTCGCCATTTTTCATTCATTGTGCGGAATAGGCAAGCATGCGTTATCAGGGACAACTCATTGAATGGCATGATGATCAGGGTTATGGCTTTATTCAGCCTGTAGCCCCGAATCAGGGTAATAAAAAAATATTTTTGCACATCAAGGCGTTTGCCCAGCGCGGGCCAAGGCCATTGGCCGGCGTCATGCTGGAATATGAAATCACTCGGGATGGCCATGGCCGCCTGAATGCCCAGCGAGTGACCTACGTGCGCCGTCAAAACAAGTCAAAATCAACTGACAAAACGGCTAGCGGTTCCTTGTCAAAGTCCTTGTTACCATATCGGCAATATCCGCAACAGTGGCGCGGCTGGCTAATTACCCTGTATCTGGCATTTATTGTTGCCTTAGGACTAACCCGGCAATTGCCCTTGTGGTTTTTAATAATTCCAGTGCTGCTTAGTGGTCTAAGCTACTGGCTATATGCAATAGACAAACAGGCTGCACAGCAGGGCAGGCGCCGTATTCCCGAGAAAAACCTGCATGTACTGGCTTTGCTGGGCGGCTGGCCCGGTGCCTTGCTGGCCCAACAAAAACTTCGGCATAAATCGGCCAAAACCGAATTCCAGCGACTATTCTTCGCCACTGTCGCGCTGAACTGGGTTTTAACCGGATTATTAACACTACAAGTCATTCAGCAGTTTTTTGCATTATTTTAAGACATTAAAGACGCAGCACACGACATTAAACCAAAAAGGCACCCTGAAATAAGATGCCTTGTTATTGATAGCGACGGTATGGTTAATCTTTGCTCAGCCCTTCACTTTAAAGCGTAAACGATACGGACTGAGCGTTCCCGGCAGGGGCAGCTTGGGACTCAAGCGTGACGAGCGTAATTCCAGCGCGCCAGACTCCAGTAATTGAGCCAGCATGTTACTGGTCAGTAGCAGCACCAGATTGCGCGCCGGGCATACGGCAGGCCCGTCACTAAATGGTAGCAACGGCCATTGCTGGGCGGTGGTGGTATGCTGCTGATCCAGCCAGACTTCTGGGGCAAATGTATTGGCATAGGACAGGTTTTCATCATCACGGTGCAATAGCGGTGTATAAATAATCAGGCCAGTGTTGGTGGGCATCATGCCGCTGTCCCACTGGGTTGCTGTTTTACTTTGCCGCAAAATGACGGGCGTAGTAGGCCACAGACGTAAGGCTTCCAGAATGCAGGCACGCAAATACGGCAAATATTGCCGCGACGAACCGGTATTGGCCTTTAACTCTGTCTGTGCTTGAGCAGCCTGCTGCGGATGTGAGGCCAGCAGGGCCAGCGCCCGGAACACTGTCATGCCCGCCGGGTCAAAGGCAAATAGCCAGTGCGCCACCTGATCGGCCGGTGCGGTATCTGCATCTTGCGGTGTACTGGCGATTAGGGCAGCAAGGCTAGGTTCTGGCGCTGATCCTGATTGCGCGGCCAACTGAATATAATGGTTAATGCGGCTGTGTAGTTGCTGTTGCAGTTTATCATTTTTAGGATGCATAAAGGCCCAGTTGGCATGGCCGCGTAGTTTGTTTACCAGCTGGGTTAGTTGTTCATCATCACGTGCCGCATTGCCAAACACCACACGGCGTACAATGCGGAACCAGCTTATGGCAAAGCGTTCCCAGTCCAGTTGCTGTTTATAACCCAGACTATTTAGTAACTGGCTGGCTTCTTCATGGATTACCCCCATAAAATGATCCGCCAGCCGATGTACCGGTAATGCCGTATCCAGTACGGCTTCATTAAAATGCCGGCGCTTGCTGCGCTCCGGGTCTTGTGAAATCAGTACCCCATGCGGCTGGAAATGGGCCAGTGCTGCATGTTTCTCGCGGCTGTCAGTAGCAAAAGGCTGGTGGGTTTCCTGCAACACGCGATGTACATGTTCCGGCATAAAGACCAGTGCATAGTTAATGCTTTTGGGTAAGCGCAGCAACAGTGGGTCATTGCCATATTTGTCACGCAGCTTTTGCATATAGCGTACCGCATGTTTATCAAGGCCCAGACTTTCTGCAATACCAACCATGGCAGGCCGTCGAATAATTACACCCTTGGCCCAGGTTGGTCCCAGAACTTGAGCAAAAACTTTCAGACTTTCCAGTAAAGTGGCGTGCGGCAGAGTATTTGTGGTGGTCATCGCCTGAGCGTCAGCCATAGCATGCTCCTGTTGTTTTGGATATTGCATGCGCTCTACCTTAAAACAAAGCGCCCGCTAAAAACGCGATAAGATGAGTTGGTTTTCTGCTAATAGATGTTACGGGTTAAATCTAACCCATAACATTAAGTCATTTCTTGGAGGATTACCTCTTCTACACTATTGGAATTTGTCCAGACCTGAATATGCAAAGTTCGGCCATGCCATTCATAAACAGCTCGACCAAAATCAAAATCACCCATGTTCTGGAAAGGGCCAATATCTCGAATAATCTCATCAATGGACTTTGTTTTTACTACTGAAGATTTTAAAAAATAGTCTCGAAGTACTTCATCACTGACCGTGCAAGTATCCGATTGAGGACTTGATATTGAAGAAGCTGTCTCTGGAATAAATTTGCTCCAGAGATTAAGCAATACAATAACAATGATGAATATTATGAAAAATGTCAGATTGCAATTCATTATTCTTATAGCGTTAACACAAAAATTAATATGATTTAATTGCTATTACAAGCAGCCCGTAGGACTGCCTGTAAGATGTCATAGGGTTAATTACCACGAGCAAACTAAGGCTTATCTACTTTAATCAAACGTGTTCTTCATCCAGCAGTAATTGTGCTTCCCGCAAGCTCAGGCTGCCTTCATAAATGGCACGGCCGGTAATGGCACCTAAAATGCCTTTTTGGCCTTTCAGCAGACGAATGTCTTCAAGGTTGGTCACGCCGCCTGAGGCAATAATCGGCAAGCCACAGTAATCTGCCAGTTGCACGGTTTGCTCCACATTCACACCCTGCATCATGCCATCACGGGCAATATCGGTATACACAATACTGGACACCCCTGCATCGGCAAAACGCTTGGCCAGATCGGTTGCCTTAATGTCCAGCACATTGGCCCAGCCATCAGTTGCTACCATGCCATCTTTGGCATCAATACCCACAATAACGTGCCCGGCAAATTCCTTGCAGGCCTGTTCTACAAATTCCGGCTCTTTGGCCGCTTTGGTGCCAATAATCACAAAGGACACTCCGGCTTCTAAATAATGGCGAATGGTATCCATTGAGCGAATGCCGCCACCAATTTGAATGGGCAGTTCAGGGTGTGCATCAGCAATGGCTTCCACCACATTTTTATGAATGGGTGTGCCGGCAAAAGCACCATTCAAGTCCACCAGATGCAGGCGTCGTGCGCCTTCATTGACCCAGTGCGTTGCGGTGGCCACAGGATCATCTGAAAATACCGTATCATCTTCCATGCGGCCCTGTTTTAGACGCACGCACTTGCCGTCTTTTAAATCAATTGCTGGAATAATTAACATGGCAAGTGTCCTCAGTATTAAGCAAAGAAAGTGAAGCAATAAATCTTAAAAATAAAATGCCTAAAAATAATACGGCAATTTTAAATATCCCACGCAACAAAGTTCTTAAGCAGTTGTAACCCAACTGTATGACTTTTTTCCGGGTGGAACTGTACGGCAAACAAATTATCTTGGCTTAAGGCGCAGGTAAATGGCTGGCCATAATCGCAGGTCGCTGCCGCAATTTGCGGATTTTCAGGCTGCACATAAAAGCTATGTACAAAATAAAACCGGCTATCCTGCGCAATGTTCTGCCACATTGGATGGGCAGGATCATGCTGCTGTACCTGATTCCAGCCCATGTGCGGCACTTTTAATCCGGCCTGATTGGGAAAACGCACCACGTCGCCTGCAAAAATTCCCAGACAGCCTACACCACCATTTTCCTGGGAACGCTGCATTAACGCCTGCATGCCCACACAAATCGCCAGAACGGGCTTGTTAAATACGGCCTGTTTTACTGCGTCATCGACATGCACATCCTGCATACCAGCCATACAGTCGCGCATGGCACCCACGCCGGGAAACATGATCTTGTCAGCACGTGCAATGACCTTGGGATCATTGGTCACATCAACCGCTGCACCCACAAATTCCAGTGCCTTGGCCGCCGAGTGCAGATTGCCCATGCCATAATCCAGCAAGGCAATACGTGTTCTGGCCTGACTCATTTACAGGCTACCTTTGGTGGAGGCAATGGTTCCTGCGGCACGCGGATCCAGCTCGCAGGCCATGCGCAATGCACGGGCAAATGCCTTGAACACACTTTCAATTTGATGGTGGCTGTTTTTGCCTTTGAGGTTATCAATGTGCAGGGTCATCAGGGCATGATTTACAAACCCCTGAAAAAACTCGGAAAACAAATCAACATCAAAGGTGCCAATACGCGCACGGGTAAATGGAATATCCATAAATAAGCCCGGACGCCCAGAAATATCTACCACTACACGCGATAGCGCTTCATCCAGTGGCGCATAAAAATTGCCATAACGACGGATGCCCTTTTTGTCGCCCAGCGCCTTGGCAAACGCCTGGCCCAGAGTAATACCACAGTCTTCTACCGTGTGGTGATCGTCAATTTCCAGGTCGCCCTTGCATTCAATATCAATGTCGAACAAGCCGTGGCGTTTGATCTGGTCAATCATGTGATCCAGAAAAGGCACACCGGTATTGAGCACCCCTGCACCAGTACCGTCCAGATTGACGCGTGCGCGGATTTGCGTTTCACTGGTATGGCGCACCACTTCACTGACACGTTCTGCCATCGACAAAGCTCCCGAAAAACATTAATTATAACGTATTCTCTGGCAGTAGGGTGAAGCCTTTGCTAGAGTTAATTCATTCAAAAATACCAGGGGAGGCTGTTATGCCAATTACCGTTCATGCGTATTCCGAAATTCAGGATGAAGAACTGCGCACCCAGCTCAAGCGTCTGTATGATACCAGCCCTGAATTTGGTGATGGCGACGATGCCGTGCAACAGCTGGAAACAGCCATGCAGCAAGATAGCCTGATTTATACTGCTGAGTTTAACCAGAAAATTATTGGTGCAGTCTGGGTGAGCGGGCAGGATAATACCCGTCTGGTGCATTATGTGGTGGTGCATCCGTCCAACCGTGGCCGTGGTGTGGCTGAGCGCCTGATTGAAGGTGTATGTGAGGCCGAGGAACAAAAAGGCGTAAAACACTTTAAGCCGGGCTGTGGCGCTATTCATCGTTGCCTGTCGCATCTGGGCAAGATTTAACAAAAAGTCCGCCAGCCTGTTTAAAAAAAAGGCATAAGAACGCTTTTTAAGGAATAGCACTTGACTTGAACCTATGATTTCTATTTAATTCACACCCATCGGCGCGATAGCTCAGTCGGTAGAGCAACGGATTGAAAATCCGTGTGTCGGCGGTTCGATCCCGCCTCACGCCACCATATGCGTAAGACCTGTAGTCACATACAGGTAAAAAACCCCTAGAGTTTTAAGCTTTAGGGGTTTTTTGTTGTGTTAATTTGTGGTGCAGAATAATAAAATAAACCATCAGGGTTTTGATGGCATTTCATGTTTCACCGGTTAAGCGATTCTTGATTTTGCGCAAAGCACTGCCTTCCGTCTTGGTGGTTTCTGGCGGTTTACGCACCAGAGGTAGGCCCACACTGACCTCAAGGCCGCCATCCGGGTGATTGCGTGCATTCACATAACCGCCATGCAGCTCGGCAATTCGTTTAACAATGGCCAGTCCCAAGCCACTGCCCTGGGTGGTGCGCGCACTATTACCCCGCACAAAAGGCTGCATCAATGACTCAATATCTGCTTCATCAACGCCTTCGCCACTATCACGCACAGTAATGATAATATAAGCCCCCAGCAAGCTGGCAGAGAGATAAACCGGTTCGGCACCGTACCGTTTGGCATTGTTGACCAGATTGCCAATCATACGTTTGATGGACAGGCTGCGCAGGCAAATTTGTGGCAACAATTGGGGCTGGTAAATAATTTTAAGCGGCTTGAACTGGACAATAATTTCCTGCATGAGCGCATTAATATCAGTGATTTGTTCTTTTTCATCCGAGCCATCACGCATGTAGGAAATAAACTGGCTTAAGATGGCATCCATATCATCCACATCGTAAATCAAGCCCTGTTGCAGGTCTTCATCCGGCATTAGCTCGGCAGTCAGGCGAATACGGGTGAGTGGCGTGCGCAGGTCATGTGAAATACCGGCCAGCATAATAGTACGTTCCTGCGCGGCCTGTTGCAGGGTGCTGATCATATGGTTAAAGGCTGAATTTACCTGACGGATTTCAATAGGACCATGGTTGGTTTCCAGATACGGCGCCTTGCCCGTCTGGGTAAAATCCCGGGCAGCATGTTGCAGGCGTAGCAGCGGTCGGTTTAACTGTCGTACCAGCGTCAGGATAATAATGGATGTCAGTAGCGGGATACCCAGCAGCCAGAGCAAAATTAGCTCGGCACTATACTCGGCATAAAAATCGAGGGGTTCGCGCACCCAGGCTTTGCCCAGCGAGGGATAATAAATCCAGAGTTGAGGTGAAGGCTTAAATTCAAAATAAACCGTGACAGGTTCATTGAGTTCCCGCGATAGTTCTTTTTCCAGCCGTCCGGTAAAAAATTCGGCGATTAGTTTTTCGCGTGTGGTTGGAAATTCACTGGGTTCACGAATAATTTGTACGCCAACCCGTTGTTCCAGCCAGTCGTGCAGGTCAAAGGCAAACGGATCTTCGGTCACTTGCAGGTCGGTTTGCTCCAGCAGATCCAGTTCAATGGCAAGATAGCGTGCGTGTTGACGGATTTCAGGCAAATACAGGGTGCGCCAGAAAAAGGCCAGCGACATAAATAAACTGAAAAACACCACCACCGACACCAGTGCCGTCGTGCGCATGGCGGTAGAACGCGGTTTGATGCGGTCTAAAAAAAGTTCCCAGCGGGTACGGGTGCGAGGACGATAGACGCTTCCTGATTCAAGCGTCATGCTGTCGCGGTTATTATCAGACTGCGCCCTATTGTTATTCACTTGCTGTGGCAAAACTTGCCATCCTTATATAAATTACTGGACTGAAAGCCCATGCTTCAATCCAGTGCATGACCTGATTTTTAAAACCGCCTGATCCAGCATCTTATTACGCTATTTCAACAGTGTACAAAACGTTCCGGCTACTGCAAAACTTATTCTGCACCATCCGGAACAAACACATAACCCACGCCCCAGACCGTTTGAATATAACGGGCACGTGCAGGATTTTCCTCTATCAGGCGACGCAGGCGCGACACCTGAACATCAATAGAGCGTTCCATGGCACCCCATTCGCGTCCACGCGCCAGATTCATCAGCTTGTCGCGGGTCAGTGGTTCACGTGGATGCTGTACCAGCGCCTTTAATACTGCAAATTCACCCGTGGTCAAAGTCACCACCTGACCTTCACGGGTAAGGGTGCGGGTGGATAAATCCAGCGCCCAAGGGCCAAAACTCACCACTTCAACCTGCTGGCTGGGTGCGCCGGGAATTTCACGCACCTGGCGCCGCAGTACGGCACGGATACGCGCCAGTAATTCATTGGGGTTAAACGGTTTGGGCAGGTAGTCATCGGCACCGGCTTCCAGTCCGGCAATTCGGTCACTGTCACTGCCACGGGCGGTCAGCATAATAATCGGCGTGTCAATATTGCTGTTGCGCAGCCGACGGCAAATACTGATGCCATCTTCTACGGGTAACATGAAATCCAGCACAATCAGGGAAAATAATTCACGTTGTAACAGACGATCCATCTGGGTGCCGTCATGCGCGGTTTTGACCACAAAGCCCTTATCTTCCAGAAAACGCTGTAGTAAGGTACGCAAACGGACATCGTCATCAACGACCAGAATTCGTTCAACCCGGTCTGCTTCAGGGCGTAGGAGTTGCTCTTCTGCAGGCACAACGAGACTCATGTTTAACTCCTTTTTTGGATCTGCAAGCCAGATCCGCTAATTTTATAAAATGCTAATCAAATACTGAGTAATTGCTTACATTTAGGGCAAGACGGGCAAAAACACAAATAGATTCAAGCAATAGATACCAAATATATACAGGTTAATCTACTAAAATAATCATAAAGCAGAGGTTTGCAGCAAACCAGTTAAAAAAACACCAGATTTCAAGTGACTAAACAAAAAACAGTGCTGATGGTTAAAGTCAAATTACCGCATTTTAATGACGGAAAAACAGCCTTGGCGGCTAATGGTGGACTGATGAATAAAATTTAATAAAGCGTATTCAAGACAAGGGTACAGGACGTATAATCGCCACTTTCATTTTTGTCGTGGAAGCGTTGTATGACTGAGCTGGTTCAACAACTGGCAAGCGAGCTTGCGGTTCGTCCTGCCCAAATTGAAGCGACCATTCGCTTGCTGGACGATGGTGCAAGCGTTCCTTTCATTGCGCGCTATCGCAAGGAAGCCACTGAGGGCCTGGATGATACCCAGTTGCGTCAGCTGGAAGCACGTTTGATTTATTTACGCGACTTAAATGAACGCCGCCAGAAAATTATTGATTCTGTGCGTAGTCAGGACAAATTGAGCGATGAGCTACTGTCCCGCTTAAATGCCGCTGACAGCAAAACTGCGCTGGAAGACTTGTACCTGCCGTATCGTCCCAAGCGCACCAGTAAGGCTGCCCTTGCCCGCGAAGCCGGCTTAGAACCCTATGCCTTAAAAATCTGGCAGGAAGCCATTGAGCCGGAAGCGGCACTGGCTGGTTTTGTTGCTGCTGAGGGGACAGAAGAACGCTATTCTGATGTGGCCAGCCAACTGGAAGGCATCCAGCATATTCTGGTAGACCTGTGGACGGCACGTCTGGAGCTGACCGAACAGCTAAAACAGGGTTTTGCAGCCAGTGCGCAACTGCTTAGCCGTCTGGCAGGTGAAGAAAAACGTGAAGTGGGCAAAAAATTCCGTGATTATTTTGAGTCCGGTGAAAGCCTGGCAAAAGTAGCCAATCACCGCCTGCTGGCCATGCTGCGTGGCCGTCAGGAAAATGTGCTGACTTTAAAAGTAGACGGGGAAGATGCGCCGCGTCTGGCTGAAATTTATGGTGACTTGCAACTCAATGACATACAGCCTGAATCACGCCAGCAGTTTTTAAAGCAAAGTGGCGAACTGTTGTGGCTGGGCAAATTGCGTCCGCATTTTGAACATTCCCTGCTGACTGAAAAACGTCTGGCTGCCGAAGCCGATGCCATGAAAGTGTTTGCTGAGAACCTGCGGCATCTGCTGCTGGCAGCACCTGCGGGCGGACGCTGCACACTGGGTGTTGATCCCGGTATTCGTACTGGTGTCAAGCTGGCAGTGGTCAACAGTGCTGGTGATGTACTGGCATATAGCACCATTTATCCGTTTGCACCAAAAAATGACACCGAAGGCGCGCTGGCCGAGCTTGAGCGCCTGTGTCGTGAACATCAGGTTGATCTGGTGGCCATTGGCAATGGCACTGCCAGCCGTGAGACTGAAAACCTGCTGGGCGAGCTGGCCAAAAAGCATCCTGACCTGAACCTGACTCGTGTCACGGTCAGTGAAGCGGGCGCATCAGTATATTCAGCCAGTGAATTGGCGTCTCAGGAACTGCCAGAGCTGGATGTTAGCATTCGTGGCGCGGTTTCCATTGCCCGCCGTTTGCAGGACCCACTGGCCGAGCTGGTTAAAATTGATCCCAAATCCATTGGCGTTGGCCAGTATCAGCATGACGTGAACCAGACTGGTTTGGCACGTACGCTGGATGCGGTGGTGGAAGACTGTGTCAATGCGGTGGGGGTAGATGTAAATACTGCATCGCCAGCATTACTGTCGCGCATTGCCGGGTTAAACAAAAATATTGCTCAGCAAATTGCTGATTACCGTCGGGAACATGGCGTGTTCAATAACCGCCAGCAACTCAAAAAAGTGCCGCGTCTGGGTGACCGTACCTTTGAGCAGGCGGCAGGCTTTTTGCGTATTCAGGATGGTGAAGCACTGCTGGACCGTTCGGCCGTACATCCGGAAAGTTATGCGCTGGTTGAAAAAATACTGGCCAAACTGGATAAATCGCTGGATCAAGTGCTGGGCAACGCTGAAGTATTGTCCGGTATTAACGCGGAAGAGTTTGTCGATGAGCAATACGGCTTGCCAACGGTACAGGACGTGTTAAGTGAGCTGTCCAGGCCTGGCCGCGATCCACGTCCTGAATTCCGCACGCCCAAGTTCCGTCCTGACATTCAAAGCATGCAGGATTTAAGCGACAACCTGTTGCTGGAAGGTGTGGTGACCAACGTTACCAATTTTGGTGCATTTGTGGATATTGGCGTGCATCAGGATGGTTTGGTGCATGTGTCCGAGTTGTCAGCCAGCTTTGTCAATGACCCGCATAAGGTGGTTAAGCCGGGGCAGATTGTTCAGGTTCGGGTAATTAGTGTAGATGCAGAGCGTAAACGCATTAGCCTAAGCCTGCGCTTGAATCCGGAAGAAAAGCCCGAACGTGCTGCACGTTCATTTAACAATGAGCAGCGCAAGCAGGCCAAACCTGCGGCCAGAAAATCCGGTGAGCGCGCGCCTAAGCGTCAGGATAAGCCATCCGGAAAACCTCACGACAAGGCAGCCAAGCCCAGCGAACCAAAAATTGGCGGGTTAGGTGCATTGCTATTACAGGCGGGTGTGAAAAAATCCGGCTAAGCTAAGGCTGGATTTAAGCTTTCGGTGCATGAAAGGCTTAAATTCGGCAGGGTTTATAGCTGGAAATTATTAATTTAAAATCGTTTTAATGCAAAAAAGCACGTCAAGGCGTGCTTTTTTGCATTTAGCCTTATTGTATTTTTTCAATGCTAATAACTTCAATATCCGTAGGTTTGCGGCGATGGGTATCTACTTCCCCAATAAGGCGTACCTTATCACCTGCCTTCAGTTGCATGGGTTTCCATAGGTCATCATCAACCTCAATTACAATAGAACCGCTGGCATCCTTAAACTCAAAATCATCGCCAGAAATATGCCTGACAATGTGACCTGCTAAAGTAACGCCTGTTTCATCTGCTAAGGTTTTAATCTGTGCCACAGTTACTGCATGTTGAGTAGCTTCTTGTTGTATGGCCTGATCAGATTTAGCAAAGGCATGGCTATGAACCAGTAAAGCCAGCCCAGCCAGTGTGGTTGCCATTATTGTTTTCATCATGATTACTCATATTTTAAGTATTGTTTATCTAAGCAAAGTTTTGAAAAAATGCTGATTGAATTAGGTAAGTTTCAGTATGAACTTGGCAAACATAACAATAAGCTATTAAAAATTTTATAAATAATAATGTTTTGGCCCTGCGCTCATCACGGTTAAATAAAAAAGCTGTACAGCAACCTTGGTTACGTACAGCTTCCATTAGCTATCTAATCTCATTTTTAGGGCAGGAATCAAGGCTTACCAGTGTTCACCCGGTACCAGACGGGCAAAGGCACGCTGCGCCAGATTCAGTTTACCTGCTTTTTTACTCTTACTGTCGCCAAGGGCTGCTGTCGAGCTTGGGAATAACTGATAACCAACCGACATCACAAAGTCATTGAACTTGGGCACTAGCGCATAGCTGACTGCAGCAAACGTACCCACTTTGGTGGCAATGCTTTTTGGCTTTTTGATAATGGCTGTAGCCACCATGTCAGCCGCTTGTTCCGGTGACAGGGTAGGCACATATTTATACATTTTGGTGGGCGCAATCATTGGTGTGCGTACCAGCGGCATATAAATGGAAGTCAGCTGGATATTATGCGCATGCACTTCTGCCGACAGGCAACGGCTAAAGGCATCCAGCGCAGCCTTAGAGGCCACATAAGCGGAAAACCGCGTGGCATTGGCCAATACACCAATGGAACTGATATTAATGATATGGCCGTTTTTACGCTTAATCATATGCGGCAATACGCTTAAAATCAGGCGCACAGCACCAAAGTAGTTAAGCTGCATAGTGCGCTCAAAGTCATGGAAACGCTCTACCGATTCTTCAACCGCACGACGGATCGAACGACCGGCATTATTAACCAGAATATCAATATGGCCCACTTCCGACAGAATTGTCTGCGCGCATTCATCAATGGACGCCATGTCATTCAGGTCACAGGGAAATACCGATGCCTTGCCGCCAGCCTGCTCAATTTCCTGTTTCACTTCTTCCAGTTTTTCACGGGTGCGCGCAACCAGTAGCACATGGGCACCTGCACTGGCCAATTGCTTGGCAACTGTTAAACCGATACCACTGGAAGCACCAGTAATTAAGGCAACTTTATCCTTAACCACTTTGGGTAACATCTTTTGAATCTGGCTGGCCATAAGATAATCTCTTTCAAAAAAAACAATATAAAAATTCCAGGCATTTATTTAATTTTGCCTAAATATATAGTTATAAAAATTTCAAAAAAAATATATACCTTTCGTCGGATTAAAATTTAACCTGATAAAAATTAAATAATTGAAAATTATCAATATTATTGAATTGATCTAGAGTAATTATTCTAAAAAAACGTACAAAAAACAATCGAGTCTTTACTCTATTTTAGAGTCTGGATACATTTTTAATACGTTCAAAAAATAAACTGAATTAAATCGCCTATTTTAAAGTGCTGGATGGCGCTGTGAAATGATGGCTTTTAACAAAATTCAGGCTTGGCGCAATTGCATTGCACGAGTTTTCTGATAAATCCGCTATACTATGCACCAAATTTGTTTCAATACTTTTTGACCATCGTGATTTAAGTGTAGTGAATTGGTGTTCACTACAAAGAAATACTTCAGGAGTCCTACGTGGCCCAATATATTTATACCATGAACAAGGTATCCAAGCTGGTTCCGCCCAAGCGCGAAATCCTTAAGGATATCTCTTTATCATTTTTTCCGGGTGCCAAAATTGGTGTGCTGGGTCTTAATGGTGCGGGTAAATCAACCTTGCTTAAAATTATGGCAGGGGTTGATAAAGACTTTAACGGCGAAGCACGTGCCCAGCCCGGCATTAAAATTGGTTATCTGGAACAGGAACCGCACCTGGACCCAGCCAAGGACGTCCGCGGCAATGTGGAAGATGGCCTGCGTGAGCCACTGGATGCACTGGCACGTCTGGATGAAGTGTTTGCTGAATACGCCGCCGAAGATGCTGATTTTGATGCGCTGGCCAAGGAACAGGAAAAGCTGGAAGCCATTATCCAGACCTGGGATGCCCACAACCTGAATAACCAGATGGAACAGGCTGCCGATGCCTTGCGCCTGCCAGCCTGGGATGCCGATGTCAACAAGCTGTCCGGTGGTGAGCGCCGCCGTGTGGCCCTGTGCCGCTTGCTGCTGTCCAAGCCCGACATGCTGCTGCTGGATGAGCCAACCAACCATTTGGATGCTGAATCAGTATCGTGGCTGGAACGCTTCCTCAAAGACTTTGCTGGCACGATTGTGGCGATTACCCACGATCGCTACTTTCTGGACAACGTGGCGGAGTGGATTCTGGAGCTTGACCGTGGCCATGGCATTCCATATCAGGGCAACTATACCAACTGGCTGGAACAGAAAACGGCTCGTTTAGAGCAGGAAAACAAGCAGGAAGAAGCCTTTGCTAAAGCCCTGAAACATGAGCTGGAATGGGTTCGTAAAAATGCTAAGGGCCAGCAGGCTAAATCCAAGGCACGGATTGAACGCTTTGAAGAGCTGAACTCGCGTGAATTCCAGCAGCGCAACGAAACCGCTGAAATCTACATTCCACCCGGCCCGCGCCTCGGTAACAAGGTGATTGAAGTAGAAAACATCAGCAAGTCCTTTGGTGACCGTTTGCTGTATGAAGGCTTGAGCTTTAGCGTACCGCCTACTGGTATTGTGGGTATTGTTGGCCCGAATGGTGCCGGTAAAACCACTTTGTTCCGCATGATTACCGGTGAAGACAAGCCGGATACCGGATCAGTAAGCCTGGGTGAAAGTGTCAAGGTGGCTTATGTCGGCCAGATGCGCGATACATTGGATGCGTCAAAAACCGTGTGGGAAGAAGTGTCTGATGGTCTGGACATTATTACTATTGGCGAGTACACCACGCCTTCACGTGCTTATATTGGCCGCTTTAACTTTAAGGGTCAGGACCAGCAAAAACGCGTCGGTGAGCTATCCGGGGGTGAGCGTAACCGCCTGCAACTGGCCAAAACCCTGCGTCAGGGTGCCAACGTGATCCTGCTCGATGAACCATCTAACGATCTGGACGTTGAAACCCTGCGTGCGCTGGAAGAAGCTATTCAAGTGTTCCCCGGCAGCGTACTGGTGGTCTCGCATGACCGCTGGTTCCTTGACCGGATTGCCACCCATATTCTGGCATTTGAAGATGAAGGCCCACAGTGGTTTAATGGCAACTACAGTGAATACGAAGCCTATCGCAGAAAAATGCTGGGTAATGATTCCGGGCCAAAGCGTGCCAAGTACAAAAAAATTGGCGGCTAGGGATTTTTAAAATCCTGATGTAATCAGCGTTACCAAAACCTCAGCCAGTGCTGGGGTTTTTTATGCAAATGCATTTTCATGTAAGCAATTATTATATTTATCAGTGAAATGATAAGCGGTGCAATTTTAACCATGGCTTGTTTTATACTGGGTTAAATTGAACTACGAATAGTGAGACATAACAATGATTAATTCACGACAGATTTACCTTGCTGGTTTGGGCTTACTGCTGGGTAGCTCTATTTTCTCAACCCTGAGCTATGCGGCAACTGAACTGTCAGACCGTGCCCTGCGGCATGAAACAGAAGCCAATCCGGCCAAAGCTGAGATACCGGAAGTGCTGGATTGCCCCAAGGATATGCGTGAAGCAGAATGTACCCGACTACAATATGAGCGTTATGCCAATCAGACCGATCGCTCTTATAATGAATTCCTGAAGAATGAAATTACCAATCCCCTGCGTAACCGGGTAATTAAGCAGCCATTACTCACCCAGCCACTGGAAAATCCTAGCGCGCCTGCCGAGCCCCGCCCTAATCTTAACAATTTCATCAACCAGCTACCCAACAGTTTGCCACCGACGAGCATGGGTAATCAGCCCTAGCTAGAGGATATTTAAGGGTTAAATGTGCGCTTATTCGCACCTCGTGAATAAAGTGTAATATTGTATAGCTTTTCTAAATGATTAGCGCTATAATGCGCCACGCACTTATTTCCGTTCATCGCCTGAACATCTAATTGATTTACGATTGCGCGTTTACAGTCCTCAGGATGACTATTCTTCGCGCCTCTCATCTCTAGTCAGTCCACACTGACCATCTTTTCAGGCTGCTGCCGTAAGCTGTTGTGCGTATATTGCATCGTCTTTATAAGTTAAGCCTACTGACAAGAGTCAGATTTCTGCTTTGCTGCCTGATGCCGATGTCTATTTTATGACTTTATTGGAGCGCCCAACATGGGGCGAGACTCTCTATGAGCAACACTTTTGCTGATTTTCCTTTAGCTGAACAATATCAAAAAGCCCTTACTGATCTGGGTTTCACTGCACCTACAGCTGTTCAGGCTGCTGCTATTCCTGCCGCATTAGACGGTAAAGACCTTCTGGTATCAAGCCAGACTGGTAGCGGTAAAACCGTTGCCTTTTTATTGCCAACCTTAAATCCGCTGGCTGAAATCAACCAGTTGCAGTCTGCTAAAGACCGTGCCAAAAATATTACTTCGCCACAAGTGCTGGTGTTGTGCCCAACACGTGAACTGGCTCAACAGGTTAGTCAGGATGCGATTGCACTGGTTCGCCATGTTCGTGGCCTGCGTATTGCGACCATTGTAGGCGGCATGCCATTTGGTAAACAAATTGCCCAGTTAAAAGGCGCTCAGGTGGTTGTAGCAACGCCGGGCCGTTTGCTGGATCTGGTTAATCGTCGTCAATTGAGCCTGCAAGAAGTTGATGCGCTGATTGTTGATGAAGCCGACCGCATGCTGGATCTGGGTTTTTCCGAAGATCTGGAAGCCATTAGCGATCTGGCGAGTGGTCGTAAGCAAACCTTAATGTTCTCTGCAACATTTGCTGACCGTATTATTCGTCTTGCTGAAAAGATGATGAATTCGCCTGAGCGCATTGCGATTGAAACCGGTTCAAGCACCAATGTGGATATTGAACAGACTCTGCACTGGACTGATGGTTTTGAACACAAGAAAAAACTGCTGGCCCACTGGTTAAGCGATGAAACCATGGATCAGGCCGTAGTGTTTGCAAGCACTCAGGAAGATACCGACATGCTGGCTGAAGAGCTGGCAGAAGCGGGTCACCAAGTAGTTGCACTGCATGGCGCCATGCCACAAACCGTGCGTAACCGCCGTATCAAGAGCCTGCGTGATGGCCGTGCGCGTGTTCTGGTTGCCACTGACGTTGCTGCTCGTGGTCTGGATGTTCCTGGTATTAGCCATGTCATCAACTTCGGTTTACCGATGAAGAACGAAGACTACGTACACCGTATTGGCCGTACCGGTCGTGCGGGCCGTAGTGGTCGTGCTATTACACTGGCATTACACCGTGAGCGCGGTAAAATCCGTGGTCTTGAAGACTATTTAAGCGCCCGTTTAGCCGTAACCGAAATTCCTGGACTGGAGCCAACCCCACAGGCAGAGCGCCCACGTGGTACTGGCCGTAATGATCGTGGTGGCAATGGCCGCGGTGGTCGTCCAGGTGGCGGTGGCCGTCGCTTTGAAGGTGAATCCCGTTTCGGTAGTGGCGAGCGTCGTCCATTCAACCGTGATGGCGGTGATCGTCCAGCACGTCCGTTTAACCGTGAAGGTGGCGAACAGCGTCGCAGCTTTGGCAATAGCGAAGGTGGCGAGCGTCGTCCATTCAACCGTGATGGCGGTGACCGTCCAGCACGTCCGTTTAACCGTGAAGGTGGCGAACAGCGTCGCAGCTTTGGTAATAGCGAAGGTGGTGAGCGTCGTCCATTTAACCGTGATGGCGGTGACCGTCCAGCGCGTCCGTTTAACCGTGAAGGTGGCGAACAGCGTCGTAGCTTTGGCGGCAATGATGACAACCGTGGTAATCGTGTAGATTATCGCAGTGAGCGTCCAGCGCGTTCATTTGGCGATAACAACAATGCCGGTGGTGAGCGTCGTCCATTTAATCGCGAAGGTGGCGAACGCCGTAGCTTTGGTGGTGGTGACCGTCCAGCACGTCCGTTTAACCGTGAAGGTGGCGAACAGCGTCGTAGTTTTGGCGGTGGCGAATCACGCCCACGTCGTGAGTTTGGTGGTGAGCGTAGCTTTGGTGCTGAACAGGCACCGAATGTTGAGCGCAAGACCCGTCGCTTTAAAGAGCAAGCCTATGCCAACAAGGTACGCAGCAACAATAATGATGACTAATTAATCATGCTGTAGCCTTGCCAATCCATTGAGTATGCTCAGTGGATTAGCTCAAAAAAGCCGGAACTGTTCCGGCTTTTTTTATGGCGTATGTTCGTCTTTTTTAAACTTGTTCATTGAGACAATAGGCTATACTATGCACAAAATAGCGGATTCGCTACCAGGCTTGGTCATGGCGTGGTAAAAATTTAACAAGGAAAAAAAAATGCCTTATCTTTTTGTATTTTTAGTCGGTTTAAATGCCGTTTATCTGGGCTTTCAGCTATTGAAGGAAAAAGAGCCTTCGGTCTTGCCCGAGTTTAATATCCAGCAGGCGGAAGTCTATCCAGAAACCATTCAACTGGTGGAAAAGTAATAATTTATTGGGTGCTGCTCATTCATTTTTTCATAAAACAAAAGCACTACGTTCCCTACTTATAGTGCTTTATAAAGTATGCTAAAGTTCTTTTTTTAATAATTTGTTACGGATTATTGTGCGCATGGTCGATACCTGGAATCGGACACAAGATTCGCAAAATTTAACTGATGATTCATTAATTGAAGTCAGGGATCTGGTTTTTTACCGTGGTGAGCGCCCTATTTATGATGGCGTAAACATGCAGTTCAAGCGCGGACAGATTACTGGCATTATGGGGCCTTCGGGAACTGGTAAAACCACTCTATTGCGCCTGATTGGTGGGCAATTGCTGCCAGACAGTGGCCAAGTCCTGTTTGAAGGACAAAATATTGCCAGTCTTGGGCGCCAGCAATTATTTAAAGTGCGCGCGCGTATGGGCATGCTGTTTCAAAGTGGTGCCTTGTTTACCGATATGACGGTTTTTGAGAATGTGGCTTTTCCCTTGCGGGCACACACACGCCTGCCTGAGCACCTGATTGCCGAGCTGGTTGGTTTAAAGCTTGAAGCAGTTGGCCTGCGTGGTACGGAGCAGCTCATGCCATCAGCGCTTTCCGGTGGTATGAATCGCCGCGTTGCTCTGGCCCGTGCCATTGCACTGGACCCTGACTTGATTATGTATGATGAACCATTTGCCGGGCAGGACCCAATTGTCATGGGCGTACTGACCCGCCTGATCCGTACCCTGCGTGAAGCATTGGGGCTAACCACTATTATTGTATCGCATGATGTGGATGAGACCCTGTCGATCTCCGATTATGTGTATGTGGTGGCCGAAGGACAAGTTATGGGCGAAGGTACGCCTGAACAACTTAAGGCATCATCGTCCGCTTTTGTGCAGCAGTTCCTAAATGGCTATGCTGAAGGCCCGGTAGAATTCCAGTACAGCCAAACTCCTTATCTGGCAAAGCCTCAACAGCTTAAAGGAGAATCAGTGTGAATCCGGTGCAGCGTCTTGGACGTGCCGTTATTGAGCGGATTGAAGGAATCGGGGCCGCCATGCTGTTGCTATTGCGCACTTTACTGGCTGTTCCATCACCGCGTGGCTTTGGTTTGTTTATTGAGCAAATGTACCGGGTAGGTGTGCTTTCACTGCTGATTATTACCGTATCAGGCCTGTTTATTGGTCTGGTTCTCGGGTTGCAGTTGTACTCTATTTTAATCCGGTTTGGCAGTGAGTCCATGTTGGGTACGGGTCTGGCACTCACTTTGTTACGTGAACTTGGCCCAGTGGTTGCGGCATTGCTATTTGCCGGACGTGCCTGTTCCAGTATTTCAGCAGATATCGGTTCCATGAAAGCTTCCGAGCAGCTATCCAGTATGGAAATGATCGGGGTTGATCCCTTGCGCCGAATTGTGGCACCGCGTTTATGGGCTGGTATCGTTAGCCTGCCGCTATTAACCATTATTTTTTCAGCAGTGGGAATTCTGGGTGGTAAGTTTGTCGGGGTAGACTGGCTGGGGGTGGATGAAGGCTCATTCTGGTCCAGCATGCAGGGTTCGGTGAGTTTTAGTGACGATATCGTCAACGGCATTATTAAAAGCATTGTCTTTGCAGTAACTTGTACCTGGATTGCGGTATATCAGGGTTATGCCTGTGATCCCACTCCTGAAGGTATTGCCACAGCCATTACCCGTACAGTGGTTTATTCGTCCCTGTGTGTACTGGGACTTGATTTTGTTTTGACTGCGGTCATGTTCGGAGGATTGTCATGAGGACACGAAGCAGTGAACTCACCGTAGGCATTTTTGTTATTGTGGCGGCTATTGCCCTGTTTTTTCTGGCAATGAAAGTTAGTGGCCTGCTAGGGAACAATTATGGAGACACTTATACGCTAACCGCACAATTTAATAATGTTAACGGCTTAAAACCGCGTGCTAAAATTACTATAAGTGGCGTTACCATTGGGCGTATAACCGATATCCGCCTTGATCCCAAAACCCTACAGGCTGAAGTGGTGATGGAGATTGACAGCGCCGTTCAAACCATTGATGACGATGCATATGCCATGGTGGCCACCAACGGAATTCTGGGTGAAAAATACCTCAAGATTGTGCCGGGCGCGGGTGAAAAATACTATAAAGCGGGCGATGTCATTACCCAGACGCAAGGCTCCATGGATATTGAAGATTTGATCAACAAGTTTATTACCGGTAATGCCGGCGCAAACAAGACAGCGCCTGCAACGCCTGCGGTACAGGCGCAACCGGATGGCTTTGCAGAAGGGTTTTAGGACTTTTTGCAGGGCATGATTTCCATCAGGCAGTATTAATTGCAATGCTGCCTTACTCAATGAGAGGAATAACATGAAATTTAAAGCATTGCCAACCGCCCTGAGTGTCAGCATGCTCGCAACAATGATTGCCAGTACCAGTGTGCAGGCTGCACCTGAACCTGCACCGGTATTTGTAAAACGGATTTCCGATACACTGGTTGACCGTCTGGTGAAAGAGCGTGCCAGCTACCAGAAAAATCCTGCGGTATTAAATACCATCGTAAAGGAAAATGTTGAGCCTCACGTGGATTTTGAAGGTTTTGCCCGTGGTGTGATGGGGCAGTATTACCGTCAGGCCACCCCAGCCCAGCGTAGTACCTTTACCCAGACCTTCCATCAAAGCCTGATCCGTACCTATGCGAAAGGACTGGCTGCCTATAACAACGAAAGCTACACCATTCGTCCGTTTACGCCCGGCCGTGATCCCAGCAAGGCTGTGGTGAGCATGGATTTTAAAACCAGCAACGGTACTATTCCGGTGACTTATCAGCTGATCCAGAGCGGGGATAGCTGGAAAGTGCGTAATGTGTCCTTAAATGGTATTGATATTGGCCTGACTTTCCGCAACCAGTTTTCCTCTACGGTACAAAGCAACAAGGGTAATCTGGATAGCGCCATTAAAAACTTTACCCCCTCTGCTGATGCCGCAGGTAACCGTTAATTATGGCGGCACAGCTTAGTGTTCAGGATCAGGTTCTGTTTTTAAAAGGCAGCATTGAGTTTGATAATGCTGCCACGGTGTATGAACAGGGCCTGACGCTGTTAAAGCAACAACAGCAGTGGCCAGTATCTATTGATTTATCTGGACTTGAATCCAGCAATACCATTGTACTGGCAGTATTTGTGCAATGGTTAAGGCAATGTGCAACTGGCCAGATGTTTTATTTGCAGAAAGTTCCACAAAAAATGCAGGCGATTATTCAGGCGTCCAATTTAATGGCAGAATTTGGCTTAACACCACAATAAATTTTAGAAAAAAACATAGGCGTGATTTTTTTAAATATTATACAAGATAAAACGTCCTAAAATTTTAAACCCGCAAAGGAGTTGGTATTACCCAACTCTTATTTTTCTTGAAGGGTCTATTTTCTTGTTTTTAGGTCTATCCTGTGCCAGCTCAATCGAAGTAGCCCGCATCATCAATGGCTGAATCAGTGGCGAGCTGAGCAGGTTAATCACTTGGCGTGCTTTGACCGTGTTTTTACGGGCAGGGTTAACATAGCCACGTAAAATAATTTCTTCATTGGAAATATAAACAAACTGGTCACCCGGACGCAGCCATTTATCCAGCGTTACCGCGCACTGAACCTGCTTGCTACGCGCCATGCGCCATGCTGCCAAGGAGTCGCTGGCGGTGACCAGACGGGTATTGGAAGGAATGTTAGGAACACTTTTAAGAAAGATATTACCAACCCGGCTTCCTTTGGGAGGGACTGCAATGGTGCTGACTTTAGCTTGAAATAATGTATCCAGTAAGGTTACACGTTTGGGCAATGGGTCATTAGGACACCACAGGATAACCTGACTAGCAGCAATGATCTGACTATTTTTTTCCAGAAACTGATTAACTTTTTTAGCACCATAACCTGAATTTTCAATAAAAATGATTAAGTCAGCAGTGACATTTTTTTTATTAAAATCAGTGTATAGCTCAATGTTAGGACGTGAATAAATTTCAATATTCATGCCTAGCTGTTGCGTTAAGCGCGGCTTAAGGGATTCTAGTACGGGCGAAAAACCTTGGCTAATACCAATCCGTAAGGTTTCGACGGCGTGTGCAGGGATTACCGTTAAAGCGACTGCAAGTGCTACCACTTTTGATAATTTCACGACAAAGCCTTTATGTTAATTTTATATTACTTATTGTAATCGCATTTTTGCAAATTACAAACATTAAATGCTGTAAGTGACTTATATCCACTTTTTAGCACGGAAGTAAATAAGAGGTCCAATAAAAAATAGTAAGACAATAAGTATTACCAGAAAAAAACTGTAGTGCCCCTGTGCAAACGGCAGGCTATCGGTATTCATGCCATAGATGCTGGCAATCAGCATTGGCGGGGCTAACATGCTGGGCAATATGGAGAAGCGACGGATCGTATCACTTTGTTCGGTGTTAATAAAACCTGAGGTGGTATCCAGCAGGAAGCGTACTTTTTGATACAAAAAAGTATCGTGTTCAACCAGTGAACGCACGTCTTCGGTTAATTCCCGCACGTCAACATCATAAATATGGCTACCCAGCGCACGTGGACGGCTTAAAAAAGTCAGTACGCGGCGCAAGTCAATCAGGCATAACTGGGCTTTTCCTAGAACATCTTCCTGCTGGGCCAGCCGGGTTACCATGTCGTCCAGGTCCAGCACATTTTCACGGTGATGGTTGTTGAGCACTTCGGTAGAGTATTTTTCCAGATCGCGGTGTACGTCTTCCAGAATATCGGCCAGTTCATCAACCTTGGCTTCCAGCAGACCCAGCAAAATCCAGATGGGGTCTTTGTAGTCAATGTCATAGTCATTGCGACGGGCACGGGCACGAAAGGCCCGAAACGACACCAGTTTTTCACCACGCAGGGTATAAAGCCGGTCCTTGCTTAAAATAAAGGCAACGGTCTGGGCAGTGGCCAGTATGTGGCTGTTGTCTTCATCTTCATTGTCAGCTTGCAGGCTTTTATTCTTGGATAAAAAATAGGTGCTGATATGCAGGATGCCGTCATCATCACGGTAGTAGCGTGCCGAGGATGAAATATCTTCCAGCGAGCGAATGGTCGGCAGGTTTTGACCATAGGCCTCTTCAACCCACTGCTGTTCTTCCTGTGTGGGGGCAATCAGGTCGATCCAGACCAGTTCCTGCTCAAGGTCAAAACCACCCCGGACGGTGGTATCCTGTAAGCTGCCGCGCTCGGTGGCAAAAAAGGCTTCGAGCATACAATAAGCTCCCTTGCGCGAAATAATGATCAGTTAAACAGCGCTAAACGTGGCGCCTATTCTATTCATCTATTTGAATAATGGGCAGGGGTTAAGTGGTATTTTTACCAAAAAATCTTGCCAAGTTACCAGTTTATGATTGCTTGGCCCGAACTGTTAAGCCTGCGCAATCACCAGACTCTGGATTTGTTGTACCCCTAAACTCTCTAGCTGTTGATGTATGGCATTTAGGGTGCTGCCAGTGGTGATGACATCATCAATAATCAGTACTTTACGATAAATAACCCGGCACTGGGTGGTATTTATATAGAACGCATCCTGCAAATTGGTTAAACGCTCGGCACGTGACAGGTTTTGCTGGGCTGGTGTATGGTGCCGGTTTAAAGGCTGCCACACTGGAATCTGCCATGCTTTGGACAGTTCATGGGCTAGCAGCGAGGCCGGATTAAAACCGCGCGTGACCAGTCGCTCCGGTGAGCTGGGAACTGCAATCAGTGCCTGAACAGATGGCCTGGATGTGCGCAGCAAAATGTCACGCAAGACTGGCAATACATCCAGCCGTTGCTGGTATTTATACAAATGAATCAAACGGTCAACTGGCCAGCCATAATGGCATGCAGCCTGTACTGGATGCGAGATGCTCTGATTTGAAGCTGAGGCGCTTTGTAGCAGCCATGGCAATTCAGTCCAGCACGACTTACACAGGCTATGTTGAAGCTGAACCGGATAAAGCTGACACAGCAGGCACGTTGCAACATGACGACTGCCCAGTGCTTGTACTGCCTGCATTAGACTGGCGATCATGAATTAAACATACGCATAGCGTGGGGCTTCCGGTAGCCAGCGCTGTAACAAAGGTTCAGCCAGCTCAGCATGCTGTTTTAAAATTAATGCGGCAATACGCTGTGCCTGTGGCAACAGGTATTCATCGCGTTGCAGGTTGGCCAGCCGAAAACCGAGCAGGCCGGTTTGTCGCGTTCCCAGAATTTCACCGGGGCCGCGCAGTTCAAGGTCTTTTTCAGCAATCACAAAACCATCGGTACTGGCGCGCAAGGTAGCCAGCCGCTCTGTGCCATTTTCAGACAATGGCGATTTGTACAGCAGTACACAAAAACTGGCGGTACTGCCACGGCCCACGCGACCACGTAACTGGTGCAACTGTGATAGTCCCAACCGCTCGGCATTTTCAATAATCATTAGCGAGGCATTGGGCACATCCACACCCACTTCAATTACGGTGGTGGCAATTAACAAATGCAGTTCATTATTTTTAAAGGCACGCATGACGGCCTGTTTTTCTTCCGGCTTCATGCGGCCATGCACCAGCCCTAACTTAAGATGCGGCAAGCGTTCCGACAGGTCGGCAAAGGTGTCCTCAGCCGCTTGTGCATCCAGACTTTCTGATTGCTCTACCAGCGTACATACCCAGTAAGCTTGGCGGCCTTCGGTACAATTTGCTGCTACCCGTGCAATGACCTGTTCCCGTTTTTCAAACGGAATAGTGACCGTGGTAATCGGGGTGCGACCCGGTGGCAGTTCATCAATAATGGAGGTGTCCAGATCCCCATAAGCGCTCATGGCCAGCGTGCGTGGGATTGGCGTTGCGGTCATTACCAACTGGTGCGGTGTTGTGCCTGCACTGCCTTTTTCACGCAGGGCCAGCCGCTGGTCAACACCAAAACGGTGCTGTTCATCAATAATGACTAAGCCCAATTGTTTAAAGGTCACATTGGCCTGAAACAGCGCATGCGTGCCAATTACCAGTTGCGCCTGTCCGGTTCTGACCAGATGTTCAGCCAGCTCGCGTGCCTTGCCTTTTTGCTTGCCGGATAGCCAGGCCACCTGAATGCCCAATGGCTCAAACCACTGGCTAAAGTTAATAAAATGCTGTTCGGCCAGAATCTCAGTAGGGGCCATCAGTGCTACCTGCCAGTTGCTTTCCAGCACGTGACAGGCGGCCATGGCAGCCACCAGTGTCTTGCCTGCGCCCACATCTCCTTGCACCAGCCTTAGCATGGGCTTGCTTTGGCTTAAATCCTGCAATATTTCCATACTTACCCGCTGCTGGGCATTGGTGGGTTTAAAGGCAAGGCCCGCTAGCAGTTCTGTAATCAGTTGCTTGCTGGGCAAAATGGCAGGCGCGGCAATGGATTGAATATAATAACGGCGTGTAAGCATGCTAATCTGATGGGCAACCAGTTCCTCAAAAATCAGGCGTTGCTGGGCCGGGTGACGGCCTTCAGCCAAATCAAAGACATTGGCATCCACCGGGGGCTGATGGATATAACGCAAGGCGGCCTGCATGTCATAGTGCTTGACACACTGGCTGGGCAAAAGTTCCGGCAGATGCTGCGAATAATTGTTCAGTGCCTGATCCACAAACTGGCGCAGCTTGGCCTGCGTAAGCCCTTCGGTGGTGGGATAAATGGCAGTTAGGCGCGAGGCAGGCAGTGGTTCATCCGGACTGACGAACTGGTATTCGGGGTGATACAGCTCAAGGCCCCGCGCGCCTACCCGCACCTCGCCAAACACCCGCACGCTACTGCCGACCTTGAATCGTTCTTTAAGGCTTTTGTACACCTGATAAAACCGCAACGTGACCTTGCCCATGCCATCACTGATCTGAATGGCCATGGAGGCACGCTTGCCCGGAGGAAAGTCCACCGACTGAATAGTGCCTTGCAACAGCGCCGTTTTGCCGACAAATAGCTGGCTCATGGGAATGATGCGGCTACGGTCTTCATAGTCGCGCGGCAGGTGAAACAGCAAGTCTACAGGCGTGTAAATATGCAGCTTGGCCAGCAGTTGTGCGGCAGCTTCTCCTACACCCGACAAGTCACGAACAGTTATACTCATGCGCAAAGTGTAATGGCAGTTGATGAAAAATGCATGTGTTGATTGTAGGGCTGGGCAGCATTGGCAGCCTGCTTGCGACAAATCTGGTCGCCATGGGCCATCAGGTAACTGGTCTTAGCCGGCGCTCCCGATCCATAGCAGGAGTAACCTCAATAACACAGACGGTCCATCAGGCCAGTCTGGATCAACTGTCTCCCGTAGACTGGGTTTATGTTGTGCTGACCCCCGATGAAAGAACGGCTGACAGCTACCGGCATATTTTTATAGACAGCATTGCGCCACTGCATCAGGCACTGCGGCAGCATCCGGTGCAGCGTGTGGTTTTTATATCGTCCAGTAGTGTATACGGCAGTGGACAGGGCGAGTGGATGGATGAAAGCACGCCAGCACAGCCGGATACGCCCACTGCTCAGGTATTATGGCAGGCCGAGCAGCACTGGTTTAATACATGGGGCAGCACCCTGAGTATCGTACGGCCCAGTGGGATTTATGGACCGGGGCGCTTGCGGCTGATTGACTGGGTGAAACAGGGAAAACCCGTCAAGCACAACCAGTGGACTAACCGTATACACAGTGATGACCTTGCAGGATTTCTGGCCCATCTGACGACCTGCGCTGTACCTGAACCCCTGTATCTGGCGACAGACATGCAGCCCAGCCTGCAACATGAGGTGCTGGCTTATCTGGCACAGCAACAGGGGCTTGAACATGTGCGGGCTACTGAAGCACCCGTTACTGGAAAACGGTTGCATTGCCATGGTTTAACTCAAAGCGGCTACCGGTTGAAATACCCGGGTTATCAGGACGGCTATAGCATGATTCTGGCATTATCCAGCGAAAACAGACACTAAATGATTATTGGTAAAACAAATACCTGTCCAGCAGTTTGACTGTTTTTTTGATAAATATGGGTGGTTTTTGCACTTGCAATGTGAATGGATTTGGTTTTTGATTGGGGGTTAGCAACAGTATCTTTTTATTGCTGCTAATCAATGACAGGATTAATCCCGGGGAAAAGATTTCGGTGATAGCAAACCGGATTAAGCAGGTCAGGAAATGGCCAGTGCAGAGAAGCCGGGGATACTTTTAATACCGCGTGTAATGGGCTACACGGAACAACAAGATAGGGACTTGCTATCATGGATAAAAAAGGTAAATCGTCAGTAAAAAACCTGCTGGTACTGACTGGTCTTTTGGGGCTAATGAGCAGCGCAAGTGCACAAACCATCTGTGCGTTTGACCTTGGTGGGGCTTCTGGCGATAACTATGCGCTCATGAAAGACTACGTGCTGACTGCCAAAAAATGGAATGTGGACATTACCCTCAAGCCGTATAGTAATGAAGGTGCGGCCCTTCAGGATTTTAAGGCCGGGCAGTGTGATGGGCTGGTGGCAACCAGCTTTGTTACCCGTAACTTTAACAGCTATACCGGTTCAATCAATGCCATTGGGGCCATTCCCAGCAACGTGATTGCGCGCAACCTGATGTTACTGATGGGAAACCCCAAGGTGGCGGGCGACATGGTTGAAGGCGATTATGAAGCTGCGGGCATTATTCCTATTGGCTCTGCCTATTTGACCACCAAGGATCGCACCACCAATACACTGGCCAAGATTGAAAACAAGCGCATTGGTGTGCTTGAGGTTGATCCGGTACAGCGCCGCATGGCCATCAAGGTCGGTGCCAAGCCGGTATTGATGACCATTGATAATGCCGGCAACAAGTTTGAGGCTGGACAAATTGATATTTTACCTGCTCCCAGCATGGCTTTCATTCCACTGGAAGTCTATCGTTCCATGGGTGCCAATGGCGGGGTAGCGCGCTTTCCCTTAAGCTTTATGTCGCTTAACCTGATTTTAAAGAAAAGTGCCTATCCGGCAGGCTTTGGCCAGAAAAGCCGTAGCTGGTTTTCCAGTCAGGCCCCACGCCTGATGAGTAAGGTAGCACGGGATGACGCTAGTGTTCCTACAAAATACTGGTTTGATATTCCAAGTGAAGACCAAGTGGGCTATTTGCGTATTTTGCGCCAGATGCGTATTGAATTTGTGCAAAATAAGACTTATAACCCTCGCATGATGAGCCTGTTAAAACGCCTGCGTTGCCAGCAGGATGCCACTAATTATGAGTGCGCCTTGAAGGATGAGTAATCGCAGGATGAATAACAGAAAAAAGATAAATAACAGCCGTAGCGAGGGAAGATGAATTTTTTCAACGGAAATTTCAATTAGCGCAGCCACTGAAAAAAAAGGAATTTTTGAGGTTTGCCCTGTCATCGGTATTATTGGCAGGCAGTGTTGCAACCACCAGTACTGCCCAGGCCCAGACCCTGTGTGTGTTTGACCTGAGCGGTACTTCTGGTGATTATTATGCTTTTATGAAGGATTATGCACTGGCTGCCCAGAAATGGTCAGTCATGATTGATCTTAAAGCCTATAACAAGGAAGAAAAGGCAATCAGTGATTATAAGCAGGGCAAGTGTGATGCAATCAGCGCCACCAGCTTTAGTACCCGTGAATTTAACAAGTTTACGGGTTCAATCAATGCGGTTGGTGCCATACCCAGCAATACCGTAGCACGTAACCTGTTGCTGCTGCTGGGTCATCCCAAACTGGCCCCTGAAATGGTAGAAAATGGCCATGAAGCACTGGGGGCCATTCCCATTGGTTCTGCTTACCTAACCGTGAAGGATCGTAGTGTCAGCAGCCTGATTAAAATTGAAGGCAAGCGGGTGGGCGTGCTGGCCAGTGATCCAGTACAGCGGCGCATGATTGAACGCGTGGGTGGTGAGCCTGTGCTCATGGAAGTGGATACTGCTATCCTGAAAGTGCAGGACCCAAAAGTTGATATTGTGCCCTTACCTAGTTATTCCTTTGAAGCTTTTGAGCTGTATCGGGCACTGGGCAACAAGGGTGGCATTGCTCGCTTTCCGATCAGCTTTATGACCATGAATGTGATTGCGCACCAGAATGCATTTCCCAAGACCTTTGGGATACAAAGCCGGGCATGGTTTGCATCGCAATCCCCACGGCTAATGAAAAAAATCCAGTATTACGACAACAAGGTGCCCGCGCGCTACTGGTTTGATATTCCTGCCGATGACCAAGTGGGATACTTTCGCCTGATCCGTCAGATGCGGCTCGAGTTTGTGCAAAACCAGATTTATCATCCCAAAATGATGAATCTGCTCAAGCGCTTGCGTTGCCAGCAAAATCCGCAGGAACCAGAGTGCAAAACCAGAGGTGAATAACCTCATCGTTAGCTAGTAACGTCATCAATAAAAAATCCCCTTGGCAATATAGCAAGGGGATTTTTTATGGCGTCAGGTTGCAGCAAGCAGGGGTCAATGCCACGTTTTTAACCTGACACCATTACTTGTTGCGCTTGCGGCGGGATTTTTGTTTTTCCAGTGCAGCAATGGCAGCAATCACTTCTTCATCGCTAAAGTTGGTGATGTGCTGTAAATGATTCATGGTGTCTTCATCCAGCACCAGACGGGCGTTGTCCGCCATGTTAATCAGGCCTTCATCAAAATAGAGCACCTGATTCTCGTCCAGACGGATGTAACCCAGCTGGGTCAGGGCGCCAATAAAGCTCTGGAACAGGGTCTTATCAAAGAATTCTGGCGAATTGAACTCATACAGGACGGATAAGCGCTGGCCCAGCAGGTGGCTTAAGTCCTCAATTTGCCGTGAAGTCACCCGGCCAGATCCGCGTTGCCGTAACAATGCCAGCGTCATGAAGTAGCGTTCCAGACTTTGCTTGACCGGCGTGGCCAGTACACTGAGCTGGTTATAGCTTTCGCTGTTCGGCGCAGGGCTGTACAGGGTGCCACGGCCATCATCCATAATCAGTTCGCAACCAATCAGCGCTTCCACCACATGGTCAATTACATCCGGCAAATGATCTGCATCCCATTTGAGGAACAGCTCGGCTTTCAGGAATGGATACAGGGTCTGGATCACACTGTTGATATCTTCACGGATGATTTTGCCATTGTGCTGTACCAATGAGGCAATCAGTGACGGCAGGATAAACAGGTGCAAAATGTTGTTGCGGAAGTAGGTCAGCAGCACAGCCTGATTGTCTTCAATGGCAATAATATCGCCCAGTACATGATGCACGCGCTTGATCAGTTTGAGCTTAAGGCCATAGCCAATAATTTCCTTGCCCGGCAGGGATGTGACTTCAACGCGCTCATCATATGGGGCCATTTCAACCAGACGGCGGTAAATGTCCAGCTGCTTGATGCAGACTTCTTCATCCAGTGCATGCTTGGGCGTGGACAGCAGTACCAGCGACAGCAGCGATACCGGATTAATCACGGCAGCCCGGTTGATGTTCTGCATGATTTCTTCAGCCACTGCATTGACTGCGGCAGAGGCTTCTTCCGGCAACGGCTGATCATTGCTGGTGAGGCGAATCTTGTCAGCATTATGCCGTGCCAGCATTTGATCCAAAAACACCGGTTCGCCAAAGCTGACATGCACCTTGCCAAAAATCCGCTCAATCTTGCGTGCTGCCTGAATCAGGCCGAAAATCGACTCGGCTTCCTTGGGCTTGCCCTGCATTTCGCCCACATAAGTACCGCCTTCCATCAGGCGCTCATAGCCAAAATAGGTGGGAATAAACACCACGGGCTTGCCACCGCCACGCAGCTTGCTGTGAATGGTCATGGCCAGCATACCGGTACGTGGCCGTAGCAGGCGTCCTGTACGCGAACGGCCGCCTTCAATAAAGTATTCCAGCGGGGTATTGCGTACCAGAATGCTGTGCAGGTATTCCTTGAGTACCGCGCTATACAGCTCAAGGCCCTTAAACGAACGACGGATAAAGAAAGCACCGCCACCGCGCAGGAACTGCCCCAGCAACGGCAGGTTCAGGTTATCACCCGCTGCAATATAGGGAATCATCAGGCCGCGCTTGTAAATTACATACGACATCAGCAAATAGTCGATATGGCTACGATGGCATGGGGTATAAATAATTTCGTATTTTTCGGCCAGTTCACGCACAGTCTGGAAGTGATGCACCTCTACCCCGTCATATAACTGGGTCCACAGCCAGGCCAGCCCACGCTCAAACACCCGCACGCTGGATGGCGAGTAATCAGAAACAATTTCGTCCAGATAACCTGCTGCCATTTGCTCAGCCTGAGTCGGTGTAATGTTGCTGCGGATAACTTCCTGCTTGAGTGCACTTTGTATATCACGGGACTGAATCAGGCCACTGACCACATTGCGGCGGTCAGACAAATCCGGCCCCAGAATCACTTCACGCTGCTTGGCCAGATATTCGGTCAGGTCACTGACAATATAAGTGGCCGGGGCAAGGTTGGGATACTTGACCAAGGCTTCATTCAGCATCTGGCGCAAGGAACGCGCTTCGTGAAACTCAAGATAAGTCTGGCGGCCATGTACGCCAATATTGACCAGTTGCTTGAGCGCACTGGGCGTGGCCCATGAGTCGGTCACCAGCAGCTTGAACCAGGATTCTTCTTTTTCAGGCGCACGGCCCCACAATACAGTCACTGGCACCAACTGGATATCCAGCTCCGGGTTTTTTTCCAGTACTTCAATCAGCCTGAGCAGGCGAGGGGGAAAGGTATAGTTATTAGGATAAAAATTATTGCGTTGTGCCCGTTGCTGCAAAAAGATAATGGACGCATCTTCATTTAAAAGCTGGCTGTCCATGCTATCCAGTGCAGCAGGCAGCTCAAGGCGGCGGGTTTCGCTATCGAGCACCAGTGCATTACTGCGCGAATAATTTTGCAGGATATAGCAAACCGGCTGGGCGGGGCTGGAGCCGTTCTGGGCATCCACGGCAGCCGGAATATCCTGTTCTTTTGCACTGGTGGACAGTTTATCCGTTGCAAATGATTCACCCAGAAGTTGCGGGGTAACAAATGTACTCAGCAGCTTGCCTGAAACCCGACGATACATCTGGGAAAAACTATTCTTCTTTGCCATTCAATAATCCTGCCTGCTGATTCTGCTGGTTCAATGTTGCTTGTTCAAGCAATGCATTTGTTGATTGCGCCTATTATTACCCAGCGCTCAACAAAAAGCCTTGACCGTTTTCATAAAATTTGTCGATAAAAGCCGCAATAAGAAACAGTTGTCGATAAAACTGACTTTTTGGCACTGGGCAAGCATGCCATAACATATTGCTGCATCACATTAGCGTTTTGGATAATGAATGATACAGCCGCGCTATAACAACAGTACCATTAAAGTTATACGCAACGTTTTGTGTTTTTTTAATAGACTGATCTTTATGGATTAAATTTGTATAGCAAAATGGTTTCTGATTATGCCGCTGCAAACCTGCCAGCCCAACCGGCCTGATGAACACATGCCTGAGCAACCTGCCAGCCCCCGTGAGGTGCATTGCCTGCTGTATGACCGCTCCAGCGGCAAGGCTGTTGGCGCTGTAGCACTGGCTGAGGTCAAGGCTGCACTGGAGCAGCATCCGGATTATTTTGCATGGATTTACCTGCTGCGCCCGGAAAGTGAGGTGTTGCAGCAAATCAAGCAGGATTTTGGCCTGCATGAACTGGCCATTGAAGACACCACGGCGTTATTTCAGCGCACCAAGATTGAAACTTATGGTGACACGCTGTTTGTGGTGTTTAGTACCGTGACACAAAATACCCAGTTGGATCAGCTGGAGTTTGGCAGTAGCAATATCTTTTTAACCGATCGCTATATTATTTCGGTACGGCAAAGTGATGCGCTGTGTGAAAGACAGGTGGTCAGCCTGTGTGAAGCCAGTCCACATCAGGTAATGCATGGCCCGGCCTATATTTTTTATGCGCTGATGAACTGTCTGGTGGAGCAATATCTGCCAGCCATCGCGCACCTGCATGACCGGCTACAGGACCTCAAGCAAAATATTTTTACCGACAGGTTTCACCGGCAAACACTGGTCTATCTATATTCCCTTAAGGAAGAACTTACCAATTTTCATCTGGCGGTGGTGCCCACCAAGGAAGTGACCTGTTACCTGATTGCACACCAGTCGGCTGAACTGATGAAGGTAATTCCCAAGGAAGTGATTCCCTACTTTCGGGATATTCAGGACAAAATCCTGAGCACGCTGGACATTATCCAGAGCCAGAGTGAAATGCAAAAATCAGCCATGGATGTGCATATGGCGCAGGTGAGTTTAAGCCAGAACGAAATCGTCAAGCGGCTGGCGTCATGGGCGGCCATTCTGGCAGTTCCCACCCTGATTTCCAGCGTCTATGGCATGAACTTTGACAACATGCCGGAGCTGCACTGGCCAATTGCCTATTTTATCGTGCTGTTAATTATGGTGACTTTAAGCTCATTTCTGTATTATCGACTCAAGCAGGTGAACTGGTTATAGCAGCAACTGCCTGATGCATTTTGCTAAAATGCCAAAAGTTACTTCACAGTCATGTTTTTTGGCGGTATCTGGCCATATTTATGTTTATGGTCAAAAAAACATGAGTTATGACATGGGTTTATGATGAATCAATTAACAACCGAACTGGTTGAGCTACTTACCCTTGAGAAGCTTGAAGAAAACCTGTTCCGTGGCATTAGCCGTAATATTGTGGGCAAACGTGTGTTTGGTGGTCAGGTACTGGGGCAGGCCCTGCGTGCGGCTGCCATGACAACAGATCGTCCGGCCCACTCGCTGCATGCCTATTTTCTGCATGGCGGCGATATCAAGGCACCAATTATTTATCAGGTTGAACACCTGCGTGATGGCAAAAGCTTTGTCAGCCGTCAGGTCAAGGCCTTGCAGCATGGCAAGATTATTTTCATGGCCATGATTTCCTTTGCGCCGCAGGAAGAAGGCTTGAATTACCAGACTTCCGAGCCTGAGTATCCAGCACCGGAATCGCTCAAAACCGAGCAGGAACTCAAGGAATCAATTGTCAACTTCCTGCCGGAAAATGTGCGGGTCAATTTCATGCGCGAGCGTCATATCGACATGCGCTATGTGAGCGTCACTAATCCGTTTACCCCGCAGCCAGAAGCGCCCTCGCGTGCACACTGGATGAAAACCTGGGACAGCCTACCGGATGATGAAGGCCTGCATCAGGCCATTGTGGCGTTTAGCTCGGACTTTGCCTTAATGGGCACGGGCCTGATGCCGCATGGCATCAGCTTTATGACGCCGAATTTGCAGGCTGCCAGTCTGGATCATACCCTGTATTTCCATAAGCCGGTGCGTGCCGATCAATGGCTGCTACATGACATGGATGCCACGGTAACAGCCAGCGCCCGTGGCCTGAATTTTGGCCGCATGTGGCAAAATGGCGAACTGGTGGCCAGTACCGTACAGGAAGGCCTGATGCGCGTGCGGGAAACCGAAGAACGTTAAGCCGTCTATGCGGACGCTGTAGCTTAATAAACAGCTAATAATTTTAAAAAGCCATTCCTGAGTTCACCGGAATGGCTTTTTTATTGTTTTTAAAGGATCACCATAAAAACTTTGCAGCAAAAAAATATTTTACAGCTCAGCCAAAACTCGCCATGATGCCTGCATACTTTAAAAGCTAAACACTGGTTTATGCGATAGGTCTATGCCATGCCGTGGATAAAATCATTAAATACCCAAATTTTTGTTGCTGCGTTACTGGGCATTGTTTTTGGCGTACTGCTTACCCAGCTTGCTGCTGATTCTGTCATTTATCAGGCCAGCATGTATGGTCTGGGCATTGCCAGCAGTATTTTTATTGGCCTGCTTAAACTCATTTTAATTCCACTGATTTTTACCTCTATTGTGGTTGGTGTGGCCAATTTGCAGGCGCATGCACAAATCCACCGGGTATGGAAAGTCACGCTGCTGTGTTGTCTCACCACCACCACGCTGGCGGTAAGCTTGGGAATTATCTGTGCACACCTGTTTGAGCCGGGGCAGGGCTTGCGTATTGAGCTGTTCCAGCAGGCCATGAGTGGCTTTGAGGTCAAGCAGCAGTTTTCTCCCTCTGAGTTTATTGGCCAGTTTATTAATGGCGTACTGGTAAATCCCTTTAAGGCCATGGCGGAAAATAATGTACTGGCCGTGGTGGTGTTTGCCTTGCTGGTTGGTGCGGCACTGGTGGCTGGTGGCCCGCGCTATCAGGTTATTCATGGTTTTTTTAAACAGTCATTTCAGCTCATTATGCAAATAGTTAGCTGGATTATGTGGCTGGCACCCATTGGTATTTTTGCCTTAATGGCCAAACTGATTGCCAGCGAAAGTCTGGATGTACTGGGCAGTCTTGCCACATTTGCTGTGGTGGTGACTGGCAGTACTATTTTTCATGGTCTGGTGGTGCTGCCCGCCCTGTTATGGATTTTTGGCAGAATGTCGCCGCTAAGATTTTTTCGGGGAGCGCGGCCTGCACTGATTACTGCATTTGCAACCAGTTCCAGCTCAGCCACCATGCCGGTGAGCATGCGCTGTGCCGAGCAAAATCTGGGGGTTAATCCGGGCGTGGTGGGCTTTGTAGTCCCGCTGGGTTCACAAATGAACATGGATGGCACGGCATTGTATGAAGCGGCGGCCGCCTTGTTTATTGCCAATCTGGTGGGAATGGATTTAAGCATTGGCCAGCAGGTTATTGTGTGCCTGACCGCCATGATTGCGTCCCTTGGCGCACCGGGCATTCCCAGTGCCGGTATGGTGACCATGATTATGGTATTGCAATCAGTGGGCCTACCTGCTGAAGCCGTGGCGATTTTATTGCCCATTGACCGTATTCTGGATACGGTGCGCACCGTGGTAAATGTGCAGGGCGATATGATGATTAGTGTGGTGGTACAGCGTTTTGCCGGACTGGACAACGCAGCAACCCAAAGTACAGCAGCAGTTCAAACCACACCTTCGCCGCCACTGGATTAATATAAGTTAGCGCGCTGAAAAATCAGTAGGTTTTTCCAGTTGATAAATAGCATCGCTCAGGTCATCCATTTTTTGGCTTAAGATGGCTTGGGCATCATACAGTCCGCGGTTATAAAAGAAATGACCAATTTCCACAGCAAAAAAATCCAGCAGGAATTCAGCATCAAAGCCACCAATATCCTGACCTAACTCTTGATTGAAGTAGCGCTGGATTTTTTCCACAATCAGGCTTTTTTCAGCCTCTGAAAATGTCGTGGCCTGCATGATTAACCTCGGCAATGAAAGGCAAACACTGAGTATAAACCCATGCAAACCGAAATACGCAGCTTAACAGCAGATGAATGTGATGTCGCTTACCGGCAGGCCGCGTATGCGCTTCTACAGGACAATGGCTGGTCGCAGCGGATTACCAGCCTTGAGCAGTTTGACGCCTTGGTGAATGCCTCGTCATGTAACTTTATTGCGCTACATGAGGGGTAGGTGATTGGCTATATTCGTGCAATCACCGATGGCTTGTCGAATGGCTATATTTCCATGCTGGTGGTTGCGCCAGCTCATCGCAATCGGGGGATGGGCCGTGATTTGGTGCAGGCTGTGATCAATAGCGCACCCAATGCAACATGGGTACTGCGTGCAGGACGTGAAGGCTCAGCCAATTTTTTTGAGAAACTGGGCTTTGAAGTGTCTACGCTGGCGATGGAGCGAAATCGCAAGTCCTAGATGTTCCAGATTTAAAACCTTAACAAGAGAAAATGCATGCGCTGGCTGTTTGTAGGAATTCTGGTGGTATTGTTTGAGCTGTTTACTTATGCCGCAGCACAGGGCTTGCGCTGGGGCTTTGCCAGTATGTTAAGCCCGCAACTGGCGCAGTATCTGTTATGGAGCCTGTTTGCCATCAGCAATGGCTTATTGCTGGTAGCGATCCTGCGGATTTTTAGCTTGGGTCTTAAAATTGCCATGACATGGCTGACGCTATTGTGGCTGGTAATTTTAACCACCATTGCCGTGGTACTAGTCAACATCATGCTTGGCTATGGCATGGATGCCCTGTATCAACAGCCATTTTACCAGAATTATGGCGTACTGCTGCTAATGGTACTGGGCTTTACAGGGCTGGTTGGTCTCAGCATTTATAACGCGTATAGCCCTATTGTGCGCAGGCTACGTATTACTACTACCAAACCATTAGACACACCGCTACGCATTGGCATGGTTTCGGATTTGCACTTGGGCCTGCTGGTGGGCAACCGGCAACTGGATCAACTAAGTGACATTGTTCAGCGTGAAAAAGTGCAGCTGCTGTTGATGCCGGGCGATATTATGGATGATGACATTAAGCATTATCAGGCCCGCCAGATGCAGAAAAACTTGCAGCAATTGGTGGATCAGGTGCCGCTTGGTGTATATGCCACCTTGGGTAACCATGACTTGTATGGCAATCGGGCACAAATCACTGATGCACTGCGGCAGGCCGGTGTACAGGTGCTGATTGATGAAAGCGTGCTGGTCAATAATCAGGTCTGGCTGGCCGGACGACTGGATGATATGGTGGGCAATCGCAAAGCCACCACGGAATTAATGCCTGCAAACCTGAATCAACCCATCATTGTGATGGATCATCGGCCCAGTGGTATTCATGAAAACAGCCAGTTACCGGTTGATTTGCAGGTATCCGGCCATACTCACAATGGGCAGATTTTCCCCGCCAATTTTATTGTAAAATACTTAAATACTGTGGCGTATGGCTATAAGAAAATCCGCAATACCCATGTGGTGGTCAGCTCAGGTTTTGGCTTTTGGGGCGTCCCGTTTCGCTTGGGATCACAATCGGAAGTGTGGGTCATTGAGATGATAGGGGAGAGTGAGCGATGAGAAATGAAATAAATATTAAAGTATCTATTTCATTTTCATACACTATCGTTTACTCATCCAGATCCTCATCACCCACTTCGGGAATATCGTCAATATTAATGCCTTCAAGCCCTGAGGCATCACTATTAATATCGGGATGAAGCAAGCTGATTTCCTGAATATCCAGGGTATTTTCCATCGGATTAATCGGCTTGCCATTCTCATCCACCACATAGTTCAGGCGGCCAGCCATCACCATGGCCAGTTCTTCCAGACCCAGCTTGCTTAACGATGAAAACAGCTGAATGGAAAAATCCAGCTTCATTTTTTTGAGTTCTTTTTTCACTTCCAGCAATACAGTGCTGGCTGGCCCACGATTGAGCTTGTCCGCTTTGGTCAGCAGGATATGCACAAACAGGTTACGATCTTTGGCCCATTCCAGCATCATGCGGTCAAAGTCCTTTAAGGGATGACGCACATCCATCAGCAGTACCAGACCCGTCAGGCTTTTGCGTTCAATCAGGTAATTCTGTAGCTCTTTTTGCCAGACTTTTTTCATTTCTTCCGGTACGGCGGCATAGCCATAGCCGGGCAAATCAACCAGACGCTGGTCGGGATTGCCCAGACTAAAAAAGTTGATCATCTGGGTACGACCCGGACGTTTGGATGCGCGCGCCAATTGATTTTGATCGGTAATGCAGTTAATGGCGCTGGACTTGCCGGCATTGGAGCGGCCCGCAAAGGCAATCTCAAAGCCGCTGTCTTCCACACACAGGTTCAGCTTGGGTGCGCTCATTAAAAACTCGGCCTTGCGCAACCAGTTCAGGGCGCTGCTGGCATAGGCAGAGGTGGCCGTATCTTCTTTTTTGGCGTAAGAAATCGGCTTGAAGTCGTGACGCTGAAACTTGGGTATTCTGGCTTTAGGGCGCATAGTCAAACAGGGCTCTAATGATCTAGGAGAGTGTTATCTGGGATGGTATGAGGTGAGAAATCATCTGGGTGCAGTATAAAGCCTTTTGCACGGCCTGTGTTTTTTCTTCGTGGCCTGTCGTGGTGATTGGGTTAGCCTTGCTCGGTCCAAATGATCAGGTCATCGCTATTGCGCCAGCAGCAAGTCCAGCACCGGAATGCGGTTATCGTGCTTAATGGCTTGATGCAGCGGTGTTTTAATCATGTCTGCCAGTGTGTATTGATCCAGATAGTCAAAAAACACCTGCAAGGCCTGATCCAGTGCCGGCTTGAGGATACAAATATTGATGAGGGTACAGGGCGTTGTGTGACAATCCACCAGTTGGTTCTGGGTGTTTTTTTCCAGCATTTTAATCGCCTCACCCATGCGGTATTCACTGGCAGGCCGCGCAAGGCTAATGCCGCCGCCCTTACCGCGCGTGGTTTGTACCCAGCCCTGCTTGCCCATAAAGTGCACTACCTTCACCAGATGGTTATGCGACACCATAAGCTCCTCTGCCATCTCACTGATGGTAAAGGGGGTTGAGCGGGCCGGCTGGGTCAGGTAAATCAGTACCCGCAAGCCAAGATCGGTAAACCGGTTTAATTGCATGATTCAGGTACACAAGCCTAAAATTACACAGAAACAGAAAATAGGTTGCTTAACATAAAAGCAAGGGTTAATCCTATCACAGATTAACCCTTGCTCGCAGAATAACTAAATCACCATCCGCTAAAGTGCAGTTGTGCTTAATATCAGAAGCGAAGACACTGTTAGCTAAAGTGTACCCCGCCAGTGCCAAAGGCTTCACTGTGGATTTGTTCAGGTTTAATGCCGCGTGCCACCAGTGCCTTATGTTGTTCCTGCATGAACGGTATCGGACCACACAGGTAATAATCGGCATCTACCGGCAATTGTTCAGCAGGCAACTCGGCCAGATTCAAACGGCCGGCACAGTGGTAATCCTGACCCAGCACATCACTGTCCTGCGGCTGCTCATAGGCCGTCCACAGGCTTAAATTGGGCTGCTGGGTTTTTAAGTCATGCAAGTGCTGCTTCATGGCATGCACCTGACTACCACGACAGGCATGAATAAAGTGTACCGGCTTTGGCATGTCCAGACTCACCAGATGATTCAGCATGGCAATCATTGGGGTTAAGCCCACACCGCCACTAATCAGTACATTGGTCTTAGTGCTATCAAACAGGAAGAAATTACCAGTTGGTGCAGTGACTTCAATCTCATCATTTTCCTGCAGGCTGTGCAGGGTATTGGATACCCAGCCGCCAATTTTGTCACCTTGGGCTTCTTCACGCTTTACTGAAATGCGCAAATGATCCGCACGCGGGCTATCCGATAAGCTGTACTGGCGAGGCTGCTTGTGACCCAGCTCAGGCACAGTCACCCGTACCGAAATATATTGTCCGGCCTGATGCGGTGGCAGTTTGCCCCCATCGCTGGGAACCAGATAGAACGAGGTAATCTCGCTGCTTTCCTTGACCTTTTTGGCAATTTTAAAGGTGCGCCAGCCCAGCCAGCTGCCTTGGGTTTGCTGATGTTCCTGATAAATCTTTTGTTCAGTTTCAATAAAGACATTGGCCAGTTGCCCATAAGCCGCTGCCCATGCTGCAATCAGTTCATCTTCCATCGGTACTTTCAGCACTTCGCTAATGGAATGCAGCAGGTTTTCACCCACAATATTGTAATCCGGGGCCTGAATATTCAGGCTCACATGCTTATGGGCCACCAGTTCAATCACAGGAGCCAGTACAGACGGGTCTTCAATGTTCTCGGCATAGGCCAGTACGGCGCCTGCCAAAGCCTGAGCCTGAGCGCCACTGCGCTGATGTGCCAGATTAAATGTTTCTTTTAAGTCCGGGTTATTGGTCAGCATCCGGTTATAAAAATAGCTGGTTAAGGCAACCCCATGTTCACGCAATACAGGAACAGTGGCTTTAACAAGATCTTTTTGGCTCTGGGTTAACATGGCAAGCATCTCTGGCTGTGCTATAAGATGTATATAAAATACATTTTATGAAATCCTGTTGTCAATATTTAATCCCATAATTTCTTTAAGTGATTGGTAAAATTTAATTAACCATTTGAAAAAATTATATTAATAATTTGTAAAGTGCTTGGTTAATGTCTGCAATAAGGTCTTCAATATGCTCCAGTCCAATACAAAAGCGAACTAGTACACCATTATAGGTTGGGCTAATTTGCCGCATGGAATTTAACTGATAGGGCATTACGAGACTCACTGGGCCACCCCAGCTATAACCCAGTTTAAATAGCTGTAAGGCATCACAAAATGCATCAACCTGCTCTAGTGAAAACTCTGGCTTAAACAGCACACTCACTAGTCCGGCTGCGCCATTGCTGACACCACACACCTGTTGCCAAAATGCATGTCCTGCGGCATCGGGCAGGGCAGGGTGCAGCACGTGTGCAAAGCAATCCTGCTGGCTTAACCAGTCTGCCAGTTGCCGGGTATTGTCATCCTGCTGGGCATAACGCAGCTGGATACTGGGCAGACTGCGAATAATCCGCTCTGCATCATCGCCACCAATGCCAATTCCCTGTAAGGCGTGGGTACGCAATAGCGCCAGATGCAGCTTACGTTGCCGTGTCACCATACTGCCCATCAGTACATCGGCACCCCCGCTGGGATATTTGGTTAAGGCATGCACACTGATATCCACACTTAAGTGTTCAACCGAAAAATCAAACGGACAAAAAGCCAGCCCGGCACCCCAGGTATTATCCAGTACGGTAAGAATATTGGCCGCCTGTGCCTTTTTTACCAGCCCGCACAGGTCGGGAAATTCCAGTGTCACCGACCCGGCCGCTTCCAGCCAGATCAGTTTAGCCTTGGGCGTAGGCTTAAAGCTGCTGACATCCAGCGGGTCATACAGGTAATATTCAATCCCAAACTGCGCCTTAAGCTGCTTGATCAAATCCTTGTTGGGGCCATAAATATTATCTGGTAGCCAAACTTCATCACCTTGCTGCAAAAACGTAAAGTTCACTAGGCTAATGGCAGACAAACCACTGGGGGCCAAAATGCAGTACTCACCCCCTTCAAGTGCGGCAATCCGGTCAGCCAGTGCATAGGTAGTTGGGGTGCCATGCAGCCCGTAGCTATAGTCATAATCATCCTGCCAGTTACGCTGGCGCATGGCCTGTGTAGATTCAAAAAACACGGTAGAGGCACGGTACACGGCAGGTTGTACACCCCGAAAACCTTCTGGAACCTGTTTATTAGGGTGAATCAGGCGGGTGCTTGCATGAATGTCAGCTAGGATGCTGGTTTTTGGTCTGGCTGAATCCGGCATGGCAAATCCATAAGGCAATATATGTTTGCACGCTAAATAAAGAATGCTGTTCTGGCAAGCTTAACCGTGCTTTATTTTTGTGGGCCATACAGAAAACAACATTAAGAATAGGCTGCAATTTGGCAACGGTTTTGTCTGTAAAGATAACACAGTCACAAAATGGCTCATGTTCTAATGATCGTTTTAGTCATGAGTTCAGACATCTAACTAAGCAGCCGGAGGAAAACTGATGCAGACAGCACTACGGGTCCATTATTTCCAGCACATCTTGCATGAAGGCTATGGCAGCCCGGAGCATTACCTGAAACAAAAAGGCGCTGTACTCAGCCACACCGAATTTTTTGCACTGGAAAAAGGGCAGCAGGCCAGTCATCTGCCCAGTACCGATGAGATTGACCTGCTGATTGTTATGGGCGGGGTCATGAGTGTCAACGATGAAGCCACCTATCCGTGGCTAAAGCAGGAAAAACAGTGGATTCGTGACTTTATGGCCAAGGACAAGCCGATTATTGGCTTATGTCTGGGTGGGCAGCTCATTGCCAGCAGCCTGGGCGCCCCCATTCATAAAAACAAGTATGAAGAAATTGGCTGGTGGTCTATTTTTAAGGTCGATGGTGCCGCGCAGCATGACCCTTCACAGCATATCTTTGATTTCCCTGACGACCTGATTGCCCTAAGCTGGCATAACGAAACCTTTGAGCTACCCGAAGGAGCAGTGCTGCTGGCTGGTAGTGCAGCGTGTTCAAAGCAGGCCTATCAGTACCAACACAATGTACTGGCCTTTCAGTTTCATCCGGAAATCACGCCTATCAATCTGGCCCTGTTTCTGGAAGAAAAGCCTGACATGGAAAACAAGGACGGCACGTATATCCAGTCATTCCATGAACTCATGGATACCTCACTGGATGTGTTCAAGCCTGCCAATATCATGCTGAATCGTGCCATCGATTTTGTGCTGCAAGCCACTGCGCGCCATCAAAAACCGGCTGCCTTGCAACCCGCCAAAAACAACGTACAGCCTACATAAGATTGCTTGCTTTTAAGCCAGTTTATCCATACAATAGCCAGCCTTCGAGAAACTCGTGTTTCTCAAGCGGCTGTGTTTTGCTTGTCAAAACCAGCCACCACAGTCGGGGCATCGTTCTCGACCTTAGTGATTTTCACTGCCTTTGACCCTCTTTGCCGAGGCGCGTCAAGGGTGATTCTTTATTATTTGGCTTGGAGTAACTGGTATGGCTAACCAGAGAATCCGTATCCGCCTGAAGTCGTTTGATCATCGTCTGATTGATCAATCTGCCCAGGAGATCGTAGAGACCGCTAAGCGCACTGGTGCGCAAGTTTGCGGCCCGATTCCGATGCCTACTCGCATCGAACGCTTTAACGTACTGACTTCCCCGCACGTTAACAAAGACGCGCGTGATCAGTATGAGATCCGTACCCATAAGCGCATGGTTGATATCGTACAGCCAACTGATAAAACAGTTGATGCACTGATGAAACTTGATCTTGCTGCTGGTGTAGACGTACAGATCGCACTGGGCTAATCCTCGATTAGTTGGTGTAGTGTTAAGGCTTTCGGTAAGTTGATGCAACTAAATGCTTTTAAACAGCAAAACTGCTCAACAAGCCGCTTTTTAAGAGGTTAAACAAATGGCTATTGGTCTAGTCGGTCGTAAGTGCGGTATGACCCGTATCTTCACAGAAGCCGGCGTCTCCGTGCCAGTCACGGTGATCGAAGTCGATCCAAACCGTATTACTCAAATCAAAACACTGGATACTGATGGCTACCAAGCTGTGCAGGTTACCACTGGCGAACGTCGCGATTCTCGCGTAACCAACGCCCAGAAAGGTCACTATGCAAAAGCTGGCGTTGCTGCTGGTCGTGTTGTGAAAGAGTTTCGCGTTAATGAAGCAGACCTTGATGGTCGTGAAGTTGGCGGCACTATCGGTGTGGACGTGTTCACAGTAGGTCAGATCGTTGACGTTACTGGTCAGAGCAAAGGTAAAGGTTTTCAGGGTGGTGTTAAGCGCTGGAACTTCCGCACACAAGATGCAACTCATGGTAACTCGGTTTCTCACCGTGTACATGGTTCTACTGGTCAAAACCAGACACCTGGTCGCGTGTTCAAAGGCAAGAAAATGGCCGGACACATGGGTGACGAGCGTGTAACCGTACAAGGTCTTGAAGTGGTATCTATTGACGCTGAACGTTCTGTTCTGGTGGTTAAAGGTGCTGTACCCGGTTCGATTGGTGGCGACGTTATCGTTCGTCCTACCATCAAGGCCTGAGGGATATTAACGTGAATCTGAAGACTGTTTCTGGTGCAGCTGTTGAGCTGTCCGACGTTGCCTTCGGCAGAGAATTCAATGAAGCCTTGGTACACCAAGTAGTAACTGCTTATCTGGCAGGTACTCGTCAAGGCTCTAAAGCACAAAAATCTCGTGCTGAAGTTTCTGGTGGCGGTAAAAAACCTTTTAAACAAAAAGGTACTGGTCGCGCACGTGCGGGTTCTATTCGTAGCCCTATCTGGCGTGGTGGTGGTAAAACTTTTGCAGCCCGTCCTCAAGACTGGTCTCAAAAAGTAAACCGCAAAATGTATCGTGGTGCGATGCAATGTATTCTGGCTGAACTGGTTCGTCAGGAACGTTTGGTACTGGTTGAAGATATTGTTGTATCTGCACCTAAAACCAAAGAATTGCTTGGCAAACTAAACGACCTGAATGCAACTCGTGCATTAATCGTGACTGATGCTATAGATGAAAATCTGTATCTGGCCGCACGCAATATTCCTCACGTTGACGTGGTGGATGCTGCTGCAGTTAATCCGGTTAGCCTGATCGCGTTTGATAAAGTTGTGATGTCCGTAAATGCTGCCAAGAAACTTGAGGTAGAACTAGGATGAATAACGCACGCTTGTATCAAGTCCTAAAAGGACCACACTACTCGGAAAAAGCTCAGGTACTGGGTGACACCCTTGGCGTTCAGGTTTTTAAAGTTGACGTCAATGCCACCAAGCTTGAGATTAAAAAAGCGGTTGAAACTCTTTTTGGTGTTCAGGTTGAATCTGTGAACACACTAAACCAGAAGGGTAAAACCAAACGCTTTGGTCGTACTGTTGGACGTCGTTCCGACAGCAAAAAAGCATACGTCACCCTGAAAGCTGGCCAGGATGTTCAAATGGCTGACTTGGGCGATACCGCTGAGAGCACAGCGGAGTAAGGACGAAAATTATGCCTATTCAAAAATGTAAACCAACGTCTCCAGGACGTCGCTTTGTAGAGAAAGTGGTTCATCCACATCTGTTCAAAGGCCGCCCTTTAGCCGCGTTGACTGAAAATAAGAAAAAAACTGGTGGCCGTAATAACAACGGTCATATCACCACACGTCACGTAGGTGGTGGTCACAAGCAGTTGTACCGTGTTATTGACTTCAAACGTACCAAAGATGGCATTCCAGCCACTGTTGAGCGCATTGAATACGATCCTAACCGTACCGCCCACATCGCACTGTTAAAGTATGCTGATGGCGAACGTCGCTACATCATCGCCCCTAAAGGCCTGAATGTGGGTGACAGTGTACAGTCAGGTAATGATGCGCCCATCCGTACTGGTAACTGCTTGCCGCTGCGCAACATGCCACTGGGTTCTACCCTGCATAATCTGGAACTGAAAATCGGTAAAGGCGCGCAATTGGCACGTTCTGCTGGTACTTCTGTTCAGTTGCTGGGTCGTGACGGTAGCTACGCAATCATCCGTTTGCGTTCTGGCGAAATGCGCAAAGTGCATATCGAGTGTCGTGCAGTTCTGGGTGAAGTTTCCAACTCAGAAAACAACCTGCGCTCACTGGGTAAAGCTGGTGCAAGCCGCTGGCGTGGTGTTCGTCCTACCGTTCGCGGTATGGCAATGAACCCGGTTGATCACCCGCATGGTGGTGGTGAAGGCCGCAACAAGGGTATGCATCCAGTAAGTCCTTGGGGTCAAAAATCCAAGGGTTATAAGACTCGTAGCAACAAGCGTACGACTAACATGATCATCCGTGATCGTCGCGTCAAGTAAGGAATTAGAATATGCCTCGTTCTCTGAAAAAAGGCCCGTTCGTCGATGCGCATCTGTTTGCCAAAGTCGAAGCTGCTGTAGCTGCAAACTCTCGCAAGCCGATCAAAACCTGGTCACGTCGCTCGATGATTCTGCCGGACTTTGTGGGTCTAACCCTCTCTGTTCACAATGGTCGTAACCATGTTCCTGTGATTATCACTGAACACATGGTTGGTCATAAACTTGGTGAATTTGCGCCAACCCGTACCTATCGCGGTCACGGTGTTGACAAGAAATCCAAACGGTAAGGTGTCAAAATGGAAGTAACTGCTAAATTACGCGGTGCGGCCATCTCGGCCCAGAAAGCTCGCCTGGTCGCTGACCTGGTTCGTGGCAAGCCGGTTGGACGCGCACTCGAAATTCTGTCTTTCAGCAATAAAAAAGCAGCTGTTCTGGTCAAAAAAGCACTGGAATCTGCAATTGCGAACGCAGAACACAACAATAGCTTGGATGTTGATGATCTAAAAGTCTCTACAATCTATGTAGATGAAGGCATTACCTTAAAACGCATTTTACCGCGTGCTAAGGGTCGTGCAGATCGCATCAGCAAGCGTACCTGTCACATCACCGTTAAGGTAGGGGTTTGATATGGGTCAGAAAGTTCATCCAATCGGTATCCGCCTTGGTGTAGTGAAGCGTCATAACGCCAACTGGTATGCCAATCCGAAAAACTATGCTGAATATTTGCTAAAAGACCTACAGGTTCGTGATTTCTTGTATAAGAAATTAAAATCTGCCATGGTCAGCAAGATCCTGATTGAGCGTCCTACTGGTGCTGCCAAAGTCATCATTAGCACTGCGCGTCCTGGTATTGTGATTGGCAAAAAAGGCGAAGACATTGAGAAATTGCAGCGTGAGCTGACCCAGATTATGGGCGTGCCTGCGCAAGTCAGCATCAATGAAATTGACAAGCCTGATCTTGATGCCCGTCTGGTTGCTGAAAGCATTGCTTCGCAACTGGAAAAGCGTGTGATGTTCCGTCGTGCCATGAAGCGCGCTGTACAGAATTCCATGCGTGCTGGTGCCAAAGGGATCAAGGTAGAAGTATCTGGTCGTCTGGGTGGTGCAGAGATTGCCCGTACCGAATGGTATCGTGAAGGCCGTGTGCCATTGCATACCTTACGTGCAGACATTGACTACTCCACCATGCGTGCTGAAACAACCTACGGTACGATTGGCGTTAAAGTGTGGATCTTCCGTGGTGAAATCCTGGGCGGTATGCGTCAGGTATTAAACCCGGCTCCAGCTGAAGAGCGTCAGCCTAAGCGTCGCGGTGGTCGTGATGACCGTCGTAACGAAGGCCGTAATGACGGTGAAAACCGTCGTGGACGTGGTGAAGGCCGTGGACGTGGTGAAGGCCGCGCTGCTGCAGACAAGGGAGAATAATCCATGTTGCAACCAAAACGCACCAAATTCCGTAAAGTGCATAAAGGCCGTAATACTGGTCTGGCGAATCGCGGAAGTACAGTCGCATTTGGTACGATTGCGCTAAAATCTATTGAGCGTGGTCGTATTACTGCCCGTCAAATTGAAGCAGCCCGTCGTGCTATTAACCGTCGTGTAAAACGTGGCGGTAAAATCTGGATCCGCGTATTTCCGGACAAGCCGATTACCCAGAAGCCTCTTGAGGTTCGTATGGGTAAAGGTAAAGGTAGCGTGGAATATTGGGTTTGCGAGATCAAGCCTGGTAAAATCCTGTACGAAATGGAAGGGGTTTCAGAAGAACTGGCTCGTGAAGCGTTTACACGCGCAGCAGCCAAGCTTCCGTTCAAAACCGCTATTGTGACTCGGACGGTAATGTAATGAATACCAAAGATTTACGTGAAAAATCGGCTGAAGAGTTGAATGCTGCGCTTGATGAGCAACAACTAAATCAATTTCGCCTGCGTATGGCGAAAGCAACTGGTCAACTGGGCAAAACGCACGAAGTGCAATTAGCTCGTAAAGCCATTGCACGCATTAAAACTCTCCTCACCGAGAAACAGGGGAACGGACAATGAGCGAACAAACTACTCAACGTACGCTGACTGGCAAAGTGGTTAGTGACAAAATGGAAAAATCCATTACTGTCCTGATCGAACGCCGTGTTCAGCATCCTGTGTATGGCAAAATGATCCGCCGTTCCACGAAGTTACACGCCCATGATGAAAACAATGTAGCCAAAATTGGCGACACCGTTACCATCAAAGAAAGCCGTCCTATTTCTAAAACCAAAGCTTGGACTTTGGTTGAAGTTGTAGAAACAGCTGGGCAAAACTAGTTCTTATTGCATCATCGGTTAAATTCAGGTAGCATTTGCGCCTTTCGAATTGACCGATGATGCTCGGTTTTGGAGTAGGGCAATGATTCAGACCGAAACGATGCTCGACGTGGCAGACAACAGCGGCGCTCGCCGTGTTCAGTGCATTAAAGTACTGGGCGGTTCGCATCGTCGTTACGCTTCCGTTGGCGACATTATCAAAGTGACCGTGAAGGAAGCAATTCCACGTGGTCGTGTCAAGAAAGGCGATGTAATGAACGCAGTTGTCGTTCGTACAAAATTCGGTATTCGCCGTCCGGACGGTTCTTTGATCCGTTTTGACGACAATGCTGCCGTGTTGTTAAACAACAACAAGGCACCGATTGCCACCCGTATTTTCGGGCCAGTGACTCGCGAACTTCGTACTGAACAGTTCATGAAGATCATCTCATTGGCACCAGAAGTTCTGTAAGAGGCAGTCATGGCGAAGATCAAAAAAGGCGATCAGGTTATCGTGATCGCAGGTAAAGAAAAAGGCAAACAGGGTACTGTTCTGTCTGTTACTGGTGACCGTGTTAAGGTTGAAGGCCTTAATCTGGTTAAGAAGCACAAAAAAGCTAACCAGGCTACGGGCGCCGAAGGCGGTATCGTAACTCAGGAAGCTGCGCTTCATATTTCTAACGTGGCGGTTTTTAACGCTACAACCCAAAAGGCTGACCGTGTTGGTTACCAGATTGATGAAAACGGCGTTAAAACCCGTATTTATAAATCAAATGGTGAATCAGTGGCGGTGGCGAAGTAATAGGTTGATGGGCAATGGCCAGACTTAAAACACGTTACAACGAAGAAATCAGAGCCCAATTGCAAGAGCAATTAGGCCTGAAAAATGTGATGGAAATTCCTCGCATTACCAAAATTACCCTGAACATGGGTGTGGGTGGCGCAACTCAAGACAAGAAATTGTTGGAAGGTGCGGTATCTGATATGACGTTAATCGCTGGCCAAAAGCCTGTGGTAACGCATGCACGTAACTCTATTGCTGGTTTTAAAGTCCGTGAAGGATGGCCAATCGGCTGTAAGGTTACCCTGCGTGGTGACCAGATGTACGAATTTCTGGATCGTTTGATCGCTATTACTATTCCGCGTATTCGTGACTTCCGTGGTTTTTCGCCTAAGTCTTTTGACGGTCGTGGTAATTATTCACTAGGTCTCAAGGAACAGATTGTATTCCCTGAAATCGAGTTTGATAAAATTGATCGTATCCGTGGTATGGACATTACTGTTACTACTACTGCCCGTACAGATGACGAAGGCCGTGCACTATTGCGTGCGTTTGGCTTCCCGTTTAAATAAGAGGTCAATATGGCTAAGAAAAGCATGATTAATCGCGAGTTAAAGCGCGAAAAAACAGTTGCTAAATATGCTGCCAAGCGCGCTGAACTGAAGGCAACTATTGCTAACGGTAATGCAAGCGATGAAGAGCGTATGGATGCAATGCTAAAGCTGCAAGCATTGCCGCGTAATGCATCTCCTGTTCGTCAACGTAACCGTTGTGGTTTAACAGGCCGTCCGCATGGCTATTTCCGCAAGTTCGGCTTAAGCCGTAACATGCTGCGTTTAATGGTTATGCAGGGTGATGTCCCTGGCGTGGTTAAGGCAAGCTGGTAAGGAGCAACATACATGAGTATGCAAGATACCGTTGCCGACATGCTAACCCGTGTTCGTAACGCACAAATGGCAAAGAAAGCTACTGTTTCAATGCCGCAATCCAAACTGAAGCAAGCCATTGCTGGTGTGCTTCAGTCTGAGGGTTATATTGCCAGTACTGAAGTTACCGATGTTGAAGGTAAACCAACACTGACATTGACCCTGAAGTACTTTGAAGGCAAGCCAGTTATTGAAACCGTTAAACGCGTAAGCCGTCCAGGCCTGCGTCAGTATCGCGGCAAAAATGACTTACCGCGCGTTAAGCAAGGTTTGGGCATTGCAATTGTTTCAACAAGTAAAGGCATCATGACTGACCGCGCTGCACGTGCTGCTGGCGTTGGCGGTGAAGTGATTGCTTTTGTTTCCTAATAGGTGATTCCTCATGTCTCGTGTGGCTAAAGCCCCGGTTACTGTACCATCCGGTGTTACAGTAACCCAGAACGGCCAGCAGGTCGAAGTGAAAGGCAGTAAAGGTGTACTGGCTTTCAACCTGCATGCGCTGGTCGAGCTAAAACAGGAAGACGGTAAATTACTGATTGCTCCAGCAAATGATAACCAAGAAAGCTGGATGCAGGCAGGTACCGCTCGTGCCGTTTTAAATAACTTGGTGACTGGTGTTAGCAACGGTTTCGAACGTAAGCTGCAATTGGTTGGTGTAGGTTATAAAGCTCAGGTTAAAGGTACTGTTGTAAACCTGAACCTGGGTTACTCACATCCTATTGATTTCCAGCTTCCAGAAGGCGTCACTGCCGAAACCCCAACCCCAACAGAAATTGTTTTGAAATCTATTGATAAACAAGCGCTGGGTCAGGTTGCTGCTAATATCCGTTCTTTCCGTCCACCAGAGCCTTATAAAGGTAAAGGTGTACGTTATTCGGATGAAGTCATTCTCCGTAAAGAAGCTAAGAAGAAATAAGGCGCGAGGTTCTATATGAACGACAAGAAACAATCCCGTTTGCGTCGTGCGAAAAGCACACGCTTGCACATCCGTGCATTGGGTGCGACTCGTCTGTGTGTAAACCGCACACCGCGTCACATCTATGCTCAAATCATTTCCCCAGAAGGTGGCAAAGTACTGGCGCAAGCTTCTACTTTGGACGCACAATTACGTTCTGGCGCAACTGGCAACATTGATGCAGCTACCAAAGTGGGTGCCTTAATTGCTGAGCGTGCTAAAGCTGCTGGTATTACCAAAGTAGCGTTCGACCGTTCTGGTTTTAAATATCATGGTCGTATTAAAGCCTTGGCTGATGCTGCCCGTGCTGGCGGTCTGGAGTTCTAATCATGGCAAAAGTTGAACAAAACGAAGGCTTTGTTGAGAAGCTGGTTGCTGTAGACCGCGTTGCCAAGGTAGTTAAGGGTGGCCGTATTTTCTCTTTCACCGCGTTAACCGTGGTGGGTGATGGTAATGGCCGCGTTGGCTTTGGTCGTGGCAAGGCCCGTGAAGTTCCTGCTGCTATTCAAAAAGCACTGGAAGCTGCACGTCGCAACATGATCAGTGTAGACCTGAATGGTACAACCCTGCAGCATCCGGTTAACTCTTCCCATGGTGCCAGCCGCATTTACATGCAGCCTGCGTCTGAAGGTACTGGTGTAATTGCCGGTGGTGCAATGCGCGCCGTACTTGAAGTTGCTGGTGTACAAAATGTACTGGCAAAATGCTACGGTTCTACCAATGCAACCAACGTGGTGTATGCAACTTTCAAAGGTCTGAAAAACATGACCTCTGCTGAAAAAGTTGCTGCAAAACGTGGTAAGACTGTCGAAGAAATTCAAGGGTAATTTGACATGAAAACAATCAAGGTTACCCAGATCAAATCTTCTGCACATCGCTTAAAAAATCATAAGCTTTGCCTGCAGGGATTAGGTCTGCGTCGCATTGGTCACACTGTTGAAGTGCAGGATACGCCTTCAAACCGTGGTATGATCAATAAAGTATACTATATGGTAAGCGTTGAGCCCGTTGATAATGGAGTGCAGCCATGACTTTGCGTTTAAATGAGCTTGCACCTGCTGAAGGTGCAAAGCGCGAACATCGCCGTTTGGGTCGTGGTATTGGTTCCGGCTTGGGCAAAACCGGTGGCCGTGGTGTGAAAGGTCAAACTTCACGCTCAGGTTCTGGAATTCGTGCCGGCTTTGAAGGCGGCCAGATGCCAATTTACCGTCGCTTACCCAAGTTCGGTTTTACCAGCCAACTGGCACTGAAAACCGCTGAAGTACGTTTATCTGAGCTGAACAAGGTTGAAGGCGATGTTGTTAGCCTGCAAACCTTGAAAGCTGCCAATGTGGTTCGTCAGGACAAGATCCGTGCGCGCATTGTACTTTCAGGTGAAATTACTCGTGCATTCACAGTGCAGGGTGTTGCTCTGACCAAAGGCGCTAAAGCTGCAATTGAAGCAGCTGGCGGCAAGGTTGAGGAGTAATCCCCTGTGGCTATGCCCCCGAATACAACGTTAGATAACATGCAAAAAGCAATAAAAGGTCCTGCGTTTCATCGGAAATATCAGGAAATCATTCAACGAATGCTTTTTTTGCTTGGCGCATTATTAGTGTTTCGTTTGGGTGCGCATGTTCCAGTTCCGGGGATTAATCCAGAACGGTTGGCACAGCTGTTTGAACAGAATAAGGATACTATTCTTAGCCTGTTCAATATGTTTTCGGGTGGTGCCCTCGAGCGCATGTCTATTCTGGCGCTGGGCATCATGCCTTATATTTCTGCTTCGATTATTGTTCAATTGATGGCTACAGTTGTACCCTCACTTGAAGCACTTAAAAAAGAAGGTGAGGCAGGACGCCGCAAAATCAATCAATACACCCGGCAAGGAACTTTGTTTCTTGGTCTGGTTCAGGCGATTGGTATGTGTGCAGGCCTGCAAAGTCAGGGTATTACCCTGTCTACAGGCTTAAGTTTTTATGTTCCTGCAGTAACTTCTTTGGTAGCGGGTACCATGTTCCTGATGTGGCTTGGTGAGCAAATCACCGAACGCGGCATTGGTAATGGTATTTCAATGATCATCTTTGCAGGGATTGTGGCGGGGTTACCCGGCATTGTCTTGCAGTCTTTTGAATCTATTCAGCAGGGCCAAAGTAGTTTGATTGGTCTGTTACTGCTTGGAATTTTAAGTCTTGCTGTGATTGCTGCCGTAATTTTTATCGAAAAAGCACAGCGCCGTATTCCTGTGAACTATGCACAAAAGCAACAGGGTCGGAAGGTATTTACTGCACAGCAAACCCATTTGCCATTAAAAATTAATATGGCTGGGGTTATTCCTGCAATTTTTGCCAGTTCCTTGCTGTTATTTCCAGCAAGTCTGGGTCAATGGGTGGGAAGTGCTGATCCAAACGCGGGCTTTATCAAGCGTTTTTTGCAGGATATGGCATTGGTGTTATCACCAGGTCAGCCTTTGTATCTCGTGCTGTTTGGCGGTTTGATCATTTTCTTTTGCTACTTTTATACCGCTTTGGTGTTTAGTCCAAAAGAAGTGTCAGAAAATTTAAAACGTAGCGGTGCCTATGTGCCTGGAATTCGTCCTGGTGATCAAACAGCCCGTTATTTGGACCATATTCTCAATCGATTGACTTTTATTGGGGCAATCTACATTACCGTGGTGTGTTTAATGCCAATGGTATTGCAAAGTGCATTTGGTGTGCCATTCCATTTAGGGGGTACTTCATTGCTCATTGTGGTGGTTGTCGTGATGGACTTTATGGCGCAGCTACAGGCGCATTTAACCTCACATCAGTACGAGAACCAGTCATTGATGAAAAAGTCACCTTCCTTGCTGAACAAGTAAGTGCTTGCGTGATTCAACCTGAAGGGTGTTTAACATGAAAGTTCAAGCTTCTGTTAAAAAAATTTGCGGTAACTGTAAAGTGATCCGTCGTAACGGGGTAATTCGCGTAATTTGTAGCGCAGAACCTCGCCACAAGCAGCGTCAAGGATAGTTTTTTAATAAGCTAACTTACCTGTTGATTTCACTAGGTGAATTGCGTTATTATCCGCCCCCTCATAATTGATGGGGCGGTTGATTTTTCAATTGCCTTTTTGGAGAAAATGAATGGCTCGTATTGCCGGTGTTAACATTCCGGATAACAAGCACGCTGTCATTTCTTTAACTTACATTTTCGGTATTGGCCGTCATACTGCTGCTAACATTTTAGCTGCTGTAGGAATTACTGCTACTACCAAAATCCGTGAGTTATCGGATGCGCAGTTGGATGCGATTCGTGCCGAAGTTGCCAAGGTTCCTACCGAGGGTGATCTTCGTCGTGAAATTTCCATGAACATTAAACGTTTGATGGATTTAGGCTGCTACCGTGGTCTTCGTCATCGTCGTAGCTTGCCTGTTCGTGGTCAGCGCACCAAAACCAACGCTCGTACTCGTAAGGGTCCGAAAAAACCAATTAAGAAATAATTGCTCTGGAAGCTAAAAGATGGCTAAAGATACCCGCGCCCGCAAGAAGGTCACCAGGACCGTTTCTGAAGGGATCGCTCACATTCATGCTTCTTTTAATAACACCATTGTGACCATTACCGATCGTCAAGGTAATGCACTGGCCTGGGCTACCTCTGGTGGACAGGGCTTCCGTGGCTCGCGTAAATCTACTCCGTTCGCTGCTCAGGTAGCGGCTGAAGTTGCTGGTAAAGCTGCTTTAGATTACGGTTTAAAAAATCTGGATGTTCTTGTTAAAGGGCCAGGTCCAGGTCGTGAGTCTGCGGTTCGTGCATTAGGCGCAGTGGGTTATAAAATTAACAGCATTACCGATGTGACACCAATTCCTCACAACGGCTGCCGTCCGCCTAAAAAACGTCGCGTATAAGGAGACTCATTCATGGCTCGCTATATAGGTCCAAAATGCAAGCTCTCCCGCCGCGAAGGGACAGACTTGCAGTTAAAATCTGGCGTTAAACCTTTTGACGTCAAAACTAAAAAGGCTGGTAAACCACCAGGTCAGCATGGCCAAAGTCGTGGTAAGCAGTCTGAGTATTCGTTACAGTTACGTGAAAAACAAAAAGTACGTCGTATGTACGGTGTTTTAGAGCGTCAATTCAGTAACTATTACAAAGAAGCCGCTCGTTCCAAAGGCGCAACAGGTGACAACCTGCTGCAACTGCTGGAAAGCCGTCTAGACAACGTGGTGTATCGCATGGGCTTTGGCTCTACGCGTGCTGAAGCGCGTCAGCTGGTTAGCCATCGCAGCATTACCTTGAATGGTCGTCGCGTAAACATCGCGTCAATCCAAGTTAAAGCTGGTGATGTGATTGCTGTACATGAAGGTGCAAAAAATCAGTTGCGTATCAAAAGTGCAATTGAGCTTGGTACTCAGCGCGGTATTGCTTCCTGGTTGGAAGTGGATCATACCAAGATGGAAGGTACGTTCAAGTCTGCACCTGATCGTTCCGATCTGCCTGCCGAAATCAACGAAAGCTTGATTGTTGAATTGTATTCGAAATAATCCCTTGAGGTGGCAATATGACGCGTACTGCAAACGAGTTTCTGACTCCGCAAGCGATTAAGGTCGATGCGGTCAGTGGAACCTCGGCAAAAGTAATTCTTGAGCCTTTAGAGCGTGGTTTTGGCCACACTTTAGGTAATGCCTTGCGTCGCATTTTACTTTCGTCACTGCCTGGCGCTGCCGTGGTTGAGGCAGAGGTAGAAGGTGTTGAGCATGAGTACAGTACTTTAGAAGGCTTGCAGCAGGACATCGTCGAGCTCTTGCTGAACCTTAAAGGATTGTCAATTAAACTGTTCGAACAGAACGAAGCGTATTTGACATTGGATAAACAGGGTCCCGGTGAAGTCACTGCCGCGGACCTGCGTTTACCGCATAATGTTGAGATCGTCAATCCAGAGCATGTACTGGCAACGCTGGGTGCTAATGGCCATTTAAAAATGCGCCTGAAAGTAACCCAGGGCCGTGGCTACGAGCCTGCTGATGTGCGTTTTCCGGAAGGGGAAACCCGTCCGGTTGGCCGTTTGCAGCTTGATGCCAGTTACAGCCCAATCAAGCGTGTTTCCTACACTGTAGAAAATGCGCGGGTTGAGCAACGTACTGATCTGGATAAACTGGTTATTGATCTGGAAACCAATGGTACTGTAGATCCGGAAGAAGCGATTCGTAAAGCTGCAACTATTTTGCAGCAACAAATTGCGATTTTCGTTGACCTGCAAAAAGACCATGCGCCAGAGCCTGTACAAAGTCGTGAAGAAGTTGATCCGATCTTGTTACGCCCAGTTGATGATCTGGAATTAACCGTTCGTTCTGCCAACTGTTTGAAGGCAGAAAACATTTACTACATTGGTGATCTCGTACAACGTACTGAAGTTGAGCTGTTAAAAACGCCTAACTTGGGTAAAAAGTCATTAACCGAGATTAAAGATGTGTTGGCTTCCAAAGGCTTGTCGCTTGGCATGCGCTTAGATAACTGGCCACCAGCCAGCTTGCGCGTGGATGATCGCTTTGCTTACCGTAGCCGTTAATTAGTAGGACTATTCACCATGCGTCATCGTAATAGTGGTGTGAAATTAGGTCGTACCAGCAGCCACCGTAAGGCCATGTTCCAGAATATGGCTAACTCGCTGTTTGAACACGAGCTGATCAAAACAACCTTGCCTAAAGCTAAAGAGCTTCGCCGTGTTGCTGAGCCTTTAATCACTTTGGCAAAACATGATACTGTCGCTAACCGTCGTCTGGCTTTTGCCCGTACCCGTAGTGCAGCGATTGTTGGTAAGTTATTTACTGAGCTTGGCCCTCGCTACAAAGAGCGTCAAGGTGGCTATTTGCGCGTACTTAAAGCTGGCTTCCGTGCCGGTGATGCTGCGCCAATGGCTTATGTTGAATTAGTGGATCGCTCCATGACTCAACCTGCTGCTGAATAAGCAGTACAGTAGAAAAGACCGGCCCTAGCGCCGGTTTTTTTATGCCTGTTTTATGCCTGAATATTTTTATAAGAGCAGTTTCTTATATGATAGAGGCATCTTCCTTGAAGCAATTCCTCTTATGTCGACCTTATCTGTAATTGAACTTGAAACCGCAGAAAATCCGCAGTTTACTGTTATCTGGCTACACGGACTGGGTGCCAATGCCAATGATTTTGTACCGGTAATTCCTGAGCTTAAACTAGCAGCGGATATGCCGGTGCGCTTTGTATTCCCCAATGCCCCTGAAATTCCGGTTACCATTAACGGGGGCTATGTGATGCCTGCCTGGTATGACATTCTGGAAATGTCAGCCGATCACCGCAAGGTCGATCAGGCCGGAATCCAGCGCAGCGTTGATCAGATCAGGCAGCTCATTGTGCGGGAACATCAGCGTGGTATTGATGCATCCCATATTTTTCTGGCAGGTTTCTCTCAGGGTGGGGCCATTGCCTATCAGGCGGCTTTAAGTCACGAGCAGCGTCTAGGCGGTGTGATTGCCCTATCGACCTATATCCCGGACGCACAAGCGCTGAAAACGCAGTTTAATACCGTGCAGCAGCAACTTCCGGTATTTATTGCGCATGGCCAGTATGATGGGGTAGTCCCCCTACAAATGGGAGCAAGCGCTTGTGCCGTTGCGCAACAATTAGGCTGTTCGGTGAACTGGCAGGAATATGCCATGGAGCATCAGGTTTGCCTTGAGGAAATCCATGCTATCGGTGACTGGCTGGTGACGCAGTTTAAACAGATAAAAAATCTGTAACGGTCATATCGTTCTGTGCAAATATATCCTAAATTATTAGTGTATTTACTCTAATGGCCTAAATTGACATTGACTATTGTCAATTTAGTGACTATGTTTTGTGCAGGTTAATTCGGATTGATAATACAGATGGCTCAACATTTTGATGTATTGATTATTGGTGCTGGTATTTCGGGTATTGGCAGCGCGGTGCACTTGAAACTTAAAGCCCCGCAGAAAAAATTTGCGATTTTAGAGCGTCGTGAAAGTATTGGTGGAACCTGGGATTTATTTCGTTATCCGGGCATCCGTTCGGATTCTGACATGTCTACTTTCGGTTTTGAGTTTAAACCATGGACTCAGTCCAAAGTACTGGCCGATGGGACATCAATCCGTAATTACGTGAATGACACGGCAAAAGAATATAATATTTTTGAGTATATTCATTTTCAGCGTCAGGTTAAAACAGCCAACTGGTCTTCTGCCAAAAAACTATGGGAACTGGAAGTACTGAATGTGGCTGATAATACCACCGAGCAGTGGACGGCCGGATTCCTGCTGGGCTGTACGGGTTACTACAATTATGATCAGGGCTTTAAGCCAGCTTACCCGGATGAAGACAAGTTTAAAGGCACTGTCATTCAGCCCCAGCACTGGCCAGAGAATCTGGATTATAGCGGCAAAAAAGTGGTAATTATTGGGAGTGGCGCGACAGCAATCACACTAGTGCCTTCCATGGCTAACAAGGCAGCGCATGTCACCATGCTACAGCGTTCGCCAACTTATATTGCTACTGTGCCTGCCATTGATGCCTTATACGACAACATGAAGAAATTCATGCCGGAAAAAGTAGCGTATCAGTTGACCCGCAGTCGTAATATCGGGGTGCAGCGTCTGGTGTTTAAACTGTCGCAGGAAAAACCCGAACTGGTGAAAAAATTCCTGTTAAAGACTGTTAAGCTACAGGTGGGCAAGCATGTCGACATGAAGCATTTTACCCCGAATTATAATCCATGGGACCAGCGCCTGTGCGTGGTGCCGGATGGTGATTTGTTTAAAACCATTAAACGCGGTAAGGCATCAGTGGAAACTGACCAGATTGAACGCTTTACTGAAAATGGTATTTTGCTGAAGTCTGGCAAGCAGCTGGATGCTGACATTATTGTGTCCGCAACTGGTCTGAATATCCAGATTCTGGGTGGCTTGCAAGCCACCATCGATGGCCAGCCAGTGAATACTTCCAATCACATGCTTTACAAAGGTGTACTACTGAGTAATATACCCAATGCGGCCATTATTATTGGTTATACCAATGCATCTTGGACATTAAAAGTAGACGTGGCGGCTGATTATTTGGCCCGCATGTTTAACTACATGGACAAGAAAAACTATAAGGTGGTGGTGGCCAAGGCTGATGCCAGCGAGTTAACAGATGACACGGTAATGGGCAGCTTGGCATCCGGCTATATCAAACGTGCTGCGGATGTGATGCCACGTCAGGGTAAAAGTGATCCATGGCGTGTTTCCATGAATTACCTAAAAGACAAGGCTGAGCTTCGTAGCAGCAGCTTTGAAGATGATATCCTGACCTTTGATGGTAGCAAGGCAAAAAACAAAAAACGCTTTAAGTTGTTTGATTAAGTCTTGTTTTAAGTATAAAGAAGTGCCTTAGGGCACTTTTTTATTGGATGATATAAGATTTGCAGTATTCGTAAATTTCTTGACTCTCCCAATTGCTAGGATTATAAGTGGGTATAAATTTAAATAAGTACCTTGTAAATTCTTTATCATTTGATCTACAGGAAATTTCTGCAAAATGCGTGTAGTTCCACTGATCAGGATATTTTTTTAATACCTGTTTCATAGAAGCTTTCATACGTGGCCAGTTTACTAAAGTATTACCTTTTAAATTATCAACTCCAAAATAAGAAGAAATAACCCAGTAAACCCTTGCATACAAAGCATCACCATCTATGGTTTTATTATTTTTAGCTGCAAGATTAGCAATGTATTCCCATTTTCTTAAGCGTTCTTGCTTATCGTTACCTAAGTGACAGGGTATCGTTTCAAAGTATAAGTTATAGTAATTTGGATATTTTTTGATGCCTTCATTAAATATAGTAAGGCAGGAAGTTTTATCTCCTTCCTTACTAGCTTGACGAATTTTGGTAGTAAACCATTCAGGATCATATGTGACTCTATTTTCCATATGTAATATAGAGTCTTTAACGAATTGGTCATATGCAAAATAGCAAATACTTCCGATAAATTCTGCTTTATCACTTTTTGAAGTTTGTTTAAGAGTTGAGAGTAATTTTACCTGGGTTCTATCTAGTAACGATAATATGTCATCACATGATGCCTTATCTAAATTTTTAAAACGTGCGTTGCTATAAGAATTTGATTTTACTTGCATTAACCTAATGAGAATTATTTTTGGAGCGGCACTTTGAGGGTAAAGCTTTTCCCATTGCTTTAGACCTTTTTCTGCCTCTTTCCATTGTAGGTTTTCATCAACGTATAGTGTTTCATAATATTTTTCAAATACTCGGTAATAGTCCCATAGCAACAGCGTGCCGCTACTACTTTTGCTTTTTTTGTTTAAAACGTTTAAATATATATTATTTAAAGTTTTAAAATCTTGTCGTTCATATGCCCTTAAAACCTGCTGCTTAAATACTGTACGATCTGTTATCTCATCTGCGTAGACCACATGAGAAGTGAAAGCAAGGATAATACAAAAAAAACTATATATTTTAACTGATGCGTTCATTGCTTATCTTTCTGTGCTTGTATGATAATTAATTGAAAAAACTAATGTTAGTATAGGGCTGGTTGTTTTGTATAAGGTATTTAATTTTGAATACTACTAACCACCTTAGCGTAACTAATATATTATTTTTTTATTCATAACTAAATTTACATCATGTAACCATAAAAAAAGGCCACCACCATAAGGTGATAGCCTTTATAAAATAGTATTTTCTATTCTTACAGGGTACGTGCAATCAGCTCTTTCATGATTTCGTTGGTGCCGGCATAAATACGATGCGCACGGTTGTCCACATATGCACGGGCCACTGGATATTCCATCATGAAGCCATAGCCACCATGCAACTGCACGCACTCATCCACAATCTGGTTAACCATGTCAGACAGCCAGTACTTGGCAGCAGCAGCAGCTTCAACGCTCAATGCATTTTGAACCTGTAGTTCCATGCAGCGGTCAGCATAGGTGCGGCCAATGTCAATTTTGGTACGCAGTTCGGCCAGTTTAAAGCGGGTGTTCTGGAACGCGCTAATGGGCTTGCCAAAGGCTTTGCGGTCCTTGGTGTACTGAACGGTATGGGCAAATACGGCTTCTGCTGCTGCTTGAGACATCAGGCCAACCATCAGGCGCTCCCAAGCCAGTTCTTTCATCAGCATGATAAAGCCCATGCCTTCCATGCCCAGCAGGTTGGCTTTTGGCACACGCACATTATCAAAAAACAGCTCACAGGTATCCTGACCGTGCATGCCCACTTTTTTCAGGGGTTTGCCTTTGGTAAAGCCCGCTGCCTTGGCATCCATAATCAGCAGGGAAATATTTTGTGCACCTTTTTCGCTGTTGCCGGTTTTTACTGCCACCACGGCCATGTCACACAGGTAGCCATTGGTAATAAAAATTTTGGAACCATTAACAATATAGTCATCGCCATCTGCAACAGCCGTGGTGCGGATACCTTGCAGGTCAGAACCAGTACCCGGTTCAGTCATGGCAATGGCACCAACCACTTCACCGGTGGCCATTTTGGGTAGCCACGTGGCTTTTTGATCTTCGTTACCAAAGTTAAAAATATAGTTGGCCACGATATCAGAGTGTAGGGCAAAGCCAGAGGCAGAATCCAGCGCGTAGGCTTGTTCTTCCATTAAGATGGCACTGTATAGACGGTCTACACCGCTGCCGCCGTACTGTTCCGGCATGGTGGCGCACAGCAGGCCCAGTTCACCAGCCTTGTTCCATAGGTTACGGTCCAGATGTTGCTGCTCGGCCCATTTTTCATGGTAAGGGGCAATTTCAGTTTCAAAGAAACGGCGTGCCGTATCGCGGAAGGCTTCGTGCTCTTCGTTATAAATGGTACGTGGTGCCATTGGTGGCAAAGGACGGAGTAAATTGGCTGCGCTCATGGGATTCCTTGCAAATAATCAGTTTGGTCAGCAAAAATGCTAGTAAAGCCTGGCACACAGTAAAAGAGATTATGCCCAGAGCAACAATGGGTTTTATTGCCAAAAACTGAGCAGTATCTAATGTTTTTGCCAATTTTCAGTACAAGGCAAGCCCGTGGTTAAACAGGCAGCGTGCTACACTACGCCACGTTTGTAATCTGTTGGAGCAAGGCATGAGTGATGAAATCAGTTTGCACGACCGCAAGGTTATTTACCGTGCTCGTCGTGGCTTAAAAGAACTGGATATTTATTTTGATCCTTACGTGCGCCAGCACTATTTGACTGCACCCGAGGCAGAAAAACAGGCATTTGCCCTGCTGATTGAACAGGAAGACCCCGATTTGCTGGACTGGTTTATGGCGGTGAGTGAGCCGGAACAGCCAGAACTGGTGCGCATAATTGAAAAACTAAAAAACCTGCTTCATTAATTTGACCAGCAATTATTAACCATGCTGGTTGATCTCACTTTAACTCCAAGCCGTGTGCAGCCAGTTATTCATGTGCTGGCACTGCTGCTGTTGAGTGCCATGATCTGGGCCAGTGGTTTGGCATGGCCGCTGCGTGGTGGGCTGATCAGCCTATTACTGGGGATCAGCTGGTGGCTCAAAAACAGTGCTGTTACCCATCGGATTGATGCCTTGTGGCAGGGTGATAGCCATACTTGGTACTGGCAGCAGCGTCAGGGCAAACGACATACCGGACAGTTGCTTGGGGTTCGGCATTTGGGACTGGTCATCCATTTAACCCTAAAAACAGCCAGTGGAAAACGTATATTCCTGTCGGTCTGGCGTGATCAGGTGAATGAGCAGCAATGGCGGCGCTTGTGTGTGCTGCATGTATTAAACGATTCACAACAAAACTGGTTTTAAAACAGTCCATACCCTGCATTTCATTACAGCATTACATCAAAATATCAGTGCTTTAGCGTCGCTCATCTTTATATAGTGACACGATGAGTCATCTAAACAGATCATCCCATTAAATGACCGGTTTGAACACTGTTTTTTAATGATGGTAGTGAAGTACTGATATTGAGTCATCATTGATTTCAAAATTGTTGATTTAAAGCTTATCGTAACTATCCGCACCGCAGCGAAATATTTGTGTTGAACATCAGGCGAATTACCCATCATTAAAGCCTTAGACACCGGCACAGTACAGGCGTAAATCGTTCGAATACGAGGGAGAGGGCAGCAATGGCAACATTAACAACCATGGTAGATGCATTAATTCAGCAGGCCAGTGGCCAGCATTCCGCACTGGCCAATACCGCTTTAGACGGGCAGGTATTGGGGCTTGGCACCAAACATGACCATGTGACGCATACTGATCCCGCGCATATTGACCGCACGGTCGTTAATCAGGTGATTGATTCGGCACTGGGTGGGCTGGCAGGTAGTGATATGCACGAAAACGCCTTTGCCCAGCCCGAACGGCAAGCTTCCTTTATGCTTAAGCTGATTCCACTGGTGTTGCACTGGATCAAGCAGCAAGGTGGCTTAAATCAGGCCTTGCAGGCATTGCGGCAACAAGGGCTGGAAGCGCAGGTCGCATCGTGGGTTGGGCCTGGGGTAAATGACCGAATTACCCCGGATGTGCTGAAGGATTTGTTTGAACACTCCAGCATTGATGCGCTGGCCCAGCAGTTTGGTATTGGTGCTGACACGGTTGAAACTGGCCTTGCAGTGGTGTTGCCACAGGTGATTGATATTCTCACCAATTCTCGCAATGAGGATTGGTTCCATGCTGATATTGAAACCAACAACGTACTAACCCGGCTTAATCATTTATAAAACTCGTCAGCCCTGTAACGATACGGTTATAGCCTGCACACGCAGGCTTTTATTTTTTGGAGATTTTTAGTGTAAAAGTTTTGGTGTAAAAGGAGTTTACACATTGTTACGTTAGGGGCTTCTAAACTGTCAGGCAAGCTTTAGGCTGTAAAAAAACTGAAATAATTTAAAAAAATCTTTAAAAACATGAAATTAGCTATTTTTTAATTAAAAAGCCAATAAATTGTCTGACAATTACTCCGGATTATTGTTATGGATGAGAACTTGTCTGACAATCTATGCTCAAAAACTCCAAAAAATGCGTACATTTAAGCCATGAGAAACGTGGCTGTGACTCATATTACATTTAATTTTTTCAAATAGAGGTGAAGATCATGATGACAATTCCTGCTATTTTATATCCTGTATTGGCGTTCCTGTTTGCAGTGGTGGTGGGTCGCATCGGCACCATCATTATGGATCATTTCCGTAAGGATGAAATGCAACTGGACTCAACTTCGGCCACCCTGAAGTCAACCTCATCCCGCGCGGGTATGCCGGTTGCAAAGCATGGCTAATCACTTTATAACCCACAAGAAGCCTTGTAGACATTAATGCGTACAAGGCTTTTTTATTACCCATTTTTTATGGTCATGTTTAATCATAACACCGTTAAGTGTCCGTGCTGTTATTTCAATAATTATATTACCTACAGACTATTCTGAATACAACAAATCACCTCTTAATAAAGCCTGCCAAGCACGCTAGTTTGAAGCATTCTCCACGGCACCTATCAGGAAAAACCAGCAGGTTGAGTTGCTACAGGATTTTTTCGGTGCTGATGCAGTGAGTGAAAACTCAGGCGACTTAGAGATCGCCCAAGCTAACTAAATGCCAAATTAGGAGCTAACGATGTCAATTTCTGATACTGACCAGTATGCCAGCCTTAAACAGCCCGGTACGGTAATGCCCACGCAGGGTTATCAGCATGGTACGGCACAAATACCCCGTAACAGTACCGCCAAGAACAGCCCAGCCAGTACACGCTGCCGTCCTGTCGCACGTTTAGGGCTAGGGGGCGTGGCCATTGGCAATGGATTTACCCCAACCGTTGATGCAGCAGCCCAGCACACCCTGCAAGCTGCCATTGATGCCGGTATCCGCTATTTTGACACCTCGCCCTGGTATGGACTGGGTTTAAGCGAACGCCGTTTTGGCCATGCCCTGCATACGCTCAAACCTGAGCACTATACGCTATCGACCAAGGTCGGGCGCATCCTGACAGCCACCCATCAGATTCCAGACACCATGTGGACTGATCCGGCCCCATTTGACTATCGCTATGATTATTCGGCAGACGGGGTCAGGCGTTCCATTGAGGACAGCTTGCAGCGGCTGGGCGTGTCACAAATTGATATTGTGTATATCCATGACTTATCGCCAGACAATGAAAAAGACCTTGGAATGCCCTGGGAGCAACGCTTTGAGGAGGCTGTTAAAGGTGCCATGCCTGAACTCACCCGCATGCGTGAGGAAGGTATTATCAAGGCGTGGGGTTTTGGGGTAAACAGCCCTGAACCGGTGTTAAAGGCACTGGAAGTGGCTGACCCGGACATCTTTTTGCTGGCCTGCCAGTATTCATTGCTGGATCACAGCCGCGCCTTGCATGAAACCCTGCCAAAAATTGCTGAAAAGGGTGCTTCTGCGGTAATTGGTTCACCTTTGCTGGCAGGCTATCTGGGTGGGCGTGAGCGCTATTTGTATGACGGCACTATTCCTGAGTGGGCACCGGACAAACGCGCGCGGGTACAGCGGGTGCTGGATGAATACGGTATTGATTTACGCACCGCGTCGTTACAGTTTGCCGAGGCGCATCCCGCAGTGGCTGCCATTATTCCCGGTGCGCGTACCGCAGCGCAGGTGGAAGCCAATGTACAATCATTGGGTGTTGAAATTCCGCAAAGCTTCTGGGATGAACTCAAGTCTGAAAAACTGATTGAGATTGATGCACCAGTGCCGATGTCCAAACGGTAATTTATAGAAAATTAATTGAAATAAAGCCATGCGCAGTCGTAATGCTACTGCTGTGCCTGGCTTTTATTTTATAATTTTAATTGGTCATCTAAAATCCGTGTCTTTAATAAATTGTTTTTATGTGATAAATGCCTTGATCAGGTTTAAAGCATTATAAGGTCTATAAATATTCAGCCATAAAAAAAGGCCTAAACCGTGAAGTTTAAGCCTTTGATCACCATACCACACCTTACGGCAGCATATGGATTTGAAGTATATGGTGGGTCGTCCGCGACTCGAACGCGGGACCAATGGATTAAAAGTCCAGTGCTCTACCAACTGAGCTAACGACCCATAACACAACGCTTCGTTGTGGCGCACATTCTACCAACTTATTCAAAGATGGCAAGCACCAATGTGGCTTTATTTCATTGTTTGGTCATAAAAAAACCGCCGAGTGCATTGCAAGCGGCGGTTTGCTGGGTTTTTAAACGATTCTGGCTTAAAAACGATATTGCGATGCCTGAATATTGCTGTGAATGTCAGAAGTCACTACACAATACTGCTTTTCACCCGGCAACCAGACCAGAATGGTTTCATCAGTTTTGCTGGGATCAAATGCCTGCGTTTTTAAGGTATTCTTCTGATACTTGAAGGTGCCCGTGGTTTCCATTTGCTGCTGGATGCGCAAGAATACCGGTACGGCGTAGGCAGGCATGTTTTGCTGGAAGAAACTCAGCAGCTCGGCATAATCGGCTTCGTTCAGACTCTGGCCTTCATGCGGGGTAATAGCGCACATGCCAGCGCGGCCATTGGTATTGGGGATTTCCACACCATACACCACCGCTTCACTGATTTTTGGATGCTCGGCCACCAGATTTTCGACTTCGGTGGTAGACACGTTTTCACCTTTCCAGCGGAAAGTATCCCCCAAGCGGTCAACAAACTGGGCATGACGATAGCCAATGTCGCGCACCAGATCGCCTGTATTGAAATAGCTATCGCCTTTTTTGAACACGTTTGCAAATACCACGGATTTATTTTTTTCCGGGTCAGTGTAGCCATCAAAGGGTGCGCGCTTGGTAATCTTGCCAATCAGCAGGCCGGTTTCACCGGTTTTAACCTTGATAAAACGGCCCTTGCTGTCCTTGATGGGTTCGTTCTTTTCCTTGTCAAATTTGACAATGGCATACGGGGTTGGAGAGAAGCCCACAGTATTGTCAAAGTTGAAAATATTGCTAAAGCCCACGTTGCCTTCACTGGAGGCATACAGCTCCATCACTTCTTCCACCCCAAAACGCTGCTTGAACTTGCTCCAGATGGTTGGACGCATGCCATTGCCAATCATTTTGGTCACGCGATGATCTTTGTCCATGGACGTTGGCGGAGTTTCCAGCAGGTAACGGCACAGCTCGCCCACATAGCCAATGGCCGAGGCATCAAAGCGCTGCACATCAGCCCAGAATTCACGCGCAGAGAACTTGCGGCGAATGGCTAAGGCTGAACCACCGGCCAGCACTGCTGCCCAGCACACCACCATCGCTGTGGCATGGTAAAACGGCAGGGTGGCATACAGGACGTCATGCTGGTTTAAATCCATGATATGGCCATAGGTACCATAGGCACGCATCCAGCGACCATGGGTGAAAATCACAGCTTTTGGCAGGCCAGTAGTGCCGGAGGTATAAATGTAAAACAGGCCGTCGGCAAAATACACGCTATTGGTGGTTGGCGGATTAAAGCTGGGGTACTGCTGGATAATACTGGCCAGATTCTGGTAGCCCGCTGGTGCGGTGCCTGCATCTTTTAAGGTGTCCTGATCTGCAAACCAGTACACTTCCTGCTTGTTAATATCCAGACTGTCCAGAACTTCATGGATGGCAGGCTGTACTTCAGCGCCCACGACAATGGCGCGGGGTTGCACCAGATTAATGCTGTGTGTGAGTACCTTGCCGGTTTGGGCAGTATTTACCAATGCGGCCGTCACGCCAATCTTGGCCAGTGCCACTACAGTTGCCAGCAGTTCGGGACGGTTTTCTACAAAAACAGCAACCACATCCCCTTTTTGCAGTCCTTTGGACAAAAAGAAATGCGAAATCTGGTTAATCCATTCATTGAACTGCACATAGTTCAGTTCAGTGTCTTTATATAAAATGGCTTTGCCGTAGGGGTTTTGCCGAACCGTTTTTTCAAAGGCCCAGCCTAGGCCCATAGGCTTGCTGGCGCGGGTATCATTAGCCAGAATCAGGCCATTGAGCACATGAGGCAGTTTTTTGAGTAAACGAGGAACCCGCTTTGCCACTTCGCTTAAGGTAATAACATCTTTCTGATTAGACTGGCTCATGGACAGCGATCCTTTATTTTAAGTTGGTACAGGGTTTTAAATCGGCAGGGCCTGCTGCTTGCATGACAACAACAGGTTGGCGAATCGTGCATGGTTACAAAAATATGCCCGATTATCCGTTAAATCTGGCGTGGGTCAAGAGCCCATTAGGACGAATTATCAGACTGTTTAAGCACATGGCTGATCATATACTGGGTCATTTGCTGTTTTAAGGCCCGCGACAGGGCATTATTGAGTTCGGTCGTAACGGTGGCTGCAAATAGCGGACGTAACTGTTCAACCAGTGTGGTGGCCTGATTCAGGTTAAAAAGCTGCACTTCCGGTGCTTTGGGAAAAATAATGGACAGGCCAATTTCTGCCACAGAGGCCGCGGCAGTATCCAGATTTTTACGCAGGCTAACCACAATATCCAGCAACTGACGGAAGCTGAACTTGTAATCAATAAGTGTGGTGGCAAGCTGAAGCAGGCCGGCATGGCTAATTTTAACCAGATCATTGTGGGCAGGTTCCAGCACCCCAACTTCAAACGCGTATTGAATATCCTGCGGGGTAGGCGCAGTGCTAAAGCGGCTGGCCAGTGCGTCGAGGCTTAAATAAAGCGGTAGTTCTTCAGTCCAGATGTTGGCAACTGCGGTATTGAGGCCAATGAGCTGATTGAGATTATGGCCCTGTTCATGGGCATGCAGGATTTCACTGATATTGGCAATGGAGTAGCCACGGGTAAGTAACTGCTGAATCATGCGCAGGCGAACCAGATGGTCTTCGCCGTAGATGGCAATGCGTCCGCGCTTAACCGGAGCTGGCAGAATGCCTTTTTCCTGATAGGCGCGGATATTGCGAATGCTGGCAAGGGTGAGCTCAGCCAGTTGAGTAATGGTGTACTCAGGACTGGCTGGCGGGTCACTGGTGAGTGAGCTTTTCCCCATGGCACCACCTATTTAAGAGGAAGTGCCTTGTTTTTTTGGTGGGCGGCCACGTGGACGGCGAGGACGAGCAGGTTTGTCCTTGTCGGCCTTGGACGCTGCATCATCGCTGTCAGCCTGTTCATCAATGGATAGCTGTTGGTGCTGGTCATGGGATGATGTGTCATCTGCATCTGATGGTGCTGCGGTTTCGGCACTGGCTTCAACGACGGCTTCCAGATTGGCTTCAGATTCACCCACAGGCAGGGCAGCCTGCTGGTTTTGTTCAGCCGGTGTATTGGCCGCAGTGGTAACAACCGGATTGGCCTGTACTGTTTCAACGGCCGGGCTGGCGTCAATTGCTTGCTCAGCTTGAGATTCAGCAGCGCTGCTGTCTATAGCATCAGCCACTGGAGTCTCATCTGCTACCGGCTGTTCAGCGATTGCCTGTTCGGCAGGAGCCTCACTGGCCGGACTTGTTTCAGGTACTACACTATCAGCTTGTGCTGCTTGTGCCGCCAGTCTGCGACGTATGCGCGGATCGTTGGCTGCACGTTGTACCGGTGTAGCAGGCGGCGTAGTCGGCAGCAATTCAACCGGGTCCTGTGTAACAGAAGCAGTTTGCTGCGGCGCTGGCTGTAACACTGTTTGCGACGGATTAGCTACCTGATGACGCTGTTGCAGGGCTTGCAGGAATGCGGCAATAACATTGCCATCAGTGAGCAGATCCTGAGCGGCATCACCCAGCACGGCACGGATAAATTCACCCGTAGTGCCCTGTATAGGCAGTGACTGAAGCTGCTGCTCACTGGTGCTGGCAACTTCGTCCACCTGTGGGGTGATCAAGGCCGGATCAACTGCAAATTGCAGGGCTGGCTCATCCAGACCCAGTTCACGGCGACGGCGACGTTCGCGCGGGTCATTTAGCGCACGTTGCGGCTCTGAGCTGTCAGAACCTGTTACGGGTTGTTCAACCGCTGGAGTTTCACCCACATCGGCTGCATGATTAGGGGCTGCTTCATTAACCACCGGTTCAGGCTGGTCAAGGCTGATCAGGCTGGACTGGTGAGAATCAATGTTAATCACCAGTGCTTCAACCATCTGCACCTGGCTTTCATGCTCAACAGCCAGCAGACGTGGTGCGTGATTGGCACGGTCTGTATTACCTACAGGCTGTGCTACAGCGACAGGTTCAGCACTTTCAACAGGGGTACTGCGGGTTTCAGTGACGACCGTTGAGGCTTGTTCCGGGATTTCTGCCAGAACGCTTTGGTCACGGTGGCGTGGGCCTCGTACTGGACGGTTACTGGCCTGACGGTCACGACGTGGCACGGCATTGTCAGTATTGTCGGTTCTGTCCGGACGTTCTGAGCGCTCTATCCGTTCTGGTCTGTCCTGATTAGGCTGCTGACGACGACCACGGCCACGCGCTGGTGGTGCAGTATTGTTGTCTTCAGGCACTGGGGTGATTTCAATGGTTTCAACCACCTCACGTTCACGCGGGGTATGCTCGCGTTCGCGCTGCTGGTCACGCTTGCGGTTATTATTGCGCTGGCGGCCATTGCTGGAGCTGGAACGTCCATTGCTGTCATTGCTGGACGAGATGCTGGCAGGTGTAATGGCATCCTGTACCGGGGTGCCTTTGCTATACACATTAACGGCTTCAGGCTTTTCTTCCTGAGCCGCGGCCACCTTGTTCAGGCTGCCATAAACGCCTTTGCTCACCGCACCTTCATTGACCAATTGCTCAATGGCAGAGGCTGCATCTTTGGCACTTACTGCGTCCTGAGTTTTGGCCTGCTTGGTAACAAACAGGTTTTCCAGCCAGGCACAAGCACGATTGTCTGCCTTGGGCGCGGCAACCGGCTGGGCCGCCGTGGCTTTTACGGCTGGTTCTGTATGGCGGGTTTTCTCGCTTACCGCTGCCGCTTCAATGGCAACAGGTTGCTGTTGCCAGTCTGTGGCTTCATAGCCCAGTTCGGATTCACTGGCACGGGTGGCTTCGGTGCGCTCATAGCTAGCCGGGCCAAAACCATCACGGTTGTACTGGATATGGTAGTGTGGAGTTTCCAGATGCGGATGCGGCAATACGGTAATACGAACCTGACTATTTTGTTCCAGATACATAATGGCATTGCGTTTTTCATTCAGCAAAAATGCTGCAATTTCAACCGGTACTTCAATTTGCACCTCACCCTGACGTTCCCGCAGGGCAATTTCCTCAATGGAGCGCATAATTGACAAAGACAGCGAACGCAGGTCACGCACCATGCCAGTACCGTGACAGCGTGGGCACACATAGCCGGTGGCTTCTTCCAGCGATGGACGCAGACGCTGGCGGCTCATTTCCATCAGGCCGAAACGCGATAACTGGCCAAACTGGATCCGCGCACGGTCACTCTGGGTGGCTTCACGCAGCTTGTTTTCAACCAGTCGCTGGTTGCGGTCTTTGGTCATGTCAATGAAGTCAATGACAATCAGGCCACCAATATCACGCAGGCGTAACTGGCGCGCGATTTCTTCAGCAGCTTCGATGTTGGTATTTAGTGCAGTGTCTTCAACATCATGACCACGGGTTGCCTTGGCCGAGTTGATGTCAATGGAGACCAGCGCTTCAGTCTGGTCAATGACAATAGAACCACCCGAGGGCAGTTTAACTTCGCGCTGGTAGGCCGTTTCAATCTGGCTTTCAATACCAAAACGGGCAAACAGTGGTTCGCTAGCCGTGTATTTTTTCAGCTTGTCGATCTGGTGTGGCATCACCTGTTGCACAAAATGATGGGCTTCATTAAATGCCTGTTCATTGTCAATCAGGATTTCGCTAATGTCATCGCGCAGGTAATCACGCACGGCCCGGGTAACAACACCGGCTTCCTGATGAACCAGAATGGGCGATGGACTGCTGGATGCGGTATTCTGGATTTGCTGCCACAGGGTCAGCAGGTGTTGCAGGTCAAGCTGTAGTTCTTCTGGCGTGCGGCCAATCCCGGCAGTACGTACAATCACGCTCATGCCACGCGGAATGTTCAGGGTTGCCAGAATTTCCTTCATTTCTTCACGCACGGAACCGGCGATCTGACGGCTAATGCCACCACCCTTGGGGTTGTTGGGCATTAATACCAGATAGCGGCCAGCCAGTGAAATAAAGGTAGACAGGGCAGCACCCTTATTGCCACGCTCTTCTTTTTCAACCTGAACCAGCAGTTCAGTGCCTTCTGAAATCAGGTCACGGATATTGTGGGTCGAACGGGCATCGGCCTGTAGATAGCTATTGGCAATTTCGCGCATGGACAGGAAACCCTGCCGGTTTGCGCCATACTCGACAAAGACAGCTTCTAAGGAAGGCTCTACACGGGTAACGTGACCCTTATAGATGTTGGATTTCTTTTGTTCGCGGGTGCGGTTTTCAAGGTCAAAATCGTATAGACGATTACCAGTGATGAGTGCAACGCGAATCTCTTCAGCATGCGTCGCATTAATCAGCATACGTTTCATGGGTGTGACACCTAATAGTGACGCACACACACAGATCGGTTCGCAATATAATCGCGCGAACGGCGAGCTTTCTTAGTACATATCTGTTGTTGGGCGTAAAGGGGATAAACCACATTTACGGATATGTACTAATTCCTTTTAATCAAAGGTCAAAGTCTTGCTCTGGCACCGGATAGCGGTGCCTTGTCCAATCAAATGGATTGGGGCTACCTGTTATTTGGCTAAAATCGCAAAACGCTTACCGTAACCAAGTTAAGTTATTCCTTAAGACTGCATCACCATGTTGACTATGGTGTCTGCCGCAATTACGGATCACGTAATATGGCGCATGGCAGTTGGCATGATACGGTAAGTTGTTTTGTCTTCTGATTTTAAAACACCAAAAACAGCGGATCGCGACCTGTTATGTGTGTATCAGTTTTCATTTAAACCTGCATAAAGGCAGGGTTCATTTAAACTTGTAAGCCAGATTAGTTTGTATTTGATAAAACCCATACAGGCTGACAAGATTTGCCGATATACTTAACCCTCGGCCAGGATGTATTCCTTAGGCAGTGCTGCGCATTATCAGGGATAACCATTATGCATTTACCATCAGGGTGCAATTGGCACAACTGAACCGGTAAAGCAATGGGCAATCACCGCCGTGCGCTGACTATATCAGACCTTTTCGTTTAAGCATACGGGAAGGCAGGATTTTTTAAGGCATGTTTGTTATTTTTGCTAACATTCGGGCTTGGCTTAACAGGCTGCTTGCATCACCCGCACTGGTTCTTCTTTGCAAGGACAAATTCAGCGCGATGAACTGATTGCTGCAAGTGGTGAATTCACATTTTTTATAAATACAGGTTAGGTATGGCTGAACAAGGCTGGCAGCAGGTAAGTTGGTTTGACGTCGATGAACATCAGGACGGCCAGCGCATTGATAATTATTTGTTTAGCCGTTTAAAGGGTGTACCCAAAAGCCGTATTTATCGCCTGATCCGCGAAGGTGAGGTGCGGGTGAACAAGGGTCGGGTCAAGGCTGAAACCCGCTTAAAAACAGGTGACCAGATTCGGGTGGCGCCCATACGCCGGACCACAGCAGACGAGCAGGTGCCGATTAAGGTGGGTGATGAACTGGCCCAGAGCCTGACCCAGCGTATTGTGTTTGAGGATGAAGGACTGATTGTACTGGATAAGCCAAGCGGTATTGCAGTGCATGGTGGTAGCGGGGTAGCTTTTGGGGTCATTGAGGCACTACGTCAGGCGCTGGGTAAGCCTTATCTGGAACTGGTACACCGCATTGACCGTGACACCTCTGGCCTGCTAATGATCAGTAAAAAGCGCAGTACGCTAAAGCTGTTACAGGATTATTTGCGTACCGGGAAAATCCGCAAGACTTATCAGGCACTGGTTAAGGGCAACGTGTTGCTGGACAGCCAGATGGTTGATGCGCCGCTACTGCGCTATGAGCTGGCCAATGGGGAGCGGCGGGTCAGGGTGTCACGCGAGGGCAAGCCCAGCCAGACCCTATGGCAGGTGGCCGAGCGCCTCAGGCACGCCACGCTGGTGAATGCCAGCCCCTTAACCGGACGTACCCACCAGATCCGGGTACATGGCCTGTTTATTGGCCATCCACTCGTAGGGGATGACAAGTATGGCCATGACGTAGCGTGGCAGGCAGCCCCTGTACGCCGCCTGTGCTTGCATGCCACCCAGCTTGAAATTCCAGGTTATTCAATTATTAAGGCTGAATTGCCGGACGATATAAAAAATTTGATCCAGCAGTTGCGTTTTTAGGTTGAGGGCGGCATAGTCGGGAAGGATTAGACTTTAGTCAAAATGGAGCTACAGAAAATTTGATTACTTCATTTGGTTCATTTGACTTAATTATTTTCGACTGGGACGGTACGCTGTTTGATTCGGTATCACCCATTATTGACCTGCTGTTTGATGCCAAAAAAGAACAGCCGGAAAGCCCGCAGGGAGTGGCCTTGCAGGAAAGCGGCATGGTCCCGGTGCTGGAGCAGATCATTAGCGCTGATCATGCGGTACAGGTCAATGACCTGAAAATGCTGCTGAACCTTGAGGGGTTTACCACATTTCGCAAACCCACGACCCTGTATGCAGGCGTTGCCGAATTGTTGCAGGCACTGTGGTCATCCGGCCAGAAAATGGCCGTGGTGGCTGGCCGTGCACAGGCCGAAGTGCTGGCAGAAATGCGTGAGCTGAACATTGACGATTATTTTTTTTCTGTGGTGGGTTCCGATCAGGGGCCTGTCAAGCCTAATCCGGCCATGATTCATGCCATTCTGGCATTGGCGGAATGCGTGCCAAACCGTGCGTTGATGGTGGGTGATTCTGCCATGGATATGGAAATGGCGACGCTTGCCCGGGTTTCCATGCTGGGTACGGCCTATGTAACCCATGACCATGAAGAATACTGCCTAAGGCGTCTGGAACCATGGCAACCACTGGCTATTGCAGAGTCTGTTAATGAGCTAAGCCAGTTCCTGCTAGGCCGATAGCACTTGCCAGCAGTATTTGAAAAATTGTCATGGATGAGATAACGGCTTCACCTCTACTAGCGTTTGACCTAATTGTTTTTGACTGGGATGGCACGCTGTTTGACTCGATTGCCCCCATTGTCAGACTTATTAATGATGCCAAAAGCCCAGTAGCCAGTATGCCGGATGCCGTGCTATTGCAGCACAGTGGATTGCTGCCTGTCATTGATCAGCTTTTACGTGATAAGCAGACCATTCAGCTAAATGATTTGCAGCTGATTCTTGAGCTGGCCGGATTGGCCCGGGTATTTCAGCATGCCGAGCTATATGAAGGTATTGGCCTGTTACTGCAAAAGCTGCATGAACTGGGCTACAAGCTGGCACTGATTTCAGGGCGCATGCAGGCCGAAGTACATGAAGAACTCAGCCGGTTGGCCATTGGGCATTATTTCTCGTGTATCATGTGCGCTGACAAAAAGCGGATTAAACCTGATCCAGCCATTTTGCTTGATGTGGTGCGGCAGGTTAATTGTGAGGCCGCCCGAACCCTGATGGTGGGTGATTCTGCGCTGGACATGGAAATGGCAATGCTGGCGGATGTTGCCCGCATGGGCACAGCGTATCTGACCGGCCATAATCCTGATTATTATATTCAGTGCCTCAAGCCGTGGGAACCCCTAGCCATTGCACGGTCAGTGGTAGAGTTGCAAGGCTTGCTATTAGGACATTCATGAGTAGTAAAAACCAGTTTGACCTGGTCATTTTTGACTGGGATGGCACCCTGTTTGATTCAGTATCGCAAATTGTGCAAAGCCTGCAATGGGCCGCACAGCAATATCAGATTGATCTGTGTGCAAATGCTGCCAAGAACATTATTGGGCTTGGGCTGCCTGAGGTGATGCAGACCCTGTTTCCGGCACATGGAGAGTTGCATCCACTGATTCAGGCTGAATATTCCAGGCATTATGTGGCCAATTCGGCCACGCAACGCTGGTTTGGTGGTGTGGATGAGCTGCTAACCCGCTTGCAGCAACACGACATTCTCTTGGCTGTTGCCACCGGTAAAAACCGTATTGGACTGGATCGGGTACTGGCCCTGACCCAAAGCCAGCACCGCTTTAAGGCCACACGCTGTGCCAATGAAGCCCGCTCCAAGCCGCATCCGCTGATGCTGGAGCAATTACTTGAAGAAACCGGGATTAGCGTTGAGCGGGCGGTAATGGTAGGGGATACGACCTATGACCTGCAGATGGCCCAAGCCATTGGCATGCCGCGCATTGGTGTTAGCTATGGGGTGCATTCCGAAGCTGAGCTGGCCCAGTACCAGCCGTTAGCCATCGTGCATTCGGTGGCTGAGCTGGCGCAGGTACTATTGCCCTAGAGTTCCTGTCCTGAAAAGCAACAGGCTATCTCACTTTAATAGCTTTCCAGTTCAGCTTGTTGTGGCGCACTGGCTTTATCATCAGCCAGCGCCTGCCGCACGCCGTTGCCATAATCCGGATGCACGCGGTCAAACAGGGCCAGCTGGCGCTCAATAATAAACGGTGCGACACCTGCCATGGCTTCACTGATATTGCGGTACAAGCGCTGCTTTTGTTTGGCATTAAACAGGTTGAACAGGGCTGTTACCTGAACAAAATCATTGTTGCCTGCATCCTCGCGGTGATTAAAACGATCTGCAAAATCGGCATGCAGGCGCAACGGGGGTTCGGTAACCTGTGAGTCTGCCACCGGGCCACCAAATGAATTGGGTTCATAGTAAGCATCCGCATGCGGCATGTTTGGGGTAAAGCGCATGGCCCCATCCTTATGGTAATGATGTACCGGACATTGGGGTGCATTGACTGGCAGGGCCTCATAATGGGTGCCAATCCGGTAGCGGTGTGCATCGGCATAACTAAAAATACGTGCCTGCAATACGTGGTCTGGTGAAAAGCCAATGCCCGGAACAATATTGGAGGGCGACATGGCCACCTGTTCAATTTCCGAGAAATAATTATCGGCATTGCGGTTCAGCTCAAACACTCCCACTTCAATCAGCGGGTAATCTGCATGTGGCCACACTTTGGTCAAATCAAACGGGTTATACGGCGTATTTAGGGCTTGCATTTCCGGCATGACCTGCACATACATTGTCCAGCGCGGGTAGTAGCCGCGTTCAATGGAAGCATATAAATCTTCCTGTGTGGACTCCCGGGTTTTGCCAATCACCTGCGCCGCTTCACGATTGGTATAATGCCGATGGCCTTGCTGGGTCTTAAAGTGGAATTTTACCCAGAAGCGTTCACCTGCCTTGTTCCAGAATGAATAAGTATGTGAACCATAGCCGTTAATATGGCGTACATCAGTTGGCAAGCCGCGATCTGACATCAACATGGTCACCTGATGCAGGCTTTCCGGGGATAATGACCAGAAATCCCACATGGCTGTGGCCGAGCGCACATTGGTTCGGGGATGGCGCTTTTGGGTATGGATAAAATCCGGAAACTTGAGCGGATCACGGATAAAAAACACAGGGGTATTATTGCCCACCATATCCCAGTTGCCCTGTTCGGTATAAAACTTGAGGGCAAAACCGCGTACATCACGTTCAGCATCTGCTGCACCCAGTTCCCCGGCAACCGTAGAAAACCGCGCAATGAGTGGGGTTTGCTTGCCCACCGTGTCAAAGATTTTGGCACAGGTATAGCGGGAAATATCATGGGTTACGGTAAAGGTGCCATGCGCACCCCAGCCTTTGGCATGTACAACCCGCTCAGGAATCCGCTCGCGGTTCTGGTGGGCCAGCTTTTCAAGCAGTTGCCAGTCCTGTAGCAGAACCGGGCCACGTGGCCCTGCGGTTAGGCTGTTCTGGTTGTCGGCAACAGGTGCGCCTGCCGTCGTGGTGTGGTGATAAGGACATTGGCTCATTATAATTTCCCCGGATTCATTAAAGGTTGGGTTATCAAACACGAAGGATTAGTGGTTTTGTGCCAGCGCGGCGTAATGCTGCAAAACAATATGCAGCGTGCGTTGTGGGGTACTCATGGTCTGCTCCTCAGGGCAAGCAAGTGCTGGCTGGCGACTGGCCAGCAGCAGTGTTTGTCGATGAGTTCAGCGTAAGGGATATTGTAAAATTCGTAAAACAGATAATTTTTATTTTTTAATCGTTTTTTTAGATTTATAGTGGTCATTTTAAACGCCAGCAATTTCTTACAGCACTAAAACGAATTAGTAATCTCCATCCTCATTAGACCAATGAGGATGCTTGTGCCAAATGGTGTTGGGGCTGGGATTGCCGCTCAAAATGCAAATAATAGGCAATATAGCCTGACAGGTTATGCTCACTGTCATCAATGCGGGTACGGAAGCGGTCATGCCGCACGAAGAAGGCATTTAAAATGGTTTGCGGACTGCCAAAATACATGGCCATTTCCGGGTAGAAGAAACCAATGCGCTGATAATGTGCCCGCAGCTCAATGGTGTCTTCCAGTTCGGACAGGCGGGCCTGTTCCAGCAGTGCAGTTTGCTGTGCATCCTGATGCGGACTGGCTTGCAGGCGACGAACCATCTTATGTGCAGACATCAGCATTTCCAGAAAGGTGGCATAAGCTGTCTGGCGGTTTTTAATAAACTTCAGGTTTTTAAGGTAATTGTTGAGGCCAAATTCAAAGTAGCGCGGGTCTGGCTTTAGCATGCTGAGTTCATTGGTGCAGTAGCTCAGCCAGTGATCGTGATATTTCCAGTAATCCTTGGCAATAAAATGTTCGAACATTTGCTCCACTGTGGCCAGTAGTTCAGGCGACTGGTTGATTTGGTACAGGCGTAGCAAGGCAAATGCCGCCTCACCATCATAGTAAACAATACGGAATTGCTCCTTGAGTTCAAGTGAAGGGTAGTGCAGCACATGGGTGGTTTCACCACGGGAAGACACCATCGACAGGATGCCTTTGGCAATTTTTTCTGCATACGGCAAATACTGGGCATCCTGCGTCATCTGGTAATACTTGGTGATCATCAGGATAGCCGCAGCATTGGCGCCTAGCTTAATTTCCTGTTGGGGGGCGTTGCCATCCAGCATATAGCCTAAAATCTGCTGGTCTTTTTGCACCTCGGCATATAAATGTTTCAGGGCGTACTCGATAGCTTGCCTAATTCTGGGCAGGTAATGTGGCTGCTGACTGACTTCCAGACTCTCAATTAAGGCATACAGGGAAGTGCAGTGCCGCACCGTATTGTAGCTTTTAAGGGTTTTATTATAGGTGGGAAAATAACCATAAATAAATTTGCCATTGGGCTGGATTTGCTGATAAAGAAAATCTGCGTTGGCTATAATTAAATGACGAATATGTGATTTAAAGTTGTGTTCTTCAATAATGCGAATACCATTAAGCATACCTACAGAATGCAGCTTAATAATAGTATTTTTCTGAATGAATAGGCCAAAAGTATCAAATAAAATGATTGATTGGTTCTTTATGCTAGTTAATAATAAATTTGGCTGATGTTTATATTTCTTTTTTAAATAGCTATTTAAATTGGCCTGATCAAAATAACCGGGCTGGGTGATTTTTTCACTTTTAATAATGGCGTTGCCATACAATTCCTGTTCTAAAAAGGCCAGCTCAAAACGCGAATCAAAGGCGATGCCACGCCGGAAATGATTATTGTGCGGCTGCGTCTGAATGAGCTGCTGGAGTGCCTCAAAACTGGTTTCTTCAAACTGGTAAGCTAGATCAATTTTGGTAAACTCAGGCAGGGATTGATTTTTTTCATAAAGTTTACCTAAGAAATTCTGGCAGCGTTTCCATGCCAGCTCAAAATTTTTGTCAGCAGTTTGCCATACCTGCGCACGCTGGCTGCTAGTGCCATAGGACACAAAAAAGACGAAAGGATAGATGGGGGAGGTTAAAATATCTGTCTGCTTAAGACGAAAGTACTGATTAATTTCTTCCACTAAATCTTTAAAATCAGGGGATTGGCTCATTATTTTAAATCCTGAAAACAGCTGTCCAACATAAATTTTTAAAACCCTAAATTTTGTAATAGCCTAAAAACTCTTACATGGTGGAAGTTATTTTGTTAAATAGTGTTATTGCTGGTTTTTTAATCTATTTATTTCAGGCTTGAAATAATGTAATAAAATATTTACTTGGTAATGCTGATTAGTATTTAGGCAGTATTAATTGTAGAATTACTTTTCATTTACATTAAGTGCTCATAAGTACAAATAAATTCACATTAATGACAAAAATAATTTCATATATTAAAAAACATCAGTATTAATTACTTAATTTGTGAGTTTTTTCTACTGCTAAATTAATAAAGGACTAATTAAGAACCCCGCTAAAAGAGGTAAAACCCCATGGCCGCCAATATTCTCGTTGTTTCTAAAAATACTGCGGATACACTATTAAATACAGTCAGTAACCGTATCTCTCTCAATGAACCTTCTATTGTCCAGATGGGGGTAAACCGTGCTGATGTCGCGAAAATGGAGTGACTCGACAATTCGCTGGTGGTGACTTTAAAAGATGGTGATGTCGTCACACTGGATGGCTTCTTTGATGCGGCTAATAGCACCAGTAACAGTCTGGTATTGCGGGATGCAGATGGCTCATTCTGGCTTGCTGAAATTAATCCACAAAGCGGAGCGTTTGCTTTAATTGATTACTTGCCACTGGAATCACTTGAGCCTTTATTACTGGCTGAGGGGACAGGTATTGCAGCAATGCCCTGGTTACTGGGTGCATTAGGGGTCGGTGGCGTGGCGGCCCTGGCGGGTTCTGGTGGTGGTGGTTCAGGTGGTGGTGGTTCAGGTGGTGGTGGTTC
>NZ_MLCN01000012.1 GCF_001982605.1 Alkanindiges hydrocarboniclasticus | reverse complement strand
GAGGAATGACATCATGGCAAAGGCCAAGTTTGAACGTAACAAGCCGCACGTAAACGTCGGCACCATTGGTCATGTTGACCATGGTAAAACCACACTGACTGCGGCGATCAGCTTAAACTGTGCAAAAGCTTACGGCGGTGACGTTAAGGCACTGTCTGAAATTGACTCTGCACCTGAAGAAAAAGCCCGTGGTATTACCATCAATACCGCACACGTAGAATACGATTCACCAACCCGTCACTATGCACACGTTGACTGCCCAGGCCACGCTGACTATGTTAAAAACATGATCACCGGTGCTGCCCAGATGGACGGTGCGATTCTGGTATGTTCTGCAACTGACGGCCCAATGCCACAGACCCGCGAACACATCCTGCTGTCCCGTCAGGTTGGTGTACCATACATCATCGTATTCCTGAACAAATGCGACATCGTTGATGATGAAGAGCTGATCGAACTGGTTGAAATGGAAGTTCGTGACCTGCTGTCCAAATATGACTTCCCAGGTGATGACACCCCAATCATCCGTGGTTCAGCCCTGCTGGCACTAAACGGTGATGACAGTGCGTATGGCGTACCTGCCGTACTGAAACTGGTTGAAACCCTGGACTCTTATATTCCTGAGCCAGAGCGTGCCATCGACAAAGCATTCCTGCTGCCAATCGAAGATGTATTCTCGATCTCTGGTCGCGGTACTGTTGTGACTGGCCGTGTTGAATCAGGCATCATCAAGGTTGGCGAATCTGTTGAAATCGTTGGTATCCGTGATACTGTAGTGACCACCGTAACTGGTGTTGAAATGTTCCGTAAACTGCTGGACGAAGGTCGTGCAGGCGAGAACTGTGGTGTACTGCTGCGTGGTACCAAGCGTGAAGACGTACAGCGTGGTCAGGTACTGGCCAAGCCAGGTTCAATCAAGCCACACAGCAAGTTTGAAGCTGAAGTGTACGTACTGTCCAAGGATGAAGGTGGTCGTCATACCCCATTCCTGAACGGTTACCGTCCACAGTTCTATTTCCGTACTACTGACGTCACTGGTGCTATCCAGTTGCCAGAAGGCGTGGAAATGGTTATGCCAGGTGACAACGTACAGATGAGCGTTGAGCTGATCCACCCAATCGCGATGGACCAGGGCCTGCGCTTTGCAATCCGTGAAGGTGGCCGTACTGTTGGCGCCGGTGTGGTGGCTAAAGTAACTAACTAAGTTATTCAAATTGGTCGAATCTGGCTGATTTAACAAATATTATCTAAACTTTAGATAATTCGCCGAAGGTGGTAAGCTATTGCCTTCGGTGGTCATTACAGGTCCTTAGCTCAGTTGGTAGAGCATCGGTCTCCAAAACCGAGGGTCGTAGGTTCGAATCCTACAGGGCCTGCCATATTTTTAAAGCTTGATGCTGACTTTCGCTAATTAAGTCATTGGTTTAATAACGAGTCTAAAATAATGTCAACTGACGAAAAGACGCGTGATGCATTGAGCGGCGCGGCAATACCTCAACAAATTGATCCGGCACAAGTAGTCAAAACAGGCTCTGCGCTGGATATTGTCTTTTGGATTTTGGCACTGGGTTTACTGATTGGGGCTACCCTGATTAATCAGTATCTGCCTGCCTACTGGGCATCGGGTAATAATGTCTGGGTGCGTATTGGTGCCATTGTTAGCTGTATTGTTGTTGCATTAGGTTTGCTATATGCCACCCATCAGGGTAAGGCATTTGCAATCTTACTTAAAGATTCCCGTACTGAATTACGCCGTGTCACCTGGCCTGCCAAGCAGGAAACAGTGACGACAACCTGGCAGGTTTTGCTGGTGGTTGTGATTGCCAGTTTAATCCTGTGGGGTTTTGATACTATTTTTGGCTGGCTCATTCAGTCGATCATCGGATAATTACTATGAAGCGCTGGTATATTGTTCATGCCTATTCAGGTTATGAAAAGCAGGTAATGCGTTCCTTGAAAGACCGAATTGAACGCAGTCATGTTGTAGATAGTTTTGGTGAAGTCCTTGTTCCTACCGAAGAAGTGGTGGAAATGAAGGATGGTAAGAAACGCAAGAGTGAGCGCAAGTTCTTTCCAGGCTACGTGCTAATTGAAATGGAAATGAACGACGATACTTGGCACATTGTTAAAGAGTGTCCAAAGGTATTGGGCTTTATTGGCGGGACACCTGAAAAACCTGCACCAATTACGCCAAAAGAAGCTGATGCCATTTTGGCGCGTGTGCGTAATACTGGTGAAGCGCCCCGTCCAAAAACCATGTTTGAGCCGGGTGAAGAATTGCTGGTTACTGATGGTCCATTTACCGACTTTAAAGGTGTGGTGGAAGAAGTTCAGTATGAGAAATCCCGCCTGACCCTGACCATTAATGTATTTAATCGCCCAACGCAGGTTGAGCTTGAATTCCGTCAGGTTGAGAAAACAATTTAATTTGTTTTTCTAAAAATTTAGTGTACAATATTGCGCCCAATCGCTATGCATTTAGTGGTTGGGCGTTTTCGCTTAGGGCGCTGTAGTTGTAGCTACAGAATTTTATTACGGGGAGCCTGTTAAGGCGTTTGTACCCAAGGAGTTATCATGGCCAAGAAGATTGACGGCTATATCAAGCTGCAAGTTCCAGCTGGTAAAGCAAACCCATCACCACCAATCGGTCCAGCACTGGGTCAACGTGGTGTAAACATTATGGCGTTCTGTAAAGAATTCAATGCTGCTACCCAGAAAATGGAAACTGGCATGCCGATTCCAGTAACGATTACCGTTTATAACGATAAATCGTTCACTTTCACCATGGCATCTCCACCAGCGACTTATTTCCTGAAGAAAGCCATGAATCTGGGTAAAGGTTCACCGCGTCCAAATACACAGAAAGTGGGTAAAATTACCCGTGCTCAGTTGGAAGAAATTGCCAAGGCAAAAGAAGGCAATTTGACAGGTGCAGACCTTGATGCGCAAGTGCGCACCATTGCAGGTTCTGCGCGTTCAATGGGTCTGGATGTGGAGCTTTAAGAACATGGCAAAATTAACTAAACGCCAAAAGGCTATTGCGACACAAGTAGAAGCTGGCAAAGTTTATTCTCTGGAAGATGCAGTGGCACTGTTAAACAGCCTGCCTGCTGTCAAGTTCAAAGAATCGCTGGACATTTCTGTAAACCTGGGTGTTGACCCGCGTAAATCAGATCAGGTTGTTCGTGGTGCCACCACACTGCCTGCCGGTACTGGTAAAACTGTACGTGTTGCCGTATTTGCTCAGGGTGCTGCTGCTGAAGCGGCTAAAGCTGAAGGCGCAGACATCGTTGGTATGGATGATCTGGCTGAAAGCATTCAGGGCGGCAACCTGAACTTTGACGTAGTAATCGCTGCACCTGACGCCATGCGCGTTGTGGGTAAGCTGGGTACTATTCTGGGTCCACGTGGTTTAATGCCAAACCCGAAAGTGGGTACTGTAACTCCTGATGTGGCTGGTGCTGTTCGCAATGCCAAAGCTGGTCAGGCGCGTTACCGTGTAGACAAAGGCGGTATTATCCATGCCGGTATCGGTCAGGTGGGCTTTGAAGCTGCTGCTGTTCGTCAGAACGTTGAAGCATTAATTAGCGACCTGAAAAAAGCCAAGCCAGCAACCTCTAAAGGCGTTTACATCAAGAAAATCACCTTGAGCTCTACCATGGGCCCAGGGTTATCCATTGATGTGTCTTCTGTATCTAACTAATTGGTTGGATCAGGCAAGAATTTAAAAATTTTGAGGTAAAAACGCAGGACATTTGAAGCATAGCTTCTCGTCTTGCGGCTCGGCAAATAAGACACATACGTCGCGAGGCGTAGCGGATTTGCTGTTCCGAGCCTCAAGTGGACTTTGAATTGACAGGCCGCGTGTAAAAACAAAGTCTGTCGGCGTCAAAGACCTCAGGCGAAAAATTGGACTAGTCCTTTTTTTCTTAAAAAACCAGCCTGCGTAGACGCGGTGGTGTGATGAATGCTTAGGCAAACTGACGACCTCCGCGTGTAGACAATCTGCATGTAAAAATTCAGGCTGTCTACATTTTATGGGAGTGCATCCACCAAATCATTTGGGATGCATAAATCACCTGAGGAGGTTATACAGTGACTCTACGTTTAGAGGATAAAAAAGAGATCGTTGCTGCGGTTAATGAAGCTGCCAGCACCGCATACTCTGCTGTTGTTGCCGACTACCGTGGTTTGACCGTTGCACAATTAACCAAGTTACGTGTTGAAGCGCGTAATGCTGGTGTTTACCTGCGTGTTGTACGTAACACCTTGGCTAAACGTGCGTTTGAAGGTACTCAGTTTGATGTATTGAACGAGACTTTAACAGGTCCAACCATTATCGGTATGTCAACGTCTGAAGATGACATGGGTGCTGCGGCACGCCTGTTCCAAGACTTTGCCAAAGACAACGCAAAATTTGAAGTCAAGTCTGCTGCATTTGATGGCAAGTTATATGGTGCTGATGAAATCGGTACGATTGCTAACTTACCAAATCTGCATACTGCATTGACTATGCTGGCGTCTGTACTACAAGCCCCAGTATCCAAGTTTGGCCGCTTGCTGACTGCTTTGAAAGAAAAGCAAGAGCAAGAAGCTGCTTAATTTATTCATCACCCCATATATCCTATTGGAGTTTTAATCATGGCATTGTCCAACGAAGAAATCCTGAACGCCGTTGCTGAGAAAACCGTTCTTGAACTGGTTGAATTAATTTCTGCTTTCGAAGAAAAATTCAACGTATCTGCTGCTGCTGTTGCTGTTGCTGCTGCTCCAGGCGCTGGTCCTGCTGCTGCTGAAGAGCAAACTGAGTTCAACGTTGAGCTGACCAGCTTTGGCGCGAACAAAGTTGCTGTTATTAAAGCCGTTCGTGAAGCGACTGGCCTGGGTCTGAAAGAAGCGAAAGACCTGGTTGAAGGCGCTCCACAAGTGCTGAAAGAAGGCGTAAGCAAAGAAGAAGGCGAAGAGCTGAAGAAGAAGCTTGAAGAAGCTGGTGCTACCGTTACTCTGAAGTAATGTAAGCATGGAGTCGGTATTTTATTGACTCCAAAAAAATGGCTGATGGCTCTTGGGTCATCAGCCTTTTTGCGTTACAATATTCGGCTCGATTTTTTGCGAGAGAAATCGGCTGGCGCTAAAATGCTTAGCACTGTTTTTAGCTTGTTATCCGATGCTTTTTGGCTTTTTTTAGGATATCAGGTGCTGACAAAAGCACTGCTAAGCATTTTTAAGTTTAATGCTTTACCTCAGTTTCATTTTTACCAGTGAATTTGATGCACTTGGTTAAGGATAGTGATTATTGATCCTTAAGCAAGCAAGTCCACTGGTTGCCACATCGGCATCGTGTTTCCCCTCCGGGCTCGTTCTGCAGGCGAGTCTGGTTTACTTTCCGAGGACTCCAGATGGCATACTCCTATACCGAAAAGAAACGGATCCGCAAGAATTTTGGTAAGTTGCCCAATGTAATGGACGTACCGTACCTATTGGCCATTCAGGTTGATTCGTATCGTGCATTTTTACAGGACGGTAAAATTTCCAAGCAACGTGAAGATGTTGGCTTGCAAGCCGCCTTCCGTTCAGTTTTTCCTATTGTTAGTTATTCTGGGAATGCCGCATTAGAGTTTGTCGAATACAATCTGGGCAGACCTGAGTTTGACGTGCGCGAATGTATTTTGCGTGGTTCAACTTATGCTGCACCAATGCGCGTCAAGATTCGCCTGATCATTTATGATCGTGAAACCAAATCCATTAAAGACGTGCGTGAGCAGGAAGTCTACATGGGCGAAATTCCGCTCATGACTGAAAACGGTACCTTTGTCATCAATGGTACTGAGCGTGTGATTGTATCCCAGTTGCACCGTTCACCTGGCGTATTCTTTGACCATGACAAGGGCAAGACCCATTCGTCGGGTAAAGTGCTGTATTCCGCCCGTATTATTCCTTACCGTGGTTCGTGGCTGGACTTTGAGTTTGATGCCAAAGATCTAGTCTTTGTACGTATTGACCGTCGTCGTAAATTACTGGCGACTGTGGTGCTGCGTGCCTTGGGTTATACCACCGCGCAAGTGCTTGACCTGTTCTTTGAAAAAGTTCCGGTATACGTTGAAGACACCTATCAGATTGATCTGGTGCCTGAACGCCTGCGCGGTGAAATGTCACAGTTTGATATCACCGATAAAGATGGCAAGGTGATTGTTGAGCAGGGCAAGCGGATTAATGCGCGTCATGTGCGCCAGATGGAAGCGGCTGGCTTAACCAAGCTGGCTGTACCGGATGAATACCTGTACGAGCGTATTATTGCCGAAGACATTACATTGAAAAATGGCGATGTCATTGAAGCCAATACCGTGGTAAGCCATGAAGTGCTGGTGAAGCTGGCTGAAGGCGGTGTGAAACAGTTCAATATTCTGTTTACCAATGATATTGACCGTGGTTCTTTCATTGCCGATTCGTTGCGTGCCGATACCACCCGTACCCGTGAAGATGCACTGGTTGAAATCTATAAGGTGATGCGTCCGGGCGAGCCGCCGACCAAGGAAGCTGCCGAGAACCTGTTTAATAACCTGTTCTTTAGCACTGAACGCTATGACCTGTCGCCAGTAGGTCGCATGAAATTCAACCGTCGTCTGGGTCGTCCATACGACGTGGGTACCGACCAGAAGTCACGTGCCATTGAAGGTATCCTCAGCAATGATGATATCGTTGATGTACTGCGTACACTGGTTGACATCCGTAACGGTAAAGGCGAAGTGGACGATATCGACCACTTGGGTAACCGTCGTGTGCGTTCTGTGGGCGAGATGACCGAAAACCAGTTCCGTGTCGGTCTGGTACGTGTTGAACGCGCCGTTAAAGAGCGTCTGAATCAGGCAGAAACTGAAGGCCTGTCTCCACAGGATCTGATCAATGCCAAGCCGGTAGCTGCTGCCATCAAGGAATTCTTTGGTTCCAGCCAGCTGTCGCAGTTTATGGACCAGAACAACCCGCTGTCTGAAATCACCCACAAGCGCCGTGTATCTGCACTGGGGCCAGGTGGTTTGACCCGCGAACGTGCCGGCTTTGAGGTACGTGACGTACACCAGACCCATTATGGCCGTGTGTGCCCGATTGAAACGCCGGAAGGTCCAAACATTGGTCTGATTAACTCACTGTCGGTATATGCCAAGGCCAATGATTTTGGTTTTCTGGAAACGCCATACCGTAAAGTGGTTGATGGCCGTGTAACCGATGAAATCGAATACCTGTCAGCCATTGAAGAAAACGGCACGGTGATTGCACAGGCGGATTCGCCAGTGGATGCCAATGGCCAGCTGCAAGATGAAATGGTTTCTGTGCGTGCACAGGGCGAATTTATTCGTACCAGCCCGGAAAAAGTAACCCACATGGACGTGTCACCACGTCAGGTGGTATCGGTTGCAGCCAGCTTGATTCCGTTCCTGGAACACGACGATGCGAACCGTGCATTGATGGGTTCAAACATGCAGCGTCAGGCTGTTCCGACCCTGCGTGCTGACAAGCCGCTGGTGGGTACGGGCATGGAACGCCATGTTGCACGCGATTCTGGCGTGTGTGTGGTGGCCAAGCGTGGTGGCAAGATTGAATATGTGGATGCCAGCCGTATTGTTGTCCGTGTGCATGAAGAAGAAATGCATGCAGGCGAGGCCGGTGTTGATATTTACAACCTGATCAAATACACCCGTTCCAACCAGAACACCTGTATTAACCAGAACATTATTGTCAACCGTGGTGATGAAATTGCCCGTGGCGACATTCTGGCTGATGGTCCATCAACCGATCTGGGTGAACTGGCACTGGGCCAAAACATGCGCGTGGCATTTATGCCATGGAATGGTTACAACTTCGAGGATTCGATTTTGTTATCCGAGCGTGTGGTGCAGGAAGACCGTTTCACGTCAATCCACATTCAGGAATTGTCCTGTGTGGCGCGTGACACCAAGCTGGGTTCTGAAGAAATCACTGGCGATATTCCAAACGTTGGTGAAGCAGCCCTGTCCAAGCTGGATGAATCCGGTATTGTGTACATTGGCGCGGAAGTGAACGCTGGTGACATTCTGGTGGGTAAAGTAACCCCTAAAGGTGAAACCCAGCTGACCCCGGAAGAAAAACTGCTGCGGGCCATTTTTGGTGAGAAAGCCGCTGACGTGAAGGATTCTTCCTTACGCGTTCCGTCTGGCACCAAAGGGACGGTGATTGACGTTCAGGTATTTACCCGTGATGGTCTGGAAAAAGACGAGCGCGCGCTGGCCATTGAAAAGGCCCAGCTGGATGCTTACCGTAAGGATTTGAAAGAAGAATATCGAATCTTTGAAGAAGCAGCCCGTGAGCGTGTAATCCGTCTGTTGAATGGCCAGAAAGTCAATGGTGGCGGCACCACCAAGCGTGGCGATACGCTAGATGACAGCCTCATGTCAGGTCTGGAATTAAACCAGTTGCTGGACGTGCAACCAGTTGACGAAGGGATTGCTGAACGCTTGCAACAAATCCAGGACTTCTTACGTGAGAAGGAAAAGGAAATTGATGACAAGTTCACCGAGAAAAAGCGCAAGCTGTCTACCGGTGATGAGCTGACCCATGGCGTGCTGAAAGTCGTTAAGGTTTATCTGGCCGTGAAACGTCGTATCCAGCCGGGCGACAAGATGGCGGGTCGTCATGGTAACAAGGGTGTGGTGTCCGTCATCATGCCGGTTGAAGACATGCCATACGATGAAAACGGTGTACCGGTTGACGTGGTGCTAAACCCGCTGGGTGTACCGTCGCGCATGAACGTGGGACAGATTCTGGAAACGCATCTGGGTCTGGCAGCCAAAGGTCTGGGTCAGAAGATCGACAAGATGTTGCAACAGCAGCGTCAGGCCAATGAGCTGCGTGAGTTCATGGACAAGATCTACAATCAGGTGGGTGGCGAACAGGAAACCCTGAACGACCTGACTGATGATGAAGTATTGAGTCTGGCGAACAACCTCAAAGGCGGCGTACCGATTGCAACGCCAGTATTTGATGGTGCTGAAGAAAGCCAGATCAAGCAGTTGCTGAAACTGGCTGACCTGTCTGAAACTGGCCAGCAGGTGCTGTACGATGGCCGTACTGGTGACCGTTTTGACCGTCCTGTAACCGTAGGTTATATGTACATGCTCAAACTCAACCACTTGGTGGATGACAAGATGCATGCGCGTTCTACCGGTTCTTACTCATTGGTAACGCAACAGCCGTTGGGTGGTAAAGCCCAGTTTGGTGGTCAGCGCTTCGGTGAGATGGAAGTGTGGGCACTGGAAGCTTATGGTGCAACCTACACCCTGCAGGAAATGCTGACTGTGAAATCGGATGACGTTGAAGGACGTACCCGCATCTATAAGAACATTGTAGATGGCAATCACTATATGGATCCGGGCATGCCTGAATCGTTCAATGTACTGACCAAGGAAATTCGTTCTTTGGGGATTAACATTGAACTTAAAAATGGTGACTGATTAAGGCTGGCAAAGCACTTGCGGGATTAATATTCCGCAAGTTACTCACCACTCAGGCGATAAATATTTGTGACCCAGCCGGGCAATGGATGAATTGCTCGGCTCACGGAGAAATGAATTGAAAGATTTGCTCGATATTATGCGTAAGAAGACAGACTCGGAAAACGTTGGCAACGTTGAGTTTGATCGTATCCGTATTGGTCTTGCGTCACCAGAAATGATCAAATCATGGTCTCATGGCGAAGTAAAAAAGCCTGAAACCATTAACTATCGTACCTTTAAGCCGGAACGTGATGGCTTGTTCTGTGCCAAAATTTTTGGCCCGGTAAAAGATTACGAATGCTTGTGTGGCAAATACAAGCGCATGAAATACAAAGGCGTGATTTGTGAGAAATGTGGCGTTGAAGTCACTACAGCCAAAGTACGTCGTGACCGCATGGGCCATATTGATCTAGCATCTCCGGTTGCCCACATCTGGTTTTTAAAGTCACTGCCAAGCCGTATTGGCCTGCTGCTGGATATGACCCTGCGTGATATCGAGCGGGTTCTGTATTTTGAAAGCTATGTAGTCACCGATCCGGGTATGTCACCGCTGGAAAAATACCAGTTATTGGGCGATGAAGAGTATTTCACTGCACTGGAAGAACATGGCGACGAGTTTGTAGCCAAGATGGGTGCGGAAGCCGTTCAGGACTTGCTGCGCGACATCGATCTGGAAGCTGAAATTGCGCGTCTGCGTGAAGAAATTCCACAAACCACCTCTGAAACCAAGCTGAAAAAATCGTCCAAGCGCTTGAAGTTGATGGAAGCATTCCGTGATTCCAACAACAAGCCAGAATGGATGGTGATGAACGTTCTGCCAGTATTGCCACCAGACTTGCGTCCGCTGGTGCCACTGGAAGGTGGTCGTTTTGCGACTTCTGACCTGAACGATTTGTACCGTCGCGTAATTAACCGGAATAACCGTTTAAAGCGCCTGCTGGATCTGTCTGCGCCTGACATTATCGTGCGTAACGAAAAACGCATGTTGCAGGAAGCGGTTGATGCCCTGCTGGATAACGGTCGCCGTGGCCGTGCCATTACTGGTAGCAACAAGCGTCCGCTGAAATCACTGGCTGACATGATCAAGGGTAAACAAGGTCGCTTCCGTCAGAACTTGCTCGGTAAGCGTGTGGATTACTCTGGTCGTTCGGTGATTGTGGTTGGCCCAACCTTACGTCTGCATCAGTGCGGTCTGCCAAAAAAAATGGCGCTGGAACTGTTCAAGCCGTTTATTTTTGCCAAGCTGCAAGCGTCTGGCCAAGCCACGACCATTAAAGCTGCCAAGAAAATGGTTGAGCGCGAAACCCCTGAAGTGTGGGACGTACTGGCTTCGGTCATCCGTGAACATCCGGTGTTGCTGAACCGTGCGCCAACCCTGCACCGTCTGGGTCTGCAAGCGTTTGAACCGACCCTGATCGAAGGGAAGGCGATTCAGTTGCATCCGCTGGTTTGTACTGCATTTAACGCCGACTTTGACGGTGACCAGATGGCCGTTCACGTGCCGCTGACACTGGAAGCCCAGCTTGAAGCGCGTGCACTGATGATGTCGACCAACAACATCCTGTCTCCAGCCAACGGTGAGCCAATTATCGTTCCTTCGCAGGACGTGGTATTGGGCCTGTATTACATCAGCCGTGATGCCATCAATGCCAAAGGCGAAGGCATGATTTTTGCGGATACTGATGAAGTAAACCGTGCGCTGGGTACCAAGCAGGTTGCCCTGCATGCGCGTATTAAAGTGCGTGTGAAAGAAACCATTGTTGAAGACGATGGCCAGCGTACCGTGCGTGACCGTCTGGTTGATACCACACCGGGTCGCTGTTTGCTGTGGAGTGTGGTTCCGACGGGTATGGGCTTTGATCAGGTCAATGAGACCATGACCAAAAAGAACATTTCCAAGCTGATCAACACCTGCTATCGCAAACTGGGTTTAAAAGCCACTGTACTGTTTGCTGACCAGTTGATGTATCTGGGCTTCCGTCAAGCGACGCTGTCTGGTGTATCAGTAGGTATGGAAGACATGCTGATTCCGCCGAACAAAGACGAAATCATTGGCAAGGCTGATGCTGAAGTTCGCGAAATTGAGCATCAGTTTGAGCAGGGCTTTGTGACTGCCGGTGAACGCTACAACAAGGTAGTGGATATCTGGGCACGTACCAATGACCAGGTTGCCAAGGCCATGATGGACAACCTGTCTTATGAGACTGTGGTGAACAAACAGGGTCAAGAGGAAAAGCAAAAATCCTTTAACTCGATTTACATCATGTCCGATTCCGGGGCGCGTGGTAGCGCGGCGCAGATTCGTCAGCTGGCCGGTATGCGTGGTTTGATGGCCAAGCCGGATGGTTCGATTATCGAAACGCCGATTAAGGCCAACTTCCGTGAAGGCCTGACCGTACTGCAGTACTTCATTTCAACCCACGGTGCGCGTAAAGGTCTGGCCGATACCGCATTGAAAACCGCAAACTCTGGTTACCTGACCCGTCGTCTGGTTGACGTGGCACAGGATCTAGTCATTACCGAGCCGGATTGTGGCACTACTGATGGCCTGTTCATGACCCCGCTGATTCAGGGTGGTGATGTAATTGAGCCACTGCGTGACCGCGTACTGGGTCGTGTGGTTGCGGTTGAAGTGTTGAAGCCGGGCAGTGATGAGGTGTTTGCTGAAGCCAATGCGCTGCTGGACGAACAGTGGGTTGACCGTCTGGAACAGGCCGGTGTGGATGAAATTAAAGTTCGCTCTGTGATTACCTGTAAGACCCGCTTTGGTGTGTGTGCCAAATGTTATGGCCGTGATCTGGCCCGTGGTCATCTGGTGAATGCTGGTGAGTCCGTGGGTGTTATGGCTGCGCAGTCCATTGGTGAGCCGGGTACCCAGCTGACCATGCGTACATTCCACGTGGGTGGTGCGGCAAGCCGTACTTCTGCAGCGAACAGCGTACAGGTGCGCAACAAGGGTTCGATCCGTTTCCACAACATCAAGACTGTACAGCACAGCAAGGGCCATCTGGTTACTGTATCGCGCTCTGCTGAAATTGGTGTCGCGGATGATCTGGGCCGTGAACGCGAGCGCTATAAAGTGCCTTATGGCTCGTCCATCATTGTTAAGGATGGTCAGGCTGTTGACGCTGGTGCCGTGATTGCAACCTGGGATCCGCATACTCATCCGCTGATTACCGAAGTGGCTGGTAAGGTTCGTTTCTCGCAGATTCTGGACGGTTCAACTGCAACCTCCAAAACTGACGATGCAACCGGCATGACCACGGTTGAAATTCTGGCGGTGAAAGATCGTCCGGCTTCTGGTAAGGAACTGCGTCCTGCGGTGGTACTGGATACGGTAGAAGGCGTTGAGCAGTTCTACTTCCTGCCACAAAACACCATTTTGAGTGTGCGTGATGGTGACAGTATTGGTGTTGGTGATGTGATTGGCCGTGTTCCACAGGAATCATCACGTACCCGTGATATTACCGGTGGTCTGCCACGTGTAGCCGACCTGTTTGAAGCACGCAAGCCAAAAGAGCATGCCATTCTGGCTGAAGTGTCGGGTGTGGTGAGCTTTGGTAAAGAAACCAAAGGCAAGAATCGTCTGGTCATTACCCCGGATGATGGCACTGAAATCTATGAAGAGCTGATTCCAAAATGGCGTCAGATCAACGTATTTGAAGGTGAGCATGTGGAGCGTGGTGAAGTGATCTCTGATGGTCCACAGAACCCGCACGACATTTTGCGCTTAAAAGGCGAAGCTCCTTTAGCCAATTACATCGTCAATGAAGTACAGGACGTTTACCGCTTGCAGGGTGTAAAAATCAACGATAAGCACATTGAGGTGATTATTCGCCAGATGCTGCGTAAAGTTGAAATCCTGGATGGTGGTGATTCCAGCTTCATCAAGGGTGAGCAGGGCGAATACTCCCGCGTGATGGAAGAAAATCAGGCGTTACAGGCTCAAAATAAGTTCCCGGCCAAGTTTGAACGCTTGCTGATGGGTATTACCAAAGCCTCGCTGTCGACTGATTCCTTCATTTCTGCGGCGTCTTTCCAGGAAACCACCCGTGTTCTTACCGAAGCGGCAGTTACTGGCAAGGAAGATGATCTGCGCGGCCTTAAAGAAAACGTGGTAGTAGGCCGCCTGATTCCTGCAGGTACTGGTCTGGCGTATCATCTGGAGCGTCGTCGTCAGGAAGCTGAAGCTGCTGAAGCTGAACTGACTACCGATTTCTCTGAAGTGGATCAGGCCTTTAGTCAGGCGTTGAATGAAGAACAGATGTAATCTTTCATGATTAAGTAGTGTTCAATAAAAAAGGGAGCTTCGGCTCCCTTTTTTTATGTCTTGTTTTTATAGGTTAAACACTATGAGCTAAGCACTATCACTTAAGCATTTAAGTTTTAACGGCTAGGACAATCCTTACCCTGTGAGGTCCAGTCGGTGACCTGATCATTTTTCAATGTAAAAGCCACCCGGCAATTGGCACGAATACTGTAGTTGGATGAGGAGCGCGGTGTTACATATGCACCTCCCATGCCGCTCACAAGTGCAGGGGTAGGAATTGGAATATTAACCATAACAGGCCGAAACACCAGAATGGTTTGGCCATCTTGTTCAATACGCTGATCCGGTGTACCAAATTCAGCAATCAGTCTGGATGCAGGCTGACCATTAAACAGGTTCATGGTGCTGGTAAAGCTTTGGGTAGTGGCGCAACCTGCCAACAGTAGCAGGGCAGTGCTTAAAATGAATTTATACATCATCTATTTTTCCAGCATTTAATAAGAAATCAGTGTGTCGCAGTGATGCCCAATAGTTCCATATTCCCAGTCTTAAAGCCTATTATCAAACATATTATTTTTTCATACGTTTGGCCAGAAACCAATGGAAATAGCAGCTCCACAATTATGCAGCCAAGGCCGCAGTCACGGTAATTTCAATCAGCACATCATTGTGGTACAGGCGTGCTTCTACAGTGGTTCGCGCAGGAGCTGCAACGGTCATCCATTCATCCCAGACTGCATTCATGCCTGCGTAATCCTGCTGAATATCTTTTAAATAAATGGTGGCTGATAGTAGTTGTGATTTGTCGGTGCCGGCTTCTGCCAAAAAACGGTCAATATTAGCCAGTGTCTGCCGGGTTTGTTCACTGATATCACCTGAAAAATCATCGGCCAGTTGCCCTGCCAGATAAACTGTTTCGCCATGAATCACAATTTCACTAAAACGCTTTGAGGTCTGTAGACGTTTGATGCCCATTTATTTTTCCTAAAAAAATTGTCTAGATATAAAACAGCATTTTAAACACAGCAGGCGGTTTTTTAGAGAAATTTTTAATGTTGATGACAGATTTACTGTGGCTAAACAATGCGGGGATGCGGCTAAGGTTTTACGCAAAAGGATTTGAATAAACGCAGGCAGGTTGCTACATTCAGCAACATAATATGAAGGAACTGTGGATGGCTACATGGAAAAAATAGCCTTGGGTTTACTGACTGGCCTGCTGTTATCCAGTATGACGCATGCAGAGTGTCCTTACAGTTTTGATGCGCATCCTACCCAGCTGGCGATATATAGCCTGTTGCAGGAGGGCAATACCACCATGCTCAAGCCGCTGGTTACGACAGCCGCGCAACAGGTTTCCATTAGCCTGCCTGACATGCCACAAAAATATATGACCTCCTCACGCAATGGCATTGAAAACCTGATTCAGCGTATCAGTGACCATGAGGTTGCCGCAGGGGATATCACTATTCCCAATACTGGCAAGCTGGCACTGGAGTTGAAGATAGACCGCCTGACTTCCCAGATGAAAACGCCGGATAACTATTACAAGTTTGGTGTCGTGATTTATGGCAGCAGCGATCAGGCACCGGGGCAAAGTGACCTGATGATTGAGCTGAGTCTGACCAACTCTGCGATTAACAGTAACCCTGAGGCTTTCATTAATATTATGGGGGCTAACATTGCAACGCATCGCTGGGAAGCAAGCAGTTATCCCTTAAACCTGCCGTTACCGGCGGAATACCGGGTGGGCCTGTATCTTGATCAGGACAAGGGGAGGCTGGGCGCTATCATCAATGGCAAGGATAAAGGCTATATCAGTCGGAAAATTCCAAAGCACATTGACCGGATTGTGATTGCGCCATTTGTATTATCCGATCTGGACCCAACCAATCCATTGGTAGGTGAAATGGTGGCCGGGTCTGTCATTACCGATGCCAGCCAGATGAAACTAAAATATCCAGGGGGCACCCGTGATATTTGCGGTGTATCCCTGCGTTAAAACAATACTGAAAACAACTGGATTTCATGTCAGCGTTGCATTAAAAGAGAGGCTTTGTATAACAACAATCTCTTGCTGGAGTATGCAATGAAACAGGTATTAACGGTCAATGAAGTCGATGGCTTTATTGAGGGCACTGGTCAGCAGACATTGGTAATGATCCATGGCTGGCCAGACACTTACCGTATCTGGGAAAAACAGATTGAATTTTTTAAAACCCATTATCGCTGTGCCTATTTTACCTTGCCCGGTTTTGACCATGACAAGTCGCGGCAGGCTTTTTCACTGGATCAGGTAATTGAATCCATTAAGGCTGTGGTGGATGAAGCCAGCCCTGAGCAGCCTGTTCACCTGATGCTGCATGACTGGGGGTGTTTTTATGGCTATCAGTTTGCCATGCGCTACCCGCAGCGTGTTGCCAGCATTGTGGGAGTAGATGTGGGCGATGCCAATAGCCGGGCATTTCGCAAGTCGGTTACGCCCAAGAAAGCCGCCATGATTGCCGGTTATCAGTTGCCACTGGCGCTGGCCTGGCGGATTGGGGGTGCAGCAGGCCGCCAGATCGCACGCGGCGTGGCTAAAGCCTTAAAAACCCCCTCAGCATTGAAGTTGATTCGTGCCAATATGGGTTATCCGTATTATATCCAGTGGACCCAGAAGTTTGGTTCATTCAAGGGCGCGCGTGAGCTATCATTTGATTGTCCGCTGTTGTATATCTATGGCAAAAACAAGCCGCTGATGTTTCATTCACGCCAATGGCTTGAAGCGTTGGAACAACAGCCTTCCAGCAAGGTAGAGGCGTTTAATACCTCACACTGGGTAATGGTGGAAGCGCCTGACCAGTTTAACCGGACCGTGCAGGATTGGTTATCGAACCTGTAAGCGTTTAACCCTAAGGGCCTGACAATAAAAAAACCCCTGATAAAATATCAGGGGTTTTTGTTTTTCCGTGGATCATGCTCTGGACAGCATACGGAAAAAATCTGGCGGTGAGAGAGGGATTCGAACCCTCGATACGCGCAAACGTATACACACTTTCCAGGCGTGCTCCTTCAGCCACTCGGACACCTCACCAAGGCGTGCGATTCTAGCCAAAAAACAGCGCTTTGCCAATCGCTATTTTATGTAAAACCCACTTTATTGATTTTTTTTCGGTGCTACTATGGCCGGATTATAACGAGATGTTCATTTTGCTATGCAAACACAAACGCATCGTGCTGCTTTACCGGCTATTACGCTTGCAGCACTGGGGGTAGTCTTTGGCGATATTGGAACCAGTCCGCTGTATGCCTTGAAAGAATGTTTTCATGCTGCCAATGACATCGCCATCACCAAAGAAAGTGTTTTGGGAATTTTATCCATTATTTTCTGGAGCATTATGCTCATCATCTCATTTAAATATGTGATGGTGATTATGAAAGCGGATAATAACGGCGAAGGCGGCATTATGGCATTGCTGGCCCTTAACCTTAGGCGAGCAGGATTAAACCGTAACCATAAACTGACTTTGGTGGCTTTGGGTTTTATCGGGGCTTCTTTATTCTTTGGGGACGGGATTATTACACCGGCGATTTCGGTACTTTCCGCGATAGAAGGATTGTCAATTGCTGCCCCGGTGTTTACGCCATATCTTGTACCACTGGCCATAGGAATCCTGACCGCACTCTTTCTGGTACAGCGCCAAGGTTCCGCAGTGATGGGCAAGCTTTTTGGCCCAATCACGCTGGTCTGGTTTTTGGTGCTGGGCCTGCTAGGACTAATTAGTATTATTAAAAGCCCGTTTGTGCTGGCGATGGTGAGTCCACACTGGGCTTTCTGGTTTATTGTCCATCATCCCCTGATTGCCTTTTTTACCATGAGTGCGGTGGTACTAACCATTACAGGCGGCGAAGCGCTCTATGCTGATATGGGGCATTTTGGCCCCATGCCCATTCGTTTGGCCTGGTTTATCATTGTATTGCCTTGTTTGCTTTTAAACTATGCCGGACAAGGTGCATTATTACTGCGTGATCCTTCCACCATCACCAATCCATTTTATTTGTTAGTACCTGGCTGGGCACTTTATCCCATGATTGTCCTGGCCACAATTGCTGCTGTAATTGCGTCCCAGGCCGTAATTACCGGGGTGTTTTCCATGACAAGGCAGGCCATTCAACTGGGTTATCTGCCACGTCTGGCCATTCGCCATACTTCCGAGTCAGAACAGGGGCAGATCTATGTACCCTTTTTAAACTGGCTGTTGTTTGTTTCCATTGTTATTCTGATTTTGCTATTTGAAAACAGTACCAATCTTGCTGCAGCCTATGGGGTGGCGGTAACACTGACCATGCTGTGTGACACCATTTTGGTGGGTGCGCTGGTTTATGGCATCTGGAAATGGAAAACATGGAAAGTGGCGCTGTTTATTGTGCCATTTATTATCCTGGATCTCATTCTGGTCAGCGCCACGTCGTTAAAAATTCTGGCAGGCGGCTGGGTTCCCATGGCCATTGCGGCGGTAGTATTTGTGCTGATGATGACCTGGAAGCGTGGTCGTGAAATCATGTTTAGCCGCTTGCAGCGTGATACCCTGCCGCTTGATATTTTTATTAAAAGTCTGGGTGCAGCGCCCAATATTGTCAGCGGAACGGCAGTATTTATGACCAGCAGCCCGAACGTTGTTCCACATGCCTTATTGCATAATCTCAAGCATAACAAAGTACTGCATCAGCGTAATATCCTGATGACCATACGCACACGTGATGTGCCGTATGTTGATCCCGAGCAGCGTATTGAAGCAGAGCAACTCGATGACCGCTTTATCCGGGTTAAGGCATTTTATGGCTTTAAGGAACAGCCCGATGCACCGCAGGCACTGGAGCAGGCACTGGGGTTGCTGGATCAGTCGTATGACACCATGACCACCAGCTTTTTTGTCTCGCGTGAACGGCTGGTGCATACAGTGGGTGAGGGCATGGCCCCGTGGCGGGAAAAACTGTTTATTTCCATGCAGCGCAATACCAGTTCGGCCAGTGATTTCTTTCAGATTCCACCAAACCGTGTGGTGGAAATGGGTACACAAATCGAAATTTAGCAGTAGCTAAAGCAGCGGTATTTGGAAACTGACAATATTAAAGCTGGCGCTAAGGCCAGCTTTAATGTTTTTGCAGGTTAACACAGCAAAGTGCTAAACCTGAATGCAGGTGCCTGCAAAATGGCCACCCGAATTAACCCATGTTAAGGGGTAGTGGCCTGAGGGCTGGTCACCGGTGCATCGCTTTCATCGCTGTTATCCGACATGTTCATGTCAGAAGTCATCGGCGTGCCCATATTATTGCTTGGAGTTGACGTGCTGTTATGCATGTTGGAGGACATACTGCCCATTTGAGCGCCAGAGGTCGTATTCATGCTGGAGTTGTTACCAGTATTCATGGAGGGCATCATTTGGCCATCACTGCCACGCATATTGGTTTGTACGGTGGTGAGTGGAATACTGTTGACTGTAGTGCCTTTGGGTGGGGCTGGCTCAGCCATGGCCAGCATTGGGGCACAAAGCGCACCTGTTAAGGCAGTTAAAGTGGCAAGTTGTTTTAGGTTTTTCATCAATATTCTCCAAAATTTCTCTTGTGAGCTTGTTTAGACCAGAGTTAGCCTGATTAAGCCGTCTCTTCTACACATCACAAATGATTAAATGCGCAGGCCATTGATTTTCAACTGGCTAACAGGTTCAAGCACGAAAATACAAGCTGGCCTGACACTGGACGACAGCTTCAATACTAATTTGTTTTTCTAAAATAAATATAAAGGAACCGTATGTTGTGTAATTGCTTATACAGTTTAGCGCAGACTTTATGTTTCAATCATTTGACCAATGTTGCAAGCACTATATAATGATGTGCTTGTGTTAATTATGATGGCTACGCCTAAAAAATATGAATAAATAAAGTATGCAGCAGGTTATAAAACCGTAAGACAAAAAAATAGGCAGCTCATCTGACTGCCATTTTTCTATTCAGAAAGTGAAACTGCTGTACTCTTGACATAATTAACGTAGGAGAGTGCAGGATTGTTACTTACGCCAAGAAGCAGTTCACAATTGATATTTTATACGGTTCTGTCTGGTTAAATATTAGACTATAGTAGTATTGCCTAGTAAGTCTATAAAAATACAATAAATTTTGAACTGCGTCACATTTTTATATCATTTTAGATTAAAAATTAATCAAAAATTCGCTTTGTTTATCAAGCTATTTTTTATTTATCTCTATTTAAAAATTAAGCACGCCATTTTGTGTCGTACAATATTAAAACTTGCTTAAGTTCACTGCCAAAGCTTTTATACTTTTTAGGCACTGTAAAGCCTAGGCTTAGCTTAGCCATACAAGGAAAATAAAACCTTGTTGATAAAAGTGATTTAGCTGCCATCAGGTCCAATCCATTAATGTAGGAGAGTGCAGGAATTTAATGAATAACCTGTGGCAGCTAAGTGGATAAACCAGTGCAATCAGCCATTGTGATTGGCAAAGGTATTGTCACCGAACTTAACGGGTAGTCCCTGTAGTACTGCTGGTGCCTGATGTGGAACCCGTGCTACGTGAATTCTTGCTGGCTTTACTGCCCTTTTTGGTTGTGCTGCTGTCAGCGGTATCAGTGGTGGTGCTGGCGCTGTCAGTGGTGCTGCCCGATGGGTTAGCGTTGCTTGAAGCGCTGGATGGCAAGCTGACACTGGCGCCATTTTGAGTGGTAGTGGCGGTAGTACCTGTAGCATTGGTGCCTGTGGTGGTTCCACTCAAACTGCTATCTGTGCTTAGGCCAGTAGAGCTGGACGGTGTGGTTACAGTTGCACCATTGCTGGAGGCAGCATTGCTGGTTGCAGTCGCCGCAAAGGCAGGAAGGGTTAATGCAGCGCTGAGCGCAGTAAGGGTAACAATACGACGGGTTAATGAATTTAACGCGAACATAGAAAACTCCTGATCTATTTTGCCGTGATTCACATCACATATATTTACCTAAACAGTGATAGATAGTGTGAAACCTATCCTCAATCTGTGGACTAAGCTTAATCAGGTCGATAGGCGGTTTTAAGTAACTTAGTCGTAACCTGCGTGAACTTTTGATAGGGGTTTACATGACTTTGGGTGAAAAATGTATCTGATAGTCACCTCAAAGACGCTTGCTTTGTAAAGAAACTGGAATTTTTATGCGATATTTCTTCTCCATTCAAAAAAAATTACATTTAACACTGTTATTGGTGTTTTTTTTGCTTGGATTTTTACCACTGGCCAATGCACAGGAATTTGCTGCCTGCCGTGAACAATTTTATCGGGGCAGTACACCGGAAATTGAAAAAAAAGCTTTAAAACGTGCCAGTTATCCGTTGTGTTTCAATGGGTTTGCAGTGATGTATTCGGGAGTGTCCTATACCCCGTTATGGTCAGCCGAGTACCTGACCCCCCAGCGCTTAAAGCAGGCCAAAACCTTAAACCGTAAAAATGATTTTCATGAGGAAGACCGGATTCCCGAGCGTTACCGTTCTTATCTATCCGATTATGCGCGTTCAGGGTATGACCGCGGGCACATGGCACCCAATGGCGATATGGCCACCCGGACGCAACAGCATGACAGTTTTTCACTGGCCAATATGGTGCCGCAAAGCCCAAAGAATAATCAGGAAGTGTGGCGCAACCTTGAGGAAGCTACCCGTGCGCTGGTGAGCAAGCAGCAAAAAGCAGCTTATGTCGTAACCGGACCTGCCTTTTTAAAAGGTGAGCTTAAACAAGTGGGGCGTGTGCTGGTGCCCACCCACGTTTATAAAGTGGTGTATTTCCCTGAACTTGGAATTGCCAGCGCTTATTTTGCGCCCAATAATGAAAGTGGGGAGGTTGATGTGGTGTCTGTACAGGAGCTGGAAGACACCATTGGCATTAATCTGGTGCCGGAAATGCCGTCCAGTATTAAGGCCAAACGGATTATGCTGCCCCTGAATGCCAGACAGGCCAGTAAGAGTATTCAAAGCTGGGCCAGCCAGTCCCGTGCTGGACATGGCAAGGCCGAGCATGGTGCAGAGGCATCGCATGAGAACCATTCAAACCACGGCAGTTCAAGTCATGGCAATAGTCATCAAAACGGTGAACCCTCATGGGTGGCTACGATTATTGAAATGATCAAGCAGCAGTTGCTGGATTTGCTGGCTTCCCTGCTACGTGGCAAGGGATAGTCGTGTGGGCGCGCTTAACAGCCTTAAATGGCAACAGTAAAAAATAAATCAGGCAAGGAGATAATCATGAGTTTTCATCCCTTTAAGGACAATAGTGCCAGCATGGATATAGGTGGCTTGACCCTTGAAAATAATGAAGAGCGCGTCAGTATTTATGGCAGCCTGAACATTGGACGCGACCAGCAGGGCTTACAACAGGCCAAACAGCTACAGGCTATTTTGGACGAAATGGTCAGTTATCTGTCGCAGCAGGACTTGCCGGCGCAGATTGAAACATTTACCCCCAAAGCGGTTAAAAATCCATTTCTGGAAGATTAATAAATGGTGATGTGCCCGTGTGGTTTATTGCAGCCTTATGCGCAATGTTGTCAACGCTTACATGATTCCAGTCAGGCCGCAGCTTCGGCTGAACAGCTCATGCGCTCACGCTATGCGGCATTTGCCTTGGGTAAGATTGACTATATTGTACAAACCACGCTGCCTGCCCAGCAGTATTTACTGGATGTTCAGGCCATTACGGCCTGGAGCCAGCAAAACCAGTGGCTGGATTTGAGCATTGTTTCCAGTCAGCCTGCAATAAAACCTCACCATGCCAAAGTTGAGTTTATCGCCCGCTTTAAAGATCAGCAGGGTGAACAGCAGCACCATGAGCTATCCAGTTTTGTGCAAATTGATACGCGCTGGTATTTTCTGGATCCGACGGTGCAGCCCATGCCCGGCTTAAAATCAGCCTGCCTGTGTGGCAGCGGCCAGAAATTCAAGCGCTGCTGTGCACCGTTTCTGGGCCTGACCTGATTGCGTCTGGGCTACTGTAACCTGATTTGATCCGGCCTGATTTGGTTTGGCTTGCCCTTGCTATAGACGTACCTTGCGGTAGAATGGCCGCTTTTACTGAACTGCTCACTGCGCTGAGAGCCTGTCATGCTGCTAACCATTATTTATATTATTGCCATTACGGCGGAAGCCATGACCGGTGCGCTGTCGGCTGGAAGGCGCAGTATGGACTGGTTTGGTGTAGTGCTGATTGCTTGTGTGACGGCACTGGGGGGCGGCTCGGTGCGTGATGTGCTGCTGGGGCATTATCCATTGACTTGGGTAAAGCACCCAGAATATCTGGTGCTCACTGCGCTGGCGGCGCTGTTTACCATTCTGGTGGCCAAATGGATGAAGCATCTGCGCAACCTGTTTTTGGCACTTGATGCCTTGGGGCTGATTTGTTTTACCCTGATTGGCTGCCAAGTAGCCCTGCAAATGCAGCACAGTTATGTGATTGCTGCGGTGAGCGGAGTCATAACCGGAGTGTTTGGGGGTATTTTGCGCGATACCCTCTGTAATGATGTGCCGCTGGTATTCCGGCGTGAGTTGTATGCCAGTGTGTCATTTGTGAGCGCGTGGTGCTACTTGCTGTGCATTGAGTTTCAGGTGCAGGCTGACTTAAGCTTGATTATTACCCTGATTTTTGGCTTTGTGTTCCGTATGCTGGCCATTCGCAATCACTGGGAAATGCCCAAATTTATTTATCATGATGAAAGTCATTAACCCTATCCAATATGCAGACTATCTTTTTTTCATGGAAATCCGGCAAAATTTTTTTGAAGCAGATATTCAAGAGGTCGTGCTGGCTGGATATTTTGATAAGCCGTTAAGGAAAGAATTGCTTCAAGACGTTGGTTTTATGATTAAGCTAAAAAAACAACACATAACATTCGGTAGCTGGAAGCGTTGAAGTGGAACAGAGAAACAGACTTGGTTAAGAATGGGATATAAGCTTCATTAGGTTAAGCAAGTACATGACCAAAAAGTCAGATAGTCATAGCAGGGAACACCCTGTTTAGTGTGGACCGATTGGATGCATTAGAAGATTGTTTAACTCATGGCGCTTGCTGGGGAGTAGCAAAATCATGGTGTGTAATTTGGTTGAACTATACGGTGACCAAAAGAAATTTTATGCTTAGACATAAAAGTGCTCAACTGGATTGGATAACTGATATTTTGAGTAAGCAAACTCACTTGGTATTAATGCACTCATACAGCGATAACATTAATAAATCTTGATCAAGATATTAAAATCTGCTTAAACTGTTTCTATGAAAGTTTTTATTGTTGTGCTAATGGCAATATTGCTGCCCCTGCAAGCCGCATGGAGCGCAGCCGCTGTATTTTGCCAGCATGAAAGCCGTACGGCATGGCATTGGGGTGACCTATCCCCCTAAATTAGCACCATAACATTGATGAGATTTCCATTAAACTTAGAGCAACTGGAGATCTCAACATGAAACAACGTTACACTGAAGAGCAGATCATTAAGGCGATCAAAGAGCATGAGGCTGGCGCTAAGGTCAGCGATATCTGCCGTAAACTGGGCATTGCCAGTGGCACATTTTACAACTGGCGCAGCAAGTATGCAGGACTTGAAATCAACGAAGCCAAACGTCTGCGTGAGCTTGAATCTGAAAACAATAAACTTAAAAAGCTATTGGCTGAAAAGCTGCTTGAGAATGAAGCTTTGCGGGACGTTATGTTAAAAAAGTGGTAACCCCATCTGGCAAGAAGCTCGCCATACGTCATCTGGTTGAGGTATTCAAACTGAGCGAAAGATTAGCGTGCAGGCTGATGGGGTTAAGCAGAACAGCTTATCGGTATCAACATGCCTGTCAGGGTGATGAGGCACTTACAGCGCGTCTAAAAGAACTAGCGGCACAATATCCACGCTATGGCTATCTTATGCTGCATGAGCTTCTTAGACGTGAAGGACTTGTTGTAAACAAGAAGCATACCTACCGGCTTTACCGTGAGTTAAAGCTTCAGGTACGCACTAAGCAACGAAAGAAACTTAACCGTCCTCGCATACCCATGCAAATGCCAGATGGTGTGAATCAACGCTGGTCGATGGATTTTGTATCTGATCAGCTTGCGAGCGGCCGTCGCTTCCGTGTGCTTAACGTGGTTGATGACTTTAGCCGTGAAGTGATCGGTCAGCTTGTAGCGGTATCAATCTGTGGGTCACAGGTAGCAAGATACTTAACACAACTGGTTGAGACACGAGGAAAACCTGAAGCTATTGTTTGCGACAACGGTCCAGAATATACCAGTAAAGTCATGTCGGGCTGGAGTAGTAAGCACGACGTATCACTTCACTTTATCCAGCCTGGCAAACCGACACAAAATGCCTTTGTTGAAAGCCTAAATGGCAAGTTCAGAAATGAGTGCCTAAATCAGCACTGGTTCAGAACACTCGCTGAAGCGAGTTACGAAATAGAGCAATGGCGGCAGCACTATAATCACGTACGCCCGCATAGCTCACTAAATTATCAATCCCCTTTCGAATATGCAAGCAAGGCTGCATAATGTGAAATATCTCATCTAAGCTGTGGTATTAAAGATGGGGAAAGGTCAGGGGACATCATCAGCATAATATTGATGCCGCCTGCCAGCAAAGCAGTTTTAATCATGATGTGAACAATAAAAACGTTGATAACACAGATTTAAGCAAGCTTTCTATCCAGCAACTTCAGAATCCTGATCTGAAAAAAGACAATAAATCCCATACATTTACGCTGGTCAATCATAGTGACCATCTGACAGGCAACCAGCCGGGTCTGAATCCAAACCCGCAAGCCATACTGACGCAGCCTTGCCTACAGGACCATATGGCGGTACGACAATCCTTAAGTCCTGTCTTATACCAGTCGCCTGTACTGGAGCAACCCAAGCCCCCTGTATGGCCTGCCTGACTATAGGTGGGGTAGTCCTTTTTTACTGCGTCATGCGTCCTCAACGGCTAATTTGATAGCCAACAGAAGCCATGATTTTTTGCCCACCGCTTTACTCTGGTTTAGGCAATTTTCATGGAATTTTTATATTTATCCCGTGCATTAGGCATGGTGCTTGTTGCAGGCAGCATGGCCACATATAGCCATGCGGTACCCGCAGCCAAGCTTCCGCTTCTTGACAAAGCTATTGATTTTTCAGCCATTGATTCATCTTACCCTGTTCATTCTTCACAATATCCTTCTTTGGGGGAGCAAGTCTTAAATCTGCAACAGGCACAGACATGGGCCTTGCAATCGCAGCCATTACAACAGTTATGGCAACAACGCACCCGGATTGCACAGGCCAATGTGCTGCAAAGTGGCCAGCGCCCTAATCCGCAACTGGTGCTTGAGCAAACTGGCTTTAAAAACACACAGGAGCGCGAGGCCAATATTGCCATTGCACAGCAACTGGATATTTTTGGCGAACGAAAAGCACGCCAGCAACTGGCAGGCTTGCAACTGGAGCAGGACAGCGTTAGCCGTTTGACGGATGAAGCTGAACTCAAGCTGGCTGTGAGCGTGGCTTACTGGCAACTGGCCCAAGCCGAATGGACATTACAACTGGCTACCACGCAACAGCAGTTGAGCCTGCAAAGTTTGATGGTGGCAAAAAAACGCTTGCAGGCAGGCCGCATTGCAGCAGTGGATTATCAGCGGGTACAAATTGCCCATCAGGATCAATTACGCCAGTGGCAGGCTGCCCAAGCCCAATGCAATCTGGCCCGCCAGCAACTTGGCCAGTTCTGGGCCAGTTCCGATGCTACGCTAAAGATGCAAGGCATACGCACCAGCCAGCCCTTGCAATTACCCAAGCTTGCGCTGGATACCTTGCAGGCTAACCTTGCGCAAAGTCCGTTCTGGCAGCACCTTTGGTTACAGCAGCAGCAAGCCAATCGCACTGTGCAACTGGCCAAAATTCAGGCCAAACCCCAACCAACCATTAGCGTAGGCTATGTGCAATCCCGTGAACCCGCAGCGCAGGATAATGCAAGACAACAGCGTATTGCACTGGGCCTGTCAATTCCTTTGCCGTTGTTTCAGCAGAATCAGGGCGTCATCCACGCCCAGCAGGCCGTGCAGCAGGTGAATCAGTTGCAGGTAGAGCTACAGCAACAGCAGATTCAGCAGCAAATCCAGCACTACTGGCAGGCGCTACAAGCCATTCACCAGCAGTATGACATTGTACATAAACAGCAATTGCCGCTATCACAGCAGGTACAGCAAAAAACCTTGACTGGTTTTGAAGCAGGCAAGTTTTCGGTTCTGGAGGTGCAACAGGCCAGCCGGGATTACCAGCAGTTGCAGGCCGAGCAACTGGATTTATTGCGGCAGGCATGGCAGTTGAGCTTTCAGTTGCAGGCACTCAGTCTGGGACTGTCCAGTTTTGATCTAAACAGCGGAAATTTTATCAATAATTTCAGTCAGCAAATTAGTCAGTCGGCGATAAATTTGGCCGATGGCTCAATGTCTGGCACTGGCATAACCACGGATGGAGAATAACAATGACAAATCCTGAAAATTCTTTGAATCAGCAGCCGGGCAAACGGCAATACTGGCTGATTGCCGCGGTAATAATGCTGGGTAGCATTCTGGCATTTTTTATTCTGCGGCCTGCTACACCAGATACTCAAAGCGAACATGGTAAGGCCGCTAAGCCAGACCATGCAGCCAGTGAACATTCGCATAACGATGCACATGAAGCTGGTCCTGACGCAAATGATCAGGATAAAGCGCATGCCGCAGAAATCAGCTTAAGCCGTGCCCAGTTGGCCGCCCAGCACATTACGCTGGAGTTGGTCAAAACAGGCAGCATTAGCGCGATAACCCGTTTGCCTGCCCGCTTGCTGGTAAATGCCGACCAGCAGGCGCATGTGTCTGCTGGGTTTGCAGGCCGGGTGCAACAGGTGTTTGTGCAAACCGGACAGCAGGTTAAGGCAGGGCAGGCGCTGGCCAGTGTGCTGGTGCCAGAACTGATTGATTTGCAAACCAACCTGCAAATATTGCAGTCGCAGTTGCAACTGGCCAAAAGCACCTACACGCAGGAAAAACAGTTGTGGCAGCAGGGTATTTCGGCCCAGCAGGATTATTTACAAGCACAAAATGCCTATACACAGGCCAGAATTGCCGTGCAGGCCGCCCAGTCGCGCCTTAAGGCTTATGGGGCTTCAGCATCCAGTCAGGGCCGTTTTATATTAAAAGCCCCTTTAAGCGGGGTGATTAGCAGTAAAGATCTGGTGGTGGGTGAAAGCATTCAGGCCAGTGAGCAACTGTTTGTGATTGATCAACTGAGTCAGTTGTGGCTGGAGTTTGTGGTGCCGGATACATTGATCAACGCGATTAATAGCAGTGAATACCTGACTGTTGAGGTAGCCTGTGCTGGCCAGCTACAAGCTGATCGCGCACGCCTTATCAGTCTTGCGCCCAGTGCCGACTTGCAAACGGGTCGCATGGTGGCTCGTGCTGTGCTGGATAATCCGCAACAAAAGTTGCGCCCCAACATGCAGGTGGTGGTGCAGGTGCCGCAAGCCAGCAGTGAGGCACCTGATGGGTTAATGATTCAAGCGGCTGCTGTACAGCACATTGACCAGCAGGCTGTGGTGTTTGTGGCCAGCCCTAATGCTGCCAGTACCAGTAATAATAGGAAAGATCAGGTGCATTTTGTGCCACATCCGGTGCAACTGGGCCAGAAAAGTAATGACCAGCAATGGATTGAAGTCCGTTCTGGCTTACAGGCCGGTGAGCAGTATGCGGCACAAGGCAGCTTTATCCTGAAATCCGAGCTGGAAAAAGGAGAGGCTGCCCATGAGCATTAATTCCCCTGATGAAGGTCAGGCAGATCCGGTTGATCTCAAAGTGGCGGATGCTGGTTTGCTTTCACAGCCGTCAAACGATGCCACGTCAGGTATTCAGGCCAGCGGCTGGTTTGATCAGCTGATTCTGGCGGCTATCCGTTTACGCGGCTGGATAATGCTGGCTGTGCTGGGACTGGTGGCACTTGGTATTTACAGCTATCAGCAATTGCCCATTGATGCCGTGCCGGACATTACCAATGTGCAGGTGCAAATCAATACGCAGGCTGCGGGTTATACCGCACCGGAAGTAGAACAGCGCATTACTTATCCGATTGAAACTGCGATGGCGGGCCTGCCAATGCTTGAACAAACCCGTTCGCTGTCGCGCTATGGCCTGTCTCAGGTCACCATTATTTTTCAGGAAGGCACCGATATTTACTGGGCGCGCCAGCTCATTAACCAGCGCTTGCAGGAAGCAGGAGGCCAGTTGCCGGATGGGGTATCACCCATCATGGCTCCGGTTTCAACAGGCTTGGGTGAAATTTACCAGTGGGTGCTCAAGGCCAGTCCACAAGCCAGTCCACCGGATGGCACAGCCTACAGCTTAAGTGATTTGCGCGAATTACAGGATTGGGTGGTTCGTCCGCAAATCCAGCAAATTGCGGGAGTGGCCGAAGTCAACAGCATTGGTGGCTTTGAAAAACAGTATGTGGTGGAGCCGGATTTTTATGCCTTGCAGCGTTATGGCCTGAGTCTGGATGATCTGGCGCAAGCCTTGCAGCGCAATAATGAAAACCGTGGGGCTGGAATTGTGGCACAGCAGGGCCAGCAACTGAGCGTTCGGGTGCCGGGTCAACTGGATAGCCTGCCGGATATTAAAAATGTCCCTGTCAGCAGTAGCCAGAGCAATGCAATTATTCGGGTGGCTGATGTCGCCAATGTGGTGATCGGGCAGGAAATCCGTTCTGGTGCTGCCACACTAAATGGGCAGGAAACGGTGCTGGGCACTGCCATGATGCTGTCCGGTGCCAACAGTCGGGTAGTAGCGCAGGCTGTGGATAACAAAATCGGGCAGGTTCGGCAAAGTCTACCCAAGGGTGTGGTGCTGGAAACGGTGTACAACCGTACCACGCTGGTGGACAAGGCAATTCAGACCGTACAAAAAAATCTCATGGAAGGCGCGCTGCTGGTCATTGCAGTGTTGTTTTTATTTTTGGGTAATATCCGCGCGGCACTGATTACGGCCTGTGTGATTCCGCTGGCCATGCTGTTTACCCTGACTGGCATGGTACAACAAGGCATTAGTGCCAACCTGATGAGTCTGGGCGCGCTGGATTTTGGCATCATTATTGATGGTGCCGTAGTGATTGTAGAAAACTGCATTCGCCACCTTGCCATGGAGCAGCACCGTTTGGGCCGCTTGCTGACCCGGCAGGAACGCTTCCATCAGGTATTTCTGGCCGCACGGCAGGCCCGCCGTCCACTGATTTTTGGCCAGCTGATTATTCTGGTGGTGTATTTGCCCATTTTTGCCCTCACCGGGACTGAGGCCAAGCTGTTTCATCCCATGGCAGCTACCGTCGTGATTGCCTTAATTGGTGCCATGATTTTATCAGTGACCTTTGTGCCTGCTGCGGTTGCCCTGTTTATTACCGGTCGGGTGCAGGAAAAAGAAAACCGCCTGATGCAGGCGGCCAAGCAGTTTTATTTAAATGCACTGGATAAGGCTTATGCCTACCGTTATTTGACGGTGACCACGGCGCTGATAATGTTGCTGCTCACGGGATTGCTGGCCACCCGAATTGGTAGTGAGTTTGCACCAACGCTGAGTGAAGGTGATTTTGCCCTGCAAATGCTGCGTGCACCGGGAACTGACTTACAGCAATCGGTGCAAATGCAGCAACAACTGGAACAATCCCTGCTGCAACAGTTCTCCGAAATTGACAAGGTGTTTTCGCGTACGGGTACGGCTGAGGTAGCTGCCGACCCGATGCCGCCCAATATTTCTGATGGCTATATTTTACTCAAGCCACGCAGCCAGTGGCCTGATCAAACCGAAACACTGGATGAGTTGAAAGGTCGACTACAGGACGTGGTGGAACATCAACTGGGGGCCAACAGTGAATTTTCCCAGCCCATTGAATTACGCTTTAATGAGCTGATTTCCGGTATTCGCAGTGATGTCGGTATTAAAGTTTATGGGGATGATCTGGCGGTACTCAACCAGACGGCGCAACGCATTGCCGCGCGGGTTCGGCAAATTCCGGGTGCCGCAGAAGTACAGGTGGAACAAACCAGTGGCTTGCCAGTGCTGACCGTCAATATTGATTCCAATGCAGCCGCTGTCTATGGTTTAAGCAAGCAAGCCATTCAGGATACCGTGGCCACGGCTATTGGCGGTACAACCGTAGGCCAGATACTACAGGGTGACCGGCGCTTTGATCTGGTGATCCGGCAAAACCAGCAGATGCAAAGCCCTGAACAACTGGCCAGTTTACCGTTGCGGCTGGCCAATGGTGGGGTTGTGCCATTGTCACAGGTGGCACAGGTTCAAACAGTACTGGGCATCAACCAGCTTAGCCGGGAAAACGGCAAGCGGCGGGTGGTTGTTACTGCCAATGTCAGCCAGCGTGATTTGGGTTCGTTTGTCAGAGAACTACAAGCTACCCTGCAAGACGTGGCGCTGCCCGCAGGTTACTGGCTGGGTTATGGCGGCCAGTTTGAAAACCTGAAATCGGCCAAACAGCGCATGCAATGGGTGGTGCCCATGGCCTTGTTGCTGGTGTTTGCCTTACTCATGGCGGTGTTCAATAACTGGCGTGACAGCCTGCTGGTGTTTAGCGGTGTACCGTTTGCTTTAACCGGCGGTATTGTGGCGCTGTGGCTGCGTGAGATTCCATTTTCCATGTCAGCCGGGGTAGGCTTTATTGCCCTGTCGGGTGTTGCCGTGCTGAATGGCTTGGTGATGCTGAGTTTTATCCGTGAACTGCGCCTGCACTTAAATGTGGTTGAGGCCACATGGCAAGGTGCCGTCTTGCGTTTGCGCCCGGTTTTGATGACTGCCTGTGTGGCATCTTTAGGCTTTATTCCCATGGCACTGGCCACGGGAACCGGTGCCGAAGTGCAGCGCCCGCTGGCCACGGTGGTGATAGGTGGTATTGTTTCCTCAACATTGCTTACCTTAATGATATTGCCGCTGCTGTACCGCTGGCTGAATACTGGTTTCATCCCAGCACCTTTGTCTGCCAACCCTGTAGCACAACCTGACGTACTGCCAGAACAAGGAAAATCCCATGAATGACTCCAGAAAATCACATCAGGGCCACGCGCAGCATGATCAATCCAGTCATGGGCACAGGCATAGTCATAATCATGCTCACAATCATAACCATGCCATTTCTGGCCAAAGCCATAGCAAGCGCTTGTGGTGGGCATTGGGGCTAACCAGCAGTTTTTTAATTGTTGAAGTTGTTGGCGGTTTGCTCACCCAGAGTCTGGCACTGTTGTCTGATGCAGCGCACATGTTTACCGATACCGCTGCTCTGGCTATTGCCTTAACCGCCATTCAAATTGCCAGGCGGCCTGCTGACCAGAAACGTACCTTTGGCTATCACCGGTTTGAAATTCTCGCCGCTGCTTTTAATGCATTGCTGCTGTTTATGGTGGCGTTTTATATCTTGTATGAAGCCTGGCTGCGCATTCAGCAGCCCCCGGAAATCCAGTCGATGGGCATGCTGGGCATTGCGGTAATAGGTTTGCTGGTCAACCTGCTGGCCATGTATTTGCTGGTTGGCGGGCAAAAAGACAGCCTGAATGTCAAAGGGGCTTATCTGGAAGTGCTGAGTGATGCGCTAGGATCAGTCGGGGTGATTGTGGGTGCGCTTATTATCCTGTTTACCGGCTGGCTCTGGGTGGATTCCCTCATTGCCGTAGCGATTGGCTTCTGGGTATTGCCGCGTACCTGGATATTGCTGCGCGATAGCCTGAACATTTTACTGGAAGGCGTACCGGCCAACGTCAGTCTGGCTACCATCAGTGCCGATTTAAACCAGCTTGATGGCGTGGATGAGGTACATGACCTGCATGTCTGGGCGCTTACCAGTGGCAAGTCCAGCCTGACCGCACATCTGGTAGTGCCTAGTGCTGATGCCCAGCAGGTGCTGGAAGCGGCACGGGAGCTATTAGCCCAGCGCCATCAATTGCATCACATTACCCTGCAATGCGAACGCTACAGTTGTGCCATGGCTGACATTAATGCACACCAGTTTTTACAGGGCAACCAGCCGTCAGCCAATAGGACTGCTGGCCATTCGCACCTTCATTAGGGGATGATTTAATGTGGTGAGAAAAGCCGGTGCATTTTTCATCAAAAGCACCGGCCATAAAAAGCCTGCCACAGATTGCCAAACAGTAAACCAGCAGGGCAAATCAACATGGCAGGGCTTTTCACATGACCAGTTTTAAATATCAAGAAAAGTCTTAGGGCTTGGCTGGCACACTATGGACTTCTTCCACGTCCAGTTCGACATTGTTATCGGACTCACGGTCAATTTCACCAATCAAGGTAACGCTAGCCAGCTGGGTAACAGGTTTGCCGTGCCATTTCTGGTCATCAATTTCTACAATCATCGTCCCGGTGGCATCGCGGAATTCATACTTGTCCTTGCCTAGCGCCCGGATTACCTGACCCTGCAAGCGCACCTCTGTATTATCTTTCAGGCTTTTTGCTGCTGATACAGTACTCACTTGTAGCGGAATTAGCGCATCACCCTTTACTGCTTGCGCCTGAGTCTGACTTACCGATTGATAAGCCTCGCTATTGGCCAGTGAACTGGATGCAGGGCTGGTCACCGGTTTTGTTGTTTTATTGGTTTCCTGAGTTGGCATTACCGTCTGCTCCGGCGACTGCGCATAGGCAAATGCTGTCATTAGATTGAGGCTAAACAAACTCACCAGTACCATGCGTTTCATTTTTTTATCCCAATTTAAAAACCAGAAGCTCACTATAGTGGCCTTTAATTGGCAGGTCATGATGAAAAAGTAAGTTATTGCTAAAAAATATTACTGTTCTGCAAAGCAGGTTCATCAAACACAAGGCCGGTTGATTTTGATGATTAGGGTTAAATAAAAAGCGCCCAGTAAATTTAAAAATCTTACTGAGCGCACCATATTAATTATTCCCTACCACAGAACTAGCGGTTAATACGGACTTCATCTACATCAATTTCAACAGTTTTCTTGGGAAAACGGTCATGATCCACTTCACCCACCAAGGTTACCTTGACACTGGAATCCACAGGTTGGCCATTCCATTTTTCGTCATCAATATCCACGATGATAGTGCCGGTAGCATCCTTAAATTCATATTTTTCATCACCGATTGAGCGCGAAATCTGGCCAGTTAAAACCACTTTGCTGTCATCTTTCAAGGTTTTTGCCTGAGCAACACTCACCGTCGCAATCTGCGTAGACGCAAGCGCAGCCTGATTAACGGGTTGAGCATAGGCAAGGCTTAACGCTGAACCAATACTTACTAAACTTGCTACAACTGTATATTTAACCGCATATTTCATTGTTCTCACCTGATTTTTTAAAACACAGTCCTACTATAGAGGGTGTTTTTAAAGCATCAATGAACAAAGCGTGAGTTATTATTACCAATGCTTATAGATAGCGTGTGTTGTGTTAACGCTTATTAAACCACTGTGCCAAACCAGCCACCAATCCAATGCGTGCATAGCATAGCCAGTACACCCCAGCACAATACCCGCAAGGCACCCCTGCCAATGGAAGCACCCCCGGCATAACTGGCCAGGCCACCCAGTAATAACAAGGCGAGGCAGGTCACCAGAAAGACGGCCTGCTGGCCAAAATCTGCCGGACTCAGGGCCATGGCCAAGATGGGAAAAATAGCACCAGCTGTAAATGAAGCTGCTGATGCCAATGCCGCCTGCACCGGACGCGCACTGTTCATGTCGGAAATACCAATTTCATCACGTGCATGGGCATGCAAGACATCGTGCTGGCTCAGTTGTTTGGCCACTTCCAGCGCCAGTTCAGCTTGCAGCCCGCGTTCAATATAAATTTGCTTGAGTTCATTGAGTTCAAAATCAGGATTGCGCTTAAGCTCCTGCGCTTCCTTAAGCAAATCGGCTTTTTCAGTATCCGCTTGCGATTGCACCGATACATATTCGCCGGCGGCCATCGACACGGCACCTGCCACCAGCCCGGCAATACCAGTCACCAGCAGGGCATTCCCGGCTGTGCCACTGGCTGCCACCCCAACAATCAGGCTGGCCACTGAAATAATGCCATCATTGGCACCCAGTACTGCCGCACGTAACCAGCCCATGCGGTGACTAAAATGAATTTCATGATGATGCGCCGCCATAGCTGATACTTAACCCAAAAGTCCTGTTTTAAAGAGCATACGGAAGCAATGCTGTTTTTTCGAGCTTTTCTTATTGCGCCTGTGGGTTTTTCTGGCGTTCTGGTATTGGTGCAGGCTTATTTTTTATTCAAGCGTAGCTATAAAAAGCCAGTTCAATTCATTGTTACCTCATACCTTTGTCATTAAGCTTGCTATCGTGCTGGTTTAAAATGCAGGTTATGACCTGTTAGTTGTTACATGTTAATAGTCTTATTTTAAAATAAATATGCGGGTTATTGATTATGCCAATTGTTGATTTACGCCATTATCCGTACTATCTGCCGTTGCTGGCGCAATGGCATTTTGCCGAATGGGCTTATCTGCATCCGGGTTGTTCTATCGGCATGCTTGAGCAGGACATGCAAAAGTACCTGCAACCTGATTTCTTGCCCAGTATGTTTATCATGCTGGATCAGCAACAACTGCTGGGTTCATCTTCCATTGTGGCGAATGATCTGGCTACCCGCCCACAATTAAGCCCATGGCTGGCCAATGTGTATGTGCATAGCAGCTATCGCGGGCAGGGCATGGGCCGCCAACTGGTACAGTTTGCCATGCAGCAGGCCAAGGCTGCTGGGGTTAAGCGGCTATATTTGTTTACCGCAGACCAGCAGGCCTTTTATCACAGTATGGGCTGGCAATCCCTTGACCATGAAATTATTGAAGGCACAGAGCAAACTATCATGTGCCTTGATTTTGACTAAACCGTTAAGTGTTAAAACCTCTGGCTCAATGGTGGCTTAAAGCTTGATCAGGTTGTATTTACTGTGCCACGGTTGTGCCTGTTCCAGCTGGGCCGCCAGTGACAGCAATACATGCTCATGGCCAAACGGGGCCACAAATTGTGAGCCGAGCGGTAAGCCCTGCTTGCTCCAGTACAAGGGCACTGACATGGCAGGCACCCCGGTAATGTTTGCCAACTGGGTAAAGGGCACCCAGCGTAAATTGCTCTGCACAATTTGTTCAATTAAAAACGAACCACGTACCAGCTGATGGGCCTGCCCGGTTTTTAAAACACCTTTTAGCAGCACTTGCTGCCATTTAGGAGTGACGACTTCACCATTTTTGGGCGCTACACTGGCGGTGGCAGGGGTCAGGTACAAATCGTATTGTCTAAAAAACTCATTGAGCTTGCGGGTATAGTCGCCCCAGTGATTCAGGCAGCGCAGGTATTCAGTGGCCTTGGTCTTGGCACCAAAAGCCGCTGCTGCCCGGGTATCCAGTTCAAAATCATGGGCACTACCCTGCGCCATGCGTTTGATTTCATCCACCATGACGGCGCACTGGGCAAACCACATTACAATAAAATCACTGGCCAGTGCCATCCCATCAATCGCTGGGGCATCTTCCACCACCTCATGGCCTAGAGTGGTCAGCAGCTTGACAGTATGTTCAATGGCTGCCGTGGCATCCTTGGACACTTTGGTGCCAATCGGTGACTGGGTATTGACTGCAATTTTCAGGCGTTTTGGCGGCTGCTTGATGGCATCCATATAAGAAGCAGCTGGCCCTTGAATATCAAACAGGGCACTTAAGTCGGCGCCATGGGTTGCATCCAGCATGGCCGCACTGTCCCGTACCGAGCGGGTCAGCACATGCTGAATGGCAGCACCATGCATGGCTTCACTAAATCCCGGTCCCCAAGGAGTACGGCCACGACTGGGTTTGAGGCCAAACAGGCCACAATAGCTGGCTGGAATCCGGATGGAACCCCCGCCATCACCAGCGGCAGCCAGTGGTACAATCCCTGCGGCTACTGCCGAGGCTGAACCACCGGACGACCCACCAGAGTTGTGTTTCAAGTGCCAGGGGTTATGACAGGTTCCCCAGGCATCTGGTTCCGTAATGCCCTTAATGCCAAATTCAGGGGTATTGGTGCGGCCAAAAATGGTGACACCAGCATTGAGCCAGCGATCAACAATTTCGGCATTAAACTCGGGCGTATAATTTTTCTTCTTTAGGACGTTGGAGCCATAGCTCGTGGGCACGCCGCTATATTCCTGAAACAGGTCTTTGAGCAAAAAGGGCACACCAGCAAAAGGCTGGTCTGAGCCTTCGGTCGTCCGGGTTTTTAACTGGCGCTGTGCCTGCTCATACATGGGAATAATTACAGCATTCAGCTTGGGGTTAACCTGCTCACAGCGTTTAATGGCTGTCTGTAGCAACTCGTCCGGACGCACCTGCTTGCTTTTAACCAGATTGGCTAAACCCAAGCCATCATACTGCATGTATTCTTTGCTGCTTAACATGATTAAGTCCCTATAATCCCTAAAAAAGCACAACTACCGGGCTAACCATAGCAAAAATAGGTCAAAAGTCAAAGTCGCCGTTTAAGCCAGACCCATAAGGGATAAGCCAAAAATTAATGTTCGGCTTGTCCGGTTTGCTTAAGGTAATCCTGATAATGCACCACCTGATTGCGGCCCAGATTTTTGGCATGGTACAGCGCTTCATCAGCCTGTTTTAGCACTGTATCAAGACTGGTAATATTGCAGTCAAAATGAGTAATGCCAAAACTGGCAGTCACCACCACTTCTTCACCATGGTCACCCTGTACCTTCAGCTTGGCCAGCTCGTTGCGGCAGCGTTCGGCAATTTGCTGGGTTTGCTGGTAGGAGGTATTGGCCACCACAATAATAAATTCCTCACCGCCAAAACGTCCGACAATATCCTCGCTGCGGATGGTACGCTTGAGCACATTGGCAGTTTCAACCAGCGCCTTGTCACCAATGGTATGCCCATAGCTGTCATTAATCTGCTTGAAGTAATCCAGATCCAGCAAAATCAGGGCATGCAGACGATGATCGGTATAGCGCTTGGCCAGCAGGATTTCCAGAAAATCATAAATGGTACGGCGGTTATAAAGCGTGGTGAGCGGATCAACCTGACTTAGAACCTCAACCTTTTTCTCACGCTGACGCCATTGGCTAAGCAGCAGTTCCAGCAGCACCAGCCCACCAATAAATACCGGCAAAATAAACCACAGCATACTGGCTGTCCAGAAAATGGAAGACTCAGTCGGGTCAACCGGTATTAGTGGAATAAATAGCGGTGCATAAGGCAATTCCGAGCGCAGGGTCAGCCACATGATCCAGGTAAAAATCCCTACCGTCACCAGTGCCGCGCTATAAATGACAGAACGCCGGAACAGGAACAGCCCCACAATCATGGACACCATAAAGGTCATGCTGGTGGCTGGACACATCACACCGGACAAATACGCATCCCGGCTCATCGACAGACCAAATGCCATCACACTGACATAAGGCAATATCACTTCAGCCCGTTTGGAACCCTGCAATATCCAGCACAGCAGCATCAACAGCGCCAAGGCAGGTAAAATCAGCAGGTTTAATAACAACTGGTTAAGTAATAGCTGAATATTGACAAAGGACCATAATTCAGGCGTGAAATAAATATAAAGTTTCCACACCAGCCAGTCGCCATGAATTAAAAGTGCCATGCTTAACATTAACAGGCATTTTTTAAGCGGTGACCAATTCAAAATAAATTCTGAATTTTTGTCTGTCGTATTCATAGGCTGCTTATAAAATCAATAAAAAAGGACTGTATTGTTTTAGATGTATAGTCGTGTTATTGAGCATTCGGCCAGTACTTAATCATAGGGCTGAAACGATTGCAATCATTAGGCGACCAGCTGAATTTTAATTCGAGAAATAGTTAACGTTTGATCAAATAAATACCTTTTTTACCACAGTTTTAATTCATAAAAGACTGGTTTAAAAATAGGCAGAATTTTATTTTAGCTCATAATAATTTTATTATATCACTGTGCGCTGATCATAATGATTAGAATTCAATTGGAAAATGGTAGTTTTTGCCAAAAACCAACTGAAATACTTGGTTTAAAAAAATGACTAAAACAAACTCATAATTAAACAGAAGTTTTTATTGGCTTTAATTATTGTTCTCTCACATTTTGATGGCTAGTCAATTTATAAATTCAAAAAGCTGTTGTAATAAAACAGTAAAGACAGCACAGGCCTCAATTATCCTAACCAACAACAAGCGTGCAACAGTGCATTGCACAATCAGACATTCGCTAAAGTGAGAGAGCCACAGCATGAAAACCTTTTATTGCTATCATTGTGGTCATCAGGTTTTTTTCCTGAATACCCATTGTGAAAACTGTAATGCCTTGCTGGGCTATCTGCCTGAAGAATCCAACATGGGAACTTTTTTTGAAGTCCGTGCCGATGAGGCATGGCAAAGCCAGAACCCCGAGCATCAGGGCAAGCTGTTCAAGCCCTGCTATAACTATCAGGTTGAAAATGTCTGCAACTGGATGCTGCCGGTTGAAAGTCCCCACATGTACTGCGAAGCCTGCCAGCTCACCACAGTCATTCCCAATCTGGAGCAGGGCAATAACCGGCTGTACTGGAGCCGGCTTGAAGCAGCCAAGCGGCGTTTTTTGTATTCACTGTACCAGCTTAAAATTCAGCCACGCCCCAAGCAGTCAGATGATGACACCGAAGGACTGGCCTTTGAATTTCTGCAACCCCATGAAGGACAGCCCGTTATGACGGGTCATGACAATGGCCTGATTACCATTAATGTCAATGAGGCCGATGCGTCCTACCGGGAATGGACACGCGAAAGCATGCAGGAACCCTATCGAACCCTGCTGGGGCATTTCAGGCATGAAAGCGGCCATTACTATTTTGACCAGCTGATTGAACATACCCAGTGGCACCAGCCTTTTAAGCAATTGTTTGGCGATGACGAACAAAGCTATCAGGCGGCGCTGGATCGTCATTATCAGCAGGGTGCCCCAGATGACTGGCAGCAACGTTATGTCAGCAGCTATGCCAGCATGCATCCCTGGGAAGACTGGGCGGAAACCTGGGCACATTACCTGCACATGATAGACACACTGGATACAGCCTATCATTCAGGCATCAATATCCAGCCCTATAACCGTTTTGAACCCCACATGTATTTGCATGAACCCCCGATTGGCGTGCAGAACTTCAACCAGACACTGGATAACTGGTTTGCCTTAAGTTATGCCTTAAACAGTTTAAACCGCAGTATGGGCTTGCCCGATGCCTATCCGTTTGCCCTGTCACAGGTTGTGCTGGATAAATTGCGGTTTATTCATCAGGTGGTCATGGATAAATTCACAGAAATAGCCAAATAAGGCCAGAAACGCTGCTTTAAACAGCAAGAAATGCCAAAACGTCTATAAAACGTTCGGTCAATGTGAAGGGGATAAAATAAGTATTGACGTGGGAATGGGATGGTCTATAATG
>NZ_MLCN01000011.1 GCF_001982605.1 Alkanindiges hydrocarboniclasticus | reverse complement strand
TCAACTTTTCAAGTTAAGTGTCAGATCAAGTCGGAACTAATACAGTTTATTTCTCTCGTTAAGGCGTTAAAATCACTTTGCGACAATCATCTTCCTTTTTATCAAAAATTCGGTAGCCCTCGGCCGCATCTTCGAGTTTCATCCGGTGGGTAATAATAATTTCAGGATTTAAGTCGCCGTTTTCAATATGTTGCAGTAGCGCTGGCAGATAGCGATGTACATGCGTTTGACCCATCTTGAAGGTTAGGCCCTTGTCAAAGGCATCACCAAACAGGAAGCCGTGAATCGGCCCTGCATATACGCCTGGAACACTGACAATGCCACCACGGCGCACTGCTGCAATACATTGACGCAGCGCAGCCCCGCTAGAGCCTTCAATTTTCAGGTTGGTCAATATCGTTTCAATCATGCTGCCTTTGGCTTCAAACCCTACTGCATCAATGACCGCATCAACCCCACGCTGACCAGCAGTTTGACTAATAATAAATTCGGCCGCATCTACTTTGTCAAAATTAACGGGAATTACACCATAAGTTTCCTGTGCATAACGCAGGCGATAATCGTTGTGATCGGCCATAAAAATCTGTTCGGCACCCTGTAACCGGGCACAGGCTGCTGCCATTAATCCTACGGGACCAGCCCCGTAAATGGCCAGACTGGAACCTTTGGTGACCTGGGCATTCAGAACTGCTTGCCAGCCTGTGGGCAGAATATCGGTGAGGAATAATACTTTTTCATCCGGCAGGGAACCGGGAACCTTAAATGGCCCGACATTGCCTTTAGGGACGCGCACATATTCGGCCTGCCCACCCGGCACGCCACCATATAAATGGCTAAAACCAAACAGGGCAGCACCCGGTGGAATTTGTTTTTTGTTTAAAATAGCACCACGGCCAGTGTTGGTATTTTCGCAGGCAGCGGTAAGTTCATGCTCACAGAAAAAACAATGTCCGCAGGCGATGACAAAAGGAATAATTACACGATCCCCTTTTTTAACATTGGTAACCTCAGGGCCAACTTCTTCAACAATTCCCATAAATTCATGGCCAAAAATATCACCCTCCTTGGTGGCTGGAATTTTGCCGCGATAAAGATGCAAGTCTGAGCCGCAAATGGCGGTAGCGGTAACGCGTAAAATCACGTCGTCGGGTTGCTGAATGACTGGATCAGCAACACTTTCAACTCGGACATCATTGGCACCATGATAAGTTAAAGCGCGCATTGTTGTATCCTCACAGGTTATTGGGGTTCAAAGCAATCTTCTTTATACAGGTTTGATATTGCCAAGCACCCTAGGCATTCATGTTAGCTTTTGGTAGGTGATGTTTTTCAGGATGTGTATGCAAGGTCTAAGGTAGTGCAATTAGGTGATTTATATGGGAAGGGTGTAACTTGTGTCCCCGGTTCATTATAATTTATGGCTTTTAAAGCAAAGTTCAAAATTGAGCGTATTGAGTAAGGTGTACATCATTAACACTGGTTGTAAGCAGTATTAACGCTGGATTTATGATGGCGGTAAGCTGGTACAGAGATTACTAGATCAGGACTGTTTAGAAAGTAAAACCACTCAAGACATAAACAAGGTAACTATTGGTTTTGCGGCTCCTGCATTACCGGCGATTTTACTAGTCATAATTATAGTGCCCCTTTAAATCATATATTTTATATTTGAGAGTTTGTATTAACCGTACAGATCACTGACATACGTTAAGTGTATTTTTTTATATAGTTGAATGATAAATATATTTTCATGGTTTCTTTACTGTGTGGTTTGCAGTTCATTTATTTTTAGGTTGTCGCTATGCCGTATTGTGCACGTTTAACTTATGCCAGCACCAGCATATCAAGTCCCGCTACAATCCGTCAGGACTTAATTGATATTCTGGATGAAGCGCGCGCATATAACTTTAATAATAAGTTATATGGGGTACTGTACTATGGCAACAGTTATTTCTTCCAATGTATTGAAGGCCAAAAAACCGAGGTCGACAAACTATATGAAAAAATAAAAAAAGATTTTAGGCACACTAACCTGGTTGTACTGTCTTATCATGAAATTGAAGAAACCAGCCTTAACAACTGGAACATGAAATACGTGCATTATGACCAAGAGGTTCAGGATTTTTTTAGTCGGCACCAGTGGGAGATATTTAATCCCTATGCCTTAAACGATGGCTTGATTGATGAGTTTGTTGCCTTATTAATTCCGCATGAGCCTGTAGAGCCTGACAGTATAGAGCAAAATGAACTGAACGCTCAGGGTAAGCAGCAAGGCCGCCTAAAATTCAAATATGTTGTTTGGCTAATCTTTTTTGGAATGCTGGGATTAATCATCCTCTATTTTCTCAATATGACTGCTTGGAATAATGGTTTTGGGATTGATTTTTTTAATGCTCACTAAGTCATAACAAAATTGCTTAAAAAGCATTCTAGTGTTCAGGGCTGGTGTGTTGATATATTTTTATCAACAAACTACCAGATGAATATAGAATGAATATACCAGTAGACATTCAGTTGAATTACTAGAGCGCCATATAAAACTACTGCAACAGCAACAACAGCAGCAAACGACTGAGATTGAAGCCGAACTTAAGGTTAATAAAGTACCATCTCATATTCAGGAAATATTAAATGTAGCGCATGATGATCAGCAAAGTTTAGAATTATCAGCAACTGATACTGCTGTGACCGGGCAGGGTGGTCAGGAACGGTAATCCTCCCATTAATAACCGAAGTTAAAAGTAGAGGTTAAGCAGCCATCAAAGGTGGTTTGCCTCCATTGGCTTTATGTGGTCGTTTATGGTTGTAAAACCAGAGCCATTCTGTCGCATAGTCTTGCACTTGTTCCAGGTTATCAAACAAATGCTTGCTCACCCAACTATAACGCATCGTGCGATTGTAGCGCTCGATATACGCATTCTGTTGCGGCTTGCCAGGCTGAATATAATCAATACGAATATCATGCAGCTTTGCCCAGTTAACAAATTCATGGCTGATAAATTCAGGTCCTGAGCAGCACTGCTGCGTAAGACAACGAATGGCAAGAGGTTTATTACGCCACTCCAGCAACTGGTTAAGTGTGCGGATGACGCGTAATGCTGGCAGTGACAACCCAGCTTCAATCGCTAAACCCTCACGACGATAATCATCAATCACGTTCAACAAGCGGTAACTCCGTCCATCACTCAGTTGATCATGCATAAAATCCAAAGACCACACTTGATCTGGTCTGATGGGTTCTTTCAATGGCTCAGGTGCATGTCGTTTCAATCTGCGTCTTGGTCGAATACGTAGATTCAGTGCCAACTCACAGTAAATACGGTATACACGCTTGTGATTCCAAGGCTCTTGCTCAATATGGCGCAGATGATCAAAGCATAAGCCGAAGCCCCAATCAGTGGGTTGCTCCGTCAGTTCAATCAAATGATGGGCAATGATTTCATTTTCATCTTTTAGCTTTGCCTGATACCGATAGCAGGTTTCACTGATGTTAAATGCAGAACAGGCAAGACGAATGCTAATAGCACGATTGGCAACAGTATGCTGCGCCATCTTACGTCGGCAAGATGGCTTTACCACTTCTTTGCCATGGCTTCCTGAATGATTTCTGCTTTGAGCCGCTCTTCAGCATACATCTTTTTGAGCTTGGCATTTTCTGCTTCGAGCTCTTTAAGGCGAGCCATCAGTGATGCATCCATACCGCCGAATTTAGCACGCCATTTATAAAAACTGGCTGAGCTCATGCCGTGTTCACGGCAAAGGGTTGGTACTGGTGTGCCTGATTCAGCTTGTTTCAGGATCGATAAAATCTGGCTGTCGGTAAAGCGTGATGTTTTCATGCAGAATCTCCTGCGTTTATAGCAAAGGCAAAATCACCCATGAGTTTGCCAATACCGAGCAATTCAGAGCCGCTTTAAAGCGTCATGGGAGCTTTGAAAATGTGGTTAAGCATTTAAACTTTGTACCAACAGATGTATCAGCCATACTTGGCAAGAACTTTCAACTCATCGGGGCAGACTACTCGGGGGCATTCAATAAAGGCAAATACAATTCGGTTTTTCGCTCTTACCAAAATAGTTTAGGTCAACGCTTTGAAATCAATGAAATGCTTTTAAATGATGAGAACAACGGTAAACTCACAGTCTACAATGAAGCCCTTAATTTTGATGTGATAGGGCACCCTGCTACCTTGCAAAAACTAAAAGGTGTAAAAGAGCAGGGTCGTGAGGCGATCTATCAGGCAAGTACAGAGGAAAATGCTTTAAAGTCCCTAGATATCTTCTGCGATCAATGGAATCACCAGTATCCAAAAATTGGAGAATCCTGGCGGGCAAATTGGGAAAATATCCGAACGATCTTTAGCTATCCTGCTGAAATACGTCATGCGATTTATACAACAAATGCAATTGAATCATTGAATAGCGTGATCCGCCATTCAACTAAAAAGAGAAAGATCTTCTCTTCTGATGATTCAGTGAAAAAGGTCATTTATTTAGCAACTTCAAATGCTGCTAAAAAATGGACCATGCCAATTCAAAATTGGCGTTTAGCAATGAATTGGTTTACGATTCAGTTCGATGATCGATTAAAAGATCATTTATAAAAAATGAGACTTACACAAAATAATTTACAGGCTCGTAGAAACATGAAAATACATTCTTTTGGTGAACACAATAACATTACTTTATCTAATAATTGTATTGAAGTTCGAGGTGCACGTGAGCATAACCTTAAGGATGTAGATGTTTCTATCCCAAGAAATGCACTTGTTGTTTTCTCAGGTGTATCGGGTTCAGGAAAATCATCACTTGCTTTTGGAACTATTTTTGCTGAAGCACAAAGAAGATATTTCGAATCTGTTGCACCTTATGCAAGACGCTTAATAGATCAGGCCGGAGTACCAGATGTTGATGCTATTGATGGTCTACCACCAGCAGTAGCATTGCAACAACAACGTGGTGCAAGTAATACCCGTTCTTCTGTTGGAAGTGTAACAACTTTATCAAGTCTCGTGCGAATGATTTATTCGCGTGCTGGTGCATATCCTGCCGATCAGCCAATGTTATATGCCGAGGACTTTTCACCGAACACTCTTCAAGGTGCTTGTCCTACCTGTCATGGTTTAGGTCACATTTATGAAGTTACAGAATCGACAATGGTTCCTGACCCAACACTCAGTATTCGTGAGAGAGCTATCGCATCATGGCCACCTGCTTGGCACGGGCAAAACTTACGCGATATCCTAGTAACCCTAGGGTATGATGTTGATCGACCATGGAAAGATTTACCGCAATCGGATAGAGACTGGATTTTATTTACTGAAGAAACCCCAACAGTTCCTGTCTATGCTGGTTTAAGCCCCGCTGAGACTCAATCTGCACTTAAACGTAAACTAGAACCCAGCTATATGGGCACTTTCACTGGTGCTCGTCGCTATGTCCTTCATACTTTTGCTAATACCCAAAGTACGTTGATGAAAAAACGTGTTTCACGTTTTATGGAAGGAAAAATATGCCCTTCCTGTCATGGTAAACGCCTTAAACCAGAAGCCTTATCTATTACCTTTGCTGGAGTAGATATTGGTGAGTTTATGCAACTTTCTTTGGATAAGTTAACTTGCCTGCTTGAGCCCATTGTTCTTGGCAATTTCGACGCTCATGATGCTGGAGAAAAGACTAATAATAAAGTAACCCAACTTGATAGATCCGAACGAGCAACAACAGGTAGAGCAGTGCATTCTGTATCTCCAGATGTAAGACGTACGTCAGCACTTTCAGATGAAAAGAAAATTGCTGCCCAGCGTTTAGCAAATGGTGTGGTGGGGCGTTTAAATCAATTACGCCAGTTAGGTCTTGGTTATCTAACATTAGATAGAGCCACACCGACTCTTTCAGCGGGAGAGTTACAACGTTTGCGTTTAGCAACACAATTAAGTTCTATGCTATTTGGTGTAGTTTATGTACTGGATGAACCGTCTGCTGGATTACATCCTTCAGATAGTCAGTCATTATATGATTCTCTCGATAAATTAAGAGACGCTGGAAACTCCGTATTTGTTGTAGAGCATGATTTAGAGCTCATGCGTCGTGCTCAATGGTTAGTGGATGTTGGACCAGATGCAGGAGAGCAAGGTGGTAATATTTTATATAGTGGAGTACCTCAGGGTTTAAGTGAGATTTCAGCTTCACGTACTGCAAGTTATTTATTTAATAAAATCCCAGTTACTCAAAGTTATGGACGTACACCCTCTGGTTGGCTTGAACTTAACAATATTTACCGACATAACCTGCATAATATTGATGCTCGTATACCTCTTGGTGTACTTACAGCAGTTACAGGTATTTCAGGTTCAGGTAAATCTAGTCTCGTTTCTCAAGTTTTACCCGAGTTAGTACTTTCATATTTAGGCAATGAATCTGAAACTGAAAACAATAATGAAAATAATCCTTTAAATGAAGGAATGTTGGTTACCGAGGTTACACAGGGTTCTCTGGCTGGTGATGTGGAGGCTATACAGCGTCTGGTACAGGTTGATCAAAAACCAATTGGCCGTACTCCACGTTCTAATCTGGCAACTTATACGGGTTTATTTGATCATGTTAGAAAGTTATTTGCTGGGACTCCTGAAGCTCGCCAAGCTCATTATGATGCTGGACGTTTTTCGTTTAATGTGGCTAAAGGGCGATGTGAAACTTGTGAAGGTGAAGGCTTTGTCAGTGTAGAATTATTGTTTATGCCAAGTGTATATGCCCCTTGTCCGACATGTCATGGTGCTCGATATAATGATGACACTCTGAAAATTCGCTGGAATGGACATAATATTGCTGAAGTATTAGGAATGACCGTCAATGAAGCACGTGATTTTTTTGATGGAGAGGTCTCGATTGCTCGTTCACTACAATTATTAAAGGAAATTGGCCTTGGTTATTTACGTTTAGGGCAACCAGCGACTGAACTATCTGGTGGAGAAGCGCAACGTATTAAATTGGCGACCGAGCTGCAACGCAATCAGCGTGGAAATACACTGTATATACTTGATGAGCCAACTACAGGTTTGCATCCATCAGATGTAGATCGATTGTTAGTTCAATTGCAGCGATTAGTCGATGCGGGTAATACCGTGGTTATGATTGAGCATGATATGCGTGCCGTTGCACAAGCAGATTGGGTGATTGATGTGGGACCAGGTGCTGGAAATGCTGGTGGGAATATTGTTGTGGCAGGAACACCAAAACAAATAACAGAAAATCAAGATAGCCGTACTGCTCCATATTTAGTTAATGAGTTAGTGAGTCGTGATACTAAACATTGATATTGCGAGTGGGTAGAATAAAACCTTAAATTAAAAACCTGTAAAATCAATCAGATATTTTTTTGTTTTAGGTGGTGTGTGAGCATGAAATCTAAAAGTTTTTTTCAACTAAGGGCTTTGTTGCACAAACCTATCTGTAACGGCTTTTTCAGCGATATAATTTTCAAATGAAGAAGCCTACACAGAAAATCTACCGCACAACCAATTGGCCCGCATATAACCGAGCACTCATGAGTCGCGGAAATATTGCCATTTGGTTTGATCCTGCTACGCAATGGTATGCTCTATCAAAAGGCAAACAAGGGCGAAATCAAACATACTCCGACGCAGCCATCCAATGCTGCTTAATGATTAAATCCTTATTCCGTCTGTCTTTACGTATGGTTACTGGCTTTGTGCAAAGTCTGATTAAACTTTGCGGCTGAGCAGCCCCGAATATCAGTGATATTCGTACACCACGCTTTGTAGAAGACAAAAGCATATTGATATTGTAATCAGCTACCAAAAAAGTAGCGATGGGCTGCATCTACTCATGGACTCTACAGGCATGAAGTTTCTAGGTGAGGGCGAATGGAAACGCAAGAAACATGGACCTGAATATCGTCGCCAATGGCGTAAACTTCATATTGGCATAGATTCTAAAACCCTACAAATACGAGCAGTTCAGCTTACAACCAATAATGTCAGTAATTCACAGGTGCTTGGTGATTTACTTAATCAGATTCCACAAGATGAGCGGATTGACTCTGTTTATACCGATGGAGCTTATGACACCAAGCAATGCCGTCAGGTCATTGCAGATCGGCAAGCGCATGCGGTGATTCCACCTAGAAAAAATGCGAAACCATGGAAAGATACAAAGAGTAGCTCGCTAGAGCGAAATGAATTACTTCGAATAGTTAAGCGTTTAGGCAGGACACTATGGAAAAAATCGTCAGGCTATCATCGGCGAAGTTTGGTTGAAACTAAGATGCACTGCATTAAATTATTAGGAGATAAACTCAGTGCAAGGAGTTTTGATAGCCAAGTGCAGGATCGAGGCATGCCAAAGAATGTGATTCATCATTCCGACAGAGGTGATGTGTGCTGAAAAAACAGGAGAAATTGTTACTTATGTTTGGGGTAAAAGAGATATAGCTATAGTCCAACGACTGAAGGAAAAGTTGAAACAGTTAGGTATTCACTATACCCGAATTTCAAGTAATCAATGGGATAGTTTTATCACTACATTTAAAGACTGTCAGCAAAGTATTGGTAAGTTTTTCACTATAGGTATTGAAGGAAATAATTGCAAAATAAGGCATCGGATTAGATGTATTAGTTCAGTATTGAGTGTGGCTTTAGCGAAATACGGATATTAATGCTTCTCGCAATATTTTAGCGGTAGGACATACCACTTTGTCTGTGGAGGGAAGATGCGGTAAAGGTCGCTCTGTGAAGCAGAAAGCATGCGAAATCCGTGAGGAAGTCGCCTAAGAGCTTTTGCTTTTAGAATCCCTGAGAAACATGTTTCGTAAAGAGTTAGTCGAAAGTGGGGGGAGTAGGTCAGAAGTTTAATTTTATAAGCTATTGTAAAGATTCGGAAAGTTAATTATAGCATCCAGTTGCAGAGCCAATAGTGACTTCATTTAATCTCAGCATACTTTTTGAAACACTACCTAAATTTTTAAGGTTTATAAAAAATATTGTTCTTTTTTATACTATGGGGTACTATAGTATAAAGGCTAGCAAATAAGGAGGTCTGATGCCTAATCAGGTTGAAGACAAAAAAAAGATTCTTCTACGCGTCAGAAAGATCAAAGGTCAGACGCAAGCGATTGAAAAAGCGTTAGAAGACAATGTGGAATGTGGTGCAATTCTGCAACAAATATGCTCTGTGCGTGGTGCTATTAATGGTTTGATGAATGAAATGTTGGAGGTTCATTTAAAGGACACTTTAGTATCAGGTGAAACCACAGAACAACAACGAAAAGAAGAATTGGCTGAAATCGCCAAGATTCTAAAATCATATTTAAAGTAGATCTGTATAAGGAATTATTCCATGAAGTCACGTGCTGCCGTTGCGTTTGGTCCTGGTCAACCTCTTCAAATTGTTGAAGTTGATGTTGCACCACCGAAGAAAGGTGAAGTATTAATTAAGATCTCCCATACCGGTGTGTGTCATACAGACGCATTTACTTTATCTGGCGATGATCCTGAAGGTGTTTTTCCAGCTATTCTCGGGCATGAAGGTGCTGGCGTTGTAGTTGAGGTGGGTGAAGGCGTGACTAGCGTCAAACCAGGTGATCATGTAATTCCGCTTTACACCGCTGAGTGTGGCGAGTGCGTATTCTGTAAATCTGGAAAATCGAACTTGTGTATTGCTGTTCGTGAAACTCAAGGTAGGGGTGTAATGCCAGATGGCACCACTCGTTTTTCCTACAATGGTCAACCAATTTACCACTATATGGGCTGTTCAACGTTCAGTGAATACACGGTAGTGGCAGAAGTATCATTGGCTAAAATCAATCCTGAAGCCAATCACGAACATGTCTGCTTACTGGGTTGTGGTGTAACAACGGGTATCGGTGCAGTACACAACACGGCTAAAGTACAAGAAGGTGATAGTGTTGCGGTCTTTGGTTTAGGTGGTATTGGTCTAGCAGTCGTACAAGCCGCACGTCAAGCTAAAGCAGGACGTATCATTGTGGTTGACATGAATCCAGATAAATTTGCGCTGGCAAAAGAGTTTGGTGCAACGGATTTCTTAAACCCTAAAGACTACGATAAACCAATCCAGCAAGTAATTGTCGAAATGACTGGCTGGGGTGTAGATCATTCATTTGAATGTATTGGTAACGTAAATGTGATGCGTGCAGCCCTTGAAAGTGCACACCGTGGCTGGGGACAATCTGTAATTATTGGTGTAGCTGGCGCTGGTCAAGAAATCTCTACCCGTCCATTCCAACTGGTTACTGGTCGTAAATGGCTAGGTTCTGCCTTTGGTGGCGTAAAAGGTCGTACGCAACTTCCAGGAATGGTTGAAGATGCCATGAAAGGTAAAATTCAATTAGAACCATTTGTGACCCATACGATGGGCTTGGATCAGATCAATGAAGCCTTTGATCTAATGCATGAAGGTAAGTCAATTCGTACTGTAATTCATTACGAATAATTCCCTCAGACCTTATAGTTTTCCATGCATGTGCATCATGATTGACATGCATGGAATCCTCTAAAACGGCACATTATCTGTAAAACCGATCTATCTGTGTAGACATCGTGTATAGGTTCAACAAACCTGCCTACATTTTAAATCTTTATCACTATTCTCTGTGGAGAATGTCAGACTCTTTGTTTACTCGAATTCTCATGAAGTCTTGCTCAACATAGGTAATTGATTATGGAAATAATTGAGAAATATGCTTCTTTTGGTGGATCGCAAGAAGTGTATCGCCATCAGTCAATAGCATTAAACTGTTCAATGAAATTCTCAATATATCTGCCACCTCATGATAAAGATGAGCGGTTGCCAGTTTTATATTGGTTATCAGGACTGACTTGCAACGAACAGAACTTTATTACTAAAGCCGGAGCACAAAAGTATGCGGCTGAACATAAAGTCATAATTGTTGCACCAGATACCAGCCCACGTGGAGAGGATGTACCAGATCATGCAGATTATGATTTAGGCCAAGGCGCAGGATTCTATGTAAATGCAACACAAGCACCCTGGTCACAGCATTTCAAAATGTATGATTATATTGTGGAAGAGCTCAGAAATCTGATTGATCTGAATTTTCCGACCAACCAAGTCCAAAGCATTATGGGGCATAGCATGGGTGGTCATGGTGCATTAGTAATTGGTTTAAAAAACCCTGAGCTGTATAAAAGTATTTCTGCTTTTGCACCAATTGTTGCACCTAGCCAAGTACCTTGGGGGAAAAAGGCTTTCACACACTACCTAGGTGAAACCGAAACTGTATGGAAAAGCTATGATGCGATTGAATTAATCAAAAACGCTGAAGTTCATTTACCTATTTTAGTCGATCAGGGAACAGCTGATGATTTTCTTGAAGAACAGTTAAGGCCTAAGCTTCTTAGTGATATTTGTTTGGAACAAGAATATCCTCTTACACTTAACCTAAGAGAAGGGTATGACCATAGCTATTACTTCATTGCGAGCTTTATAGAGAAACATCTAGAGTTTCACAGCAAATTCCTAGCTAAATAACTTTCATAGATATGAGGATGTACATGTTGTTCTTGAATGCTTCTTGAGCAATATAATCATCCAGATGAAGAGGTCAGCTTATAAATCTAAGGTAGAGTCAATTGATCCTTATATAACTAAGATTGAATTTAATCATCTCATATCTTGATTTTTTGATTCAAATGTTAATGGTATTAACTTGAATAAATTCATAGCATTATGTCGAAATAAAAACCTAAATTTTGGCTCAGCTATGGGATGTTTTTTAACTTTTATACAACAAAACTTTCTGACATGCATACATTAGCAATGACAGAATCAGTTTGAATTCTAATCAATTGTGGAGTTTTAGTCATGCTTAAAACAGCTTTATATGTCCGTCTTGAAGCTAAACCGGGTAAAGAAGACGAAGTGGAAGCTTTCCTTAAAGCCGGTTTACCTATTGTAATGGAAGAACCCGCGACAGTTGCGTGGTTTGGCTTACGTCTTGGACCTACAACATTTGGTATTTTTGATGCATTTCCTGATGAGGCGGGTCGCCAAGCGCATTTATCTGGCAAGGTTGCAGCTGCGTTGATGGCTCAGGCCGAAGAGCTATTTTCAGAGCCACCGTCTATTGAAAAAGTAGATGTTTTGGCGAGTAAACTACCAGCTCATACCGACGCTTAAATGTATGAGGGTGCTGCCTGAAATTTTGAATGAAAGGCAGCACTTCAACCCTGTGAGATTTGTCTGTAGTGGTCAACTAATTTAGGACACCTGATAAGAGGTTTTTGTTAAAGTAACGCTTCTCTTTTTCTAGCGGTGTTAAATAATCATTAAAACTGTGCGGTCTCACGGTTTGATAATAGCCCCAGATATAATCAATAATGGCGCTTTTAGCCTCAGCGCTATTCTCGTAGCCGCCCTTGGGCATCCATTCTGTTTTAAAGCTTCTAAAGAAACGTTCAGTTGGTGCGTCAAAGCAGTGCTTCGACTCCCAACAGTTACCTTTTCGACTCATGCTTTGCGTCATGCCGTCACAACTAGCAACGGATTCAGCAAACTTCTGACTGGTGTAATGGGTTCCTTGATCGGAATGAAACAACACGCTACTGGGTTTGAGTCTGCTGTTATATGCCATCTGCAACGCTTTAGCAGTCAGCACGCTATCAGGGGAATCTGATATAGCAAAGCCAACAATACGACGGGCATACAAATCTAAAACAACGGCTAGATAACACCAGCCATCCTTGATACGGATGTAAGTGACATCGCCCGTCCAGACTTGGTTGGGCGCTGATGGACTAAAATTACGGTTCAATAGGTTCTCATGGGTTTTACGGGTGAACCCCAAACGGATCTATCGGATCATGAAGCAGAATCAGTTATTGCTCACTAAAGCTATGCCACGATGCAATGACAAAACCCATGAGGGACAGGTTATTGTGCCGGAATCCAACCAGCGCTGGTGTTCAGATGGCTTTGAGATCAAATGCTGGAGCGGTGAGAAGGTGCGGGTTATCTTTAGCCTAGACTGCTGTGACCGGGAGGTCATCAGTTATCTTGCCACCACCTCAGGGATTAGCAGTGATATGGTCTGCGATGTATTGGTGGAGAGTATGGAAAACCGCTTTGGTCACATTAATCATCTACCTCATACCATTGAGTGGCTGACCGATAACGGCAGCTGTTATATCGCCAAGGCAACCCGGCAATTTGCCAAAACACTGGGCTTTGAGATTTGTACCACACCGATCAGAAGTCCGCAAAGCAATGGCATGGCTGAAGCCTTTGTCAAGACGTTCAAGCGGGATTATGTTTATTTAAACGATCTGCCTGATGCCATCACGGTGATGAATGCTTTACCTCAGTGGATGGATGATTATAATTGCAATCATCCGCACAGCGGGTTAAAGATGAAATCCCCGCGTGAATTCCTGGCGATGAAATTAGCCAGTTAATTGTCCGTTTTTATGGGGGCTAATACAGCTTGCCACTAATTTGCTAGAGAAACAAAGGCATTGCAATCGATATTTCCTTTACACTTGGCTACTTTAGGCGCTACTTCAGGATTTTCATATACCTTCATTATTTCAGGTAGACCTGCAAAACTAGAAGTTTTACTGCCATACAGGCAGCTTAGAAAACATCGTTGGTCATAAATAATCGTTTTTGCATCTTTACAGCTTAGAAAAACTTACAGGCCACAAAAATTAAAAATGAAAAAAGGATAAACGCTTATTGCGCTTATCCTTTCTGAGGACAACAAAGGTTATTACAGGTCTTTAATTTCAACGGGTTTTGAAGCAGACGAGGTTGGCATCTCAACCTTGATCTTGGCATTTAAGAAAATCTTTGGCATATCCTTTAACGCAAAGGCCGAGTTGCTGGCAATCCCAGTCAGGTTACTGTAGAGGTCTTTAAACTGGCTGGCATTGTAACCTGAGTTAAGTAGCAGGGTTGGATTGGTCATCAGGTTGGATGAAACCGCTTTGCCTTGCGGTGCCAGGTCAGAAGCTTTTAATGCCGCCAGACCAAAATTGGTGAGAGCTGCCACCGCTTTTTCTTTCTTGGCCGTGCTGGCAGACTGCAATTGGGCAACTGCAGCGTCCTGATCCTTTTTAGCCGCATCCAGTACCGCTTGTGACATGGTATTAATTTGTGCCTGAGTGGCCGCACGCTCTTTGGCATCACTGGTATTTTTTAAGCTATCGAGTTTTGCTTGCAGTTCAGCTGCGGTTTTTTGATCTGTCAGCATCAGCGCCAATTGGGTACGACTGGTACTAAACAAATTATTCACCAGTTCGGCATTGGCCAAAAAGCCTGAAAGATCAGCGGTATTATTGGCAGAACTACCAGATACCGCACTAACGGCCGAGGTGACTTTACTAAAATCAAATGCCAGTGCAGAGGCAGAGCAGCCAATGGCAGCCATGGTGATGCTAGCTAATACTAATTTTTTCATGAGAACTATCCTTACTTGGTTGTGGGTGAATCGGTTTTTTCGACGATTTTCTTTAACAGTTCCGGGGTGAATTTTAATAATTCAAGCTGGTACTGGGCGTCACGGTACTGCGGGTTAATTCCTTTTATTTTGATCTCTTGCTCAAGACCAGCAGCGCCTGTCTTGGTCCCCTGGGCATTAAAAGTCCGTATTCCGGCTGCCATGACCAACGTTTCCTCACAGCGCGTATCAACACGAGTGCAGGCTGACGTACTGCTGGGATTAATTCGGTAAACGGGTTGCAGGCAATGCTGGGTAGGGACAACAAAATGCGGTTTGATATCGGTGCGGAATCCAGCCCCTTTGGTTAAGCCAAGTACACTTTGAGCCAAGGGTTGCTGCTGGGACAAGCCTGCACCAGTTGCATAAAACGGAAATTTAGAATAGCGGGCAAAGGCTACATAGGATAGCGGCGTATAGGCATCGAAGCGAATATTGCCTAGTTGCTCAGTGGCCAGGTTTGGACAAAACATGTGGGCTTGGGCCAGATTCGCCACATTACTACTAGTATCAAGGAAGATGCTATCGCCTTTATTAACGCCAACTGCCTGTTGACCATCGCCACTCACCGGTAAAATCAGACTGGCCGAAACTTGAGGTCCCTGCCGTGCATCAACCCGGGCATCCCAGATTGGGACCATGATCGACTTGCCTTGAATTGTCTGGGCCCGGTAAATTTTAAGCGACAGGCCTTCAGTTAAGCGCTGGGCGGGATCATCAATGATAAGTTGCTGCCCGTTAACCGCAGCCACCTTCAGGTCAGCCTTAGTGAATTTAACTTCACGCTTAAATTGATCAGCCAGTTTTAACAAGGCATTTTTAACGGCAATTTCACGACGGGCATCCGCAGAAAACGACATGCCTTCAGAAATGACATCTTCAATATGATCTTCAGCCCAGGCTGCAAAAATTACCTGGCCACTGGCATCGACCAGCTCGCCCATCACTTGGGCATGGGTGATGCGCTGTGTGGTCATGCTACCAGTAGGCTGCTCAACGCTAAGGGTTGGTAACACGGCCAGCCGGATAAAGAATTCCGGCAAAGCACGGCGGTTAATATCTTCAGCCTGAGCCAGCTTGGTTTGCTCACCGATATTCTGGGCCAATAACGCATATTGCCGGTTAACGGGCGTCAGACTAAAAGCAGCCTGATCACCAACGGCACCGGCAAAAATTTGCTCAACCAGCTCCCGGGACTCATCCTGATAGGTGAGCACGTCGGCAACCAGCACTTTGGGCTTATTGAGGGCACCGGCAGCAGAACTGGACAGTTTGCTAAATTGTTTGGCTTTACCACCCAACAGTACCGGAATGGCCACACTATAGTTGCTATCGGCCTGAACCACCCGAATCAGGCCACCATCAGGGGCAGACAGTTCATCATCACGACCAATACCCTGGACATAACCCTTGTTTAAAATCAGGTAATTTTTCCACTGATCAATCACCTCAGTTTGAATTTCGCTGAGTTGCAACTCCTGTTTGAGTTTGCCGGTGACCTGCTGGGCAAGGCTAAGTAGGCTGCGCTGGTACTGGGTCTGAAGACGGGTATTAACCGCAGGGGAATCCAGTTCTGTGGTGAGGACCTGAAGCGGCTGATTCAGGGTACTACTGGTACTGTAGAGGACCTCACCTGTTAAGATATTGGTTAGCTTGAGATTTAAAGTAACCGGCAGAAAAATCTCAGTGGTTGACTGCTTTTGCACCTCATAGCGTTTGGCGCGTAATACTTCAAGTGAAGCAACAAAGGTGCGCTGTTTGTTACTGCTGTCAATCTGGCTCACCACCTGCTGAGGGAAATCCTGCTGCAGCTGCTGGCTAAAAAGCTGATTAAGCTGATGACGAAAACTGGGCGCATCAATGGCTTCAATAAAGCCACAATCCACGGCTTTGGCTGGCGATGCTGCTGCCGGGCAGTCGCCATCTACCCCAAACAGGCCTTTAGAGGCATAAATATTCAAGCCTGCATGGGTCCAACTGGTCAGTACAAGACTGGTGAGTGCCAGGGTTTGATTCAGTTTCATTTGCACTGACCTGCACCCACACAAATGGTAATGGTATTACCATCCTGACTGCGGGTACCGGCGGCCAGAGTAGGAGAATCCTTGCGCAGCGCTTGGGTGAGGCTCACGCCAATAGGGCGTGAATTCTTATAGGTTAAAACCAGTTCATGACCTTTTGAGGACTGGCGGCGGATATCAATGTTATTGGCACCATCAATGGCTTCAAGTGCCAGATACAGCTCATCTGCCAGATTGTCACTCACATAACCGCTCGGACTTTTCACCAAAATGGTAAATTCATTGCCATAGGTCGTCCGGTTTTTAGCCTGGGTCAGGATACTGGCACCCGCCTGGCTCATGGAGAGCTCACCGAGCTTATTGGCCACGTTGGTACGGCAGGCATCGGCAGTATTGCCTGAAGCAGATTCGGTCCGTGGTTCAGCGGCAATCAAGGTACTATCTGCCGTCGAATACACTTTAAAGCTCACAATGCCATCACAGACATACTGGTTAGTGGCTTTAGAGCGACCGCGGTCATAAATATAGCTACTACCCATCATCAGGTAATCCGCGCGTTCATTGCGTGCTGCAGCCACAAACTTGGCCAGCTCTGCATCATTGGTCAGTTGCTGGATGGTCATGGCACGGCCATTTAAATATTTACTGCGGAATACATCAGAATCCATCACGCGTAAATCGTAATTCACCGCTGCCTTGGCAATGCTGTTTAATGTTTGGTTATTCCGGTCAGCCGCTGTGGCGCGCTGCTGATATTCCACATATTTCACAAAGTGCTGGATATCATTTTGCTGGGCATTGACAAAGCTCGAAGCAGATGCCGATTCTTTGACACTGGCCGAGGACGCACTTTTTTGGCTATTGCTGTAGGCATTTGAACCTCTTGCCGCAACGCCGCCTGCGCTCCAATGGTCAGCATAACCAGCAGCATAGGCTGCAGATGAACGGCCAGCCGCCTTGCTCGAGCTTGATTCAGCAGATTTGGCATTCAAATTATAGTTGGCCTGTTCACCTTCACTATAACTGGCTGAGCCATCGGAGAAATATTCCGTATATTCCTTAATGGGTTTTTGATTGTCTGTGGGCACGGTAAAGTATTCATCCATTACAATCATGATGGGGTTGGTTCGGTTGGATTTTTTACCAAGGCCGGCATCACTTAAAATCCGGCGAAATTCCATATCGTCCATTTGAAGGGTAACTTTAGTGACCAATTCGTTATTGCCCGATTTGTCACTACCCCGATTTTGCACAAAGCTGTCATCCACCTGCTTAATAATATCATTTAAGCGTTCTTGCACGGTGCTGTCTTCGCTGGCACGAGGACCATTAATTTGGTTAATCAAGGCAATGACGGCATCTTTTTTGGCCGCGTTAAAGGCTTGCAGGCGGGTATTGGCAATATCCTTACTCACCAAAGCAGCCCCTTCACCATTAGCTGAAACCATGGCAGCGATCCCCAGTGGCGACATGGCTGTACATAGTAAAAAAGTAGTGAACCGTTTCATTTGTTTCTTCCCTAAGTGTTAAAATAACCGTTTATTTTTGCTAGAAATTTAAGTGATCTAGTCGCCGTTTATCTAATATTTGATGACGCATTAAATGTTATGCGGCCAAAATTTCCGGAATTAGTCATGCCGTTTGAGTTCTAAAACAAAATCGCGGGCTTGCATGTTGGGTGCCACCACTTTGAGTACGGCACTTTGACGGGCTTCTACGCTAAATACCTGCCATGGCATATACGTATCAACCTGAATGCCGTTGGTATCCAGCCAGCGCACCCGGTAATCAATCAGTTGCCTAGCCCCGGATGAATTAAACAGCTGGGCCTGAACCAGTAAATGTCTGGCTTGCTGGCCAGTAATTAATTTTTGAATAGCAAGATAAGGGATTTGCCCCGAGATTTTTTGCTGAGGTGAGGTGATGAGCAGGGCATGCATTGAGGTTGCCCGCAAATCAGTGGAGGCAGCAATCCGGGTCGCAGGGGAGGGTGAAAGATGACAAGCCAGTAGCCCTAAAACTCCCCCTGTCATACATAAATGTTGTAAAAAAACTTTCAATTATTTCTTAACTCAAGCTATGTTTTAAAAGTATTTATTGAATAAGCATAATTTTAAGTTGATCACAAAACAATAAGTAAACCTTACAAAAATTAACTCGGTTAACATTTTAACAACATAGTTAAAAAGTTGGTTCACTAGGCTTAACACGGTAATCTTGGATGAAAAAAATAGATCAATCAAAAGCTTACAATCTATTTAACCCCATGAATTGTTATTGCGTTATTGATGAAGACTCCATTATGATTTTAGCTTATGTTATTTCTTATGTTAACAAGTATGTCGGAAATGACCACTTAAGCTTTAGGATAGCTGAAAAATTAAGCGTTTAAATCGTTATTTTATAAACATTAGGGGTCATTGATGAAAGAGGTCCGTGCCAGCCTGATATTAGGCTTGTTTATTCTTGCAGCCACTGTTTTAGCCTGTTTCTTGGTAAAAAAAGATGTTTTTAAAAATGTGGTTCAGCTGGACTCGGGAGCAGTGAATTTAGGGTCAGTGATTCATGAAAAAGTAGTGGTTGAAATTACTGCTGAAAATGAAGATGGTGAAAGTTGGACCTTACTTGAACAAACGCCTTTAAATGAAGCCAGTGACAAGTTTGACCATGCGATCAAGCAAATCGTGGCTAAAAATAAAGATTTGATGTATAGCGAAATGCAATTTGTTAAGCCAACGACCCTGCATTATTCAACCCATGTCATTTATCAAACCACCACCCAGCCAAACTTTGATTTAAAAATTGATGAAAAAACAGTTGATTTTCAGCCTGAAACAGCAATGTATGCGCTGGTTAAAAAGCAGTTGGTTTCATTTATCAATAGCAGCCTGCCCAATATCAACCAGTCACTCTATTTGACGAAGCAATTATCCCCCCTGCCTGAACCCACACTAATGAAAGATGTGCCTAAAAAAGCAGAGCCCGTAGCAGCATCTGTTCAACCGGACTATAGCAGCTACAGTGACGCTGCTGCCGATGCTGCCACTGCCGCTGCCGCCGCTGCATCTTCAGCGGCCGCATCGGCAGCAAACGAGGCTTCAGCGATGGCCAGTGACATGAGTGATTCACTGGAAGAAACTGGCAATGTTGCTGAAGAAGTTGATTAACGCCAGTTTTTGCGACTCATCAGTATTGGCTGTTTAAAGCATTAGCTGATAATATTTGGGGCTCTGCTTGATCAGAATGAACAGGCCCTACTGATTATCTTTCGCATAAACAATCTGCAATTTAAAACCAAAGGGCTTCAGGATTTTCTCAACCGTCTGTAAGGTCGGGTTACCCTGTTCAGCCTCGATCTTTTGTAAGGTTTGAATCGATACCTTACAGATCTTTGCCATTTCCGGCAGGGTTAGCCGTAGCTCAGTACGGATATAACGGCTGATTTGATGAATGGTCCAGTCCGGGTTTTGCCGGATCGTTGCAATGACCGCCTGGCGTTTTTGCACCTGGTCAACCGGTGCGAGCGGAGTAAAGCGTTTGTCCATGCTGCTCTCCTAATTATAGCTCGGCCAGTTGCTGGCAAATGCTATATATCCGGTAGTGGCTATTGTCAATAATTTCCTGATCCACCTGTTCTTCCAGCATTTTGGCTTCTAGTTGCTGATAGCAGGGCAGGGTTTGTTTCAGCGCTGCTTTAAGAATATCCTCTTTAACGTTGGTCACTTCCAGCACCTGCCGGATCACGGAGGCCCAGCTGGGTGCACCATGATCATCACGCTCCCAGCGGATCGTGCGGGCAATGCCTTCAGGATGTAGCCACATCGGCACGAAGTCAAACAGCGGTGTCAGCCTGACTTGCCCATTCCAGTCGCGAAATATGGCGGTATTGCGCAAATGATTGTCCTTATTGCCCAAGGCCACATTGGCCATATCCCGTTTGAGGTACTCAATGATTTCCTGCTCAGGCTGAGTGCAGGTCCGGGCCAGAACCTGACAAATCTGGTTATGGCTAAGGCGAACGCCAAACCCGACCTGGTTGCACAGTACCGCAAGGCTTTCCTGCGCATGCCGTTCCACGCCAATGCGACTTACCGTCCGGTCAAAGCGTGGTACAAATAGGGTGCGGTCCTGTAATTCTAAACAACCATGAACCCGCAGGCCTAGAAACTGGGCCAGACTCATATAAATGGCTTCATGCTTTAAAATCTTGGCCAACTGTGCATCACTACCTCGGCCAAACTTAACCAGCCAGTGCTGTTTGGCTTCACTGTCGGGCAGGCTATGGTCCAGATAAAACAAACCATCTTTGGCTTCGGTAAGGAGCAGCTTTGGCCACTCACCTTGCACCCCTGACGATCCCGATACGAACAGGCCATGACTTGCCAGACTCTCAATAAACTGCTCACCCCGGGCAATGATCTCTGCTTTGCTAAAGCCCTGATGTACCGGAGTCTGATGCTGGACTAATTCCCAGGCTTCCTTAATGCGTAAATGGCCAATTGGATTGGCCGCACCTGCTATCAGTAATGACCAGTCAGCTGACTGCTCCGCAGTTTCTGGCAGGCCTAAATGCTTGAGTAATTCAATGCGGCCATAACCCTGGGGCAACAAGTCCATTAGGAATGGCGGCCATGTTGGATAATAATGACTGTCGATACTGACACGCACTGCCCAGCTTAAGGCTGCAGCATCCTGACGGTCCAATTCCTGTAAGGCATAATCCAGCAGATAATCCACCCGTGTTGCGGCCTGCCAACCCTGATGAATATTGCCCAATAGCTCAACGATAGCTGCATCCTGCCAATGCTGGTCTTTAAACAACTGTATCGTACAGAAAGTATTCATAGTGCTATTATAATAGTGAATTGATGGCTTACTTGAGCATATTATAGTATTTTAATAGATATTTAAAATGGGTGAAACAAGTCAATTTACTCGACAATATATCATTCGCTTTGGAAGGTAATTAGATATTAATGCACAGACCTTAACTGGTGCAACGATTGGTAATATGACCCAGCTTGCCAACGGCACAGAAACCACTACAGGAAATGAAATATATAAGACTATTAAAGGTAAAACACCTGCGCAGAATTTGTGGTACACCAAAGTGGCAACCAATGCGATATTCTTTGATCATCTTCAGGATATGATTGCACCAGGTTATCGCGAAGAACAAAAACGCAAGGCAGAACGTAAATTTGACCGCACATCATAGTGGGGTGATGGCATGACGCCAGAACGTGCGCCTGATTTTAAGAAAGCTATAGAGAGTAAGAATTAATGAATGACTTTATTTATAGTGTGGGTGAGCTAGTAGTGGGCGGCGCTATACTTGTGATGCTGGGGTTTCTGATTACACATAGCCCAATGGTTAGATTATTGGTTGTCACCAGCTTTTCTATTTTTGCTTTCGCAGTGCCATGCATTGGTCTTTACATGTTGTGGAGCGGCCCATACTTAGAAAATCCTATTATGGGCATAGTTGGGACTATAATGTTTTTAGTAATGTGGGGGATTTTTATCTATTTTGGCTATTTAGGAATATTACATTTAATTGAATCAGTAAAAATGAAAGATTATAAATTATGGACATCTTAATCGCAGATAAATATTGGTTATAGCAAGGAGAGCAATGATGTTGAAAAGTTTACTAGTAGGCTTACTAATTCTATTTGCAAATTCTTCTTATGCGTTAGTTCTTGAGGATTCCGCAAAAGATTATGAGAAAGCAGAGCAATGGGCGAGCTTTTCCTTGACTGATATGATGGGTAGGCTGATTGTAACTAGGGCAGGCACTGAAGATGCGCGAAGCGGTGCCTCACTTGCCGTAACCTATCCCACTATAGAGAGGGTCGAGTGAACACAGCAATCATTAAACAATGGTTCAATGAGTATATTGAATCTGGTGATGGAAAAAGTTGGCGAAAAGATTATGAAAGTACTTTCAATAAGGTACAGGAAATAAAACAAAGGCTAGATAATGGTTATAAATTTAGTACCCAGAGTGATCTTGAGTTTTTGAGTGAGTTTCTAAAGAATGATGCAAATGGGGTTGCGTCTAAAGGACAATCAAATCTCGCAAATGAAGTATTTGATAAGATTATTCGGGATGTTGAGTTTCTGAATGTTATAGAAAAACTCATTCAACAACCTAATGAAGAGACATATAAAGCACTGCATAGTTATGGTGGGCAATTACTCACTCAATTAGGCAGTACTAAGCGACCTTTATTATTCAATCGAGCCTGTGCTTCATGTACTTTAGAGGTTTCAACAATTGTTGATCAAAATAAATTTCATCAATTTGTTGAGTATTTAACCACTCAAAACATAATAGATTTTTCTCAAGAAGTCAGAGAAAAGAATTGGTACGTCCAGAATGTATATCTGGTTCATGAAATAAGACAGATATTTAAAGATGAACTAGAATCAGCTCAAACGGATCAGTTCTGGTTGAATATGTTTTTGTGGGACATATATGCCGAGAAAGTAGCAACAGATTTTAATGCAAAAAATGCTGTTGATTATCTGAATGATCGATATCCAGATACGTACACCAGTACGACACATATAGCAGCGTTCAAGACGCCTCAAGGTCGAGAGTTAGCATTAGATCCAAAAGCAAAAACGCCTGTCATTTTCTGTGATGCAGAGCCACCAGTAAAACTTAAATTATCAATTAAAAAAGTCTATTCAGAAGATGATCCGCGGCATCATCATTTGTCCACAGATGCAAAATCATTGATGTTGGGTAATAAAGCATATTCGATTATTCTAAGTACTCTCAATGATTTAGAAAAGCTTTGTGAATGGTATGAACAAAGTGATGATCAGACCACGGCACTCGAAAAAAAGGTACAGCAATTTTTAAAAATTTGGCCAATTGAACGCTTAAACAATTTATCCATACAAAATTATCATCAAGCGAAAAATACAAATTGTTTTATTGCACAGATTGACAGTTTTGATCCGGCACAAGGTGCCACAATGTCTTGTTATTTTGATATTTGGGAATCTGTGGCGCTAGGTAACAGTAATAAATATCATAACGAGAAACCGTATTCTTGGCATAAACGATTGGGGGATACCCCTGAAGAGGCTTTCCAAAATATTAAGCAGGAAATACTTGATATAGTAGATGCTATTCAGCGCCGTGATTTAAATGCAATTGACCAAATTCAGTTCACTGAAGGTCTGAAATGGATGATTGCGTTCTTATATCAGGACTTTAGTAATCCTTGTGTGATTCCTCTAGTAGGCGAAACAAACATAAAAAGGATTGGCTATAACGCCTATGTAAAAACGCCATTACCAGAGTTTTTGCCTATTTTATTGAAAGATCATGGCGAACAAGCATTTTTCCCATATGTAGAAAAACTTTTTGCCATGGTCAGAAAAGGCTACTTAGATAATAAACACAAGAAACAGCAAACTGAAGCATTAATGGATAATGTCATGACTCAACAACCTTTAAACCGTATTTTATTTGGTGCTGCAGGTACAGGTAAAACTTACAATACCATCAACCATGCTTTAGCAATTTTAGAAAACAAAAAATTAACTGAAATTGAAAAGCAGGAAAAACAACCAGGTGGAAGAAAGAACTTAAAAGATCGATTTGATCAATTTAAAAAAGAAGGGCACATTAAATTTGTGACTTTCCATCAAAGCTTTAGTTATGAGGATTTTGTGGAAGGGATTCGTGCCCAAACTGATGCGAAGGGGACATTAACCTATCATGTTCAATCAGGTGTATTTAAGGAAATCTGTGAAGATGCCCAAACAGAAATAGACGCGAAGCACAATAATGCACTAGCACCAATTGAGGCGAGTATTAATAGTGCGATTGATAAACTCATTACTCAGGCTAAAACAGCGGAAATGATTTTTCATACTAAACGCGGTGCAGAAATTAAAGTATCAAGTAATTCAGTAGGCACTTTATTCGCACTTACATCTACAGGTAGTAATATCCCATTGTCTATTAGGCATATGCGTAACTACTTGAAGATACAAAGTGATATTATTGTGGATCAAAAAAGTTATGAATGGGCAATTGCAAAGTCTCTACGTTCAGAAGTTGAATTTGCAAGCTCTATTGAACAAGTAAAACCGTATGTTCTTATCATTGATGAAATTAACCGAGGCAATATTTCCCGTATCTTTGGTGAACTAATTACTCTGATTGAAGATTCAAAACGCCAAGATTCTGAAGAAGAGTTATCTGTAATGCTGCCATACTCAAAAGAAGAGTTTTCTGTACCAAGTAATGTCTACATTATTGGCACAATGAACTCATCAGACCGTTCCTTAACAGGTTTAGACATTGCTTTGCGCCGTCGCTTTACTTTTATTGAAATGCCACCGAAGCCAGAGTTACTAGATCATATCTCAGTTGATGGATTGAACATTAGTGAATTATTAAAGGTCATCAATCAGCGTATACAGGTGTTGTTAGATCGTGATCATTGTCTGGGTCATGCTAACTTTATGAGTTTGAAAGAACAGTCAACACTTGAGCATTTAGCTTCGATCTTTAAACAAAAAATCATTCCGCAGCTACAGGAGTACTTCTTTGATGATTGGTCAAAGATCAATATGGTTTTAAATGATAATGGAATGATTATGTCTCAACCCGTTGTGCGTTCGGCAATATTCCCAAATGTTGAGGCAGAATCGGAAGGTTTCCATGAAGAGCGAAAAACATGGTCACTGGTAGAGACAGCGTTTAATGCAATTGAAACCTATACCAAAATTATTCGTCATTAATCAAAGATCTATATGCCTGATTTTACTGTCCGAGAATATGCCTTCATCAGCGTAGCTTATAAAGATTGTCCCGATTCCAGTTTGGAACATGCTTATATTCCCGAAAAAGCATTTGAGCATCTGTGTGAAATTGCAGCATCATTTTCTAAACACGGAGCGAAAGTATTTGAACTTGCCGGACGTAGAAAGCTAAAGCTAGACCAATATGTGGGGGTAATTGAAACACCGTGTGGTACCCGTATAGAAATATTACCTAAGCATCTGGACCTAAATGGTACGAGTGGCCAGGAGATTATTTTAGCAGAGCGTAAACTTCTGCAAAAAATGCTGAGTGTATCCTTGCATTTACCCTATAGAGAAGCAGGGAGTGCTAATTTAAACCGGTTTAAACAACCTTTACATGAATGGATTATTACTCAGTTCCTGGCTTCATTTGAGCATTTGGTGCAATGTGGTCTACGTTTTGACTATAACCGTGTGCAAGAGGAACAAAAGTTTTTACGTGGGCAATTACAACATATTAAGTACATGCGTCAGCCGCCTGCAAAGAAGCATGTTTTTCCAATTGAACATGATGTATATGAAGTAAATCGTCCTGAAAATCGTTTGATTCGCACCGCGTTAGAAGTGGTTTGTAAAAAGACCAAAGATGCAAACAATTGGAAGCTTGCTCAAGAACTGCGTTTAATGACCATTGAAATACCACGAAGTCAGAATATCAGGCAGGATTTGAGACAATGGCAATCTGGACGCTTACTTGCGCTCTATGAGGAGATTAAGCCTTGGACAGAGCTGATTCTGGGCGAATATATGCCTGTGTCTACACAGGGTGAATGGCGTGGAATGAGCTTACTGTTTCCGATGGAAAAGCTGTTTGAATATTATGTGGCTTATCATCTGCGTCGTGGTTTGCCAGAATATAACATTAAAACGCAACATGCGACTGAACATATTTGTGAGCACCGTCAAAGTAAAATTTTTAAGTTGAAACCTGATATTTTTATTGAGCGTCCAAATGCAAAGCCGATTGTAATGGACACAAAATGGAAACTTATTAATCAAAGTGATCGATATGGACGCTATGGTTTAAAGGATAGTGACATTCAGCAAATGTTTGCTTATAGCCACTTTTATCTTAAGCATGAAAGTGAGGTGATGTTGGTTTATCCATATAGAGCAGACAAATTTGACTACCCATTGGAGGATTTTTTATTTAGAAATACGACGGAGGCAAGACTTCGGGTTGTACCTTTTAATTTAGACGAGCCACACAAATTCCATGCTCAATGTTATTGTGATGTCAGCTGATCTGAATATTAAGCCATTTTTGCAATTGCCAAAAAAGTACTCAATCACGTTAGCATGCAAAAACTTTAAGCGTAAATTAAATTTGAGCTTTAAGACACTGCTCAAATTTTTGGTACAATATTTAATGTCGTATAATATATCTTATGTTAAATATAATACACTATCCATTAACTTCATAGTTGTACTTCTCTTACCTAATATCAATAACTTATATAAATAAAACTCCTAAGCAAAAATATGATATGTTGACCTAAATTTTAGTTCATGAAGTTCAGCATGTTTGAAGTCAAAAGTATTCAGTTAGAACAAAAGATATCGAATGAGAACGAAATCAAATTATTGTTTGATACTAAATCTACATTCCCATGCTTATTCCCATTATTGTTTAGCTTGAGAGTGATACGTTTTCAAAGCTTATCGGTAATACCCCCATTATTAATCGAGTCAATAAGTAGAAATCTCTAAGCCCTTATTATTGTTTAAAATTAGGTGGTCTACCATCAATTGACATATGAGGTCGTTCATGATTATAAAAGTACTGCCATGCGGTTGTACAGTTCTGAACATCCTCAATATCTAGAAATAACTGCTGAGTCAAGCACTCATATCGTACTGTTCGATTAAAACGTTCAACATAAGTATTTTGCTGTGGATTGCCTGGTTGACTAAATACATGCTTAATGGTTCTCTGAATAGCCACCAAAATTCTAGACACATATAACCATCTTTTGATGGGCCTTTTCATAATCTAATGGAGAACGCTGACCATTGGAACCATGTCTGCGTTTTGAATTGTAGAACATCTCAATATATTCAAAGATATCGGATCTTGCTTCAGTTCTTGATGAATATATTTTCCTCTTGATTCTCTCTCGTTTTAACAACTGAAAGAAACTCTCGGCAACAGCATTATCATGGCATGAGCAGTATACTGCGCAAGTCGTCGACTCATACTGCTTTCAAGATTATGATGCTTGAGAAATGTCTGCCATTCATGGCTGGTGTATTGGCTACCTTGGTCAGAATGGATCAGCACCTTATTCTTTGGATTCCTTCGCCACAAAGCCATTAGTAATGCATCTAAAACCAGGTCTGTCGTGATTCTTGATTTCATCGACCATCCAACAACAAGACGAGAAAATAGGTCAATTACAACTGCAAGATACAGCCATCCCTCATGAGTACGAATATAAGTAATATCAGTGACCCACAGTTGGTTGGGATGAGTTGGGTTAAACTGTCGATCTAAAGTATTTGCGGCAATAACAGATGGAGTACCTACATGAGCTCTAGGTTTACGATAGCCACGCTGTGATTTCAGTCCATCTGCTTTCATCAGCCGATGTACTCGATTAATCCCACAGCTTTCACCAAAATCCTTCAGATCAAAGTGAATCTTGCGATAGCCGTAGACTCCGCCAGATTCTAGCCAAAACTGTTTAATCAGTCCTGAAAGCTGTTGCCTTTTCTGGGCTGACTTGCTGATAGGCTGCTTTAGCCATGCATAATAACCACTATGATGAACATCTAGAGTTGAACATAAACGACGAACAGGCCATATATGCTGGTTGTCCTGAATAAAGGCGTACCTCATTTGGACTGGCTTGCGAAGCGGCGTGAAAGCAGTGCTTTCACTTTAAGATGTCCCTTTCTTCGATGACCCTTTGCAGCTCTTTTTTTAATTTTGCTAATTCTGCACTTGGATCATTAGATTCTGTTGTCTTAGGTTGCTGTGGATCATAACGTTTAATCCAAGCATACAGACTATGAGTGGTAGTTCCTAAACGTGTAGCAACCTCGGCCACACTATGGCCTTTCTCGGTAACTTGCTTTACTGCTTCAATTTTGAATTCTTCAGGGTATCGTTTACTGCTCATAAGCACCTCGTTAATTAGCCATTTTATCTAACTAAAAGGTGTCTACAAAATCGGTGGCTATTCAGCTCCTATACATAGGCAGGAATAAATATGCAACTTAGTATATTTGCAACAATAGTACTGGAAAGATTCATGTAATAATGCTTAAAACTCTCTAATTAGTTAGGGAGGCATTGGAATTGGAGAAAGAAGTAAAGTGCCCACTAGCAAATGTGGTTATTGGAGGAATTATCTCATCAACCCTTCTTATGTTGGTTTTATTACCAATATTGTCCCGGTGGATAAATGAAAAGAAAGCTTCTTGACCAATTATAGTAAGCAATTTTTAGCAGAAATATTGAGGCTTACTCAAGTCTCTCAGCTAATCGTAAATAGAATAAGGAAACTATTGTATGTCAGAAGATCATTCTCAGAGCCACGCGGCTGTTACTGAAGAGAATAGTAAGAAGCTAATATTTACTGTAGGTTTGACCACTACGTTTTAATCGTAGAAATTATAACCGTTTTTATTACTCAAAGTTTAACTTTTGTGATTATCTAAAAACACATAGCGGTCGAATGGCCATATTAACTGACTTAAAATCAGTCGCATACTTTAATGTAGCGGTTCTGATAGCACAAAAGTTTGCAGCATGAAAACGGAACCGGCATAATTGATTTATAGTGAACCCATACACTAAGCATAATGATTTAGAGGACGATAATCCCAATGAAAAAATTCCTTTTAGGAGCTGTTGCCGCATCTGTTTTGGCCTTTTCAGGCAATGCTATGGCCAATTTTGTGGCAGGTCAGGACTATCAGGTGGTCGCAAAACCAGTCAAAGTCGAAAAACCGGGCAAAATTGAGGTACGTGAATTCTTCTGGTATGGCTGTGGTCACTGTTTCACGTTGGAACCGCATATGCAGGACTGGTTGAAAAAATTACCCAAAGATATCCGTTTTGTACGTACACCTGCTGCAATGAACCCGCTTTGGGAACAGGCTGCACGTGCTTATTATGTTTCAGAAGCCCTGGGTGTGCGTCAAAAAGCACATTTACAGTTATTCCATGATATTCATGACAAGCAGCGTCCAATTTTAGAACAGGCACAATTGGCCAAGTTCTATACCCGTTATGGTATTTCTGAAGAGAAATTTAACACGACTTATAAATCATTCCCGATTTCGTCAAAAATTGCTCAGGCAAAAAATTTGACTGCTCAATATCAGTTAAGCGGTGTACCAGCGGTGACCGTGAATGGTAAATATATTGTGCAGGGCAATGATGCCAAAGTAATTCAGGTAGTGAATTACCTGATTGAAAAAGAGCGTAAAGCCAAATAAGACGCGATTGATTATCTCTAAAAAAAACCTGCATCGAATCTGCAGGTTTTTTTATTTAAACTGGAGGAATGGTTATTTACGTCCTGACTGCCGGATCTGGTGTTTCTATCGGCGGGCGATACCAGTGTAAAATTCCTCGGAATAAGAGCTGCATCTGCAACACGCTTTGCGCTTTAAAGTCATGGGATTGAATATGAATCGTGGATTGTATCTTTACCAGTTCATACCCGATATCTTCATTCAGAAAATGAATTTTCCTTTCTATTTCAACACGCAGAATTAATGTGGTTCCGTTAATTAGACCACTCAATTCAGTTTTATAAGTGATAAATCCGCTCTAAATATTTAAATTATGCTGCCATTACTTTTAGTAAATGTTGATCATAAAATTCATCCGGTGTTGCCTTATTCAAACTTGAATGAGGACGTATCATGTTATAAAAATCCAAATATTCAGCAATTGATTGTTTCGCTTGTTTAACCGTATCGTAAGCCTTCAAATAGACTTCCTCATGCTTCACGCTGCGCCATAACCGCTCAATCATCACATTATCTCTCCACCGTCCTTTCCCATCCATACTGATACGGATATTTCGAAATTTTAACTCATTCAAAAATGCCTCACTTGTGAATTGACTGCCTTGGTCTGTATTAAACACCTCAGGACAACCATATTTCACAATTGCTTCTTGCAACGCATCTATGCAAAAGTCTGTTTCCATACTGATCGATACTCGATGAGCCAGTACTTTACGACTATGCCAATCTATAATTGCACACAGATAGACAAAGCCTTTAGCCATAGGAATGTATGTGATATCTGTACACCAGACTTGATTAGAGTGATCGATGACCATGTTTTTCAACAGATATGGGAAAATACGGTGTGCAAGATTAGGCTTACTGGTATTGGGTTTTGGATACAAGGCATGTATTCCCATCAAGCGCATTAAACGTCGGACTTTACGCCGACCTATTTGATGCCCTTGACGCTGTAGCATATCTCGTATCATTCGACTGCCCATAAATGGGTAGTCGAGATGAATTTCATCGATCAGACGCATCAAACTCAAATCAGTTGATGAAATCTCTTTGGGCTTGTAATACAACGTACTGCGATTGATTTGAATCAATTGCGATTGTTGTCGTACCGAAAGTTGATGGGTCTTATCGATCATTTTTTGCCGCTCAGCTGCCCTATTTTTCTGAGCGCACCTTCTAAAAAATCAATTTGCAATGCCTGATGTCCTATCTTGGCATGTAGAGCTTTGAGGTCAATCTCTGGTTCTTGTTGTGCTGTTGGTCGTGAAAAAATATTGACTGATTGCTCAAGCAGTTGATTTTTCCAATCGATGATTTGGTTTTGATGTAAATCGAATTGAGTAGAAAGTTCAGCGAGTGTGTGGTCGCCTTTAATTGCTGCGAGAGCAACTTTAACTTTAAACTCTGCTGAATGATTACGACGTTTTCTTCGTGTCATGGTTGACTCCAAAAACAAGCATTTGCCATGCTTATTGGGGAGTAGATTATCACTTATATGCGTGGTCTAAAATCCTATACCCACATCAAAGCCACTATTTAGGCCAATGCTGGTGATATCTATCAATCATAAATTCATGCTCATGCTTACCTTTATGATTGTGCTGCAATAAATGCTCGTGGTCCTGCGGTAAATCAGGATGAGTATGCTCTAGAATTAAATCATCTTTTCTTGGCCAGGTAACAAATGCGACGACCATGGATACGAGGGCAATGAATGCCATAGGCACAAAAGTAATCAATGTTCCAAAGTTTGTACTTAACCAGCCCACTAATGGATAAGTGATTAACCAACAAGCATGGGAAAATGCAAATTGAGCTGCAAATAGTGCTGCCCGGTTTTCACTTGAGGCAGACTTTCTAATAAGACGTCCAGTGGGTGTTTGAGAAACCGAATAACCAATGCCTAATATAAACCAAAGTGCTAATAACCAAGCATAGGTAGAAATAAAGTAGCCACTCAGTAATCCAACGACGAGAACCACAGTCCCTGAAAGCATGACAGCTCTATCATTCAATTTATCTAATATTTTTGGCAATGCAAATGCAGCAAGCATTGAGCCTAATCCAAATAAACCAAATGCCCATGTCGTCGCTTTTTCCGTCAAGCCAAAGGTCGTTTGAACAAGAACGACTGTATTTACGATAACGACTGCACTGGCTGAAGCAATAGCGAGATTTAAAGCTAACAATGCTTTTAAACGAGGTGTTCTGAAATATATTTTTGCGCCTTGTTTGATCCGGTTATATACCCCGATAAACTCCGGCATTTTCGCATTTGGTAATTTTGCACTGACTACAAATAATGCTGAACCGATAAATCCAACCACAGTTCCCAAAAACAAGTTGTGATAACTCATCACTGTGAGTAATAAACCTGCAAGCATCGGGCTTATAATGTTTTCCAGATCGTAGGCTAAACGAGACAGAGATAAAGCCTTTGTATACTCTTCTTCTATGGGTAAAACTTCCGGGATCATGGCCTGGAATGTTGGGGTAAAAGCGGCTGAAGCAGACTGTAGAATAAAAATCAAAATATAGATTTGCCAGATTTGAGTCACGAAAGGCAGACACAATGCGGTTAAAGCTCGAATGACATCTAAGCCCACCAAAACTTTTTTTCTCGGTAATCTTTCAGCAAATGCGGAAGCAATGGGTGCGACCCCAATATAAGCAATCATTTTAATTGCCAAGGCAATACCCAGGACCTGCGCTGCCTGCCCTTTTGCGATGTCATAAGCCTGTAAAGCTAGAGCAATAGTAATGAGTCCCGTACCAATCAAAGCAATGACTTGGGCTAAGAACAAATGCCGATATGTTGTATTTTTTAAAACTTCTAGCATTTTAGGGACTCCTATTTAGAACCTAATATTTATGCTAATTAGAATCTCCTTGGAGTTTAGTCCAAGGAGATTGATTAAAACTTAGAAGACCTTCTTCATTTCACTGAATTGACCTTCTACGTTTAAAGTGACCGTTACTGTACTTTCAGTACGATTACGCCAGAACCAACCATGCTTACCATCAAAGGCTGCGGTTAATGTTCCAGATTGCTCAGTTTCATTTTTACCTTTACCGTAACCATGATAAAAGTCTTTTGGCGCATTTACAGGATCGCCATGCGTGTCATAGTTCAGACCACCACCTGAAGATTTCCAATCAAAGCTTACACTTGCATCTTTAGGCATAGCCAACTTAACTTCAGTTGCCTGGTTAGGTTTTAATTCGATAGAGATCGATTCTTTCTTAATAGCGGGCATTGTATTTGAGCTATCATTTGTTACAGCAGCCTGAGCAACCGAACTATTAGCAGTATTTACTGAAGGGATCTGAGGGGTCTCTCCCATTCCATTCTCTGATTCAGCCGCTAAAGATTGCTTGATTTCCCCCATTTTGGTTAAACCCAAAACTTTACCTACACCAGTAGGGTCAATAGCGTATTCGGCTGGCATTACACAAGTCACAAGAACAACAACGGCACTCACCGCAGCAACCACAGTGGATTTAATCAGTTTCTTTGAAGAGGGTAATTCAACATCTTTTGGAATTTCAGCGTTAAACATAATTTAGATCCTTATTGAGTAATGAAGCCAGTGAGTTGGTAGCCAACAAGTAGAAAACCAAGGAACATCAAGAAGACATTGCTTTGATATGCTGTTCTGAAGAAATAAGGGGTTTTTCTCCACATCGTCATAAGCAGTAAAATGATGGCTAATGCCATGAGTTGCCCTAATTCGACCCCGATGTTGAATGAGATCAGATTCGCAAGCAGGCCATCATCTGGCACTTCATATTCCTGAATTTTTACAGCTAAACCAAAGCCGTGAATCAAACCAAAAATCAGCGTGGCAATTTTTGTATTGGGCTGGAATCCAAACCAGCGCTGATAAGCACCTAAATTATCTAAAGCTTTATAAACAATAGAAAAACCAATGATTGCATCAATAATGTATGCATTCATCGAAATGTTGTAATACACCCCTATCAGCATGGTAACTGAGTGACCGATGGCGAACAGGCTGACATACAAACCAATATCTTTCATACGGTATAAGAAGAAAATAATACCGACCAGAAATAATAAATGGTCATAACCTGTAACCATGTGTTTGGCGCCCAGATAAATAAAGGGGATCACATGAACACCGTAGATTTCCTGTATATAGCCTTTGTCACCCTCTGCAACTCCATGAGCAAAAAGTGCAGGACTTATCAAGACCATACATAAAGCAATCAACAGCTTTAAATAGGTTTTGAGTTTCACATAATGTGAATCAATAATTTGCATCTAAATCAAACTCCAAAAATTAAAAAATGGTTCAAAAAACTCATGATTTTTTTGGAGGTTTAAAAATACGACTTGCAAGCAATAGAGCGTATTTCTTCGTACGGTCAAATATTTGCGCACCTAACAGAAGCAAGATGAGTGCTATTTCTTTGAGAGATGCAACATTAGAAAAATGTTCGTAATAGGTATCTTGATGATGATGTGAATGTTGCTGATTTACCTCATGATGATGAGTATGAATCACATCTACATAGGCATGCTCTTGAAAGCGGTTTTCAGTCGCATGCTCGTTAAAATGCAGACATAGTGCAAGACTGATGATGCAAACCAGCCACATCATCACATATCTCATTTTTGAATCTTGCACTATTGCCATCATATTGAACTTCTCTACCCTTTCTGCTCAGCGAAATCGTCAGATTTTTTCTGAAGAGCTTGGTTAAACCAAACATACAGGGTGGGCAGAATAATCAAGGTAAGTAGCGTTGAGGAAATAATTCCCCCTATAACAACGGTTGCAATTGGACGCTGTACTTCTGAACCAATCCCCACGTTTAAAGCCATAGGGATAAAGCCCAAAGAGGCAACCAGTGCAGTAATCAGCACTGGCCGCAAACGTTCTAATGCACCATGTTTTACTGCATCAATCAGCCCTTCACCCTGATCACGCAATCTCTGAATGGCCGATACGAGTACCAAACCATTGAGTACTGCAACACCCGATAAAGCAATAAAACCAACAGCAGCCGAGATAGAGAAAGGAATATCACGGAGGGCTAAAGCAATGACGCCACCCGTTAATGCAAAAGGCACACCAGTAAAGACCAGCACACTATTTCTGATATTGCCTAAGGCCATATAAATCATTGCAAATATCAAAATCAAAGCGATGGGTACAACAATCATAAGTCGATTAGAGGCTGACTCCATTTGTTCAAAAGTACCGCCCCAAGTGAGCCAGTAACCTTCTGGCATTTGGAAATCAGAGTTTAATTTTGATTGTGCATCAGCAATGTAACTACCGATATCAGTACCACGCACGTTTGCCGTGATCACAATACGACGTTTACCATTTTCACGAGAAATTTGGTTTGGTCCTTGAATATTCTTCAATTCAATCAATTCGGACAACAATACACTTGAACCATCAGGCAAACTGACAGGAATTTGATACAGTTTTTCCAGGTCAGTTACTGAGTTTTGATCCATCCGCACAACAATATCGAACTTACGATCTCCCTCAAAAACCTTACCTGCTGTTTGCCCCGTAATCAGACTGGATACTTGCTTTTGTACATCTTCAGCATCAAGACCGTAGTTGGCGATCATGTCTTTTTTAAGTTCAACAGAGACCATTGGAAGCCCACTCATCTGTTCAACTTTTAAGTCGGCTGTTCCATTCACACCTTCTAAAATTTTCGCTGCAGCATTTGCAGATTCAAGCAACTGATCTAAATCATCACCATAAATCTTCACTGCAACATCTGTACGGACACCTGAAATCAGTTCGTTAAAACGCATTTGAATCGGCTGAGTGAACTCATAGTTGTTGCCATAAACGCCTTTTGCCACACGTTCAATATCGGCAACGACAGCTGATTTTTCCTTGTCAGGATTCGGCCATTCGCTACGTGGTTTCAATATCACAAAATTATCAGCGACGTTTGGTGGAACTGGGTCAGTCGCAATTTCAGCTGTCCCCACTTTGGCAAACATGGTTTTCACTTCAGGAATTTTGACGATTTCTTTTTCAAGCGCATACTGCATTTCAACAGCTTGAGTTAAAGAAGTTCCAGGAATTCGAAGTGCATGTAATGCCACATCACCTTCATCTAATGAGGGAATAAATTCGGAACCTAAACGAGTTGAAAGACTCGCACTGAATACAAAGAAAATTGCTACGAACGCGATCAGCTTATAACGATGACTCAAAGACCAATCTAAAATTGGGCTATAAACTTTCTTAATGAAATGAACAATCTTCGATTCCTCTTCCTTAATTTCGCCTGTCGTGACCAAAGCCACCATTGCAGGAACAAAAGTAATCGAAAGAACCATTGCAGCCACGAGAGCCATAACAACTGTAGCTGCCATCGGTGTAAACATCTTGCCTTCAACACCAGTAAGCGTCATGACAGGCAGATACACCAAGATGATGATCAACTGACCATAGAGAATGGCTTTTCGTGATTCCTTAGTCGCTTCAAAAACCGTCGTGAATCGTTCTTGACGGGTGAGTATTCGTCCTAATTCTTTCTGCTTCATCGCTAATTTTGCAAGTGAAGCTTCAACAATGACGACAGCACCATCGACAATGATCCCGAAATCTAGCGCACCTAAACTCATTAAGTTTGCACTGATTCGTTGATTCACCATGCCTGTAATGGTCATGAGCATTGATAAAGGAATCACCATCGCAGTGATGAGCGCTGCACGGAAATGTCCAAGAAATAAGAAAAGAACGACAATAACGAGGATTGCACCTTCTAGAAGGTTTTTCTTCACCGTGTCTATCGTCGCATCAACCAAGGTTGTACGGTTATAAACTGCTTTTGCCTCAACACCTTCTGGCAATGACTCTTGGACTTTTTGTAACTTTTGATCTACCGCATGAGCAACATTTCGCGAGTTTTCTCCAATCAGCATAAAAGCTGTACCCAGCACAATTTCCTGGCCATCTTTTGTTGCAGCGCCTGTACGGAGTTCGTGTCCAATAGAAATCTTAGCTACATCTTTTAAACGCAAGATATAACCATTGCTTGTGGTGATCGGAATATTCTGAATTTGCTCAATCGAACTGATTTGAGAATCAGAACGTATCAAGTACTGCTCACCATTCTTCTCAATATAGCCTGAACCTTTATTCATGCTATTTTTAGAAATAGCATCCAAAATAGTCTTTTGATCTAGACCAATACTTCGTAAATACGCATAGTCGGGCTGTACAACAAATTGTTTTAAATAGCCACCAATCGTATTGATTTCATTCACACCTTCGACATTTCGAAGCTGAAGCTTGATCACCCAATCCTGAAGTGTTCGCAATTCAGTCGGTGAAAGTGGAGTCGGGTTGTTTTTTGCATTTTCCACCGTGTACATGAAGATTTCGCCAAGTCCTGTAGAAACAGGACCCATAGAAGTCGATATACCCCCGGGGAGACTTGGTGTAACCCCTTGCAACTTTTCATTCACTAGCTGACGGGCAAAGTAAATGTCCGTGCCTTCCTTAAAAATCGCAGTCACTTGAGATAAGCCGTATCTGGATACTGATCGGGTATAGTCCAGATTAGGAATACCAGCCAAAGCCGTTTCAATTGGGTAGGTGACCTGGGACTCCATCTCGGTTGGAGATAAGCCCTGGGCCTCACTGTTAATTTGAACTTGTACGTTGGTAATATCGGGTACAGCATCAATTGGCAGTTTAAAATAGTTGTAAACGCCAAATGCCCCTATGAATAGGAAAATGATCAGTACCAGCCAACGATTCTTTATCGAGAGCTTTACAATTTGGTCAAACATAAACGCTACTCCTTAATGATCATGAGTAGCGCCAGATTTACCCAGCTCTGCTTTTAATAAATAAGAATTACCTGCTGCATAAATCTGCCCTGCTTTTAGACCAGATTTAACTTCAACAAAACCATTAAATTTATCGCCTAACTCTAGAGGACGTGCTTCAAAGTCATTCCCGACACGAATAAACACCACATCCCAATCACGGAAGTTTTGCAAAGCATCTTCACGGACAACCATCGGTTTCATGCTCTGGTTTTCAAAGATTTGTGCAGTGATTAACTGCCCTGAACGCCATTTAAACTGGTTTGGAATTTCAATAAAGACTTGCGCAGTTCGTGTTTTTGGATCAATCACATCACTGATATATTTGAGACGTCCCAACGCTTCTTCTGTGCCTGTTTGAGTTTGAGGCTTAACAGTTACTTTATTGTTTGGATTAATGGCATCCAATTTATCTGCTGGCACATTGACCACAGCAAGAAGTTGAGATGTATTGGCAATTTTGAACAATGGAGATGATGGCGTTACATTAGAACCAACTGCTCCAAGCACTTGTAAAATCGTACCTGACATTGCGGCTCTGACTTCAATTGTTCCATTACCCGCACCTCCATAAGAGCTGATTAAACTATTGAGTTCATTAGCCCTAGTCTGAGCATTTTCAAATTCACGTTTGGCATTGATGTAATCAATTTCAGGTGAAACACGCTTTTGGAATAAAGCTCGTTCCTGCTCCATCTTTTTACGGGCAAATTGTAAGATATCCAATGCAAGAGTACGTTCCGCATTAAGACGAATTAAATCTGGACTTTGTACAGTCGCCAAAAGATCCCCCTGATTCACTTGATCGCCAATTGAACGGTACGTTTTTATTAATGTTCCGCTCGCTTTAGGGGTAATAAAACTTTCAAAATTATCAGGAAATTTCAGTTCACCTTTGAGTTCGAGTGCATTTTCAAACATCATGCGTTCAACTTTTAAAAGTTCCAAACCACTGCTCTTGATACTGCTATCAAGCATAGTGACTCGTCCCTCTTTGGTATCCCATTTCCAAGTATGTTTTTTACCTTGATAATCAACATTGATCACCATCAAGAATGAATGTGGCTCATAGACAATTTCATTCCCAATCAAGTAATCACTTTCAGGCTTAAATGAGATGGTTTGTTCTGCATCAAGACGCTTGATAAAAATATTGGCATTAATCTCTTCTGGTTTTAATGGCTTATCTTTAAAGTAGCCATACACCCGTAAATGAGGCTCTACCCCTTCCTCGAAGATTTTGACTTCAGCAGCAAAATCACCATCGCGATATAAACGGCCCCCATGCGGGCCTTTTTCATCTCCTACTACAGCAACTTTTTCTTCAGCCCCTTCACTATGACTTGAAGTTTCGGCTTTATTACCCGTTTTGTACCAAGCGATTGCACATAAAATGACTAATAAAGCGATAACACCTGTAGTAATTAAAGTATTGGTTAGTTTATTCATATTTTCAGGCCTTATTCTTGATCTAAATTGGTCACATAATTTCGTTCAACCTCTGCAATTTGATTTTGCAAAGCCAACCACAAATCGAATCGAGCGAGATGTTTATCCAACCAAATTTGCTTAATACTATTGAATTCAAGTAAAGAGATTTTTCCTGCCTGATAGCCCATTTCAGCAATTCTCAAACTTTCTTTGGTAGCAGGAAGTATCGACTGATCATAGTTTTTGATCGAATCAATCAGGTTGGATACTTCAATAGACTTATTTTCTAATTCAATTTTGGAGTTACGGTTTACGAGAATAGAACGAGTTTCTGCATGCACTTGCTCAGCTTGCGCAAGTGCAATTTTCCCCTTATTTCGATTAAAAACAGTTAATGGAATTGATGTAGAAACCAGGAATACTTTGTCGTTGGTTTCCTGATAGTTCCTTACTCCTAAACCCAGCGTAATATCTGGCACGGCTTCTTTTTTAGCTAATTCATACTGGGTTTTAGCCAGTTGAGTTTTAAGCAAGGCGTCTTGTTCAGATAAGCTCACTTTATCCGCAAAGTTAATGCTTAAAGGAACTTCAATTGCTTGATCAGGTAATACAGATATGAATTTGGAACACAGATTTTTTTGAAATTGAACTTTCTTCACTTCGTTCTGATAACGTAGTTTTGATTCAGACGATAAAGCTGAACTCAATTGAACATCAGATGGAATAACTCTACCAAACTTCAATTTTTCATTCAGAACATGGGCTTGTCTCGCGTTCATCTTGCTTTCGGTAGAATAAATTTCTACCCGTTTTGAAGCCGCATACCAATTTGCCATACAAACACGAAAATCGGCTTTTAATTCTGCCTGACGCTTCAATGCCTCAAATTGGTTGTTATTCCCTTGAAACCCTGCCAACTGCCTACGCAAAGCGCGTTTATTATTGAGAGGAATATCCTGAGACAAACCAATCATCGTCGTTGGCCCATCAAGATCTTTAAGGTCTGAATTACCTAAATTGTCTAATTCAAGATTAAACGTAGGATTATTAAGTCTACCGGCATATTTCTGATTTATGGCATATGCGTTTTGAGACTGTTGCAAACTCTTCAAAATTGAATCGTTTGAAATTACCTGTTGTTGTAGCTGAACGTAATCAGATGCTGCAAATAATCGAGTCGTTGCTGCTACTAAACCACAGGCAAGAAATATCTGATATTTTTTAGACATGACTTTACCTATACAAAAAAATGGAAATTATTTTTTGTACAGAAAAATCAATTTCTTAGAACAATTAAACCTTTTGTAAATATATAGGAATTACAAAGATATTCTATCCTTTTCCTAAGTGCATAGGATCGAACGGGTCGTTCAAAAAGACTCAGGAAAAGCAGAATGAGAGGGAGGGAAAAACTCAAGAGAAAAACTGGATCAATGCTCATTTGGTCTTTAGCTTGAACCGGTGGAGTAGAATGATGAAAAGGTGCTTCATCATAACTGGTCCAGTTGTGATTTTTAGTATCTTCTATTAAGACTTGCTCTTCAGCATGATGAATAAGAGACCATTGGCTGGAACTGTCTGTTTCAACTGAGATAGTCACATCATGATGATGATCAAGATTTTTAGCTATAACTGGCGCCCATTTGTAAGCTCCCGTTGTTGTTATCGCAAACAAAAACAGGACAAACGCAAGAATAAGTTTTGAGAACTTATTATGTGGCATACGAAAAAATCATCTCGAGATTCGCAGAAAGCATACTGAATAGAACTTCAAAAGTAAATTGTTACCTAAGATAAAAACTATTTGTATTATTTTTAGAAAAAAGTATGAGTAAGCTACCAAAGATAAGTACTCTAATGTTTGAATTCCTCAACAACCTTATTTTAGAATTATCTTATTCAATACCCACTACTGTTGTTATGCCTGTAATAAGGATCTCATTTCCAAATATATAAAGTGAAGCCAACAAAACTTTAAATGTATATAAAAAAGGGTTAAATAATTGCAAGGGGGGCTTTAAAACGTTTTAATCGTAAAGCATTTCCTAGTACAAATATTGACGAGAGAGCCATTGCACCAGCAGCAAATACAGGAGAAAGTAGCAGTCCAAATTGCGGATAAAGTACACCTGCTGCAATAGGAATCAGAGCTGCATTGTAAACAAATGCCCAAAATAAATTTTCACGAATATTGGTTATAGTCGCTTTGCTTAAAGCGATAGCATTTGGCACTCCTTTCAGGTTGCCAGACATCAAAACCACATCAGCAGCTTCAATAGCTACGTCTGTACCTGTACCTATTGCTAAACCAATATCTGCTTCTGCAAGTGCAGGGGCATCATTAATGCCATCTCCAACATATGCGAGTTTACCATATTGATTTTTTAATTTTTTAACGGCCTCTATTTTACCTTCTGGTAAGACTTCTGCAATAACCTCATCAATACCTAGTTTTTTTGCAATCGCTTGAGCTGTATGACGGTTATCACCTGTAATCATGGCAACCTTTAAACCTAACTGATGTAACGCTTCAATTGCAGCAAATGTTGATTCTTTAATTGGATCTGCTACAGCAATAATGGCAGCAAGTTTCTGGTCAATCGCAACATAGAGAGGGGTTTTTCCTTCTTCTCCCAAACGATCCGAAAATTGAGAAAAAACATTAGGATTCAAACTTAGTTTTTCCATATATCGATCTGCACCAATATGAACCAAATGCTCAGAAACCTTCGCTTCTATTCCGTAGCCAGTCACTGATTTAAAATCAGCAACAGGAGACAGGATTAATTCCTTATCTATAGCGGCTTGTACAATTGCTCGAGCAATAGGATGCTCAGACTTTGATTCAACGGCTGCCATAAGTGAAAGTACGGCATTGTATTCAAACCCTTCTAAGACATGCAGATCGGTTAAAATTGGTTTCCCTTCAGTCAGGGTCCCTGTTTTATCAACAGCAACCACTTTAGTTTCTTTGAGCAGCTGCAAAGCTTCCCCTTTACGGAATAAAACACCCATTTCAGCACCACGCCCAGTTCCCACCATGATTGATGTAGGTGTTGCAAGTCCCATTGCACAAGGACATGCAATAATGAGTACCGCAACTGCATTAACTAAGCTAAACGTTAGGGCTGGCTCAGGGCCGAAGATAAACCAAGTAATAAAAGTTAAAAGAGAGAGACCCATTACTACAGGTACAAACCACATGGTAATTTTATCAACCAATGCCTGAATCGGCAGCTTGGAGCCTTGGGCCTGCTCTACCATTCGGATGATTTGAGAAAGCACTGATGAACTACCAACAGAGGTGGCTTTGATATTTAAGCTGCCACTTTGGTTAATTGTTCCTCCTACCACAGTAGAGCCTATCGTTTTTTCAACGGGCATAGGCTCGCCAGTAATCATGGATTCATCAATAAAACTTTGGCCGTGAATAACTTCACCATCGACAGGGATACGCTCGCCTGGTCTAATCTCTACAATCGTTCCTGTTTGAACTTCGGCAATCTGAACTTCTATCACCTGATTATTGAGCTGTATTCTGGCAACTTTAGGCTGCATTCCAACTAGATGTTGAATTGCTAAAGACGTTCGGCCTTTTGCCTTGGCTTCAAAAAATCTACCTAATAGAATTAAAGTGATAATAACCGCTGCAGCTTCATAATAAACATTGACCGTGCCTTGTGGCAGGACACTTGGAAAGAAAGTAGCAACCACTGAATAAAGATAAGCAGCCAATGTTCCTACAGCCACCAAGGAATTCATGTCTGGTGCTAAGCGGAATAAACTTGGGATGCCCTTTTTGAAGAAGCGTCGGCCTGGAAAAATTAATGCTACTGTGGTCAAGAAAAATTGCATTAACCAGCTATTTTGTTGGCCAATGTTATCCATCATAAACGTATGAAAGGCGGGAATCAGGTGTGATCCCATTTCTAAAATAAAAACGGGTAGAGTCAATAAGACTGACAAAATTAAATCTTTTTTAAGTTTTTCTAATTCAATATTTTTTTTATCTTGAAAGCTTTCCGTAGTTTGATGAACTGACTTTGCTTCAAACCCTGCTTTGGTGACAGCCTGAATTAACGAGTCACGAGTGACAGATGAGCTTGCCTGAATAGTCGCTTTTTCAGTAGCCAGATTTACATGAGCTGATTCCACACCCTCAACAGATTTTAAGGCCTTTTCTACTCGACCTACACAAGAAGCACATGACATACCCTCAATCGTAAGCTCTATTGGTAGCAGCGCTTCCACTTCGTAGCCTGCTTTTTCTACGGCTTTAATTAAAGTAGCGCGGTCAAGTGGTTGATGCGCATAAATGACTGCTTTTTCGGTAGCCAGATTTACATGAGCCGATTCAACACCCTCAACAGATTTTAAAGCTTTTTCCACACGGCCTACACAAGAAGCACATGTCATCCCCTCAATTTCTAATGTTTCACTGTAGTGTGGCGTATCAGTCATTTCGGTACTCATATACGATCTCTATCATTTAGATATGCTGAGTTCTATATGCGAAGATCAGCTCGAACCAAGATTAGGGGGAATTCAGGGATTACTTTTATTTCAAGCAAGTACAGGTTTTATCTGTACGATGAGGAAAATAAGAGAGAGTAAAAGTGGTAAGGAATTCCCACTGTTACTCTAACAGAGATTAAGCAGGATCAGCTGTAAATCCACGCTCACTGAGAGTGGCAATGACTTGATCCTGACTCACCGTTGTGTTGATTTCAACAATACGGTTTTGTAAATCAATATCGAGTGAGGCATTCGAGTCGAGCTCTTTAATTGCGGTAGTAATGCCGCGTGCACAACCACCACAAGTCATATTAGCGATGTGAAATTTCATATGTTGCTCCTTTTTAACAAAACATTTGTTGAAAACATTAGAACAGTAACTCTAAACTTTCACCATACAACCAGCCTTTTTCTGAATCAGTTACTCGCTGTAACTTGGTCTGTTTACAACCTTACAGTTTTCTTCAGAGTATTCCAAAGAAGAGTGTTCTAATGACTACAGTAAAAGTACTTAACCAACATTAATGTGACTTTAAAATGACATTTTTGTCATCTACGATCACTCTGAAATTTATAAGATTAGTTATTTCAATCAATGGTAGTGAACTGAATAGATGAGACCGTTATGGGTTGAAGATAAGCTAAAAACCGGTGACTACCTTTATGTATAATGCCTCATGATGCGATTTTACTGTTCTGATTGTCGTAAGTTGGCAGTCCAGTAGAAACTTTATTGCTCAGCTACAAAAGATAAATGCAGTAATGTTAAATTTCCTCAATTCCCTTATTTTGAAATTCTCTTATTCAATACCCACGACAGTGGTTATATAGCCTGTTGTTAATAGAATTGATAGACCTAATAACATCTCAAATAAAATGGCATGACTAAGGTGTTTAGCGAACTTAGGATGTTGAAGACGCGGGGTGAAATACCATTTGTTGAAGGCAGCTAAAAGTAGAATACCTATAACAAAAAACATTTTAACCATGAAACCATAGCCATATGCAGTATTGATTAAGGTATTAAAATCTTTAATTAAAAGAAGAGCTACACTAGCGCCACAGGCGATTAATATCCCAACAATGAAAGCAGCAATACGTCCAAATACATGCATGCGATCTTTTAAAGGTAAACCACTTATTTCCCGGCTGGTTTTCCATAACGGATATAAAGACCCCATCCATAACGACATAACTAGAATATGGATTGATAATAAAATTTGAGCAAGTAAGGTTAAATTAGCGACATGTCCGAGCTGGGAAAAACTAGAAATAATCGGGAGAAGTAAAACACAAAATATTGAACTTTCAATTATAGAAAAATGACCTTTGTTCCTGTTAAGTTTAACCACCATGAGAAGAAGTAAAAGAGCAAAACTAATAGAACGAAGAACGTATATATACCCCGTCGGAGTATTAACCAATATATTAATATACGTGGGGTCCACCATCCCTGTAATACCAGTATTGGCAAAACTACCAATCAGAATAAAAAATCCCAAGGTACTGGAAATTAGGCCTAATCCAGCGCCAATTGTAATATATTTAAGAATCGATTCTTTTAGTTCAAGATATTGTCTAAGTAAAAAATAGCAAAAGGCTCCACCAACGACAAAAGCTACACTTAAATATAAAATAACCTTAGTTAACCTGAATCGCGGATAAGGAATTGACTTGAAAAAAGAGTGG
>NZ_MLCN01000010.1 GCF_001982605.1 Alkanindiges hydrocarboniclasticus | reverse complement strand
TGACATGGTGGGGGTCAGCAGTTCGAGTCTGCTTACGTCTACCAAATATGTTATAGAAAACAACCACTTAGAGATTAAATTTCTAGGTGGTTTTTTTTGTCGGCAAATTGTCGGTAAATTGTCGGCAAACTCCACCTGAATTTACGGCCAGATTCCGGCAAACCAACTCTATTTTTTTGTCACTTCGGCCAATAAAAAGCCCCTTGGAAGGGGCTTGTAAGGGCTTAACGATAAGAAATTTTAACCGGTTCATCCGGTTTATGCCGTCCAACATAATGCTCAAACATGGCTTCTGTCGCATGCCCGGCCAGTGCTTTTGCGTAGTCCTTGCCATACCTTTGCATGACCCGATATTCACCCAGCGCACGTATTTCGTGTAGTGTCGGTTTCTCTTCAGGGGTCAGATGGTCAAATATGCCGGACTTGTCGCGGTACTTGGCAAACTCGTTAGTGAGCCATTGCGGGGTCATGGCCATGTGATGGCTTTTACTTTCACGGATTTGTTGAGTTAATTTTTTCGGCATGGCATGTAACAGGTAAGGGCAAATAAAAGTAAACCGTGATTCCATGCAGAATAGAACGGCTTGGCGTAATTCAGGATGCATATCCACCTGAATGAAAATAGGCTTTTTATAGTTTGCCGTTTTACCCTGTTTTACCGTGAAAGTATTGTTTTGCAGGTCTATATCATCACGCTTGAGCTTGGTTAGATCCTCACGGCGTTGCAGGGAGTGCAGTGCAAGATCAATGGCCCGTTGCAGGTAATCCGGGCTAATCTCACGGATGGCCATTAACTCTTCAAACCGGATAGGCTGGCGTACTTTATCCGGGAGTACTGCCGCCATGGTTTTTTCGGCCAGATTTTCCGTGCACCAGCCTTGATGTACGAAGTACTGCCAGGCTTCTTTTAACAGTGCCTGGTGCTTTTGGTACGCATGCGCTGGCTTAGAGTTCAAAAAGGCCGTCACGTCAGTGTGCTTGACCTCATTAATCCGGTGAATATCGCGCCAGGCCTCTTTATAATTATTCAGGCGCTGCTGGTGGGCCTTGCGTGTCGTATCAGAAAATTTCTTTTGGAAATAATGGTCACGGAACAGGTCAAAAGCTGCTTCAGCACTGAATTATTCTTTTAAGCTGATAATGATTTAATTACTATCCAGTATCATGTTTCCAGACTAACAAATCAGCTCCGCTAATCTAGAGCCATTAAAAACGCAAGACGCTACTATCTGACTTCACGTTTCTGTCTATATAAAAATTTACCTATTGAAAATAATTAAAAGGGCTGTCTTTAAAAATAATATTAAAGTTTTAAATCAAAAAATGCTGCTGGGAAACTCATACAAATTATTCAATGACATATGCAGTATTTAGACAAAAATTCTAATCATTCTGGTTTATGCTACAACAGGATGACAGGAGGTAAATCAATCAAATGAATGAAAGTGACTATATTAATATCCTGCTGCACCTGATTAGTGCATTGGTAGCAGGGGCTGCGATTGGTCTTGAACGCAGTTTTCATGGACGACCAGCCGGTTTTCGTACCCATACGCTGGTGTGCCTGACATCAAGTTTATTAATGCTGGTAACACTGTATCAAAGCCAGTGGATGCCGGGTGCTACCCATGACATGATCCGTATTGATCCAACCCGTACTGCACAGGGCATTATGACAGGTATTGGTTTTCTAGGGGCCGGGGTTATTTTTAAGGAAGGGCTGAGTGTACGTGGCTTAACCACAGCCGCCTCTATCTGGATTACCGCAGCCATCGGAATTTTACTGGGTATTGGATTTTTCTTTCCTGCCGTAGTGGCAACTATCCTGACCGTGGGAATTTTGTCGGTATTTCGCCGTATTGAATCCATGATGCCATCACAAGCCTATGCCCATCACTGGATACGGTTTGCCCGTGATCAGGTTATGCAGGAAGATGAACTGCGAGCCTTGTTAAAAAACCATGGCTTTAGCGTTAATGCCATGAGCTACCATGCGGATCAGGACAATTCCTTTCGCTACCAGATGACAGTAAGTACTCTAAATATTAAAGGGCTGAACCAGTTAAGCCAGACTTTGCTTAGTATGAAAGAAGTAGAAGGTTTTGGCATTTCACCAACAGGTGATTAATGTAGAGTTGCCTTAGATATCAGTACAAAAAAACTGCCCGCTGAATCATTCACTGGGCAGGTTTTTTTATTGGGTGGTAGAGCAGGTTAGGATGCTTTGCTCTTTTTGTCTGATGACTTCTTCTCTGACGATTTTTTGGCACTGTCCTTTTTGCTGGAGGCTTTTTTGTCGTCAGTTTTTTTAGTGCTGGATTTTGAACTGGCTGACTTCTTGCTATCAGCGCTTTTGCTATCAGATTTCTTGCGGGTAGATTTTTTACTGTCAGCGGTGGTGTCAGACTTGCTTTTAGCTGATTGACTTTTGGCTGACTTCGGTTGATCGGACTTGGATTTTTCAGTTTTGGTTTTTTCGGATTTGGCTTTGGTTGACTTGGTAGAGCTATCAGACTTGCCTTTGGAATCGGATTTACTTTTCGCATCAGATTTGCTGGCTGCCTTTTTCTTGCCGCCACCATCCTGTTTGTTTACGGTAGCCCAAGCAATGCGTTCGGCATCATCTGTTGAGCGTCCCTGTTTCTTTTCACTGTCTTCAATGTGTTCAGCCTGACGCTTTTGTTTGTCGGTATATGCTGATTTATCGCCACGAGCCATGATAAGTTCCTCACTAAAATTATCTACTCTAGTGTTTTAACATGGCTAAAAAGCACTTGAGTAAATAACTGTCACGCTGTGTAGGGCAACTGCAAAACGTGTAAAGGTCACATCAAAACCGACTGTTTTAAGCGCAAAATAAGCAGTTCAGGTATAAAAATGAACGATTAATGCAAAAAATAAAGGGGCTTAAAATTATTAAAAAGCAGTTAATTTTAGCCAATTCAAGCAAATCAGGTTATTAAACAAAGGTTAAAGACCAAAATAATATAGGGAACTAAAGTTCCCTATATTATTTGGCTTAATGCCTCAATGCAGACTGAAGCGCCGGTTAATTTTTCTGTTGTTCAAATAATAAAAACTCAATAAGGGCCTTTTGTGCATGCAGGCGGTTTTCTGCTTCATCCCACACGACAGCACGCGGGTCATCCAGCATGTCTTCGGAAATTTCCTCGCCACGGTGCGCAGGCAGGCAATGCATGAACAAGGCATCAGGACTAGCCAGATCCATCAGTGGCGGGGAGATCTGAAAAGGTGCAAAGCGGCGCTTGCGGGTATTTTGTTCGTTTTCCTGACCCATGCTGGCCCAGACATCGGTCGTCAGCAGATGAGAGCCTTCTGCTGCTTCCTCGGCGCTTTTAACCAGCTCGACACAGTGGGCGTATTCTTCCAGTAACTCAGGCTCCGGCTCGAAGCCATAAGGGGTCGCAATGCGTAATTTAAAGTCCAGCATGTGGGCTGCATGTACATAGGAGTTGCACATATTGTTACCATCACCAATCCATGACACGGTTTTGCCGGCAATCTCACCGCGATGTTCCTTAAAAGTTTGCAGGTCGGCCAATAGCTGGCAAGGGTGATGAGTGTCGGTTAAGCCATTAATGACCGGAACTCTGGAGTATTGCGCAAAGCGTTCTACAGTGGTGTGGGCAAATGTCCGGATCATGATGACATCCAGCATGCTGGAGATCACACGGGCAGAATCTTCAATAGGTTCACCACGGCCAAGCTGGGTATCCCGCGGTGATAAGAATATGGCTCCACCACCAAACTGGATCATGCCTGCTTCAAAAGATACCCGGGTGCGGGTACTGGATTTTTCAAAGATCATGCCCAGCACTTTACCCACAAAAGGCTGATAAATTTCGCCCTTGTGCTGCATGGCTTTGAGTTCAATGGCACGATCAATAATTGCTTTAAGTTCTGTAGCGCTAAGATCGGTTAAGGTTAAAAAATGCCGCAGGGCCATAGTGTCTCCGCAAAAACAATGAGCACCACAATCTGGTGCTCACAGCCAATGTCATCCGTTTAATATATAAGACTACCCCGAGTATAAGCGATTGCGGGGCAAGCCTGCAAAGGCTATCCCACTTTGCTATTCGTAATCCGTGTATGCACAGAACAGGGCTTGGATGTTTAGCGGTATTTCATTTTCAATGTGCCATTCAAATGTAATGAATATGTCATTACATTTGCTGTCTTACAGGCGATTTAATTGAGCCAAGATTTGGTAAGCGTTTAAGGCTTGATCTTCCTGATTTAAAATAATCTGGGTATTGGCATCCAGTAAGGCTTGCTCGGCTGTGAGCAGATCATACGTAGTACGAGTACCCAGTTCCAGTTCACGGCGAATAGTTTGCAGGGCCAGCTGGGCTGCATCACGTGCCTTGATCAATGCGGGATACTGGTTCTGGCTGGTTTGCAACATGGCATAGTTTTCAGTAAGGCGTTGCTGAAGCTGGCGACGGCTACTATCCAGCTGCTCCTGTGCCATGGCAACCCGGGACTGTGAGCGCAATACTTCTGCCTTGCGGATGCCACCATCCAGAATGGGTAGGCTAGCCTGCAAACTCACCCCATAGGCACCAAGCCGACTGGTCGAAAAATCACTGTCATCCTGTGTATTGGCACGGCCCGCCAGTTGAATGCTCGGATAGCTTTCCCGGTGGCTAAGTTCCAGTTGCTGTTGCGCGGCTTTTAATTGCAGCCGTGCATTTTCAATCAAGGGTGTGCTTTCACCTAAAGCTAATGCTTCAGTCAGAGCAGGTACTGTTGGCACCTGATTTAAAGGTTCAAGATTTTGCGGACTTTGCCCGGTAAGCTCTACATAGCGGGACTGGTCAATTTGCAGGCTGGCTTCGGCACGGCTCTGACTGGCTACACCCTGAGCCTGACGTGCATTGGCTTGAGCCAGATCGGTTTTGGTGACTTCACCAGCCTTAAGGCGTAAACCAGCGTCACGGGCGGCCTGATCAAGCGAACGCTGATTGTCCTGTTCCAGTTGTATCAGCGCCAGATCGCGGGTAATGGCAGCATGCAGGTTAATGGCTGCCAGTGCGGCTTGCGTATCTATATAGCTAACATTGGCCTGTGCTGCCTCAATGCCGGTCTGGGCGGCCTGAATGGCCAACTGCTGACGACCTGCTGTATATAAAGGGTAGTTAAACTGCACACCCACTGTTTGAGGAAAACGCTTACCTTCTTCTGGGAACAGGGCATTTTTTTCAGTGCTAATGTAACCTGCACCAATTTCAGCATTGGCACTCAGCTTGAATCCATACTGGGCGCGGATTTGTGCCAGCTGGGCAGCCTGATCTTCAACTTGTAAACCAGCGAGCCGACGTTCTGATTGATAATCTCTGGCCAGCGCAATACTTTCCTGTAGGGTCTGGGCGTGTGCTGCTACCGGACTTGCAACAAAGGCGCATAATAAAAACGCGGCACCGTGCGCAAAGGCAGGTGCATGAAAATAAGAAAACTTCATGATGAAAGGCGATGTCCTGCTAAAAAACGGTCAACCAGATATTTTAGGTAATGATCAGCATCCAGATGGTCTTCCAGCGGGGAAAGACCAACCAGCAAGCGCCACTGCGCATGCCGCAGCATGCCAAAAAACAGCGTGGCTGATTCATAAGGATGCGGGCAGTCAATTTCACCCTGAGTGTGGGCGCGTTCCAGTAAATTGGCCACAATCAGCAGGCCACGCTTCGGGCCGGAATCATAAGCCAGTTGTGCCAGTTCAGGATCTCGTTGCGACTCTTCAACCACTAGTCGCGTGAAGGCAATATTATCGGGGTCAGTAAATGCGGTATAGACTGATTTGGCTGTCAGCAGCATGATTTCATGCAATGACTGGCCGGGTTGCCATTGTGGCGGCGGGTTTGACTTAAAGAATTTTTCACAGCGATATTCAAACAGGGCTGCAAACAAACCCTTTTTATTACCAAAATATTGATAAATCGCTGCTTTTGAGCCGCCACAAAACTGCACAATGTCATCAAGGCTAACGGCATTAAAACCTTTTTCCAGAAAAAGCGTATTGGCAGCCTGTAATAATGACGCCCGGCGCTCAATACCACGACGGGTTAGCGCCGAAGTACAACTGGCTTGCGAGGTGTCCGGCACATTGGTCATAGAAAAAAACTCATCGAAAAGTTACCGCCCTAGTTGATTCCACGCAAAAAAAGTGCAAACTGCTCTTGTCAGAAAAATGTACTGTTCGGTACAGTACAATATCATTCACCTTGATGCTGCGCAAGGAGCATAAAATGTCGGCTAATGCCCCAAATGTTCAATCGCCTAAAGCCGTCAATAATGCACAAAGCAGTACGACCGATGAGGCAGTATCCGCTGACGATGATTCCCGGAATCAAGATGCTGCTGCAATGAACAAAAGAAAGCGCTTACCCAAGATTATTTTAGCAATTTTTTTAGTCCTTGCCGTGCTTGGGCTGATTTATTATTTTCTGGTTTACCGTTTTTATGAGTCAACTGACAATGCTTATCTGAAAGCTGATGTGACCTGGGTTAGTCCACGGGTTTCAGGGGAAATTATTCAGCTTAATGTTAAAAGTAATCAGGAAGTTAAGGCCGGTCAGGTTTTAATGAAACTGGATGACCGTGATACACAGGCGCGTTATGAGCAGGCTAATGCCATTACCGCATTGAAAGCCGCGGCTCTTGATGTACAGCGCCAGAATATTGCCGGACAACAAGCCATGATTGCTGAAGCGCAGGCTGGACTTGAAGCCGCCAACGCGGAAATGAACCGCCTGAAAAAAGACTATGACCGTTACCAGCAACTGCTGCGTGAAGGGGTGACCACACGCCAGCGCATGGAAACTGTACAGTCACAATATTTAAGCGCCTTGGCACAGGTTAAGCGCGCGCAGGCTGGCGTGGTGGCTGCACAGGCACAACTCGGTGGCGTGCAGGCCAGCCGTGAACAACTGGTAGCAGATGTTAACAGCGCCAAGGCCAATGTGAATTTAATCGGTGTAGATGCCTCATCTGCACAGGTTGTAGCGCCAGTTTCCGGCACCATTGGTGATCTGGCCGTGCGTCTGGGTAGCCGGGTAAATCCGCAAACCCGCCTGCTGGCGATTGTTCCACTGGAAAAAACCTTTGTGGAAGCCAACTTTAAAGAAACCCAGATTACTGAAATGCATATAGGACAGAAGGTTACAGTAGAACTGGATGCCTATCCTGAGCACGAATTTACAGGTCATATTGACAGTTTCTCGCCAGCATCGGGTGCTGAGTTTTCGCTAATGCCACCTGAAAATGCCACTGGTAACTTTAATAAGGTAGTACAGCGTGTGCCAGTTAAGATTCTACTGGATCGCAAAGCTGGTGATCCGGTATTGCGTCCGGGATTGTCTGCCACAGTCAAGGTTGATCTGCGCACCTAACTTTAGAATCTTTATGTCATTACATTGTCAATACTTTTGTTTTTAAGAAAATAATCACTGTTGCCGGAATGACTGTAAATTCAGGCAATTGTGATTGTATTTAAAGTTGCTGTTGTATTAAAAATGGTCTTCAGCACTGGAATTAACTATGAAAATCAGTCCTGCTGCGGCATGGGCCATGTTTGGTGCCATGGTTTTTGGCAATTTTATGGCAATTCTGGACATTCAGATTGTTGCAAGTTCCATTAACGAAATTCAGGCAGGCCTTGGCGCAAGCCAGAGTGAAGTCGCATGGGTACAAACCATTTACCTGATTGCTGAAGTTATTGCCATTCCCTTATCGGCGCTATTGTCTAATCTGTTATCCACACGGATTTATTTTACCATTTCGGCGCTGGGTTTTTCGCTGGCTTCCCTGATGTGCGGTTTTGCATGGAATCTGGAATCGATGCTGGTATTTCGTGCATTTCAGGGTTTTCTGGGCGGCGGCATGATTCCAACTACCATGGCTGCGCTGTTTGTGTTATTCCCACGGGAAAAGCAGGCCTTGCCCATGGTAGTGGTTGGAATGGTGAGTACACTTGGCCCAGCCATTGGCCCAACCTTGGGTGGCTGGCTGACCACACACTTTTCATGGCACTGGATGTTTTTTATTAACATCATGCCGGGCTTGTTGATTGCCGCATTTGTTTACTCAGCGCAGGATCTGGATAAACCCAATCCGTCATTATTTTCAAAGATCGACTGGCTGGGGCTGGCCAGCATGGCTATTTTTCTGGGCGGTCTTGAATTTGTGCTGGATGAAGGGCCGCGCAACGATTGGTTTTCCGACCATATCATTTTATATACGGCCATTGCCTGTGTGCTTTCCGCCATCATATTTTTCTATCGTTGCCTCACGGTTCAGCAGCCGATTGTTGACCTTTCAGTGTTTAAGAACCGCAACTTTAGCTTAAGTTCAATGATGACCTTTGTGCTGGGCATGGCGCTATATGGCATGGTGTACATTGTGCCAGTATTTCTGGGACAGGTGCGTGGCATGAATAGCAGCCAGATTGGCCATATCATGCTGGTGATGGGCGTGACCATGTTTTTGTTTGCCCCGTTTGTTGGCTCAGTCATGTCAAGGTTTGATGCGCGAAAAGTTATCTTTCTTGGGCTGTCGGTGGCTGCACTGGGTGTTGTCTTAAATGCCAATCTAACCACCCAGAGTGATTTTGACGAATTTTTCTGGCCACAGGTACTGCGCGGCATTGGCATGATGATGGGCCTGATTATTATGTCGCAACTGGCAATGTCGACTTTGTCCATGCATCAAATCAAAAGTGCCAGCGGTGTCTACAACCTGACCCGGAATATTGGTGGGGCTATTGGCTTGGCTATTATTAACACCCTGATAGACCAGCGCATGGCAGTGCATGTAACGGGGTTAAGCAGTTACTTAATTCCATCACGGCCAGAAGTGGTGGATTATCTGGCGCAGACCACTGCCAAGTATCAGGCCATTGCAGGTGATCAGGCTGAGCAGTTGGCCATGTCCATGCTAAGCCGGCAAATGCATCTGCAAGCCCTTACCTTAACGTTTAATGACATTTTAAAAATGCTGGCTGCACTGATGTTTGCCACTGCCTTTATTGTCTTTTTGGTCAGGAAGCCTAGTAATTCACCCGTGGATAATATGCCAGTTCATTAGAATTGACATAAAACGCCATATTTGCAGCGTTAAATTAGAGTTTTTATTCAATTTAACGGTGCAAGCTTGGTTAAAGCTTTATATACTCGGCAACCATTATCACGTTGCAACGCTAATGGATATCTTTATGAGTCAGTCAAATTCCGCAGGCCGTCGTTTCCGCGATGCGTTAGCTGTAGAAAAACCATTACAAATCCTCGGTACGGTCAATGCCTATGCCGCCATGATGGCAACGCAGGTGGGCTACAAGGCCATTTACCTGTCAGGTGCCGGTGTTGCCAATTATTCTTACGGTTTGCCTGACCTTGGCATGACCAGTCTGGATGACGTACTGACCGATGTACGCCGCATTACCAGTCAGGTTGATACGCCATTGCTGGTAGATATCGATACCGGCTGGGGCGGGGCATTTAATATTTCCCGTACCATCAAGGAAATGATTCGTGCTGGCGCAGCAGCAGTACATATTGAAGATCAGGTTGCACAAAAACGCTGTGGTCATCGTCCTAACAAGGAAATTGTTACGCAAGCCGAAATGGTAGACCGTATTAAAGCTGCGGCCGATGCCAAAACTGATCCTGATTTTGTGCTGATGGCACGTACCGATGCGCTGCAACAAGAAGGCCTGCAAGGCGTTATTGACCGTGCCTGTGCCTGTGTGGAAGCCGGTGCTGATGCCATTTTTGCTGAAGCCATGACCGACATTACCATGTACCGTAAAGTCGTTGATGCGGTTGGTGTTCCGGTTCTGGCCAACATTACCGAGTTTGGTACAACTCCGTATTACACCGTAGATGAACTGGGTGAGCAGGGTATTGGCATGGTGCTGTATCCGCTGTCTGCCACCCGTGCCATGCAAAAAGCCGCGCTGGAAGTGATGCAGGCCATTCGCAAGGAAGGCACGCAGGTCAATGTACTGGACAGCATGCAAAAGCGCAGCGAACTCTATGAATTCCTGAACTATCATTCGTTTGAAAATAAACTGGATCAACTCTTTAAGTCGGAGAAATAATAATGGCAGAAGGTAAAGTATTGTCTGGCGCGGGTTTGCGTGGTCAGGTTGCAGGTAAAACTGCATTATCTACCGTTGGCAAGTCTGGCGCAGGTTTAACCTACCGTGGTTATGACGTCAAAGACCTTGCGGAACATTGCGAGTTTGAAGAAGTTGCCTATCTGATTTTCTTTGGTGAATTGCCAAATGCAGAACAACTGGCCGCTTATAAAGCCAAGCTAAAAGGCCTGCGCAGCTTGCCTCAAGCCTTAAAAGATGTACTGGAGCGCATTCCTGCCGATTCTCATCCAATGGATGTCATGCGTACTGGCTGTTCCATGCTGGGTAACCTTGAAACCGAACAATCGTTTGCCGAGCAGCAACAAGTAACTGACCGTTTGCTGGCTACGTTCCCGTCCATCATTACCTACTGGTATCGCTTTAGCCATGATGGCGTGCGTATTGATGAAAACACCGATGATGACTCAATTGGCGCGCACTTCCTGCATTTGCTAAAAGGTGAAAAGCCCAACGAGCTGCATGCCAAGGTGATGAACGTTTCGCTGATTTTGTATGCAGAGCATGAGTTTAATGCCTCTACATTTACGGCACGTGTTTGTGCATCAACCTTGTCTGACATGCATTCCTGCGTGACTGGCGCGATTGGCTCCCTGCGCGGCCCGCTGCATGGTGGTGCCAACGAAGCTGCGATGGACATGATTGAAAAATTCACTGATCCGGATCATGCTGAAAGCGAAATGATGGCTATGCTGGCGCGCAAAGACAAGATCATGGGCTTTGGTCATGCCATTTACAAGGACAACGATCCACGTAACGGCATTATCAAGCAATGGTCAGAAAAACTGGCGGCTGATGTCGGCGATACCGTGCTGTATCCCGTGTCTGTACGCTGTGAAGAAGTGATGTGGCGCGAGAAAAAACTGTTTTGTAATGCAGACTTTTTCCATGCGTCGGCTTATCACTTCATGGGTATTCCAACCAAGCTGTTCACACCAATTTTTGTGATGAGCCGTTTGACTGGCTGGGCTGCTCACGTGATGGAACAGCGTGCGGACAACCGTATTATTCGCCCAAGTGCTGAATATACTGGCCCTGAACTGCGTAGCGTAACACCTATTACTCAGCGTTAATTTGCTGTAGCGGGTAAAAAGCAGGTCTTAATGGCCTGTTTTTTTATAGCGAAAGATAAATAGCTAATTTAATATCCTAGTATAAATTATATAAAAATTATTAGTATAAAAAATCCTGCTTCGTCCTGCCTAAAACAATGCAACACTTTAAGACCAGAGATTCATGCAAAGTGGCTGATAAAACAGTATAATGTCGCCTTTCTTAATTTTAGTAGCGCATTAGGATAGACAATGACTGCACGTATTCAACAAGGCAAATTAAGCATTGCCAAAGAATTGTACGATTTTATTGAAAACGAAGCCTTGGCTGGTACAGGTGTCGATAGTGCAACCTACTGGAAAAACTTTGAGCAGGTCGTCACTGATCTAACGCCAAAAAATAAAGAATTACTGGCCAAGCGTGAAGCGCTGCAAGCCCAGATTGATGAGTGGCACCGCAATAATCCGAGTTTTGATAAAAACGCATATCAGGCGTTTTTACGTGAAATCGGCTACATCGTGCCTGAAGGCGAAGACTTTCAAATTAGCACCGAAAACGTTGATGAAGAAATTGCAACATTGGCTGGTGCGCAACTGGTTGTACCAGTACGCAATGCGCGTTATGCCTTGAATGCGGCCAATGCACGCTGGGGTTCACTGTACGATGCCTTGTATGGCACTGATGTTATTTCTGAAGAAGATGGCGCTGAAAAAGGCAAAGGCTATAATCCGGTTCGTGGTAATCAGGTAATTGTATTTGCCAAAAACTTTCTAGACAAAACCTTTGCACTGGAAAATGGCTCCCATGCTGATGCCACCAAATATGCCATTGATGCAACTAAGCTGATTGTTAGCCTAAAAGACGGCAGCACTACTGGCCTAAAAAACACAGTACAACTGGTGGGTTATAACGGCGATGCTGCTCAACCCAATGAAGTATTGCTGAAAAACAATGGCCTGCATGTAGTTATCCAGATTGATACCAATAGCCCGGTTGGCCAGACTGACGCCGCTGGTGTAAAAGACCTGCTGGTTGAAGCTGCAGTCACAACTATTCAGGATTTGGAAGATTCAGTTGCTGCTGTTGATGCCGAAGAAAAAGTTGAAGGCTATCGCAACTGGCTGGGCCTGATCAAAGGTGACCTGCAAGAGTCTTTCCAGAAAGGTGGCAAAACGGTTACCCGCCAAATGAATTCTGATTTGACCTTCAACGATCTAAACGGTGGCGAGCTGAAACTGCATGGCCGTTCTTTAATGCTACTGCGTAACGTTGGCCATTTAATGACCAATCCAGCCATTTTGGTTGGCGATGCTCAGGAAGAAATTTTTGAAGGCATTATGGATGCACTGGTAACCTCCTTGCTGACTATCCAGGACATTAAAGGGACTAACACCTTACGTAATTCACGCACAGGTTCCATGTATATTGTTAAGCCAAAAATGCATGGCCCAGAAGAAGTGAAGTTTGCCGTTGAGCTGTTTGAGCGTGCTGAACAAGCAGTTGGCCTGCCGCCTAAATCCCTAAAAATCGGGATTATGGATGAAGAGCGCCGTACTTCTGTTAACCTGAAAGAATGTATCCGCGCTGCCAGTGACCGTACTATCTTTATTAACACTGGCTTTATGGATCGTACCGGTGATGAAATCCATACTTCCATGGAAGCTGGCCCAATCGTACGTAAAGAAGAAGTGAAAACCCAGAAATGGCTGGCTGCTTACGAAAACCGCAACGTTGCCATTGGTCTGGCTTGTGGTCTGCAAGGCAAGGCTCAGATTGGCAAAGGCATGTGGCCAAAACCAGACATGATGAAAGACATGCTGGCAACCAAAACCGCGCATCCAAATGCCGGTGCTTCCTGTGCATGGGTTCCATCGCCAACTGGTGCTGCACTGCATGCACTGCATTACCATGAAGTGAACGTGAAGGCGCGTCAGGATGAATTAAAGTCCCAGCCAGCGGCATCACTGGAAGATTTGCTGACTCCACCATTGGCCAGTGATACCAGCTGGTCTCAGGATGAGTTGACTAACGAGCTGGAAAACAACTGCCAGGGCATTTTGGGCTATGTGGTTCGCTGGGTAGACTTGGGTGTTGGCTGCTCTAAAGTACCGGATATCAATAACGTAGGCTTAATGGAAGACCGTGCAACTCTGCGTATTTCCAGCCAGCACGTTGCCAACTGGTTGCGTCACAATATTGTGAGCAAAGAGCAGGTGCAGGAAGTACTGGAGCGTATGGCGGTAATTGTTGACCAGCAAAATGCCAACGATCCATTTTACAAGCCAATGGCACCAAACTTCGCTGCTAGCGTAGCTTTCCAAGCGGCCAGTGACCTGATTTTCAAGGGAACTATACAGCCAAGTGGTTATACTGAGCCATTGCTGCATGCTGCACGCTTAAAGTTAAAAGCTGCCCAGTAAGTTTTAATCATTAAAAAGACCGCTCTCACTCAGGGCGGTTTTTTTTATTAGGTCTTTATCAAAACGCTAAATTTTTCAGGTTTGTACAATGTATAAACAGCAAATGCCAAAAACCTGTAAAAACCACTCTGGTTTTCGGGACAGGTTTTATTTTAATGTTATGATAAATTTGCAGGCTTGGCGGAGTATTGGCGGGTGAAGGATAAACAATCCAGCAGTTTTCGTGGCGACTTTCGTAGCAGTTTTCGTAATATTGGTCTGGTTGGGCGTATTGGAAAAGCAGCAGTTGTAGATACCCTGTGTCTACTGTACGAGCATTTGATTTCCAAGGGCTTGCATCCTATTTTTGATGAGGAAACTGCCACGCTGGTGTCGATGGATGCGGTTCAGGTCGTATCGCGTTCCTTACTGGGAGAGGCTTGTGATCTGGTGATTGTGGTGGGTGGCGATGGTTCACTCCTGCATGCTGCACGTGATCTGGTTCGTTATAAGACCCCCGTCATTGGCATTAACCGGGGGCGACTGGGCTTTCTCACGGATATTTCGCCCAATGAAGTGCTCTACAAGCTTGATCAGGTACTGATGGGACAATACCAGATTGACCGCCGCTTTTTGCTTCAACTGGAAGTGCGTTCTGGCAATCAGGTGAAGTACGAGGCTATTGCGCTCAATGATATTGTGCTGCATGCCGGTAAATCGGTACACATGATTGATTTTGAGCTGAGCATTGATGGGCATTATGTGTATCGACAGCACAGCGATGGCCTGATTATTTCAACGCCGACTGGTTCTACCGCATATGCATTGTCTGCTGGTGGCCCGATTATGTATCCCACCATGGATGCAGTGGTGATTGTACCCATGCATCCGCACACTTTGTCCAGCCGGCCAATTGTGGTTGGCGGTGAAAGTGAAATCAAGATTTATATCCGTGATAACCGTGTCTTACCCATGGTTAGTGCTGATGGCCAAACCAGTATTTCACTGCAAATTGGCGACTGGTTGCATATTCGCAAGCATCCATTCAAACTAAGCCTGCTGCATCCGCCTGGCTATGATTTTTATGCGGCCTGCCGAACCAAGCTGGGCTGGAATCAGGATTTTGATAAATTCAAAGAGGAATAGTCTTTATTCAAACCACTTTGTAAAAGACAAGTTGTAAAGAGAAATGAAGTATGAATATTGATCAGATAATAGCAGCACTAACGCCGGAAATTGTAGAGCGTTTTAAGACGGCAATTGAAACCGGCAAATGGCCCAATGGCCAGCTGGTAACGCCCGAACAGCGTGAAACCTGCATGCAGGCTGTGGTGGCGTGGGAACACAAACATTTACCGGAAGAACAGCGTACTGGCTATATTGACCGGGGTAACAAGAAAAAAGATGAAAGCTGTGATTCCCATAGTCATGACTCATCCAATGATAATCCCGACGAAGAACGGCCATTGCGTCTGGTGTAGTTTGGGCAGTAACATTGCGCCGTACTAAATGCAATTTGGTTAGGCTAGTGATTAGCCAGCGGTGCAATATTTAAAAATTTCAATCACTATTCTTGGAAAAACAGGAACGCTGCACGGCAGTTTTAATACAAATGATAAAAATTCAATATCTTGGTTGGCTATGGGCAGGTTTGCTGGTCAGTAGCAGCCTGTGTGCCCAAGAAAATTCTGTGCAGAATACAGATGATCTGGCGTATGACTTTTTTACCGGTACACTACAACTTGTCGCGCATACCCAATCAGGGGCTAATAAATCTGGCAACAGGCCTGCTTTGCAATTACAGCTAAACCGTTGTGACCTTGGGCAAAACCAGTATTGGTTGCTGGATAATGAAGATCATACAGTGCAGCAATTTATACAAACGTATGAAAAACAGCTTAAGCTCGCTGACCGTAGTAATACCAGTGCAGACCATAAGATTCAGGCTACAGTAATTGGTGCTTATCAGGAAAAAGAGGGCGAGAACTATCTGGTAGTAAAAAGTATTGAAGAGGTTCAGCCTGATACCAGTTGTCATTTAATGGATATGTTTTCTTAAAAATACGGGCAAGTTGGTGCTAAAGCTGCAAAAAGCCTGCTGAAACTGAGTTGAAATAAGTGGTAACGACCCCTATGTTATTAAAGTTATTTTTCTAAAAATTCAGAGAACATTTATGCTATTTCATATTCCCAAATTGCCATCGGAAATGCAGATTACCCACTTAAATGGCAAGCTGGAAGATCAGCAGCTCAAACTGGCAGAATCCCTGATGGGCTGGGGCGAGCAGCGTGAGCTGAAAAAGCGTATTGAGCGTGACCAGAAACAGCGTAAAAAAGACAATCAGCGTATTTTCGTACTGGACTTTAAAGGTGATATTCAAGCCAGTAGCGTTGAACATTTGCGTGAAGAAATTACCATTATTTTATCAACTGCCAAGGCGGGCCGTGACCGGGTAATCTTACGTCTTGAAAGTCCAGGTGGGCTGGTGCATGGCTATGGTTTGGCAGCAGCACAACTGGCACGCCTGCGTGATGCTGGTTTTAACCTGACTATTTGTGTAGACAAAGTGGCCGCCAGTGGTGGCTACATGATGGCATGTCTTGCACACGAGATTATTGCTGCACCGTTTGCTGTGGTGGGTTCTATTGGGGTGGTGGCACAACTGCCAAACTTCCATAAGTTGTTAAAGCAGCATAATATTGATTTTGATGTCTATACTGCTGGTGAATACAAGCGGACAGTGACTGTATTTGGTGAAAATACCGATGAAGACCGCGCCAAGTTTGAAGCTGAATTACAGCAAACCCATGCGCTGTTTAAGCATTTTGTTGAAAAATACCGTCCCAAGCTGAATGTATCACAGGTAGCTACTGGCGAGCACTGGTATGGTGAAGATGCCTTAAAGCTAAATCTGGTAGACAAGCTGGAAACCTCAGATGCCTATTTGTTAGCCTTGCTACCCAAGCATGATGTGTATGTCCTGCATTCGCGCAAGAAGCCTACTTTGGGTGAAAAGCTGGGTTTGCAGGCTGCGCAGTTAAGTAGTGAGCTTGCACCTGTATTAACCAATGTTCTGCGTGAAAGCCTGATGAAACTGAGCAGCAAGGTGGTTATGCTAAAAGATAGTCGCCTAAGCTAATTAGGTTGGGTTTCTATATTTTCTAATGTTTAAAACAGTTGGTTTTTAAAAGACGTCTGATTGAATCAGGCGTTTTTTTATTGCTGATTAAAACCAGACTTTAAGGGCATACCGGAATCCATGAGAGCCAGCACAGGCTGTAAGGATTGTTCTGTATGGCCCTGTTGTTCTAGTTGGGCAAAACGCTGTATAGCAAGTTCGTGTTCAACCACATAAGTAAAAAATGCTAAATCTTCAGGACTGCTATGCTGTTGAAGGCGTTTAAAGGCCTGCAAGAATTGTCTGGTGCCATCTTCAAGCAGTTGCATTGCCATTTTCCAGGGTAACAGGGCAAGGGCAGCTCCCGAAGCAGAAGCCTGAAGCTTGGCGATCACATCGGCTTTGGCATGTTGCTGGCTTTGCTTTAAATATTGCAAAAAATAGTCTTTGGTCTGGCTTTCCAGTGCAGCCAGTAATTGCCATTTTCTACGCTGGCTTGCATCAGCACTTAGCCGTGCTGCAACTTTAAATAATTGTTCGCCCAGAATTTCAGAAGTAAGTAGCTTGTTTAAATCTTTTTGCCGGGCTTTTTTAGAGTAGGTTCTGGAACTGGTCATGGTCATAGCCTTTTTAATTTGAAGTACAATTATTATGCAATGATGAAATAGCTTAACAAATATTTAGAGTAATTGCTCTAAATATTTGCTGGAACCATATTTTCAAATATAGTGGAGTTACGTGATCAATAGAGACATTAAGGCCGTAAATTAGCTATTTAACCGGCTAAGTACAGCTTGGCCCACTGCATGCGCACTCTTTGGGTTTTGCCCGGTAATCAGTAATCCGTCTTCCACAACTTTTTCCGTAAAGGGAATCAGCGCTTTTTCATAGTGGGCCCCGCGCTGGGCCAATTCATCTTGCAGACTAAATGGCACGGCATGATCCCGTTTGGCCAATTGTTCTTCCTTCCAGGAGAATCCAGTCAGTTTTTTATCTTTAATTAAGTAGTCACCGCTGGATAGTTTCACATTGAGTAAACCACAAGGGCCATGGCAAACAGCAGCAACGATTTTATTATTTTCATAAAACTCGGCAATCAGCCCCGCTAAGGCTTCATTATTTGCAAAGTCAAACATCACACCATGGCCGCCGGTCAGATAAATGGCCTCATATTGGCTGGCATCAACCTCAGCCACACATTGGGTGTTTTTAAGCTGATCCATAAAGGCCCGGTCTTCATAGCGCTTGTTCACTGCGTCTTTTAAACCTGTCATTTGAATGAGTTCTGGCATCAGCAAGCTTTCTGGATCAATTGGCACATAACCTCCTGCCGGGCTGGCAATATCCATGGTTAACCCGGCTTTTTCCAGCACATCCCAAAAATGCGTAAGCTCACTAAGCCACAATCCGGTACGGTAGCCCACTTTTTCAAATTCTGCGCTATTGGTCACTACTATTAAAACTTTTTTAATGGTACTCATACGGGCGGTCTCTTAAATAAAATATGCCCGTAGTGTAGATGCTTTAAAATCTAATACGCTGATAGTTAACTAATTTTAACAGCACTTTAAACAAAGCACTGTGCTTGAATACCAAATGCTACAGTGCAATCAAATGTTTATGCAGAGATTACCAAGGTCTTGCTAATGGCGTTGTTGCCATAGTTGCTGCGCCAGATCAAGCGCACTTTCAATTGAATCGGCTTTTTGCAGGCTATACAACGCCAGTGCCAACGTACCAGTAATTGCCTGATATCCATAGGCATGTTCTGCGTTGCCTTGCCAGACGGCAATAAAGTGATTAAGGTCAAAGGCTTCTTCAGCATCAGAGCGGGCAGGATTAAGCATTGGCCACTCCAGCTCATAACCAGTGCCATTTTGAATGCCGACCACTAGGGTGCGAGCATCCGGGTTGCGCTCAAATTCGCCGCCTTCGCCTTTAATCACAGCCGTGTTCTGATAACCCAGCCGCATGGCTGCCTGCTGGTGTGATGCCCGATAAGCCGGATGGAAAATGGCTTGTAGCGTTACAGGGGCGTTGAGTGGGTTAATGAGGCGAGCCAGTGTATGCACTGGCGAGCGCAGGCCCATCAGGTTGCGCATTTCAATAATATCACCCAGTTTTGCTGAAAATGCAGCCAGTGGCATATAAGCAAAATTATGCTGTAATAGCGCCTGTTCAACCTGCTGGCTATTGTGACAAATCTCATGGCCCAGTTTAGGCAGTACATCCTCGGTATACAGGCGGTTAATGGTGTGACCTGCCGCACCGTGCATAAAAATACGGTAACCATGTTTGGCCAGGGTTAAGGCTGCCAGCAAAAACCATGGATAATGCTTGCGCTTGCCAGCATAGCTGGACCAGTCCAGATCCACCTGCAATGCCGGAAGCTGGATACGGTCTTTACTAGCCTGTACAAAACCAGCCAGTTCATCAACTGATTCTTCTTTCACCCGCAGCAGCATTAGGAAAGCGCCCAACTGGACATCTTCCACTTCATCATCCAGAATCATGCCAAAAGCGTCTAGGGCTTCTTCATAAGTCAGCGAGCGACTACCACGTTTGCCCTTACCCAGAATACGGACATACTGGGCAAATGGATGTTCGTTATCCTTGTAAATATTGGCCTGTGGACGCGGACGGGAAGTAGTCATGATTTGGTATCTTTAATAAGCTGGTTTAGGATTGAACAGGAGAATAGCAAAATACGCGCCATAACGGCTTCGCTGGATTGCACCAAAGTGTTCAATTGTTTTGGTATTAATCAGTATTAATACTGCAAAAACTGTCCCGTATAATGGCATAATTACTGCCGTTGTTTTTAGATCAATTTTGAAAGGAATTTTTTATGTTGGCACATGATGCTGATTTAGAATTGTTTCGCGACAATTTTCGCCGCTTTCTGGCTGAAAACATCAAGCCTCATTATGAGCAGTGGGAAAAAGAAGGCATCATGCCGCGTTCCGTATGGAATCAGTTGGGTGAAAATGGCTTTTTGTGTGTTGACATGCCGGAAGAATACGGCGGCTATGGCGTACCGACCAATTATTCACTAATGCTGGTTGAAGAAGCAGCGCGTGCGGGTTACGGTTCGCTGTCCACTGCTATATCCGTACACTCGGAAATTGCTGCGCCCTACATTTTGCACATTGCCAACGAAGAGCAAAAACAGCAGTGGATTCCAAAAATGGTATCCGGTGAAGTGGTTGGTGCAATTGGTATGACTGAGCCGGGTGCTGGTTCTGACCTGCAATCACTACGCAGTAGTGCCATTTTGCAAGGCGACCATTATGTGCTCAATGGTTCCAAAACCTTTATTTCCAATGGTCAACATGCTGATCTGGTGATTATTGCTGCCAAAACTGATCCGGCTGCGCGTGCCAAGGGCGTATCGCTATTACTGGTAGATACGCATCTGGAAGGCTTCAAGAAAGGTACTAACCTCGACAAGATTGGCCTGCATTCTCAGGATACCTCAGAGCTGTTCTATGACAATGTAAAAGTACCTGCCAATCAGTTACTAGGTAATGCTGGCCAAGGCTTTGCCTACATGATGCAAGAGCTGCCACGCGAGCGTCTGGGCATTGCCGTGACTGCGCTGGGTGCCATTCTGGGTGCAATTGACGTCACCATACAGTACGTGAATGAGCGTCAGGCATTTGGTCAGCCGATTGCCAAATTCCAGAATACCCGCTTTGTACTGGCACAAGCCAAGATCGAAGCGCAGGCGACTCAGGCATTTGTGAACCAGTGTATTGAAAAATATATGGCTGGTGAGCTGGATGTACCAACCGCAGCAGCGGCTAAAGCTTACACCACTGACATGCAATGCAAGGTTGCCGACAACCTGCTGCAATTATTTGGTGGCTATGGCTATATGACTGAATATCCAATTTCACGTTTCTATGTAGATGCCCGTATTCAGCGCATTTATGGTGGCACCAACGAAATCATGAAAGAAATCGTTGCCCGTGAGATTCTGGGTCGCTAATTAGTATGGCGTTAAACTGGATCAGAGGTCTGGTTTAACGCTTTTTGTTTTTATCCAATAAATATAAGTAATTCATAAAATCTAATTTGAGGTTTTTTAGTTATAAGTATTTTTAAAT
>NZ_MLCN01000001.1 GCF_001982605.1 Alkanindiges hydrocarboniclasticus | reverse complement strand
ATATTCTATCGATGTCAGACACTATAGAGTTTACTGATGTAATATTATGAATTACTCTACTCGAAATTTTATTTATTTCAATAACTGCACAAGCTACTTCAGCTTCATCTAAAATAGGATAAGCTTCTCTTTGGATTTCTTCGACTTGTAATAATAGTTTATTATATCTTTTTTCTGCAAATATCTCTAACGAGCTTTCTATTTGTTCTCGCAAGTTTTTAATTTCCCAAGTTGTAATGTCTTGGTTTTTTATAGCTCGTTTAATTCTTTTAGTTTGCTCCTTCATAAATTTTACTGACTCTTTAGCTTCATATAAAGAATAATATTCTTCATCTTCATCTTCATCTTCATCTTCATCTTCATCTTCATCAGTGAGTAATTTTGCTACATTGAGTCCGATTTTATCTGTAGAAATTAATGATGATGAGACTTGAAGAAAATTGGTAATGATTTCATTCAATGAAATTTCATAAGTAGTATTTAAATCTTTAATCAAGTATTCAAGTATTTTCTGTATATCAATTACTTGAGAATCTTCTTCAAAAAATAATGGTATATTAATCATAAAAAATCCCTGATATTTTTAAATTTTCGATATTAGCATTTGGATAATTAAAATACATGTAAATTATGAAATAACTTACATATTTAGTTACATGGTACTTTTATAAAAACTGTTATGTATTTTTAAGTAGGTGATAAAAAAGACCTACAATTAAATATAGGTCTTTCTGAAATTCTAATATAGAGGTCAGAAATTACGGCTTTTCAACAATCGCCACAACGCCCTGACCACCCGCTGCACAAATCGAAATCAGCGCACGGCCTGAACCTTTTTCGTTCAGCAGTTTGGCCGCAGTGGCAATAATACGTCCGCCAGTCGCTGCAAAGGGATGGCCAGCCGCCAAAGATGAACCATTGACGTTTAGCTTGCTACGGTCAATCGAACCCAGTGGCTTATCCAGGCCCAAGCGCTCTTTGCAGAAAGTTGGATCTTCCCATGCTTTCAGGGTGGACAATACCTGAGACGCAAAGGCTTCATGGATTTCGTAGAAGTCAAAGTCTTGCAGGGTCAGGCCAGCACGTTCCAGCATACGTGGAACGGCATAAGCAGGCGCCATCAGCAAGCCTTCTTTTTTGCCCACAAAGTCAACTGCCGCAGTCTCGCTAAAGCTTAAGTAAGCCAGCACTTCATGACCATTGGCTTTGGCCCATTCTTCAGAGGCCAGCAGTACACAAGATGCACCGTCGGTTAATGGCGTAGAGTTACCCGCAGTCATGGTGGCGTTTTCGCCTTTGCCAAATACAGGCTTGAGCTTAGCCAGTTTTTCAACCGAGCTGTCTGGACGCAGGTTGTTGTCACGGGTTAAGCCCATGAACGGGGTAATCAGGTCATTAAAGAAACCGCGCTCGTAGGCAGCAGCCATTTTCTGGTGGCTGGATGCTGCCAGGGCATCCTGATCTTCACGGGCAATGTTCCATTCCAGCGCAGTAATCGCCTGATGGTCACCCATGGACAGGCCGGTGCGTGGTTCACCATTTTTAGGCGCATCCAGCAAGTCTTTTACATTGATTTTGCTTAAGGCTTTAAAGCGATCTTTTGCAGTTTTGGCAATGTTTAGCTCTAAAAATACTTTACGCAGGCCATCACCAAATGCAATTGGCGCATCAGAAGTGGTATCAACACCACCTGCAACACCCACGTCAATCTGGCCCAGTGCAATTTTGTTGGCAACCAGAAAGGCCGCCTGCAAGCCAGTACCGCACGCTTGCTGAATGTCATACGCTGGCGTTTCTGGGGCCAGTGCCGTGTTCAGTACACACTCGCGGGTCATGTTGAAGTCACGGCTGTGCTTAAGTACCGCGCCGGCAACCACTTCACCTAAACGCTGGCCTTGCAGGTTAAAACGTTCAACCAGGCCATTGAGTGCTGCGGTGAACATGTCCATATTGGAGGCTGTGAAGTAGGGGCCATTTGAACGGGCAAATGGAATCCGGTTACCGCCGATAATGGCAACGCGACGAACAGAAGCAGCTTGTTTGCTCATGGATGAGTCCTGTTTTTGGGTGGAAGTGGTTGCAGGTTTTTTAGTAGCACTGCTCTTGGTTGCAGTGCTATTGCCTGCACTGCTTTTAGTAGCACTGGCACGACGGGTTGTCGTCGCTGAAGATGCTTTACTGCTGGTAGAGGAACGCGGGGCACGTGTCGATGCACGTTTTGCAGCAGGCTTGGCTGTACTGGCCTTGGCTGCGGTTTCCCCGGTGTTGCTCGATTCGGGTTGGTCTTTTGAGGATTGACTCATAAGTGCCCCAAAACAATGAATTGAGAAGGGCTAACCTTAACATAAAGTTGCGGCAAAGTATTGACTGGAATGCCCACCAGTTTTGCCTAAAAGTCAAATATCTAGGCAGCAATCTTGGGTAGCATAGAGCCAAGTTATTCTACATGGACAGCGCAGTTGTTTATTTAACATGCTGGAACGCATTGTCGACACGTAATCCCAGTGAAAAACCACATGTTATCCATTGCAATTACTGTAGTGATGTCCTACTGTTTATACCATTTTAAATGGCCGCTCAAGGATGGAGTATGCTGTTTTTATTCAGGTTATGCACTTTTGATATGAGAGATAAATCATGAGCGATCGTTATCAGGCATTTGCCAATTCTGCTTTAGGTAAACTGGTTATTAAGAATCTGGGCCTGCCAGCCCCTGTTGAGCTGGATCGTTATGAGCCGGGCAAACCACTGGTTAATGGCGCCGTATTGTTTGGTGCAGCACCGGATAGCACCCTGTCTGCGGCGATTAGTGATGCACTGGCCAGCATTCATGCCGATACTTATGCTGGCGATAATACCCAGCTCCAGCAAGTGGCTGCAAAATCTGGCTTGAACCTGCGTGCATTTAACAGCGGTGACAAGGAATCGCGCTTCAAGGCATTTATTTTTGATGCATCGGGTATTGCAAACTCTGAACAGCTGGTTGAACTGTACAATTTCTTCCATCCGGTTGCACGCCAGCTCATGCCATCTGGCCGTGTGATTATCGTTGGGCGTGCGCCAGAAGCTGCCGGTAGCGTTAAAGCCGCGACTGCCCAGCGTGCACTGGAAGGCTTTGTGAAGTCTGTGGGCAAGGAATTCAAAAAGGGTGTTGCTGCCCAGCTGGTTTATGTTGGCAAAGGTGCTGAGAAAAACCTTGAATCCACTTTGCGCTTTTTGATCTCTGCCAAATCGGCTTATGTTTCTGGTCAGGTTGTAAATGTCAGCAAGGCTGCCACGGTTAATGTTGACTGGAGCATGCCGCTGACTGGCAAAACTGTACTGGTGACTGGTGCAAGTCGTGGTATTGGTGAAGCGATTGCCCGTACCATGGCCCGTGATGGCGCGCATGTCATTTGTCTGGATATTCCAGCGCAGGATGCTGATCTGCAACGGGTTGCTGGCGAAATTGGTGGTAGCGTACTGGCGCTGGACATCACGGCTGCTGATGCAGGCGAGAAAATCAAGCAATTTGCAGCGGGCAAGGGCGGTCTGGATGTGATTGTCCATAATGCAGGCGTGACCCGTGACAAGACCCTGGCCAACATGAAAGAAAACCTGTGGGACATGGTACTGAACATTAATTTAAGTGCTGCCGAGCGTATTAATGATTACCTGCTGGAAAACGAAGGCTTAAATGCCAATGGCCGCATTATTTGTGTTTCTTCCATTAGCGGTATTGCCGGTAATCTGGGCCAAACCAACTATGCCGCATCCAAGGCAGGCGTTATTGGCTTGGTGAAATTTACGGCGCCTGTGCTGAAAAACGGCATTACTATTAATGCGGTGGCTCCGGGCTTCATTGAAACACAAATGACAGCTGCCATTCCTTTGGCGATTCGTGAAGCTGGCCGTCGCATGAACTCCATGCAACAGGGTGGCCAGCCGGTGGATGTAGCGGAAGCCATTGCATGGTTTGCCAACCCAGCCTCAACGGGTGTTAATGGCAACGTGGTACGTGTGTGTGGACAAAGTTTGCTGGGTGCCTAAACCAGCGCTTTCAAGCGGGGTGCTTTGAGCGCCCCGTTTGTCGTTATAGCCAGTTCAATTCAGTGGTAAGCATCATCTGGTGAGCTGGCTATATTTATTGATGTAAATTGATATTTTAAGGAACCCAGCATGAGCATCCGCCATTTTGATGCATTGCCCAAGCCATACAAGGCTTATGGCAAAGTGATTTTATCCCTGATCAAAAAACCAAAGGTTAAAACCAAGACCTTGCCACAGGCGGAATATATTGTTGATCGCCTGAATATTGATGAAAAACACCTCAAAGCCTATAACGATATTTGTACCTTTAAAAATGATGGCACGGTGCCTGCGATGTATCTGGCTGTATTGGCCCAATCGCTACAAATGAGCATGATGACCGAAGAACCCTTTCCGTTTGCGCTACTGGGCATGGTGCATATCCGTAATGTGGTGCGCCAGACCCGTAAAATTAAGGCTGATGAAGTATTAAGCCTATCATGCAAGTTTGGCGAGCTGCGTCCGCATGACAAGGGCCAGCAGTTTGATTTTATTACTGCGGCCAGTGTCAATGGCGAGCAAGTGTATAGCGGTGTAACAACCTATCTGGTACGTAGCAAGGCAGGCGCAGCGTCAAAGTCTGACAAGCCCAAGGAAAATTCCAAGCCGGAATACCAAAGCAAGCAGGACTGGAGCATCCCAGAAAATATTGGCCGCCGCTATGCTGCTATTTCGGGTGATGTGAACCTGATTCACATTCATGAATATACTGCCAAGGCATTTGGCTTCAAGCGTGCCATTGCCCATGGAATGTGGACCAAAGCACGTTCACTGGCCGCACTGGGTGATTTACCCGATGCCTATGAAGCTGATGTACAGTTTAAGCTGCCTGTGTTTATTCCTACTAAAGTGACCTTAATGAGCTCAAAAGATGCAACTATCCAGTTTGAGCTGTGTGATAGCAAAGAGGGTAAGCCGCATTTAAGTGGTCAGGTGATTGCTCAGTAATAGCTTGTACAGAATTAAATAACGCCATATAACGCGCTGTTTAACCAGCCTCTGCATAACGAATGCAGGGGCTTTTTTTAGTCCTTAAACTGACGGGTTTTTGCTCAGCCTGTAGGCAATTTTTTAAAAGCCATTCAATTCAAAAGCGGTTTAGGCTATAACTAGGCTCTTTGCTTTACACAGACAGGATGTGACATGCAATTCCCATTTTGGCCCAAAGCGACCAATGTTCAGCTTCATGGCAGTTATGATGATTCCTTTACGCCATTGATTCAGGCCTTCAAACAGATTCAGCCACAAGCTCGAGAGGATAGCCAACCGGGCGGCTCTGCGCTTGCTGTTTATTTTCAGGGCAAAAAAGTGGTGGATGTCTGGACAGGATTGATAAAACAGGATACGCCATGGCAACAAGACAGCATGGCGTTGAGTTTTTCAACCGGCAAGGCTGCCTTGGCAACGCTGGTACACCGGCTGGCTGATCAGGGACTGCTGGACTATGACCAGAAAATTGCGCATTACTGGCCGGAATTTGGCAAAAATGGTAAAGGTGACATAACCATACGGCATGTACTGGCGCATCAGTCCGGACTGTTTGACATTCGCCAGAATATCCAGTCGGCGGTACAAATGCTGGATTGGCATGAGATGCTAAAAGTCTATGAGAATGCCACACCACGCTTTGAACCTGGCACAAAAGTGGCTTATCAGGCCTTGAGTTTTGGCTGGTTACTGGGCGGTGTGGTTGAAAAGCTCACTGGTCAGTCAATATGTGAAGTTTTTCAAAATGAACTGGTTACGCCGCTGGGACTGGATGGTGCCTATTTTGGGGTGCCTGCCGCTGAGCTTGAGCGTGTCGCACGGCCTATTGTAGCAGTAAGCCCTGATCAGACAGCCAATCAACAAAAAGTTAAACCCGCCGTACAAAAAAATGTGTTGCCAAAAGGTCGTCGTCCCTTAACCTTGCAGGAAAAAATGATTAAGCTCACCGGCCTTGATCCGTATGAAGCTGAAGATGCCTTAATGCCAAAGGGCATTAGCCGCTTTAGCTTTTTTACAGACCGTGTTTTGCAAGCCTGTATTCCAGCCGCCAATGGAGTATTTACCGCAAGGTCACTGGCAAAAATGTATGCCATGCTGGTCAATCAGGGTATAAGCGATGGCCAGCAATACCTGTCACCGGAACGGGTACGCTTATTAAGCCAGATTCAAAATACCCAGCGTGATCGTATTATGTCCATTCCCATGAACTGGCGGCTGGGCTATCACCGGATTTTAAGTCTGGGTAAACGTGTACCAGAGGGTTTTGGTCATATTGGTTACAATGGCTCGGGCGCATGGTGTGATCCATCGCGTGGCTTGAGTTTTGCCTATGTGCATAACTTTGCCGGAAGCAGTATTACCGGTGACCCACGCTTGTGGTGGCTTACCCAGACTGCGCTACAAAATGCTGATTTAAACCTGACAGGCAAGAAAGGCTGGTTTTAGCTGTTTGGTTCTTGCCAACTGCTGCTATCGGTTGGCTTGAGCACGCCCAGCTCAACTACGCAGGAAACTGGGTTGAAGAAGAGTCTTCCGGCAACGGAATTGCATGATGTGTGCGTAATAAGGTTGCAAATTCTTCGGGCAATACGGCCTTGCTAAAATAATAGCCTTGCATCTGGTCGCAGGAATTCTGGCGCAGGAAATCTTCCTGTTCCTCAGTTTCAACGCCTTCTGCAATCACTGTCATGCATAGCGTTTTGCCCATGGCAATAATTGCTTCGGTAATTGCCTTGTCACTTGCATTGGTCGCTACTTCCCGGATGAAGGAACGATCAACCTTTAAGGTATCGATTGGAAAGTTTTTCAACTGTGCCAGTGAGGAATAGCCGGTGCCAAAATCGTCTATGGCCAGTCTTACCCCCATTTTCTTGATGGCCGCAAGCAGGGTAACGGCCTTGGCCGGATCACGCATGACCAGACCTTCGGTAATTTCCAGTTCAAGCAACCTTGGGTCCATGCCTGTTTCCTCAAGAATGGCGGCAATGTCGAGCAGCAAATGGTCGTCGGTAAACTGGCGTACAGACAGGTTTACAGCCATGCAAACAGGGGGCAAACCTTCACGTAGCCATGCCATGTTTTGACGGCAGGCTGTACGCAATACCCATTTGCCAATGGGAACAATCATGCCGGTTTCTTCGGCAATTGGAATAAACTGGGCAGGAGAAATTGTGCCAAGCTCCGGATTTTGCCAGCGCAACAGGGCTTCCACACCAGAAATTGCACCGGAAGCCAGATCCCGCTTGGCCTGGTAATACACTGTAAACTCATTACGCTCCAGTGCCTGCCGAAGATTGGTTTCAAGGGCCATGCGTTCCAGTGCATAGGAGCGTACTTGTGCCGAAAAAAACTGGTAGTTATTTTTACCGGCTTCTTTGGCGGCATACATGGCAATGTCTGCACTTTTGGTTAGGGTTAGTTCGTCCTGTGCATCGTCGGGAAAGATAGCAATGCCAACGCTGGCAGTGACCCGGCATTCCTGTCCCTGTAGCAGGAAAGGGGCAATGGCAGCGTCTACAATTTTGCGGGCAATAACTGCGATTTCTTTCTTTTCATGCACCTGTGGCACCAGCACGACAAACTCGTCGCCACCTAACCGGGCCACAATATCGCTGGCACGCAGGGTTTGCCGGAAGCGTGTGGAAATTTCTTTTAAAAGCTGATCTCCAGCCTCATGACCAAGTGTGTCGTTGATAAACTTAAAACGGTCAAGGTCAATAAAAAGTACTGCAAAGCTTCCGCCGTAGCGCAATGCTGACTGCACGGCCACACTAAGCATCTGGTTGTACATGACCCGGTTGGGCAGGCCGGTCAGGCCATCATGGGTGGCAAGATGCTGAATCCGTGCATCGGCGCGCTTTTGCTCCGAAATGTCGCGTGCTACCCCACGGTAGCCTTTCAGGACGCCGTCATTATCTATCATGGCTTCGCCGCTGACGCTAATGTAAAGGTCATGATTGTCCGGCATGTCAAAATGCAGCACCAGATCGCGAAACGACTGGTGTGCCATAATCTGTGCTTTATGTGCTTCCCATCCACCGGGCGTTTTGACTGTGATACCGGATTCAAACAGGCGCTTGCCAATTAGCATTTCTGGTGGTAAATCCTTGCTGGCACGGCCACTTTCAAAACGAGTAATGCGAAAATCGGCATCCTGTTCCCAATACCAGTCTGATGACAAATCGGTTAATGCCCGGAAGCGTGCCTCGCTCTCCTTGATATCCTTATTTGTGGCAACTAATCGTGAGCGCAGAAAATCCAGGTAAATACTGCCGAAAATTAGGCGTCCAATGGTTAAAATGAGCGAGATATACAGCAGGATTTTAACGGCTAGCGTTGAGGTGGGAAATGCAATGCTTGCCCCGAATATGATGAATGCCGCCAGTCCAATGGCAAAGGTAAGAAATAAAATAAAATACTGGCGTACAGTCAGCAAAAATAATCCGTAAGCAGCGCCTTCAATAATGCGGATTAAAAATAAAAAATTCAGCTGAGGCAATAAAAACAAACCCAGAAACTGGTTGGCGCAGACTATTAACAGATGAGGGAGTGCCAGTGTGGGGTCTTTAAAGCGTTCACTTATTCCAGTTTTGTGCAGGATATAAAAACTGCTGGCACAGAGGATTCCAATACCTGTATACAAAAACCAGAACCAGGATGGAAGTTTGGCAAATATTACCAGTCCGCCAAGTAGACTAATTTCAATAACCCAGTTAATGGCACCAATCTTCGCGGCCATTAGTCGAAGTTCATACGCTTTCTGACTCTTTTTTGTCCGTTTTTCTGTTGTCCGTGCGTCGGTTATACTCATTATATTCTTCCATGATTCAAAGAGCCTTTCCGGTTATCAGCTGGTCTCAACCCTTAGAGCCATTGAAAAAACGACCAATAGTCCGGCCATTACCAGCGAAATCTAACCGTAAATTTTGCCCTTTAATGTTGCGCGTCTGCCTGACATTGGTTTGTCTGGCTAAAGTTGAACATACAAATAAAGCAATATTTCGTCAATGCTAATCTATAGTGCTCTACGTAAGGAAAGAGCACACAACCTGATGATTTCTATAATCTGTCTGTTGACTGTCAGCATGGCAACTGGAATCATGGCTTCACTAAAGCCGTTAAATCATGAGTGTGAATTTGATTTTTGGTTTTGGCTAATAAGTGAATTGTAATCAGCATACCTGTTCAGTGGCTTGCCATAAAAAGTTGCTGTCAGCAACGGTGTAGAGTGTAAAAGTAATAATGAAAAAACAATATTGGCAACGACAGTGCAAAAAAACATGCAAAAAATGATATTGCTGGTAGAGGATGAAGCGGCGATTGCAGAACCGCTACAGTATGCCTTAAAGCGCGAAAACTGGCAGGTTATTTGGCATACCACTGCGATACAGGCAATGGAAGCATTAAACAGCCACCATGTTGATTTTATTATTCTGGATGTGGGCTTGCCGGATATGGATGGTTTTGAGCTGTGCCGTAAAATCCGCCAGCGCTGGCAAACCCCTTTATTGTTTTTAACAGCGCGTAACGATGAAATAGAACGCATTATTGGTATTGAAATTGGCGCAGATGATTACTGTGGCAAGCCGTTTAGTCCACGTGAAATTATTTCAAGGATAAAGGCCATCTGGCGGCGTATGCAGTTAACGGCTGACAACCAGCAAGTAAATCATGCGGGTAATTTCCAGCAGCCTGACAGCCCGTTGCATGACAGGGAAAGTTCTGGATTGGCGGACAAGTCGGCGCAAATTATTGCCTTTGATCACTGGCAAGCCGATTTAAGCCGTCACCAGATCAAATATCATGGTCAGTTATTACAGCTCACCCGTTATGAATCAGGTTTGTTGATATTTTTACTCAAGCATCCTGAGCAGGTATTTAGTCGTACTCAATTGATGCAACAGGTATGGGAGCATCCGGATCACAGTCTGGAACGTACTGTGGATACGCATATCAAGTCATTACGGCAAAAGCTCAAGCTGGTGAGTGATGATGAGCCCATCACCACGCATCGCGGGCTGGGCTATAGCCTGAAGCGATAATTCAATATGTCAATTTTTGTGCGCATCTGGTTTGGCTTTAGTCTGGTTTTGCTGATTGGCAGTTTTTTCATTCTTAGTAGCTTGCAGCAGCAAATCAAGCCAAATATCCGGCAAGTGGTGGAAGACACGCTGGCTGATAATGCCAATATTATTGCCGCACTGGTGGCTGATGACATTGCGGGTGGTCTGGTAAAAACGCCAGAATTTGACCAGAAGATGCAGGCCACCTTAAGCCGGGTGCTCAATGCCAAAATCTGGAACATGCAAAAAAGTGCCATTCACCAGAATTTATATATTACTGATCAGTATGGCCGCGTCATTTATGATTCTACCGGACAATACACCGGACAGGATTTTTCGCGCTGGAATGATATTTACCTTACCTTAAAGGGCCAGTACGGGGTGCGCTCAACGCGTACCGATCCTGCCGATGAAAACAGTTCCACCATGTATGTGGCAGCGCCAGTGATTTACCAAAACCAGCTTGTTGGCGTAGTAAGCCTTGGCAAAAAAGGCCAGTCGGTGCAACCTTATATTGAAGCCGCGCAGCGCCAGATGCTGATTAAAGCCAGCATTGTGGTGGTTTTTTCCCTGCTGCTGTGTGGCTTTGTGGCATGGTGGCTAAAACGCAGTATTGAAAAAGTACGGCAATATGCCTTGGCACTGGCTGCCAACCGTCAGCAGCAGCCCTATTTTTATTCAGCGCGTGAACTAAATGACTTGGTGTATGCCATTTCCAGCATGCGGCAGCAACTGGAAGACCGGGCCTATGTTGAACAGTATGTGCATACCTTAACGCATGAACTAAAAAGTCCGTTAACTGCGATTCACGCCAGTGCTGAGTTACTTGAAGATGCGTTACCAATTGATGACCAGCAATATTTTGCACGGCAAATTCAGCAGCAGACTTATCGTTTGCAGGATTTGGTAGAGCGGCTTTTGCTACTGGCTAAACTGGAAAAAAGTGATGAGGCTTTTGAACTGCAAGCCCTTGACTTAAATGTCCTGATTCATAATTTACTGGCGCAACGCAAGGGGATAATCCAGCAGCGCCAAATTGAGGTTCAAACCAGTTTTACCGGTTCTTGTCTGGTTCAGGCCGAGCCATTCTGGCTGGGGCAGGCGCTGGCCAACCTTCTGGATAATGCCATTTCTTTTACACCAGCAGGCAAAACCCTAACAATAAAGCTTGAAAGGGTAGCGCAGCATCTGGTTTTACAGGTGATTAATCAGGGCCCCATTATTCCAGACTATGCCCTCAGCCATATTTTTGAGCGCTACTATTCATTGCCACGGCCAGACACCGGTTTAAAAAGTACCGGTTTAGGCTTAACGCTGGTTAAGGAGGTGCTGGATAAGCATCAGGCCGACATAGCAATTGAGAATAGGGCAGATGGTGTTGCCGTAAGTATTTATTTTAATGCCTGACAGCTTTGCAGCCGCATTTGAGTTTTCGGATTGATTCAAAATTTGGCTTCATGTTGAGTTCACCAAAAGTTCAATAATTTTTCACTTTAAGTTCACTAACAACACATGTGCATTTTTCACAATACCTCTATCTTCAATGAGGACTATGAAAAATGCGAAGTTTAGGTGCCAAATTTACTTTTATAGCCGGGTTATGCTTTTGTTTTTTAATCGGCCTGTTTTTTGTTAAAAGCATTGTGCATGAGCGACAGCGCTATGCCCAGCAAGCCATTGATGAAATTGCACGGGATAATTATGGTGCACAAACGGTGATGAGTCCGTTTATTGTCGTACCGGTAAGCTGGTCTATTTGCTCAGCCAAGGAAGCCCAAACCAAAACACAACAGCAATGTACTGCTACTGTGTATCAAACCATTTATACCAGCCAGAGTCAGTGGCACAACAAATTAAAGGTGGCCCAGAATTTTCGTAAGGGCATTTATCATGCTACCAATTATGATAATCAAATCAGCATACAGGGGCGCTTTAGCCCGGATAGCACATTGCTAAAACCCATCGATGGTCAGGTAGTGCAATGGCACAAGGCAAAAATTTATCTGGCAGTTTCCGACTTGCGTGGCTTGGCACAACAGCCAGTGATTACGCTTCAGGACAAGAAATACCAGCTCAGTTTACCGGAGAGTAGTGAAACCCTGTCTGGCCTGCCATTTGGCTATACCAGCTTTGCCATTGGTGCGATGGCCAAAAATGCTGTGGATTTCAAACTGGATTTTAGATTGTCTGGCCTGCAATCATTCCGGTTAATTCCCTTGGGCAAAAGTATTGAAGCAACGCTACAAGCCAACTGGGCACATCCAAATTTTTCAGGGGGTATTTCGCCTCTGTATAAAACCATTAGCCGCCAGTCAACCAGTGCGCAATGGAATAATACTTATGCACCCACCAGCAATTCCCGGTTGCTCAGCACCTGCCTGCAAACCCAGCAAGATAAGGACTGTGAAAAATTAAAAATCCTGCATGCCTACAGTGATGAATCTGCTACTTATGGCAAGTCAGAACAGCTCAAGGGTTCTGCCGAAAGCTTTAATATTCAGTTTTTTGAACCTACTAATGTGTATAGCCTGACTGACCGCACCCTAAAATATGCCTTGCTGTTTTTACTGATTATTTTTGGCACTTTCTTTTTGTTTGAGGTGTTAAAAGGATTGCAGGTGCATCCGATACAATACGCGCTAGTGGGTGCGGCGCAGGGTGTATTTTACTTGCTACTGCTGTCTTTTAGTGAGCAATTTGCCTTTGGCTGGGCTTACGTGGGTTCCAGTGCAGCCTGTGTCCTGCTGATTAGCTGGTATGTCACTTATGTTCTTAAGGGAATAGGCCGGGCCTTTAGTTTAGGAATTGTGCTGACCGCCATGTATGGCACCTTGTATATCCTGCTACGGTCACAACAACACACCCTAATGCTGGGGTCGGTCATGGTGTTTGCACTCATTGCCGTGGTGATGTTCTTAACCCGTCACATCAACTGGTATCAGCTCAACCAGCCAAAACACAAGCTTTAAATCCTGACTGCAAAATAATCTTTTCTGCTCATGCCTTTTCACTATGCAACTGCCTGTAAAGGGCAGTTTGCATGCACATCCAAATTAGCAAAGCCAACATAAAGCACAGTAACGGAATTTAACCCATGACATATTATCCTAGTGTAAAAGAAAGCCCTACAAGAACTTACCCCAGCTTTTCCCAGCATTCGACCCAAAAAAACCAGCCATCCATCGTACGGCTAAATGCCCCAAGTTCACTGGCAGATCTGGCCAACCATATTTTACGACAGGAAAATCCGGATCAGGTTACTGTTTATCTCAGCAGCAGATTTGGAAAACAGGCAGTCAGTCAATTTCAGGCAGAACAGGGTCTTGGTAGCGCTATACAGCAATTTCCATGCTTGGGCTTAACAGTCCTTTATGAAAATAACCGGCCTAGAGTAATTAGCTTTAAGAAGCAGTTTTTAAGGCAGTATCATCAGGTATTAAACAGCAAAACTGATATCTTGGCACAGTTGCGCCAGCAGGGTATTGGTTTTATTAATCTGGGCAGTGTGGTGATCACGACCTTGAGTTTAACCACGGATGCCATAACCCATCATGCATCAAATAATGGGGCTGTGATGTGTAGCTATTTTTTTAAACCTATAGATCAGCAACTGATCCTGGAGGAAACCATTTACCATGACTTGCTGAATAGATAAGGGTTAACCAGAAAATGAATGCCTGTAATATTTAAACAAATGCAGCATGTAGGATCAGTGGCCAAATTTTTTTAACCGCTTTTTGGGTCAAATCGGCTATGCTATGGGCTTAAACAGGAGCGTTCATGTATCAGGTTCTTGCGCGTAAATATCGCCCACGCAACTTTAACCAATTGGTAGGGCAGACCCATGTATCCCGGGCATTAACCAGTGCACTGGAGCGTAACCGCCTGCACCATGCTTATTTGTTTACCGGCACGCGCGGTGTGGGCAAAACTACCATTGCACGTATCCTGTCCAAGTGCCTGAACTGTGAAACCGGCATTACGGCCACACCCTGCGAAGTCTGTGCCACCTGTACCGCTATTAATCAGGGACGATTTATTGATTTAATCGAAATTGATGCCGCCTCACGCACCAAGGTAGAAGATACGCGCGAATTGCTGGATAACGTACCGTATGCACCGACGCAAGGTCGCTACAAGGTTTACCTGATTGATGAAGTGCATATGCTGTCTACGCACAGTTTTAATGCGCTGCTGAAAACGCTGGAAGAACCTCCGGAACACGTCAAGTTTTTACTGGCCACCACTGATCCGCAAAAACTGCCGGTCACCGTGTTATCACGTTGTTTGCAATTTACCCTGCGCCCTTTGCAGCAGCAGGAAATCCATGATCATTTGCACGATATTCTGGATCAGGAGCAAATTGGCTATGATGACCAAGCCCTGTGGCAACTGGCCGAAGCCGCCCAAGGCTCGCTACGTGATGCACTGTCACTAACCGATCAGGCCATTGCTTTTGGTCAGGGACAATTGCAGGGCAGTGATGTTCAGGACATGCTGGGCTTGCTGGACAAAGGGCAGATTGTCCTGTTGCTCCAATCCATCTATGAAAATAATGGCCAGCAGGTGAGTCAGATTCTGCAAAATCTGGCTAATCAGGCGGTGGATTTAAAAGCGGTACTGGATCAGCTGATTACCTTATTGCATCAGCTGGCGCTACTTCAGGTGTTGCCGCAAGTGCCGTTGCAGGGAACTCAGGAATACCAAAATCAGTTGCGTTATCTGGCAGGGCAAATTGATGCCACCGATGTCCAGTTGTATTACCAGATTGCCTTGCAGGGTCGGCAGGATTTAAAACTGGCCGTTAGCCTGCAACAAGGCTTTGATATGTGCATTTTGCGCATGCTGGCTTTTAAGCCCTTGGGTCATAATGCCCAGATTCTGGAGCATTCCAGTTCTGGTGCAGTGGTGACCCAGCAGCCCCCGAAACTTGCAGTTAGCAATAGTAATTTAGCAGTACCGCAACCTATTCAGGCCGTACCTGATCATCAGGCTATTGAAGAATCCTTTGTCTTGGCTGATGAATCGTCAGAACCAGTGGCTGCGCTCCAGCGTTTTGAATCTGGCAACCAGTCGGAAACAGCTCAGGAACTTGTTGCAACAGGTGAGCTGATTCTAGATGACCGTTTAGAAAATGCATCATTAGAAAACCAATTCATTGAAAATCAACCTGTAGAAAATGATTTACGCATTCAGGATGAATTTTTTAATCATCAGCCGGATACTGTAGATATTCAGTCTACGACTACGGCCAAGCAGGAAAATTTGGCAGTAGACTTGTTTGGCCAACCTATTGTCCCAGCAATGCCTGACCAGCAGACAACTGGGATAGCATTAGCCGAACCCTTATCACCAGCGATTACGGTGCAGAATGCAGACTTAATATCTATACCGCCTAACGCAGTTGAAGGACAGTCAGAGAATAAACAAGCTGGCAATGAACAGTCTTTTGAACCGGTAATAACATCTAAACCGGTAACAGCACCTAATTCAGTAGATAACCAATCTAGCGAAATTTCAGCAGTAGACAGCAGGCAGGTGGATACTGACAACAGGCCAGGCCAGTTATTGCCGCAGCAAATATTGCAGCACCGTGCCGTTGAGTTAACCGGGCAGTGGAATATTGAAAAGTGGGAATGCTGGCTGCGTGAAGCAGAAATCACCCCGGCCATTCGTAATCTGGCACAGCATGGTCTGATCCGTGGTGAAATTGGTCAGGCTGCAAGCTTTTTGATTTCACCAGAGCATCGCCTGATGGCTACCGAGCTATTTGATGGGCTGATTGCAGCATTAAAACAGCAATGGCCCGATAGCAGGCTGGAACTGGTCTTTGAAAGTATTGATGAGCCTTTACCTTTGCAGTTAAAGGCAATCCGGCGTGAAAAAGCCTTGCAGCAGGCTGATTATCTGTTGCGCCATGAGCCAATAATTCAGCCTTTGATTGAGCAGTTTGCAGCCAGTCTGTCGAATGTTACTTTAAAAGAGTAATGTTTACGCTTTGCCTGCATACTCCATCAAAACCTTACGCAAAATGTACCAGCAGCCAAAAATAACTGCGGTATAACTGTTTCATTCGTAAAAGAAACAGCAGGCAGGGTATGGCAAATATTTCGTTAATCGTTGGCAGTTTGCGTCGGGAGTCTATTAATTTAAAGATTGCCAAGGCACTGATCAAACTGGCACAGCAGGAAAATTTGCCGCATCAGTTTAATCTGGTTGATATTGCCAATCTGCCTTTATATAACGAGGACTTATGGGAAGATATTCCCGAAGCCGTTAGCCAGTTTAAAATTACAATAAAAAATACTGATGCCTTGTTATTTGTCACCCCGGAATATAATCGCTCGGTGCCATCACCATTAAAAAATGCACTGGACTGGGGGTCACGGCCCAGTGATGACAATAGCTGGAAGCATAAACCTGCCGCCATGCTGGGTGCTAGTCCGGGCCAGATTGGTACTGCGGTGGCACAGTCACATTTGCGCAGTATTTTACTAACGCTAAACACTCGCGTAATGGGCCAGCCTGAGATTTATCTAAAATTTGAAGAAAGTATGCTCAATGACAACAATGAGATTGCCAGTGAAAGAACCCGACAATTTTTATTAAAGTTTTTAAATAAATTTAATGAATGGATTGATGACGTTAAACCATTAAACGCCTAATTTACATTAGGCTATTTTTAAATGCCTTAGGGCTTGTGCAGCCTTCTTGATAAGTAGGGTTACTTAACAAACAGCCTAACCAATATATCCTGTAACCCATTTAGTCGTTACAGGATTCAAAAACTTATTCCATTAAAAGTTTGGCGAGTGCGTCACGCAACTGATCCGGTATGGCCACAGATTGCCGGGTTTGCCGATCCACAAACACATGCACAAAATGACCCTGTGCTACTGCATGTTGCTCATTTGGCCTGAAAATCGCCAACTCATAGCGCACGGATGAACGGCCTAAATGCGCCACCCGCAGGGCACCTTCCAGCTGATCAGGAAAAGCCACAGGCGCGAAATAACTACAACCGGAATCCACCACCAGCCCAATAATTGGCCCATCATGGATGTCGAGTCCACCCTGCTCAATCAGGTAACGGTTGGCGGTGCTGTCAAAATAACTGTAGTACATGACATTGTTAACATGGCCATAAATATCATTATCGGCCCAGCGGGTCGTCAAAGGTGAAAACCAGCCAAAGTCTTTACGCTGATAAGCGACGGGTTTGGTCACAAAAGGTTCACTCATTAAATAAAAGTAGATTCAAACTGTTAGTTTAGACATTAAACTTCTGTCATAAATCATCACATCGCTTTTGACCATTTCGACATGCTCAATGACTGCAGGTTGGGTTGGTTGCCTTTCAACAGGCTGAGGAACCGTAGTGAATCACGTTGATGAGCCTGTCGAACCATGTCGAAACTATACATGTCGAAACTATACCGATGAAAGAAGACGATCAAGCATAAACGGCCTGATAAATCGCCAAGGCATCGGCATGGTTAAGTTCACGCGGATTATTCACCAGCAGGCGGGTTTGCAGCATGGCATCGCGTGCCAGCATTTCAAGGTCTTGTTCCGGTATATTGAGCTGGTTTAGGCGGCAGGGCAAACCGCTGTCCAGAATGTGCTGTTCCAGACGGTCAATCAACTGGTTGGCCAGTTCCATGTCAGAACCCTGGGCAGCCGGGTTTAAAATCAGCATGAGTTCGGCATAGTGTCTGGCAGCGTGGCTTAGGTTAAAGCGGATTACTTCACACAGCACCAGCGCATTGGAAAGACCATGCGAGATATGGTAATGCCCACCCAATGGATAAGCCAGCGCATGAACGGCAGCAACAGGTGAATTGGCAAAAGCCTGCCCAGCCAGCATGGCACCGAACAGCATGTTCTGGCGTGCTTCCAGATTGTGGCCTTCATGTACGGCGGTTTGCAGGTTTTGGTCCAGCAGGACCAGTGCCTGCTTGGCCAGCATGTCGGAATAGAGGTTTTTCTTATGCACACTGGTATAGGCTTCAATGGCATGCACCATGGCATCAATACCGGTGGCTGCAGTAACAGCAGGCGGCAAACCAGTGGTAAGTTCGGCATCCAGTAGCGCAATATCTGCATATAGTACTGGCGACACCACGCCCATTTTGGTGGTTTCACCCGTAGTGACAATGGCTACGCTGGTCACTTCCGAGCCTGTTCCGGCAGTAGTTGGCACCTGAATCAAAGGCAAACGCTGGCCCTGAATATTGCCCACTCCATACATATCGCTTAAGGCTTGCGTCTGTTGTGGATTGGCCAGAATGGCTATCAGCTTTGCCACATCCATGGAACTGCCACCGCCATAACCAATCACCCCATCAATATGTTTGGACGTGGCCTGTTCTACCGCAGCCAGAATGACGTGATCCGGAGGATCGGCCAGAACCTGATCATAAATCGTATATTCAATGCCGACGTTGTTCAGGCTGGTGAGGGCATCATGATGCAGTTGGTATTGCACAATTCCGCTATCGGTAACAAACATTACATGGCTTAGGCCCAGCCGTTTGCAATGCTCACCAAGCTGGTGCCGGGAGCCAGCGGCACAGATAATTTGTTTAACAGTATCAAAGCTAAAGCAATTCATTATTGGTTCCCTGATGGCGGATAATCCCTGATTCTCGTCAGAATCATTTATATTGTGGCATGGGCTATAGCCGTGTGCCTAGCGTTGCCGCTATACTCAATTGGTTTATTTTGTTAGGAAAAGCTCGGAATGGCAAGCTCGCCATATCAGGTATTGTGTGTCTGTCTGGGGAATATCTGTCGGTCGCCTACCGCAGAAATCATTTTAAAGCACTATGTAAAGCTTGCTGGTTTGCCGGTAGAAATTGATTCGGCTGGAACCAGCAATTATCATCCCAACAAGGCACCAGACCCACGTACACAAAAATTTGCCCGTGCCAGCGGCTATGATTTGTCGCATTTGCGTGGGCGTCAGGTGTGCCGGGAAGATTTTGACCAGTTTGACCTGATTCTCGCTATGGATGACACCAACCTTTCAGATTTACAGTGGCAGATCAATCACCTAGTGCAAAAAGGCGAACTGGATGCGTCAGTCATGGATCGTCTGGCGCTAATGAGTGAGCATGACCCAAAATTTTCCCGGCAGGCGATACCAGACCCGTATTTTGGGCATGCCAGTGATTTTGAGCGGGTAATTGCGCAATGTGAAAGTGCAGCACAGGCCTGGGTAGAATACTGGCAGGCCAATCCGAATGTCCTGCGCCGCCAGCCTTGAACCATCACCTTGGTCAAAAATAAGTCATGAGTTTTCTGAATTGAGTAACCTGAATGTTGCAGTTTGAACATAATGCCAGTCTAAAACCGTTCAATACATTGGGCCTAAACAGCCGGGCAAGGTATCTGGCCAGTTTAAGTACCGAAGATGACTTGCTGGCGGTGCTACAATCAGTCACTGCAAAGCGGTTACCAGTTTTTGTACTGTCCGGTGGCAGTAATGTGTTGCTGTCAGAATATATTGATGCATTGGTAATCCGTCCGCTGTTACGGGGTATTCGGGTGCTAGATGATAGCCCACAGCACATACTGGTTGAGGTAATGGCCGGTGAGGAGTGGCATCCATTTGTGCAGTATGCGCTGGCTCAGGGCTGGTATGGGCTGGAAAACCTGTCGCTGATTCCAGGCTATGTGGGCGCTGCACCCATTCAAAATATTGGTGCTTATGGGGTTGAAGTCGGCCAGTATATTCACCACATTAAGGCATGGCACCTGCCGACACAGCGCTGGCACATATTGCAGCCTGAGCACTGCCAGTTTGGTTACCGTGACAGTATTTTCAAGCAACAGGCTGGCGACTGGATCATTAGCCGGGTGGTATTTTGTTTAAGCAAGCAACCACAACTGGCCTTAAGCTATGGTGATGTGCGCGAACAGGCCGGCACAAATCCAACCCCGGCATCGGTAGCAAAAGCCATCATCCAGATTCGTCAGGCTAAACTGCCAGACCCTAAAAAAATTGCAAATGTAGGCAGTTTTTTTAAGAATCCGGTCATTGATCTTGCACATTATGAACGGTTAAAAGTTACTTATCCCGCACTGGGAAGTTATCCGCAAGCCAACGGGCAGGTCAAAGTGGCTGCTGGCTGGCTGATTGACCAAACTGGCTGGAAAGGCAAGCGCATGGGCAGTGTGGGTATGTATGAAAAGCAGGCGCTGGTGCTGGTAAACCACCATATTGCCGCACTGGCTGATGTGCATAAAGTAAGTCAGGCGGTGCAACATTCGGTATTTGAAAAATTTGCAATCCGGCTGGAGCAGGAACCTGTTCTGGTTAAATTTTAAACCTGATAATGATAGAATGAGGAACTATGACAGCAGCAGTATCCTGGCCTAAACGAACAATAAAGCGGTTGGCAGCCCTTGCATTGTTAGTGGTTGCTGTTGTGCTGTTTGTCATGAGTCCATTTTATGCGCGGGTCATTCTGTGGGGACTTAACAAGATTCCGGTGACGGTTAATCAGGTAGCAGCAGCCAGCCAGAAAGGTAATGGCCGTATTGAGGAAACTGAGCAGCCCGAACCCGGTTCACCCGAATGGCAGCAACAGCAGCAGCGCATTGCTGATGAACAGGCCCAGCAGTTATTAAAAGAGTTTGACCAGCAGGAAGCAGCCCAGTTGGATCAGTCGGGCAATGATAAAAGCAGTAACCCTGATTCTGTATCGGCTCACAAGGAAAATGAAAAACCGGATGTGCCAAGTCTGGTAGAAACGCTGGCCAAATTGCAGGATGACTACCAGCTACAAAAACAGTTGCAAAAAGATACTGGTATCAAAATGTCAGGGCAGAATGTACAGAAAAAACTTAATAAGAATCAGGCGCATGTCATTGTTGTACTCGGTGGTGGTTTAGGCCGTGATGCAGCACATCATATTGTGGTGAATGCCTATACCCGGTTGCGCCTTGAAAAAGCCATTCAACAGAAACAGCATAATCCACTGCCAATATTGCTCAGTGGGGTAGAAGCCCCCTATATGCAAAAATGGCTTAAAGGACATCAGGTGGACGCCGGGTTGCTGGAAAAACGCAGCATGAATACCTGCGAAAATACCCGCTTTAGTGCTTTACTGCTACAGAAAAAAGGCGGTGCGCCCCGCGTAGAATTAGTCACCGATGCTTATCACATGCCGCGCGCCAGACGCCTGTTCGCCATGAACGGCATTGATACCATTCCGGTGGTAGCGCCGTTGCCTAACCCGCAAACCCAGTGGAAACCCAGCAAAACCAACCTGATGCATAGCCGTCGGGCAACCTATGAAGCCATTGCCAGTATCCGTGATTTATGGTTTGGTGAAACCAACTGCCGTGAGGTGCCCTGATGAATAAACCCTATCCGTTTCAGACACCAGCGGTATTACGTGCAACCCAGTTACCGTTGCCTGACCGTGCCAGTACACCGGATGCACTGCCACTACTTAACATTAGCGAACCCATGCTGATTGACCCGGTACTGGAAGGCTATCAAACCCTGTATGGCCTAAACAAGATAGATGCCCTGCACTGGCAGGGTTACCTCAATGTGGCTCAGCATAAAACCCATGTTCAGGTATTTCAGCCCAAACAGCAAATCCATGGCACTGTCTGGCTACTACATGGCTATCTGGAGCATAGTGGTATTTACCAGCCGATTATTGAGGAAATTATCGAACAGGGTTTTAGTGTCATTACCTATGATTTGCCGGGGCATGGCCTGACAGAAGGGCCAGTGGCCAGTATTCAGGAGTTTGCAATTTATCAGGCTATCTTGTCAGGGATTTCTGACTGGGCCGCACCGCACATTAACCAGTTGCCAAAACCGTGGCTGGGCATTGGGCAAAGTACCGGGGGTGCTATCTGGATTGATCATACCCTGACAGCAGCAGCGCAGCGCAGGCCACCCATTATTGATCGTGCGCTGCTATTGTCGCCACTGGTGCGGCCAGCCAAAAGTGCATGGTGGCATAACAGTGTAGGCTTAACCCTGATCAAAAAAATCAAGCGCAATGTGCCGCGCAATTTCAGGCGCAATAACCATAATCCTGAATTTTTGCGTTTTGTACGTCTGACCGATCCCTTGCAGCCACGCGTGATGAGTCTGGAGTGGATTCTGGCGCTGGCCAAGTGGATGGTCAGGATTGAGCAACTGCCGGCCTGCCGTATCCCGGTATGGGTGGCACAGGGTGCAAAAGACGAAACGGTAGACTGGCGGTACAACCTTGACTTTATACGCAAGAAATTTCGCCTGCAAACCTTACTTATTCTGGAAGAAGGTTCACATCAGCTGATTAACGAACGTTCTGATATTCGTGCTGCTTTAACCGGATTGATTCCAGCGTTCCTGCATTCCAATGATATTAAGCGCTATTATTTTGACCCTGAGTAAAAACTGAATTTAAGTGATATTCTGAATATATCACCTGCAAAAGTAGGGTTCCGCTGAAGGACTTGTTAAAATAGTCAAAGCAAGTTAATACCTTGTTAAACCGATGCAATCTGTTGATATTAAAATAGATAGTTAAATATTAAATGAAAAACAGGAATTGTACAGCCTGCATTTAAGATGCAGTCTATGATATTTCTATCTTTGTTTTGATGATAAATGCTTAACCATGAAAATTGCCACATGGAATGTAAATTCACTGAATGTCCGCGCGCCACAGGTACTGGAGTGGCTTAACACCGAAGCGGTGGATGTGCTGTGCGTGCAGGAAACCAAGATTGAAGACCATAAGTTTCCCTATACTGATCTGGCTAATATGGGCTATCAGGCTGTGCATCTGGGGCAAAAAACCTACAATGGCGTTGCGATTATTAGCAGGCATCCCATTGATGAGGTGCAATTTGATATTCCCAATCTGGAAGACACCCAAAAACGTGTCGTGGCGGCAACTATTCAGGGCATCCGGATTATTTGTGTGTATATTCCCAATGGGCAAAGTGTTGATTCAGACAAATATCAGTATAAGCTCAACTGGTTACAGGCGCTCACTGCCTACCTTGAACAACAATTAAAACAATATCCCAAACTGGCTTTGCTGGGTGACTACAATATTGCGCCCGAAGACCGCGATGTCTATGACCCTGAACGATGGAAAGGTAGTGTGCTGGTGAGTGAACCGGAGCGGGCAGCATTTAGACAACTGCACGCGTTAGGCCTGCATGACAGTTTTCGCCTGTTTGAGCAACCTGAAAAACTGTATAGCTGGTGGGATTACCGCATGGTGGCTTTTCGGCGCAATCTGGGCCTGCGTATTGATCATATTTTAATTAGTTCCGCACTGGTGCCAACAGCCAAGTCCAGCTGGATTGACCGTGCGCCGCGCAAACTGGAGCGGCCATCCGATCACACGCCAGTAATATTAGAGCTTGATGTTTAATCGAAAAAGACAATGCAAAATTCTGGCTAAACTAAGTCAAGCCTAGGCCTTGTTTGAACGTTTGAACTAAATTACTGGTCCAGCAAATGATTATCCTTGGGTAAGGTTTTTGCCATATATAAATGCTTTTGTTTGGAGACCAGAATCACTTCGCTGTGCAGCTCAAGCTCACCAAATTCTGGTTCTACTTCTACATAATGCAGGTGGCCATGCTGGTCGCGCACCCGTGCTTGTGCGCTAAATCCTGGCCGGGCATCGCCACGGCAAATGGTGGCAATGCGTCCCAGCAACTCAGGTTGACCAATGACCGGCATGGTGCGATCGCTGTACATGAGCTGGCTTAACCAGTGACCCAGAAATACAGTAAACAGCAGACTAATCAGCAGTACCGGAATAATTATCAGCCAGAGTGAGGCAAAGGCATCAGTCATGGCATAGCAGATAAACTGCAGCAGATAGCCAAATACGCCAGTGCTAAGCAAAAAAAGAATCGTTAGAATAAAAATTGGAAACTGGTTGGCATGCAGGCGTTTTAGGATATACACCACAATTCGCGGCAGACGTGCTTCAACCCATGCAGATGGACTAAATTTTAATGAAGTACCCAGTGTCTCGGTTAGCGCCATAATCAGCATGGCTATTAACGCCAGGGTAAACAGCAAAAATGGGGCTGAAAAAAAGATTGAACCTGTCATGGCTGTCCTCGCCAAACCTGCCAGTTTTATGTTGCGATAAGATTTATCAGTGCTGTCAGCAGGGAAACATTGATTAGGAAAACATGAAGTATTGCGTTATTCCACCAGATAAATGCCACCATCGGAATGCACGCTGATTTCTACTGCTGTCAAATGATCACCCTGACAAGGGCCAAAAATACAGCTGCCATCTTCTACCTGAAATAGCGCCCCATGGGTGGAGCAAATAATGTATTCACGGTCCATATCCAGAAACTGGTTTTCCTGATATTCCAGTTCCGTACCCAAATGTGGACAGTTGTTGAGATAAGCGTAAAATGCCCCATCACGCTGGGTAACCAAGATAGGACCCTTATCGGTATCAAAGCCGCGGGCTTCTCGTTCCGGGATATCTTCAGTATTACACAATCGTTGCATGATGGGTTGCATGGGTTATACCTTTACTAAAAACTTTAAACAGCAGACAGGTGGCGATTTGCTGAGCTGCTAAAAAATTAATCACCAGCAAACGAGCCAGCCTGCAAAATAGCCTGATATTGTTCAACTGACAAGCGCGGGCCGTACTGGCTCACCACTTTGGACGCCGTTGCTGCAGCAAGCTGTCCACAATTTTCTAGCGTATCACCGTTGTTCAGGGCATATAAAAATGCGCCGGCAAATGCATCGCCAGCGCCTAAGGTGTCAATTGCATTACATGGTACGGCATTAATATGCAGGTGTTCACCAGTCTGTGTGGCAATGTACGCGCCTTTTTCACTGAGTGTCACAACAACGGTCTTGCTAAGCTTTAACAGTGCAGCAATGGTGTCTTGCATGGCTTCGGTATGGGTATACATGCGGGCTTCATGTTCATTACAAAACAGCAGGTCTACGCCGTCGTCAATCAGGTCATCCAGCCCGTCGCGTGCATACTGCACCATGGCCGGATCGGACAAGGTAATGGCAATTTGTATGTTGTTGGCTTTGGCAATTTCACGGGCCTGCTTTACTGCAGCACGTGCACTTGGACTCGTGGCCAGATAACCTTCAATATATAAATATCTGGCTGTTTTTAAAGGTTCAAAGTCAATTTGTGCGGCGCTTAATTCTGCCGTAATGCCCAGATAGGTTTGCATGGTACGCTCACTGTCCGGCGTAACCAATACAACGCAGGTGCCAGTTTCCCCGTCACTCATGGAGCTGCTCGAGGTTTGGACATTGGCGCTGCTCAAGCCATTAAGGTAAAACTGGCCAAAGTCATCGGTGCCCACGCGGCAGGCATAAAACGCCGAGCCACCCATGGCGGTAAATGCCACCGTAGAGTTGGCTGCTGAGCCGCCACTGGCCTGTTCCTGCGCATGATAACTCTGGTTTAAGTGGGTAAGTAGCTGCTGCTGTGCAGCCTGTTCGGCCAGTTGCATGGTACCTTTAAGCAGTTGATGCTGTTGTAAAAACTGATCGTCTACACTGTATTCCAGATCAACCAGCGCATTTCCAATAACATACAAATCAACTGACATAAGCCTTGTTCCCTTCTTCCTTTGCTAGCATGGTGGGGTGATAAAGAAGTAAAGATTATCATGCCTTTATAGGGATAAATATATTTTTTGCCTTGAAATTTCTACAACTCAGCTTAACTTAAACTAATGCTGCGTGCTGTTTGAGGAATATTTACTTAATCGCACTAGGCCAAATCTGTACAGGATGCAGCATCGTAACTGATTAGCTGATATTCTTGATAAAATATTCGTTCTACCATTGTCTGGCTGTGCACAGGTTTATTATGCGTTCAGCCCAGATAAGTTAAAAATTGGAGTTTGCATGACTGCCGCGTTTTCAATCACTGATAAAAATCGGGTTCATCCTGCGTTTGAGTTAATCAACCAGCATTATATTCCTGCGCTATCGGCCGAATTTTTACAGTACCGTCACCGGGCAACCGGCGCGCTGCATTACCATCTGGCAGCCGACAATGATGAAAACGTATTTCTGGTGGCGTTTAGAACCCAGCCCATGGATTCGCGTGGGGTCGCGCATATTCTGGAGCATACTGCATTATGTGGCTCACAAAAATATCCGGTGCGCGATCCGTTTTTTTCCATGATCCGTCGTTCACTCAACACCTTTATGAATGCCTTTACCGCAGCCGACTGGACAGCCTATCCGTTTGCCACCCAGAACAAGACAGATTTTTATAACCTGTTGTCGGTGTATCTGGATGCGGCATTCTTTGCCAATTTGAATGAACTGGACTTTGCGCAGGAAGGCATCCGCATCGAGCTGGAAAATGACAAGCCGGTATATAAAGGCATTGTGTTTAATGAAATGAAAGGTGCCATGAGCTCGCCATCCGACCAGCTATATCACACGCTGGCGCATCATTTATATCCAGAAACTACCTATCACTATAATTCTGGCGGTAATCCAGCCGATATTCCTGACCTGTCGCATCAGGACCTGATTGATTTTTACAAGTCACATTACCATCCGTCCAATGCGGTTTTCATGAGCTTTGGCAATCTGTCACCCGTTGAATTACAAACCCAGTTTGAGGAGCAAGCACTCAAGAACTTCGGGAAAGGCGAAACGCTAAAATCGGTGCCTGAACAACGTCTGGCAGCGCCGGTTCATGTTGAAGATGTGTATGCAGTCGACAGCGAAGAGCTGGCCAAAAAAACCTACATCCAGTTTGCATGGCTATTGCCACCCAGCACTGACATTAAAACCCGTCTGGCCTTGCGCCTGATGGAAGGGGTGCTGATGGAGCATTCAGCATCACCATTGCGTCAGTATCTGGAAACCTGTGGTCTGGGTGAATCCACCTCGCCCATTATGGGGCTGGATGACAGTAATTTTGAAATGACCTTTTTCTGTGGGTTGCAGGGCAGCGAAGCCGATAAAGCGGATGAACTGGAAGCCGGGATTTTTAAGGTATTGCAAGATATAGTGAATAATCCGATTGACAGTAACCAGATTGAAGCCGTGTTGCACCAGATTGAGCTGCACCAGCGGGAAATCAGTGGCGACGGCATGCCGTATGGCTTAACCTTGCTGTTAAATGGACTGGGCAGTGCCATTCATGGTGCTGACCCGCTGGATGTTTGGCAGATTGAGCCGCATCTGGCTGAACTGCGTGAGCAGCTTAAAGACCCACAATGGCTGCCGCAACTAATCCAGCAATACCTGATTGATAATCCACATCGCGTGCGCCTGACTTTACGTCCTGATCCGCAAAAAAGTGCCCGTGACCAAGAGGCAGAGCAGGCCAGACTGGATGCTATTGCCCAGCAACTGGATGCTGAAAAACGCCAGCAGTTGCTTGAACAAGCCAAACTGCTGGAAGTCCGTCAGGCACAGGAGGATGACTTATCCTTGCTACCCAAAGTCGGGCTGGCTGATATTCCGGCTGATTTACATATTGTAGAAGGACAAACTACTAGCCTGAATCTGGCTGGGCAGGTCGCACCGTTTTATCAATATGCGGCAGGAACCAATGGCTTATATTACCAGCAGGTGCTAATCCAGATTCCTGAGGATGTATTGCAATCCCCATTGCTGGGAATTTATACCTCGCTGATCGGTGAAATTGGTGCAGGCAACATGAATTATCTGGACATCCAGCAAGCTCAGGCGCTGGTAAGTGGTGGCATACATTTAGGTGCCAGTTTCCGCTCCGATCTTCATAACCCTGAAAAAACCAGTAGCTATCTGGTGCTGGCTACTAAGGCACTCAGCGAAAAAACCGAAGCACTGGACTTGCTGAAAACAGCTTTTGATGAACTGCGTTTTGATGAAAAAGACCGCATTCTGGAGTTATTGCAACAACGCAAGGCACGCTGGCAGTCACGCTTGTCTGGAGCTGGACATAGCTATGCCTTGCAAACAGCCTCACGTCACATGAGTGCGCTAGCTCGCCGTGATTATTACAATACGGGCCTGCCGGCACTGGTCTGGCTCAAAAATCTGGTACAACATGTTGAGCAGAATGAGGGAGCAATGGATCAGCTAATCAATGACCTGCAACAATTGCATCAGCGTGTATTGAACTTGCCCAAACAGTTCCTGCTGGTGGCTGAACAGGAAAAAATGGCAGGCTTAAGTGAGCAACTGGCACAAGTCTGGCAGCAATCGAAAGTCATTACTGATCAAGTGGTATTACCTGTCACTCCACATCCGGTAGAGCAAAGTGATATTGCCTGGCTGATTCAGGCCAATGTGCAGTTTTGTGCTGCTGCGTATCCGGCTGTGGCGGTAGACCATGCCGATGCCTGCCCATTGATGGTACTAGGCCCATACCTGAAAAATGGTTTTCTGCATCGGGCATTGCGCGAGCAGGGCGGTGCATATGGTGGTGGCGCAGGCTATGATGGCAATGCCTGTGCTTTTCGCTTTCATAGCTACCGGGATCCGCGCTTGAGTGAAACCTTTAAGGATTTTTCTGCCAGCATTGACTGGCTGTTAAATGACAAACAGGAAGCATATCAACTGGAGGAAGCCATCATGGGGCTGATTGCCAGCATGGACAAGCCCGGATCACCAGCAGGTGAAGCTATTACCGCCTGTCATGCCCTGTTACATGGGCGTACACCTGAGTTTAGACGGCAAATGCGCAGTAACTTGCTGAATGTCACACTGGATGATCTAAAACGGGTGGCACAGCAGTATATTCAATCAAAAACCCCGGTTCGTGCAGTAGTCGCACCATATGCCAAGTCTGGCGAACTACAAGGCTTAAACTTTAAGGTCGAGCAAATCTAACAGGCTCTTCCAGACGGGTTTTTTAAAATAACCTTGCGGATGAAAAAATTTCCGCAAGGTTATTTTGTCTTATGTGCTCTAATAAAGTATTGCGGAAGGCACAGGATGTATAACAACAAAGGCTTTTGCTTTTTCATCTCATAGCTAGTGCTTTTTTGACACTGCCTGTTTATGCTATGGCCATCCGATAATGGCCTGTTTTTCATGTTTAAACCTGTTCAAGCTTCTACCCTGATGGGTCAAAAAACCTTTAGCAAAAATAAGATTTGTGGCGTACTGGCAATTTCACTCAGCGGAATGGTGCATGCTGAAACTGCAACCATACTGGCAACCGCACCTGCGTCTATCGCCCAGGTTACGCCCGCTTATCAGCCGACCACGCCTGAAAGCTGCATTACGCTAGAAAGCAATGCGGAGCGTTTGGACTGCTATGATGCATTTTTTAAGCGTCCGGCAACGCCTGTAGCCCAGCAGGCTGTCGTTGAAAAAATTCAAACTGAAAACCAGACAGCCACTGCGGCATCAGTTGCCAGTGATTCCCCTAAATCTCTTGGCATTTTGCAAAGCATTAATCCACGTGAGTGGTTTAGGGCAGCAGCACCGTATGATCCCACCATTTCTTTACTGGATCGTCGCTGGGAGCTTAGCCATACGGCCAAACTGGGTACGTTTCACCTCAAAAGCTACAAACCCAGTTATATCCTGCCGGTGTTTGTTACAGGTAATGTCAACGATTTGCCAGCCAGTCCAAATCCTGAAAATCAGGTTAGTGAGACTGAAGATATTAGCCGGGTCGAAGGCAAGTTTCAGCTCAGCCTGAAAACCAAGGCAATGGAAGGGGTTTTTGGCGACTATGGTGATTTGTGGCTGGGCTATACCCAGTCATCGCGCTGGCAATTATATAATGCCGGCAATTCGCGCCCGTTTCGTGAAACCAATTATGAGCCGGAAGCCAGCCTGATTTTTGGCACCAATTATAATTTATTTGGTTTAAATGGCCGTTTGCTGGGCCTGAGCCTGAACCATCAATCCAATGGCCGGGAGCTACCATTTTCCCGTAGCTGGAACCGGGCAATTGTTAACGTGGGCTTTGAGCGTGACAATTTTGCCTTAATGCTGCGGCCATGGTATCGCATTCCCGATAGTGATTCCCATAAGGACGATAATCCGGACATTGAAAATTATATCGGGCGTGGTGATTTGCAGGCATTTTATAAATACAAGCAACAGGAATTCTCGCTCATGCTGCGTCATAGCCTAAAAGGTGGCAAGGATAATCATGGGGCGGTGCAGTTTGACTGGGCATTTCCTATTAATGGCAGCCTGCGAGGCTATTTTCAGCTGTTTGATGGCTATGGTGAAAGCCTGATTGATTACAACCACCGTGCAACTTATGTTGGCGTGGGTGTATCCCTGCTGAACTGGTATTAATGGTTTTTTAAGTAGTAAAAAAGCGCAAGTTGAATGAAGAACCTGCGCTTTTTTTTATATCAAATTACTTTAAAAACAACTGATAGCCAGCATTTTGTGTGATTTCTTCATGCGGATAACCAATGGCATCAAGCGCAGCAGTAAGTTCCTGTGGTTGATGGTTGCCCAGTTGCAGGCCCATGAGTACACGGCCTTCCGCAGCACCATGGTTGCGATAATGAAATAATGAGATATTAAATTGCTGGCCGAGACGCTCAAGGAAGGTCAGTAGTGCGCCGGGTCGTTCTGGAAATTCTACCCGGAACAAATGCTCATCATCCAGACCTGCATGGCCACCAATCAAATAGCGGATATGCAGCTTGGCCACTTCATCATCGGTGAGATCAGTCACCTGATAACCCTGTAAATCCTTTAAAATAGCCTGATGTTCAACCGCCCCATTTTTAAGGCCAATTCCCACAAAAATATGCGCTGCACCATTCCCCTGACCCGACGCTGCCTGATAGCGATAATTAAATTCGGTAATGGCCCGGCCTTTCAGTGCGCGGCAAAAATCCAGATAAGCGCCTTTTTCTTCCGGAATGGTTACCGCAAAAATGGCTTCACGCTTTTCACCAATTTCTGTACGTTCAGCAATGTAGCGTAAGCGATCAAAGTTCATATTGGCCCCACAAACAATCGCCACCATGTTTTTATTTTCAATGCCTTGCTCAGCAACGTACTTCTTGATGCCTGCCAGTGCCAGTGCACCCGAAGGTTCAACGATCGTACGATTTTCCTCAAACACATCCTTAATGGCCGCGCAGATTTCATCGGTTGAACACGTCACTACTTCCGGTTCAATAATGGCGCCTGAACCATCTGATTTTTGCAGACGTAACACATCAAAGGGTAGGGCACCAATTTGTGCTACCGCCGTGCCATCGGCAAAAAGGCCCACTTGAGGCAGCTTGGCACGCTCATTACATTGCAACGCCAGTTTCAGGCAGGCTGACTCATCAGACTCAACAGCCACCACTTTCACATGCGGTGCCACCTCACCCAGATAAGCTGCAACACCGGCAATTAAACCACCACCACCAACGGCCACAAATACATATTCGACCTGCCGCCATTGTTTTAAAATTTCAGTAGCAATGGTTCCTTGTCCAGCAATCACCAGTTCATCGTCATAAGGCGGTACATAAGCCAGACCTTCCTGCTGGGCACGTTGCATGGCATATTGGTTGGCGACGTCAAAGCTGTCACCATGCAATATCACATTGCCACCCAGCCGCTTAACTGCATTAACTTTAATATCAGGCGTGGTGCTGGGCATGACAATAATGGTATCAATGCCCATTTTCTGCCCAGAATAAGCTACACCCTGTGCATGGTTGCCCGCAGAAGCACAGATCACGCCACGTTTTAATTGATCACTTGGCATCTGGCTAATGCGGTTATAAGCGCCGCGTAACTTAAAAGAAAAAACCGGTTGCAGGTCTTCTCGTTTCAAACGAATGTTATTATTCAGCCGCTCGGAAATTCGGGGAGCCAGGTCAAGCGGACTTTCAATGGCCACATCGTACACTGTGGCTTGTAAAATTTGTCTGACCCAACGTGAGAGCATGGCTGGTTTCACCTGTATAATGTAGACCCAACAGAGTATTGCAGCGCTGGCCGGGTTTCAAGGTTTAGCTGCAACAAATTGATTTTTTAAACCAAAGAGAGTGAATTATGGCAATACTGTCAGCTCAGGATCAAAAAAAACGTGCTGTCGCAGAAGCTGCTCTGGCACATTTGCCCAAAGGGGGCATTTTAGGGGTAGGGACTGGCAGTACCGTAAATTTCCTGATTGACCTATTGCCAAGTCTTCAGCTTGAAGCCGCCGTTGCCAGCTCCAAAGCCACGGAAGATCGCCTCAAGGCAATAGGCATTGAAGTCATTGATCTTAACCATGTTGGTAGCCTAGATGCCTATGTTGATGGGGCAGATGAAATTGACCGCCATTTACATATGGTTAAAGGTGGTGGCGCAGCCCTGACACGCGAGAAAATTGTGGCTTCAGTAGCGCGCGAGTTTATCTGTATTGTCGATGAATCCAAATGGGTTACACAACTTGGCCGTGCTTTTCCCATTCCGGTTGAAGTTATACCCATGGCCCGTTCCAGCGTGGCACGTAAAATTGTCGCTCTAGGCGGTGATCCGGCTTATCGGGAAGGGGTCGTGACTGACAACGGTAATGTCATACTGGACGTGTTTAATTTGAATATCTTAAACCCGATTGAAATGGAAACTTTAATCAACAATATTCCTGGCGTGGTTACCAATGGCATTTTTGCCCAGCGCGGTGCCAATCTGGCACTAATTGCCAGTGATCAAGGTGTGCGCACGGTTAAGCCTGAGTAGAAAATTGCTGGCCCGTGCCGATGCATGATCTTCCTGAAATTCAGCGACGGGTAAAAAGTAATGCCCGTCGCCTAAAACTACGTATTGAACATCATCAGATCTATTTGACAACACCGCCGAATACATCCGAGAAAAAGATTCAGGCGTTTTTAAAGGAATCCGAGCAATGGCTCATTACCACATGGAATAATAACTATGCCCATACTGCAAAGAGCTTAATACCCATGAATGGTGAGCAGATTAGTTTGCCACTACTACACAAAACCTATCACATTATTTTAAAAACAGACCAACTGGATAGTACAAAACACAGCCAAAACATGATAGTGCAGGACAATCTGTTGAGCGTAAATGCCCATCAGGCAGGAAGCCTATTAAAAGCATGGGTACGCGAGCAGGCCAGTATTTATTTGCCAAATCAGTTAAACCAACTGGCTATGCAACATGGTTTTATTTATGGTGGCTGTCAGGTAAGACATGCCAAAACCCGCTGGGGTAGTTGTTCCAGCCAAAAATCTATTAGCTTAAATGCCGCTTTATTATTATTGCCAATTGAGTTGGTTCATTATGTCTTGCTGCATGAGTTATGTCATACCCGGCAACTCAATCATTCAGCAAAGTTCTGGCAGGAAATGTTAAGGGTGGATTCTAACTACTTACAGCATCGCCAGCAGCTTAAACACTTTAAGCTGCCAGCATGGTGGTATGCCAATTAATGACGCACGAATATCAAGTCATCATTACGGTTTGATAAAGACAGGCTTAAAGTTTTTGCAGACCAGATCTTCCCGATCCAAGCCTGATTCTCCAGGAAATGGCTTGGCTTTAATATCATTTACAATGCCTGCTGTAGCAGATACAACGTTCTGGTTCGTTACCCGAATCTGGACAAATTCCGGTGGATTACGCTCTGCGGATGCCACATTGAGCAGGTAATCCTGTGTATTTGCCTGAAGACGGATAATGGAATCAGATTCATCGCGATTAATGCTGCTACTAACGGTTTTTTGCCCATTTGTGAGTTGTATATCGCCATTGAAATAAATAGTCAGCTTACATTGATTCTCACCAGTATAAGTACCTACCAGATTCTCGACCGCATTATAATACCCACTATTTGACCCATCAGCATTAGCACCAATTAAGCAATCAATATTTTTATACTCAGGAATATGATCTTTTTCTTCTGCATTTGGATCGCTAAAGCTTACTTCATTGCAACTGGAATTCCTGATCTTTTGTGCTGCTTTGGTCAATTTAATATTGCCGAGGCCAAAGGCATTTTTATAATTACCTGCACCAAGACTTCTAGGTAGCGGTACTGAAGGGATATTTTCATTAATGCTGGAATGTAATCCAGTCACAAAATCGACTTTGGCAAAGTAATCTTTGCCAGCAGCATCAGGATTGTTAAGTCTGGCAAATAAGGCTGCCATTGCCCCACCGAGTTGATCTTTATTAGCATCATTTTCTGCGCCACCCAGCCGTGCAGCATAACTCTCACGAACTGATTTTTGAGAGCTGGCTAGGGCTACCTGTAATTCTTTCTTGTCTGAACGATTATTATAGGTTGGATCATTATTAACAATCTGTTGGCTAATAATCGGATTTTCCAGAAATACTGTGCCGTTTTTACCTGCTCCAGCTAAAGTCATCCCATCCAGACTGCCATCACGTAGATCAGCACTAGCGCGCTTGGCAAAAGTGAGTAATGGTGTAGGGTCTGAAGGGTTTTCTATTTGCTGGAGTTTGATATGCCCCGTTGCATAAAATATATTCAGGTATTCTTCCGTAGTATTTGGTGGATCAATCACATCCTTGGTATCAATAATAAATTTGCTTAAGCTGCTTAGGCTATCAATCGCAGGTACCAGTTTTATAGGGTTAACCCGAAAAGTACTATAAACTTCACGATTGGCACTAGCAAAGCTATTGATGTCAATTTTGCTTAAATTTGGATTGCTGATATCCAGATTGTTGGCACGAACCAAAGTGCGTTGATAGGCAATTTCAGTAAATGGACTAACAATCGTACTGTTTTCTATAGGCAGCATTAAAAACACAGCATGCAGTGGCATATTCAGACTTGCCATTTGTTCTTTAGCAGGGTCAAAATAAAAGCTGGTATTGTCTTTGCCTGAAATTTCTGCAATTAGTAAACGTCCACCATCAGCATATGATGCTTTGATGTCAAAGCTTATTTCACTACCACTACTAATAGTTTTCTGGTCAATTTCCTTGCCAGTAATCGTATCTGTAATTCGTACTACTGCATTTTGTAGTTTGACCGGTGAGGTTACAGTAAGCTTATAAGTGGTTTCAGGCGTTTCTGCGCCGTCATCGGTATTAGTACGGGTAGTTGGCGAATCGCCGCCACAGCCAGTAAATAATAAAGCAGAACCAAGGCCCAAAATAATAGCCTGACCAAGTCTGGTTAAACGGTGCTTTGCTAAGCCATGCTTTACTGAGAAAGAATGAGGTGATAACGAGGGCATCCACGCGCTCCTGAGTTATTGTGTCTTTTGTCCTAGCCGCTATTTAAGAACAAAAAAAGCCATACGTCTACAACAATCGGTAGTTTTGTCGGGACAATCTTCCTGTCATACTATACGCCGTCAGATTTGCATGTGGAGTGATTGAATGATCTCGGTTGGTATTGTAGGTGGAACAGGCTATACAGGTGTTGAACTCGTTCGGATTTTACTGCGCCACCCGCATGTACAAATCAAGGCACTCACTTCGCGTACAGAAGCTGGCATGCGTGTTGATGCCATGTTTCCCAGTTTGCGTGGTCTCACTGACCTTGAGTTTTCCAATGTGGATCAGGATGTTCTCAATCAGTGTGATGTGGTGTTTTTTGCCACTCCGCATGGCGTTGCCATGAAGCAGGCACGTGATCTGGTAGAGGCTGGGGTAAAAGTCATTGATCTGGCTGCTGATTTTCGCCTGAAAAATACCGCAGAATTTGAAAAATGGTACGGCATGCCGCATGCTTGCCCGGATTTGCTGGCAGAGTCAGTGTATGGCTTGCCCGAAATTAACCGTGAAGCCATTAAAGCAGCACGCATTATTGGCAATCCGGGTTGCTATCCGACCACTGTGCAACTGGGCCTGTTGCCTTTGTTAAAAGCCCAAGAGCAATTGGTTCAGTTTGATACCTTGATTGTGGACGCAAAATCCGGTGTGTCAGGCGCAGGTCGCAAGGCAGAAACCAGCTTGCTGTTCTCAGAGGCATCAGACAACTTTAAGGCTTATGGGGTTAAAGGGCATCGTCATCATCCGGAAATTGTGCAGGGACTGGATGCCATGGGGCAGCAAAAAGGCTGGTTTGACCAGATGATTTTTGTGCCGCATCTGGTGCCCATGATTCGGGGTATGTTTACCACCATGTACCTGAAACTCACTGAGCAAGGCAAGCAGACTGACTTGCAAACCCTGTTTGAAACAGCGTATGCCAATGAGTTTTTTGTTGATGTGATGCCGGCAGGCAGCCTGCCAGAAACCCGTTCAGTGCGTGGGGCCAACCAGTTGCGTATTGCCCTATATCGCCCGAACGATGGTGATACACTGGTTATCTTGGTGGTACAGGACAATCTGGTGAAAGGTGCATCCGGTCAGGCTGTGCAAAATATGAACCTGATGTTTGGCCTGCCTGAGACTACCGGTCTGGAAGTGGTGCCTTTATTGCCTTGATTAGGAAGCTTCATCCAGTGGTCTTAAATAAAAATTTAAGCCCTAAAGCTTTTGAATCACTGTAGATTTTCTTGTTTGCTGGAACATCATTTTTTACAAACAGGCATTGATCAGCGCTGCATAACGCGTTTCAATGCCTGCTGTTGTTTTTGTCTAACCCTGTTTTTGCTGAACTATTGAGTAATTCCAAGATGAGTGATGTAGAGCAACCTCTAACAATAGAACGCAAATCGCCTTCTACTTTTAAACGGTTTATCCATTCAAATTTACCGATTGTACTGGGGGGAATCATTGTTGGTGGCGGCAGCCTGATACTGGGCTATTCAATTGGCCACCAGCAGGGTTTAACAGCGGTTGGATTTGCAGCAGATGCAGAGCAACTCAATGAAGTGGTGCAAGAGCAAAAGCAGGAAATCAATATTTTAAATACCACGCTGAACACGACGGTTCAGGAGCGTGATGTTGCACTGACCAATCTCAAGGAAATTACCGAAAGCTACCGTAAGGAAACTGACCTGCGTGAACAGGCCGAACAGCAGCGCGATATTTATCGTGAAATCCTGCGCTTGCGTGGTGGTGTGGCACTAACGGTACAAAATGTTGATATTAAGCCCCTTCCAGAAAGGGCATATGAATACCGTCTTGATTTAATGCAGTTGCAACCCAATAAACGTAGAGCCAGCGGTACTGCCCAGATTCGCCTGATTGGTGATAACAACAATATTCTGGTTGTGCCCATGTCTGACAATTCCTATGGTTTTGACAGTTTTCAGCGCCTGACAGGTCGCTGGACTATGCCTTCCGGTTTTACCCCGGAATTTATTGAAGTTCGTCTTCAGGGCAATGGCAGTCCGGTCATTAAACGCTATGCATGGGAACGTGGTGCACCTGTTAAGGACATGCCTGCAATTTTGTCTGAAATTCCGCAGACTGAAGCCAATGCCGACTAAACAGCAACCTGATGCTGTTAACTTAACTTTATCTGTATCAATGAGGTTCGATTAATGCTGGATGCGCAAAAACTGTTCAGACGCTCATCACGCAGCAAAGCGCAGCGCGACGTTTTGCGTAGCTCCAAAAATAAGTTGCGTGCCAAAAATTTACGTGACAGTAAGCAGGCATTCTTGCAACAGGGGCTGGTGGACTGGCATTTACCTGCATTTGAGGAAAATTTGGGTACTCAGCAGTTAACTCGCTATCCGTGCACGATAAAAGCGATTGATGAAAATGACGATCAGCATCAGGAGGGTTCACAGGACAACCTTGATGTTATGACCGCGCCGCCACAGCTAAAAAAACCGCCTTTTTATGCGGTGGTCTTGTTTAATGATGACTATACCCCCATGGAGTTTGTAATAGAAATATTACAACTTTATTTTGCTCTTGATCTTGACCGCGCTACCGAGGTAATGCTAACTGTGCATTATAGAGGTAAAGGGGTTGCAGGCATTTATCCCCGTGATATTGCCGAGACCAAGGCACAGCAGGTGAACAACTATGCTCGCTCGCAAGGCCATCCCTTACTTTGCCAGATCGAGCCGCAACCAGAATAGAGGTCAACATGCTCAGTCGTCATCTAGAAGTATCGTTACGCTTGGCCGTCAGTATGGCGCGCCAAAAACGCCATGAGTTTTTAACGGTAGAGCATCTGCTGTTATCGCTGCTGGAAAATGATTCAGCAGTCAGTGCATTAAAAGCCTGTGGTGCAGACATTGCCAGCTTAAGACGCGAGCTAGAAGATTACGTTGAGCAACATACGCCAAAACTTGGCGAGAATAATGATCAGGCTCCACATCCAACCGAAAGCTTTGATCGTATTTTGCAACGCGCCATTTTCCATGTGCAGTCTTCCGGCGGTGGTGACCGTCCGGTTGAAGGCGCAGATGTGCTGGTCGCCATGTATTCCGAGCGCGACAGCTTTGCCGTTTACTTGTTGAAAAAACAGCAGATTAATCGTCTTGATCTCACGCAGTACCTGTCACACGGTACACGTAAAGATGAAGAAATGAACCTCAATGAAGAAGAATTGTCTGATGATGAAGGCAAGGAAGATGGCGAAGAGGGCGGTATTAAGCGCGCTCAGGGGCCACTTGAGCTTTATGCGGTTAACCTGAACAAGGAAGCGCAAAAAGGCCGTACCGATCCACTGATTGGCCGTGAAAAGGAAATTGAGCGGACAGCCCAGATTCTGTGCCGTCGCCGTAAGAATAATCCGCTGCTGGTGGGTGATCCTGGTGTGGGCAAGACATCCATTGCAGAAGGGCTGGCCTGGTTGATTGTTAACCAGAAAGCGCCTGAACCGTTGCACGATGCTGAAATTTTCAGCCTTGATATTGGCGCGCTGGTTGCAGGCACTAAATACCGTGGCGATTTTGAAAAACGCATCAAGCAGTTGCTAATGGCTTTAAAGAAAAAGCCGAATGCCATTCTGTTTATTGATGAAATTCATATGATTATCGGTGCTGGTTCCAGCATGGGTAGCACCATGGATGCATCCAACCTGATCAAGCCTGCACTGGCCAATGGTAGCCTGCGCTGCATTGGCTCTACCACCTATACCGAGTATCGCTCTGTCTTTGAAAAAGACCATGCACTGTCACGTCGTTTCCAGAAAATTGATGTGAACGAACCGAGTGTACAGGATACGATTGAAATTCTGCGTGGCCTGCGTAGCCGCTTTGAGGAGTTTCATGGGGTAAGCTATACCGATGCTGCATTAACCTCGGCGGCTGAACTGTCGGCCAAGCATATTCATGAGCGTTTCCTGCCGGATAAAGCCATTGATGTGATTGATGAAGCCGGTGCCCGTCAGCGTTTATTGCCAGAGAGTGACAAGGTGATTGCTGTACCGGAAATTGAAGACATTGTGGCCCGTATTGCCCGTATTCCGCCCAAGACTGTTTCCAAGGATGACAAGAGTACACTTGAGCATCTGGAACGTGACCTCAAGCGCGTGGTATTTGGGCAGGATGAAGCCATTAGTACACTGGCTTCAGCAATCAAGCTGTCGCGTGCTGGCTTAAAAGCGCCCGAAAAACCGGTAGGCTGTTTTATGTTTGCCGGCCCAACTGGCGTGGGTAAAACAGAAGTAACCCGTCAGCTGGCCCGCTTGCTGGGTATTGAACTGGTACGCTTTGATATGTCTGAGTACATGGAACGGCATACGGTGTCTCGCCTGATTGGTGCGCCGCCGGGATATGTAGGTTTTGATCAGGGTGGTTTGCTCACCGATGCCATTAACAAGCAGCCGCATTGTGTATTGTTGCTGGATGAAATTGAAAAAGCCCATCCGGATGTGTTCAATATCCTGTTGCAGGTAATGGATCATGGCACACTGACTGATAACAATGGTCGCAAGAGTGATTTCCGTCATGTGATTCTGGTAATGACGACTAATATTGGTGCCGAAAGTATTGCCCGTGCCAGCATTGGTTTTACCATGCAGGATCATAGCAATGACAACAAGGAAGCCATGAAACGGGCATTCTCACCAGAGTTCCGCAACCGTCTGGATGGCATTATTCAGTTTAAACCACTGCCAGCAAGCATTATTGATTCGGTAGTTGATAAGTTCCTGATTGAACTTCAGGCCCAGCTTGATGACAAGAAAGTGGTGCTTGAAGTGGATGATGACGCCAGAAAATGGCTGGGTGAGCGTGGCTATGACCAGTACATGGGTGCGCGTCCAATGCAGCGCCTGATTCAGGATGAGCTGAAAAAGCCATTGGCCGAAATGATCCTGTTTGGTTCACTGGCCGAAAATGGTGGTTTTGTACATGTGTCGGTTGGTGACAAGGAGGATGGCGTAACTGGTCTGATTCTGGAAGTTGAAGACCAGACCGCAGAGCCCGCTTAATCCTTATTGTAAAAAAACCAGCATAACGCTGGTTTTTTTATATTTGATTGTTTTGATCAGCGAATATCTTGCCTTTAACGATTTCAATAGGCTCTGGAACTGTTTTTGATGGTTAGTGAGCTCGTCGAATTATGGTTAGTGAACTGGTCGAACTAAGGCTTAGGGAACAGGTTGAAATCATGCTTTCGAGCGAACTTTATTAAAATTTTACAGAGCGACAAAACGCATGTTTATTTTAAAAACCTTTGGCCTGTATGTTCTTACTGCATTGGCGGAAATTATCGGCTGTTATTTGCCTTATCTGGTATTAAAGCAAAACAAGTCTGCTTATTTATTTATTCCGGCAATATTGAGTTTAATGGCATTTGTCTGGTTATTGACCTTGCATCCAGCGGCGGCAGGAAGGGTATATGCTGCTTATGGTGGGGTTTATATTGCAGTGGCTTTATGCTGGCTATTTTTGTTAGATCGCGTCCATTTAACAGTATGGGATATTATAGGGGCATTAATTGTTACTTTAGGCGTTGCGGTAATCATGTTACAACCTGATTTTTCACCTTAAAATATTGCATTAAGCAATTGTTTTAAATAAAAATTAAAGTGATAAACTATCATTTAATAAAGTATGATCCAGAAGGAATCAAATCATATGAGCGAGGATGCATTACAGGAAAAACTGGTTAAGGTGGTGCTGGTACAGGAATATGAAGACAGCGATGAGGCAGACACAGAATCACCATGGGCGCTGGACTTGGGCAATCATCATTATCAGCTTAAAAACTTTCCCTTCTTTTTTTATGGCCTGTCTTATGATGATATTTTTGAGGCCAAGCCTTCGGCTGAATATGAGGATGATTCACGGCCTTATTTTACCAAAGTTATTCAAAAGTCAGGTCATCGAACTGCGCGTATCTTTTTAAAAAATTCAATTCAGAAGTCAGATGAAGCAGCACAGGTTTTAACTCAGCTTAGAGCACTTCATTGTGGTTATGAGGGCAATGGCAGTACATTTTTTGTGGTTAATATTCAGCCGCATTGTGATTTTGCAGCGGCTATGCATTTGATTGAAAACAGTACGGAAGTTGAAATGTGGGAAATGGCTGATCCTGTCGATGAGGGTGCTGATTAATCAGCTTCAAATCATAAATAAACTTCTTTCCCAAGTCATCACATTGCCTTCGACCATTTCGACAAGTCCTCGGTATGAGCTTGGTCAAATGCTCAATGACCGTCCTTCGACAGGCTTAGGAATTATGCTTTTGAAAGAAGTTTAATAAAAAAAGCGTGGCCTAAACCACGCTTTTTTATGCTTGAGTAAGCAGAATGAGCAACTGGTTTTAACCGTCTAGCGCGGCCATGGCGTCATCAGAAATATTGGCATTGGTATAGACGTTTTGCACATCGTCCAGTTCTTCCAGCATGTCGATCATTTTGATAATTTGCTTGGCCATGTCCGGGTCAGTAATATCAGCCTGTGTCGAGGGATGCATGGTGACTTCGGCATTGTCGGACTTCAGGCCCGCGTTCGCTAGCGCATCCTGTACATCACCAAAGCTTTCCGGAGTGGTAATAACCAGAATCCCATCTTCGCTGACATCAATGTCCTCAGCACCTGCTTCCAGTGCCACTTCCATGATTTTGTCTTCCAGCGCCACATCGTCAAAACGGATTTCACCACGCTTGGTAAACAGGTAAGCCACTGAGCCGGATGTGCCCAGATTGCCACCAGTTTTGGTAAAGCAGTGACGCACGTCCGGCACGGTACGGTTGATGTTGTCGGTCATGGTTTCAACCAGTACCGCGACACCACCAACGCCATAACCTTCATAGGTGATTTCTTTCAGGTTATCGTTTTCTTCATTGCCGTTACCACGCTGAATGGCACGGTTAATGGTGTCACGGGTCATGTTCACCGAGAGCGCTTTTTCTACCACAGCACGCAGGCGCGGGTTTTTGGCGGGATCAGGATCACCCTGTTTGGCGGCACTCACCAGTTCACGGATGTACTTGGTGAATAACTTACCGCGTGAGGCATCTACACGTGCCTTACGATGTTTGATGTTGGCCCATTTGGAATGTCCAGCCATGGTTGAGCTCCTGAAATCTTGACAAACAGTACCTTAAACACGCAAATGCGTTGTTAGGTTTAACCTGATTTAATTGGAAAAAATGAAAAGTGTAATCATGGCTACAAGTTTAGCATAGGCGCAATTTGGTCGGGAATTGCAATTGCAGCACAACTGCAAAATTTCGCGGTTCTGGATTTTCTTACGTGTGGTTTTTGGCGTTATATCCGGTAGTTTTACCAGCGATATTTATTCCAGTTTTCCGGGTTAGCCCAGTATTTGGAGTTAAGCCAGTCCGGCACTTGCTTATAGGACAAAATATTAAACTGCCAGATCACCAGATTTTGTGGCAACTGTTCAATCTGGCTAAAGCCCAGCGCGTGCAGGGTTGCAGCAAACTCGGGACTGGCCAGCACCAGCACACGTCTTGCCAGCAGGTCACGCAGGCGGGTAATGCCTTGTGCCAGTACCTGCTGGTTTTTGCAGGCATTTGGACTATCTGAATGATTTGTGGGCAGTTCAGGGTTGTTTGCTGTTAAATTATCTTCATAATAACTGCGATACAATGCAATGACAGCCAGATCATAGCGCCGCGTAAATGCCAGTGTTTCCAGCTCATGCAAGGCAATGGACTGCCATTCGCCCGGCCAGTGTGGCGTGGTTTGGTGCTTACCAATTAACAATCCCTGGGCAATGGGTTTTTCCTGTGCCAGGCGATGAATTAACGGCAAAATATCTACTGGCCAGTCTGTCACGGCTTATCCTTAACTCAATCAAAGAAGTTTTTAACAATGGAATATCAGGGCATTTGCCATAAAATGCGTGCCAAGCTGGGTCAGGCATTACCCACCAGCACTGGCGCTATGGCAGCAGCGGTTGAGTATAATCTGGTTTTAAATCCATTTGAATCGCCCTTTACGCAACTGGTGGGTAATTCGGTGGAATTACAATGGACTGGCAAAATTACCTGTGTATCCTGTGGCTCCAAAACCAGTAAGTCATTTGCGCAGGGCCATTGCTATAAATGCTTTAGTACCAAGGCATCTTGCGACTTGTGCATGATGAAGCCGGAAACCTGTCATCATCATTTAGGCACTTGCCGCGAGCCGGACTGGGCTGAAAAAGTATGTTTTAACGCCCATATTGTGTATCTGGCCAATTCCAGTGGGCTAAAAGTAGGCATTACCCGGCATAACCAGATGCCAACCCGCTGGCTGGATCAGGGTGCAACACAGGCCATTCCCATTTTTCAAACCCAGAGCCGTTTTTTATCCGGTGTGGTGGAAGTGTTGCTGGCGCAGCATATGTCAGATAAAACTGACTGGCGCAAGCTGCTTAAAGGCGAGGCTGAGCCGCTTAACCTGCTTCAGATACGTGATGATATTTTTAACCGTTATGAAGCCGACTTACTCAAACTCCAGCATGCTTATCCTGAACAGGTAGAATTGTTGCAGGATGAAGTGGTACGTGAGTTTGTTTATCCGGTAGAAAAATATCCTGTTAAAGTGAGTACACATAATTTTGATAAAACGCCACTGATTAAAGGGCGATTAAATGGCATTAAGGGACAATATCTGCTACTGGATACCGGCGTATTAAATATTCGCAAGTTTAGTGGCTATGAACTGGTGGTTCGTTTTTAGCTTGATTCATTACAATAGCTTTTAAAACAAGGATTAAAACAGGCACATGGCGCAATTTGCAATTATTGGACTGGGTAGTTTTGGCGGATCAACCGCGCGCGAGCTGATGCGCCTGAAGCATGAAGTGATTGGGATTGACAGGGAAGCCAAGCATGTTAACCGCATGGCATCTGTGATTACTTTTGCTGCGATTGCAGATGCAACTGATGAGCAGGTGCTCAAAGAGTTGAATATCCAGAACTGTGATGCCGTGGTGGTGGCCATTGGCGAAGATATTGAAGCCAGTATTTTGTGTGTGGTGCATTTAAAAAATCTTGGGGTCAAACAGATTCTGGTGAAGGCTAAAACCGATGCGCACCATATGATTTTGTCCCATTTGCAAGTAACCCGCATTATTCACCCTGAGGAGCAAATGGGCATCCGGGTGGCACAGGCACTGAATTATCCAATGGTAGACCAGTACATGTCGCTGGGAGACCAGCATTTTATCGTATCGGTTGAGGTAAAAAGCCAGTTGCATCAGGTGAATGCAGCCCAGTTAATAGCAGCGTATGCACCCGTACGGCTGCTAATGATCAAGCGGCAGGGCAAGATTATCAAGGATGTGGATGCAGGACTCATGCTGATGCAGAACGATATTATGGTACTGGAAGGGCATATTAATGAGCTTAACCGGCTGGCCCGCAAATTTGAAAATGACTAATTAGACTTCTTTTGATGATCTTGCCTTCGGCTATGTCGATACGCTCAATGAGCGTCTGTGAGCTTGTCGAGCTATATCAGCACGCTCAGGGAAGAGGTTAAAAGCGGATTGGTGTGCTTTGACAGGCTCAGGAACAATGGCTGGCGAGCTGGAAAAACCATGCGCAACCATAAGTTTGCACATAATCTAAAACAGGCGACATTCATAAGAGGCATGGCACAGGTTTGAAAGTATTTAACCGCTTTACCATTGATTTAAGCCCTCCCATAGTTTTGGCGGTTGGCTTCTTGAGTCTGATCATTATTGGTACTCTACTGCTTAAGCTGCCTTTTGTGAGCCATCATTCCATTTCATGGATGGATGCATGGTTTACTGCCAGCTCGGCAGTGACTATTACCGGTCTCAGCGCCATTGATATTGGCAGTAGTTTTAATCTGGCAGGCCAGCTCATTGTTGCACTTCTGATCCAGCTGGGTGGCCTTGGCTTTATGACCTTTGCTGTAGTGGCTGCATTAAGCCTTCGCTCAAAGATGGGGTTGGGGCAACAGTTGCTGGCACAGGAAGCCCTAGGGCAAACCAGTCTGGCCAGAGTAGGGCAAGTGGCGCGGGCAGTGGTTATTTACAGCCTTTTTTTTGAGCTAATTGGTTTTGTATTGCTGACGCTGGCATGGCAAGGCCAGTTTGGCTGGGGACAATCGGCATATCTGGCATTTTTTCACTGTATTTCAGCTTTTAATAATGCCGGTTTTGCCCTGTTTCCCGATAGCCTAATGAGTTTTGCCCATCATACAGCCATTAATTTTATCATTAGCGGCCTGTTTATTATTGGTGGGATTGGCTTTGTGGTGCTCATGGATGTGCGCCAGCACAGAAAGTGGAACTTGTTGTCACCCAACACCAGAATTGTGCTGATTGCTACACTGATCATCAATGTGGTGGCATTTTTGCTGGTATGGCTACTCGAAGCCCGTAACCCCGCCACACTGGCACAGCTCAGCACCAGCGACCAGATGCTTACTGCATGGTTTCAGGCCACGGTGCCGCGTTCGTCCGGCTTTAATACATTGCCTATTCATGAGCTTAATGATGCCACCACAGTGCTCATGCTATTGCTGATGTTTATTGGGGGTGGTTCGCTAAGCACAGCAGGTGGCATCAAGCTGGGAACTTTTGTGGTGCTGCTGTTTTCAACCTATACCTTTTTGCGCCGGCAGGAAGAAGTACGTATTTTAAAGCGTAGCATTAGCCAGCAAACTGTCATGAAGGCCCTGGCGCTGACCGTCATTACCATGATGATTATTTTTATGGGTATCTTTTTGCTGGCTGCTCTGGAGCACAAAAAAAGTTTTATTGATATTGCCTTTGAGGTGGTGTCAGCAGTGTGCACTGTAGGCTTGTCGCGCGGGATTACGCCCGAACTCGGTGATGTCAGCAAGTTTTTACTCACCTGTATGATGTATACCGGCCGACTCGGGCCACTGACACTGGCATATTTTATTGCCGTTCCGACCAAAAGCCAGTTACGCTATCCGGTAACCAATATTCCAGTTGGCTGATATTCATCGGGTTAAAAATGTTGATTAGCTGCATAAGCACCGCCAGAAATTCGTGCTGTATTTTTGTGCTATAGTAAAGGCGGCTGGACTTGTTGACTGTGTTAAATAAGCCAGTTGATGTTTGATTGCACGCTACATCACTTTACAAGTGGAGAGTACCTAAATGAGTCACATCACTGAAAAAGAGCTGCGTCATCTTGAAGAAGAAATTCCGCAGCATGCCCGCGAAGCACTAAAAAAAGCCCAGCAGGCTGCATTGGCGCGTGGTAGCCGCGTAATGATTGCCCGCCAGGGTCAACTGGTAGAAATTGATGCCCACGGCCATGAATCACTGGTGAAAGAAATTGAACAGCCGCTGCATTTTACGATTGGGCAAAAATTTAGCCGCGCCTGAGTAACGCATGAATGAAATGATTCCGCGATTGCGTATGTTTGCCGGGCCAAATGGTTCTGGCAAAAGCACGGTCATCAAGGAAGTCCTGCACCCAAAACTTCTGGGCATTTATTTAAATGCCGACGATATTGAAAAACAAATTAGGCAAACCCACATTTTTGAGCTGGCAGACTATCCATTTAATGTGAAAGCCAGTGAACTGATTGCGCATTTTAACCAGTCCGATTTTCTGGCCAGTGCCGGCCTGACAGCAGCGATTCCCCTTATTAAAGTGAGTCATCACACTGCACTTGATTTTAGCCGGATTCAGTTTAATTCGTATTTTGCCTCGGTACTGGTGGAATTCCTGCGCCTGCAATGCCTTAAATATCAGGTATCTTTTACCTTTGAAACAGTCATGTCATCCAAAGACAAGGTGCGCTTTCTGGCACAGGCGCAAGCGCTGGGCTATCGTACCTATCTGTATTTTGTGGCAACGGCTGATCCGGAAATTAATATCTCACGCGTTAATTACCGCGTGCTGACTGGCGGTCATCCGGTGCCAGAAGATAAAATCCGTTCCCGCTATTATAAAACCCTGCATCATTTGATTGATGCGATTAACTATAGCAACCGCGCCTATATTTTTGACAACTCGGCGGTATTTGACAGGCTGGCGGTACATGATAAAACTGGCTTGGTAGAACAGCATAGTTTTATTGCCGAAATTACCGAAGGCAAGGAGCTGGAAATAAAATCAGCACAGGTTCCCGGCTGGTTTAAAACCTATGTGCTGGATCGCTTTGTCTAACGTGTCATTCTTACAGAAAATCCTTCTCCAGTATTAATCCTGAGTCATTTTTTCAAAAGTATAGGCATGGGTTCGATACGGCATGTGGATAATGGCCTCGGTGTTATCCAGTTTGACATCTGGAAACAGCAGGATTTTTAATTCATCAACAAAGTGATTTTGCTGGTTTTGATCCAGTTGGGCAATAAAGCTGGTAGATAGCGCGCGATTGATGATTACATCCTGAATGCTGCCCTGATGCTCATGATGAAAAATGGCCTGGTCTTTTAAGCTAAAGCAGGAATTTTCCAGTACCTTTTTCCATGCACCGGACTGATGGCGCGGCGTGTCATTTTCATAGGTATTAATCAGTTGTACCATGCGTGAAACCCAGTCTACCGAGTCATCACGGCTATTCCAGATCAGGCCCAGCTTGCCATTGGGTTTTAGCACGCGTGCAATGTCAGTTAAGGACTGTGTATTGGCAAACCAGTGAAATGACTGGGCGCAAATTACCGCATCAATACTCTGATCAGCAAAGGGCAAGGCTGCTGCCGAGGCCTGATGCGCACTGATCTGTGGAAACTGTTGGCGTAATTGGCCCAGCATGGCTGGAGAGGGTTCTACCGCATGCACCTGACGGGTTAAAGCCAGCAGTTGTGGTAAAAACTTGCCTGTACCGGATCCCAGATCAACCACCGTACTATTGCCATGAATACCCACAGAATCTGTCAGCCATGCCTGTGTTTGCTGCGGATAGTCAGGGCGGCCCTTGCGATAAACCGGTGCGCCCATTTCAAAGCCTGTCATTGCCGTGGGATGAACAAAGGAAAAAGAGTCACCAGAAGTTGTCATAACTTAAGCCCAGCCTTAAATTGAATCAACCGTAAATATTTACATGATAAAGATAAAGTGTTTAGCCATTTTCACTATAGGGGTTTTGCAAAGCCGCGTATGCTTATGTAAAAGGCTAAAACGCGTTCTATTAACAGCAGTCTTGCCGTTAAAGATATAGTGCTTAAACTGTCCTAACAACTCGCCAGCACGATAATGACAGGTTAATAAACAGGCCCATGTTCATAATTTGGGCAAAAGCGCAGGACTCTTGATTGTATTCACAAAACTTAACCCCAAGTATCGGTTTACACCCTCTACAAATAAAGCCAGTGGCGCTATATTTTTCCCCATGTTTTTTTACCATTGGTAAAATACCCAATAAGGATTTTTGAATGAATATTGCCGTCAATCCAGAGCTGAATGAAAACAGCCATCAAACGATTTATCTGAAAGATTATACGCCGCCAAGTTTTGAAGTCCTTAGTATAGACCTGACGATTCAGGTGCATGATGACCACACGCTAGTGCACAGCAAGCTGGTGATGCAGCGTCTGACCAGCGGTGATTTGACCCTGTGCGGGCGTGATCTGGAGTTGCTGAATATTAGCCTTAATGGCAATGTTTTAACGCCAGACGATTACAATATAGACCCTGAGCAACTGATTATTAAAAATGCACCGGATCAGGCAGAGTTTAGTATTAGCGTTAAAATTCATCCGGAAAGCAATACCCAGCTTGAAGGGCTATATCAGGCTGGTAACCTGTTTGTAACCCAGAATGAGCCGGAAGGGTTTCGCAAGATTACCTTTTTTCCAGACCGCCCGGACGTTCTAACTGTATTTACTACCCGCATTGAAGCCGATAAAAAATATCCAACCTTACTGGCCAACGGCAATCTGGTGGAAAAAGGTGATTTGCCTGACAATCGGCATTTTGCTATCTGGCATGACCCTACCAAAAAGCCCAGCTACCTGTTTGCCGCCGTTATTGGTGATCTGGCTGTTCTTAAGGATAGCTTTATTACCATGGAAGGCCGCAAGGTTGCGCTGGAAATTTATGCATTGGCGCAGGATTTGCCCAAGTGTCATGTGGCCATGCAGGCGCTGAAAGATTCCATGAAATGGGATGAAGACGTGTATGGCCGTCCGTATGATCTGGATAATTATATGATTGTTGCGGTAAGCCAGTTCAATATGGGGGCGATGGAAAACAAGGGCCTGAATATTTTTAATACCGTTTGTGTGCTGGCTGACCCTGAAATTACCACTGACCCGGCCATGTTTTATGTGAAATCCACCATTGCGCATGAGTATTTTCATAACTGGACCGGCAATCGCATTACCTGCCGCGACTGGTTCCAGTTGTGCCTAAAAGAAGGTTTTACGGTATTTCGTGACCAGAGTTTTTCAGAAACCCTGCAATCTGCCGCCGTGCAGCGCATTGACGATGTGTCCAGCTTAAAATCGGTGCAGTTTGCAGAAGATGCCGGGCCGCTGTCGCATCCGCCGCGTCCTGATCATTTTGTGGAAATCAACAATTTTTATACCGCCACAGTGTATGACAAGGGGGCTGAAATCGCCCGCATGATGGCAAACCTGCTGGGGCCAGAAAAGTTCCGTCAGGGCACTGATGAATATTTCCGTCGCCATGATGGGCAGGCGGTTACTGTTGAGGATCTGGTGGATAGCCTGAGTGACGGCTCCGGTGTTGACCTGCATCACTTTTTACCGTGGTACAGCCAGCCGGGTACGCCGTGTGTAAAAGGCACGGGTCATTATGATGCCAGCGCCAAAACTTACACCCTGAAGTTAAGCCAGAGCACGGCAAAGCGGCCTAATTATCCAGAGCCGCAAGCATTGCCTATACCGGTTGGTGTTGCCCTGTTTGATAAAAATACAGGTGAACAACTGCAGTTACAGGGCAACGCCTTGCAGCAAAACGGGGTTAAAGATGGCTTGTTTGTGCTGGATCAGGCTGAGCAGACTATTGTGTTTGAGCAGATTCATACAGAACCCGTGGTTTCACTACTGCGCAACTTTTCCGCGCCGGTGCTACTGGATTTTGCGTATAGTGATGAAGACCTGGCATTTTTGCTGGCCAATGAAACCAATGGGTTTAACCAGTGGCAGGCGGCCCAGATGCTGCTAGAACGGATTTTACTGCAAGGTCATGATCCGGCAGTTTATCTGGATGCCATTGCGCAGGCTCTACCACAAGTAGCTGACACAGATGCTTTGTTGGCGTCGCGTTTACTGGATATTCCATCGGAGAGTTATCTGGCCAGCCGCATTGACCAGAATTTTAATCCTGCTGAAGTCCATGAAAAACGTGAAGTATTGCTAAAAGCGCTGGCTGATAAGCTAAAAACTTATTGGGCACAGGCTTATCAGGCGCTCCCAATTGTTGCCTTTGAAGACAACAGCGTGGAAATGGGTAAACGGGCCTACCGCAATGTGGTGCTGGGCTTTGCCGTGCGTGCCAATGTTGAAGGGGCACTAGATTGGGCTAGCCAGCAGTATGACAATGCAGTGTGCATGACTGAACGGCTTGGGGCACTGCGTCAACTGGTCTGGAATAACGCACCCGATGCGCAAGCCCGACTGGAGGACTTTTACAAGCGCTTTAAGCATGAAGACCTGGCACTGGATCAATGGTTTGCGGTGCAGGCAGGCAACCCGAAAGGCAATGTACAGCTAGCCCGTCAACTGATGCAGCATCAGGATTTTGACTGGAGTACACCGAACCGCATCCGCTCAGTGACTGGCCATTTTGCGGGTAATCCTATATTGGTCTGGACACAAGAAGGCATGCAGTTTTATACCGAAATTGCCAAGCGGCTGGATCAGCAAAATCCGGTGCTGGGTTCACGCATTCTGCAATTGCTAAGCCGCTGGTACACACTGGCTGAACCTATGCGTAGCGAGGCCAGAACTATCCTGCAAGCGCTTAAGGGACAGGTGAGTTCCAGCAGTGTTTGTGAAACCCTGAATAACCTGCTAAAGGCTGGTTAATGCAGCGCCAATAGCAGATAGGGTGCTTAAACCCCCTGCTGCTAAAAAACTGGAAAGGCTTATGCTTCGGTATAAGCCTTTTTTATAAAAATACCGCTATAAAAGCACAAGAACTCAACGATATAGCAGGCCTGCGCCGGTTTATCTTCAAAAGATTATTTTAAAAAAATTGAAGATCATTCATGCATCATAACGGTAGCCAGCAGGATAACGACATTGAACTTGAGCGCTCGGCGGATAGCTGGCTAAAGTCCATGGAACCGCGTGAGCCTTCGGAACAAAATCGCGGGGCGACCCCATTGGAGCTACTGTTTGATCTGGTGTTTGTGGTGGCTATTTCCATTGCGAGTAGCCAGTTGCACCATGGTTTAAGTGAGCATCATGTTGCAGAGGTATTGCCGCTATATATCATGGTGTTTTTTACCATCTGGTGGGCATGGATGAACTTTACCTGGTTTGCCTCGGCCTATGACAATGATGACATTGCCTATCGGCTAATTACCTTTATGCAGATTATCGGCTCACTGGTGCTGGCTGCTGGTGTGAATCAGGTTTTTACCGATCATGATTTTTCGGTGTGTGTGCTGGGTTACCTGATTATGCGTTTTGGACTGGTCATGCAGTGGCTGCGCGCCGGTTTTGCTGACCCTAAACGCCGCAAGACTGCATTTCGCTATGCCAAGGGTATTGTGCTGGTGCAAATGGGCTGGATTATCTATCAGCTAAAGCTGGTAACGTTTACTCAGCTAGAGTTTGTGGCGCTGGCTTTTATGGAAATGTGTGTACCAATCTGGGCCGAAAAAGCCAATGCCACCACATGGCATCCGGAACATATGGCCGAGCGTTATGGTCTTTTAACCATTATTGTACTGGGTGAAACGATCATGGCTTCATTTACAGCCATTCATACTGCCATTGCAGACCCCAAGATCAGTATTGATAATCAACTCATCTGCCTGACGGTTGGTGGCATGATTATGATGTTTAGTGTCTGGTGGAGTTATTTTGCCCGTCAGGCTCCGGAAATACTGACCAGTTCCAACAAGGCTTTTTATTGGGGTTATGGTCATTTTTTTATTTTCCTGAGTATTGCTGCCATTGGTGCCGGGCTTGCCGCGGGCGTGGATGTAATTACCGGTCATTCCAAAATTAGTGCCCAGCAGGCCGAATATGCCATTGCTATTCCCTTGAGTATTTATAGTCTGGTGGTGTGGTTGATTCATGACCTGCAAACTGACTATGGCTGGTACAAACTCTGGCATCCCATGACAGTGCTATTAATCCTACTGTTTCCATTGTGGGGCAATGTAGGCCATGTGACCTTGGCCATCGGGATTTTTTATGCGCTGTGCATTGTGTTCCGGCAGGTTTTTTTACTCAGAGGAAAGCCCAGCGGTTAAGCTCTAGTCTGATTGCTGCGGATTGAAAAGAATTTAAATGGCCTTGCTAAACTTGCCTGCATTTAAAATCAGCAGGCTAATAATACCCGCCATCAGGCCCCAGAATGCCGAACCAATACCCCCCAGTGACAAACCGGATGCCGTGACCAGAAAAGTAATCAGGGCAGCTTCACGCTCACGGTCTACAGCCAGTGCATTGGCCAGACTGGAGGCAATGGTGCCAAACAGGGCAAGCCCAGCAATGGCAAATACCAGCGCCTTTGGGAAAGCCAGAAATAGTGTGGTCACGGTGGCGCCAAACAGGCCAATCAGCAGATAAAATATGCCGGCAAATACAGCAGCTACATAGCGTCTGGCAGGATTGGGATGAGCTTCTGGCCCCAATGAAATGGCCGCGCTAATGGCCGCCAGATTAATGGTAAAAGCGCCAAAAGGCGCCAACAGGATCGTGGTAGTACCTGTCCAGCCTACTGCTGATGATGTGGGCGAGCGATAGCCAGCAGCCTGAATCATGGCAATGCCGGGCAGGTTTTGCGAAGCTAGGGTCACCACAAACAAGGGCAGGGCCAGACTGATAATCGCCTGCAACGACCATTGGGGCTGAATCCAGACTGGCGTGGTAAGTTGTAGCGCAACCTGTGTACTGTGCAGCTCACCCTGCATCAGGCTAATGCCAATGCCTACCACCAGCGCCAGCAAAATGGCATAGCGTGGCAGCAGGCGCTTGGCCAGCAAATAAAACAGCAGCATGGTTAACACCAGCAGGGTATTATCTTGCAGGGCCGTAAATACATTTAGGCCGAATTGCAGCAAAATTCCTGCCAGCATGGCCGCTGCAAGGCTTACTGGAATATGTTTTAAAGCACGTTCAAACCAGCCAGAAAAACCTGCAATGGCAACCAGCACACCAGCCACCAGAAAAGCCCCGGTTGCCTGATGGATATTAAATCCATTGGCTCCGGCAATTAAAATGGCAGCCCCCGGCGTAGACCATGCGGTGGCCACCGGAATTTTATAATACAGTGATAACACGATGCTGGACAGGCCAATGCCAACTCCTAGCGCCCACAGCCATGAACCCATTTGCTCCGGTGTGGCTGCAAAGCTTTGTGCCGCCTGAAACACCAGCACAGCCGAGCTGGTAAAGCCAACCAGTACTGTGACAAAACCAGCCACCAGTGCCGAAATGGAAAAATCTTTAAACAGGGAAAAAGGCGGCATCAAATAACAAATATCTGTTTTAAAACAAGGTGCAATAATCGCATAATTTCGTCAGACTCAATAGCTGAAATAATAGGAAAATAATGATGAGCGGGCGTTATCAATATGCAGGGTTTTGGGTGCGGTTAGGGGCGTTGTTAGTGGATACAGTGTTAATACTGCTGATCACCATTCCCTTGCTGATTATGTATTACGGTGTTGATACTTACTGGCAGGCTGCCCAAAATGGTGATTTTCTGGGCGTTGGCGAAGTCATTATTTCATGGCTATTGCCGATAGTAGCCACCATCTGGTTTTGGGTCAAAATGCAGGCCACACCGGGTAAGATCCTGTTTTCCCTCAAAGTACTGGATGAAAAAACTGGTCAGCCCATTAGCTTAAAACAGTCGGTCATTCGCTATCTGGGTTACTTTGTCTCAACCATAGTGCTGCTGTTGGGCTTTATCTGGGTTGCCTTTGACCGTAAAAAACAGGGCTGGCACGATAAAATGGCCAGTACCGTGGTGGTTCGCGATTATGGAATGGACGTGACGCCGGTACTGGTTAAGGAATAAAACCCATAAATGAAGGGGAGAATATTGAAACAACAAGATGATTTGGCTCTTTGATCTAAATAAAAAAGACGCTATCAGTGAGCGTCTTTTTTTATTGCTTGAATTCTGGTTCTAGCCGGGTTTTAAGCCTTGATTTCACCAATGCCAAAACTTTCACGCAACTGGTGCGACAATTGGTCACGTGCCTTGATAAAACCATCAATCCCCGCTTGCAACAGCGCATAGGCCATTTCATCGCGGTTTAAAAATTCTTCAAAGCGGCCTTCATCCAGTTCTACATAATCTACTGGTTCAGCCTGTTTGGCCAGTTCAGCGGAAAGCTGGGGCTGGATATGCTCATGGCGTTGCTGGAGTTCTTGCAAAATGGATGGCGCAATGGTGAGCAGGTCACAGCCAGCCAGTGCCAACACCTGTTCACTGCTTCTAAAGCTGGCGCCCATCACCTGGGTTTTTAGGCCATGCTGCTTGTAATAGTTGTAAATCTGCTTAACGGAATTGACACCGGGGTCTTGTTCAATCGGGTAGGAATCACGGTTTTCCTTTTTCTTGTACCAGTCCAGAATGCGGCCGACAAACGGAGAAATCAGCGTCACTTTGGCATCAGCGCAGGCAGAAGCCTGATGCAGGTTAAAAATCAGGGTCAGGTTACAGTGAATGCCCTGTTCTTCCAGATATCTTGCAGCCTGAATGCCTTGCCATGTGGCGGCAATCTTGATCAGCACGCGGTCTTTATTAATCCCTTCGGCCTCATACAGTTTAAGCAATTCAAGTGCACGGCTAATGGTGGCTTCGGTGTTAAAGGAAAAATTGGGATCAACTTCGGTGGAGACACGGCCTTCGACCAGTTTCAGGATTTCAATACCCAGTTTAACCGTCAGAATATCAATGGTGCGGTTCAGCAAGGGTTCACCGGACAGGCCTTCGTTTCGGGCTTGTTCATAAGCTGCTTCAATCAAATGAACATTTTCGGGCAGGCTGGCTGCGGCTGTAATTAATGACGGATTAGTCGTCGCATCTAAGGGACGAAATTGCTGAATGGCTTTCAAATCGCCGGTATCAGCCACTACGGTGGTCATCTGGCAAAGTTGCGCCAGCGCATTGTTAGCCTGAGCAGAAGTAGCTGTCGTTGCAGAAATGGTGCTGTTCATTTTAAGTTTTTATCCTAAGTTGCTGGTTTTACAAGAACTCTAGATTAGAGAGCTGATGATCAGGGAACGAGTAATCGAATGACTATGGGTTGCGTTACTGATCAAAGGTCTATTCATAACCAAAGGTTGAGGCTAAAGGAGCCAATCCGTTGTAGGCCAATGTAACAAATACAGTTTATGGCAGCATAGGCTTTTTTACGTATCCATAAACAATCTTGTACTGTTTGCTCTTTAATAAAAGGCAAAGTGGCATTTTTATGGACAAAAAATCAAACTGGATTGCGCTGGGTAAAGCTGGAGTGTCACTAAACAGCGGGAGATAAATAAAAAATTTCCAGCTTTTCTCAATCGGTTCAGCATAAGATTTGAGAAAAGCCGGAAAGTCTGGCTAGAGCCATCAGGAATTGACGGTTTTACGCTTTCCTCTAAGCCGGTACATGAGCTGTTGCAGGTCATCAATTAAGGTATAAACCACCGGAATCACTAGCAGTGATAAAAACGTACTGGTAATCAGGCCACCAATTACGGCAATGGCCATAGGTGAGCGAAAACTGGGATCCGTACCAATGCCCAGTGCAATAGGCAGCATCCCTGCACCCATGGCAATGGTGGTCATGATGATGGGCCGCGCGCGCTTATGGCAGGCATCCAGCAGGGCTTCAAAACGTGGCATGCCTTGATCCTTGCGAGCCAGAATGGCGTAATCCACCAGCAAAATGGAGTTTTTACTGGCAATGCCCATCAGCATTAGCAATCCAATTAGGCTGGGCATAGATAAAGTACTATTTGCTATTAAAAGCAATATAAATGCGCCACCTGGAGATAGGACTAAAGCAAAAAGTAAAGTGATAGGCTGTAGGAAGTCCTTAAACAGCAAGACCAGCACTACATAAATACACATTACGCCAGTTAACATGGCCAGACCAAAACTTGAAAACAGTTCAGCCATCACTTCAGCATCACCGATCTCAGTACGGGTAACCGAAGGCGGCAGGTTCTTCAAAATAGGCAGCTGGTCAATTTTGGCGGCAACATCACCCAGTTGCTGGTCATTTAACTCAATATTGAAGTTAACATTGCGCAGGCGGTTAAAACGGTCAATCTGCGATGGGCCGCTATCAATACTAATATCCGCAATACTGCCCAGCATTACAGGCCCACGGCTTCCATTGACCACCAAGCGGCCCAGCAGGCTAATGTCCTGTCGGGCAGAAACCGGCAGCTTGATGACAATGGGAATCTGGCGCTGCGACAGGTTAAGCTTGGCCAGATTCTGGTCAAAATCACCTGCTGTAGCCACACGCAGGGTTTCAGCAATGGCGGCTGAAGTCACGCCAAGGTCTGCGGCTTTGGCAAAATCCGGACGGATCACCACTTCTGGCCGGATCAGGGCCGTGCTGGATGTAATGCTGCCAAGGCCAGGAATTGTGCGCAACTGGCGTTCCAGTGTACGGGCTGTGGTGATCAAGGTATCCGGGTCATCCCCAGACAAAGCCAACTGGTATTTGCTGTTGGCACCAGCCAGACCAACCTGAATCCGCATGCCAGGCAGTACGCTTAAGCGTTCGCGCAGTTCTTTTTCTATTCCTTGCAGGCTAATGTCACGTTCGTTGCGCTCGCTGGTTTGAATGGTTAGCGTGGCCTTACGGGTTTCGGCACTGCTGGGCGAAAATGGATCGGAGCCTGCTGCACCTCCACCAATCGTGGTGTAAATGCTGCGAATTTGGGGGTGGTCCTTAATCAGGTGTCGGGCATATTCAGCTGCTGCCAAGGTTTCTGAAAACTCCGAGCCAGGCACCAGTTCCAGTCGTACCTGGGTTTGGCCTGTATCAGTTGCTGGAACAAACCCAGTAGGCAGTAATGGCACTAACATCATAGAGCCTATAAAAAATATAGTTACTGCTCCCATCACCGTTTTACGATGATGAATACACCATGCCACCGTGCGCAGATAATTGCGCATCACAAAGCCGTCGTTACTCTTGTCATCATACGGGAGGTTTTGTTGTGCCGGATGATCAACCAGCGCAGGCAGTGTATCCGTGTTGTCAGTTTCTTTTGCTACCCAGGGTTTTAGCAAATAAGCCGACATCATGGGTGTGAGCAGGCGCGCCACAATTAGCGAGGCAAAAATTGCCAGTGCTGCCGTCCAGCCAAACTGCACAAAAAACTTGCCGGCTATCCCGCTCATAAATGCAGTAGGCAGGAAGACAGCAATTAAGGTAAATGTGGTCGCAATTACCGCAAGACCAATTTCATCAGCGGCTTCCATGGCGGCTTCATAGGGGGTTTTGCCCATACGCAGGTGCCGGATGATATTTTCAATTTCGACAATGGCGTCATCCACCAGAATACCCACCACCAGCGACATGGCCAGCAAGGTTACGGTATTAAGGGTAAAGCCAAAATAATACATGCCAATAATAGCGGGTAAAATCGACAATGGCAGGGCAGTCGCCGCAATCAGGGTGGCACGCCAGTCACGCAGAAACAGCCATACCACCAGCACCGCCAGAATAGCGCCTTCATACAACAGCGACATGGAACCTTTGTAATCATCCACTACAGGTTTTACAAAGTTAAATGCCTGTGTGATTTTCAGGTCTGGGTGTTCCGCTTTAAGTTGCTCCAGCGCGGCTTTAACGCCTTCTTCCACGTCTACTTCACTGGCACCCTTGCTACGGGTAATTTCAAATCCTACTACTGGCTGGCCATTTAGCAAGGCCGCCGAGCGCCGTTCGGCAATGCCATCGCGCACGGTTGCCACATCTTCCAGCCGGATACGTCGGCCATCGCTCAGGGGAATTTCCATCTGGGCAATATCTTTGGCACTTTTGACTGTTGCCAGCGTGCGAATGGACTGCTCATTGCTGCCAATTTTAGTTTGTCCGCCCGAGGCTTCTTGCTGAACCTGCCGTAACTGGCGTGAGATATCAGCCGCCGAGGCATTTAAGGCCAGCAGGCGGGTAGGGTCCAGTTCAACATTGACCTGCCGGTTGACCCCGCCCACACGTGCCACTGCGCCCACGCCGGGTACTTTCAGCATGCTACGGGTAATGTCATAATCCACAAACCAGGACAGGGATTCTTCATCCAGCCGTGGCGACTGTACGGTATAGGTCAGGATAGGCGCACCCGACAGGTTTACCTTGCTGACAATCGGGTCGCGGACATCGGCAGGCAAATCACTACGCACCTGTGAGACCGCATTGCGTACATCATCCAGTGCTTCCTGTAAGGGCTTTTCCAGCCGGAATTCGGCAGTCACCGTAACCATGCCATCCTGAATGGTGCTGTACTGGTTTTTCAGGCCCTGAATGGTGGCAATGGAGTTTTCAATCTTGCGTGCCACTTCGGTTTCCAGTTGTGGCGGTGCTGCCCCGGGCAGTGCTGCGGCTACGGTAATCATGGGCAGCTCAATATCCGGGAACTGCTGTATTTTCATCCAGTGAAAACACAACAATCCAGTGAGGGCCAGCATGATAAACAGCAAAATGCTGGGTATCGGGTTGCGGATAGACCATGCGGAAAAATTCATGAATCATCCCCTGCGGCAAACTGGCGGTTTAGTGGCGTCTGCGGAATGGCCGTTGCCACTTTGACCGTATCACCATCCGTCAAAAATGCTGTACCACTGGCGACTATCCGCACATTGTTAGGCACGCCCATCACTTCAACCCGGTCACCCACACGGCGACCAGTTTCAATTTTTTGCTGCTGCACGCGGTTTTTTCTGTCTAGTGTAAAGATATAGGCAAAGCCATCACGCAGTAACAAGCTGCTTTGTGGCAGGGTTAGTGCATTTTGTGCTCCCAGTTGAAAAGTGCCCTTAACAAACATCCCCATGCGCAGTGCACTGGTGCGTGGCAAGTCCACATAAACCAGACCATAGCGGGTATCGGTGTTAATGGCAGGGGCAATCATGCGCACGGTGCCCATAATGGGGGGCTGGGCTGGATCAGCCGAAACAACACTGACTTTCATGCCGGGTTTTAAGCGGTACAGTTCCGAGGTGGTCACTTCGGCGCGCCATTCCAGCCGGTTATCACGAATCATTCGAAACAGTTCCTGTCCGGCTTGTGCCAGCGAACCTACTGTGGCTGTGCGGGCAGAAATGACCCCATCATCGGGTGCAACAATGCGGGCCTGTGCCAGACGTAACTGGCTGGATTCAATTTGCGCACGCGCCAGATCAAGCCGGGCCTGTGCCGTTTGCTGAGTGGTTAAATATTGTGCAGCTTCCTGCGCTGAAATGGCACCGGTATCCTTTAATGCCTGAATGCGCCTTGCATCAGCAACCGCATCATTCAGTACAGCCTGCGCTTCAGCAACCGTTGCCCGTGACTGGGCCAGTTCAGCCTGAATGGTATCCGGGTTAATTTGTGCCAGTAACTGACCACGCCTGACCACATCACCTACATTCACATTCACTTGGGTAATGCGCAGGCCAGACAGTTCACTACCAATCACCACTTCCTGCCAGGCTGCAATGTTACCATTGGCTTCGAGCGTTTTTTCCCAGTTCCTGTTTTCAAGCTGGGTTGCCGTGACAGTCAGCGCTGTTTGCGTTTGGCCATTCTGGGTGGTATTGGTAGCCTGTGACGTGTCTTTATCTTTATTGGAAAAAATCACAAACAAAATAACAAGCAAGGCCACTATCAGCAGCGCAGCCAGAATCATCCAGCGTCTGCTCTTTTTTACAGGAGGATTGGGCATGTTGGGTTGCGGGTTGACGGGATCAAAACCTGCATTTGGGGTAGATGACATTATAAGGCCTTTCAACCGGATAGGGACTGAGTGATTTTTATAAGACCTTGGCCTGTAATGCAACTCTTTATCAACTATCTCTTATAAACCGTGTATACTTTGGCGCTTGATACAAGGTAGCAAGAGCAAAAAATACCATGGCAGCAACGGACGATAATGACTGGCAAAATTCAGGGCTAGCCCCTTCGCTGGATCAGTTACGACAGGATATTGATCAGGTTGATCAGCAAATTCACCGTCTTTTAAACCAGCGTGCCCGGCTTGCCGAAGGTGTGGCAAAAGCCAAGTTTGCAACCGATTCAAATCCGGTCTTTTATCGTCCCGAACGGGAAGCGCAGGTGTTGCGCAATGTGATGGCCCGCAACGAAGGCCCACTGGAAAATGAAACCGTAGCCCGGATTTTTCGTGAAATCATGTCAGCCTGTCTGGCCCTTGAAGCGCCGCAAACCATTGCTTTTTTAGGGCCAGAAGGGACTTTTACCCATGCTGCTGCCCTCAAGCACTTTGGTCATCAGGCCGTTGTCCGTCCACTGGCTACCATTGATGAAGTTTTTCGTGAAGTTGAAGCCGGTAGCGCACATTATGGCGTAGTGCCGGTTGAAAATTCCTCCGAAGGGGTGGTCAATCACACACTGGACTGTTTTATCGGTTCACACCTGCATGTCATTGGTGAGGTAGAGCTGCGTATTCATCACCAGTTTCTGATATCGCCAACCACCAAGCAGGACAGCATTACCAAGATTTATGCGCATCAGCAGACGCTGGCGCAATGCCGCAAGTGGCTAGATGCCCATTATCCGGCTGCCGAGCGTGTAGCACTCACCAGTAATGGTGAAGCGGCCAAACGTATTCGCAGTGAGTGGCACTCAGCTGCCATTGCCGGGGAAACAGCCGCCGAACTGTACAACCTGACTGTGCTGCATAAAAATATTGAAGACAACCCCAGCAATACCACACGGTTTTTAATTATCGGGCGTGACGCCATTGCAGCCAGTGGGCAGGATAAAACATCCTTGCTGGTGGCAGCGCATGACCGGGCGGGTGCCCTCATTGAAATCCTGGCACCCTTTGCCAAGCACAACATTAGTCTGACCAGTATTGAAACCCGTCCTGCATTGCCTGAAAAATGGGCCTATGTGTTCTTTATTGATTTAAATGGTCATGTGTCTGATAGCAATGTGGCTGCTGCACTGGAAGAAATCCGGCCATTGGTTAAGGAAGTGCGTGTGCTGGGTTCCTATCCCAAGGCAGTGCTTTAGATGATCAATTTTTAATTTTATTATTTAATGTCAGTTTTTAACTGATGTATTTTGACCTTAAGGTTTTTAATTTACTGGTTCAACCTGTTTAGCAAGAGAACGTGCCATGTCTACCCAGTCCAGCTTTTTAATTCCACCTGCCAATGACGGGATTTGTCACATTGCGCCTTATCAGCCGGGCAAGCCCATTGATGAGTTAAAGCGCGAACTGGGTCTGGATGACGTGATTAAACTGGCCAGTAATGAAAATCCACTGGGTTGTTCGCCACAAGCCAAAGCTGCCATTCAGCAGGCGATTGATGAAGTAGGCCGTTATCCGGATGGCAATGGTTTTGCACTCAAGCAGCAAATTAGCCAGCAGTTTGGCGTTGAAATGAACCAGATTACACTGGGTAATGGTTCCAACGATATTCTGGAGTTGGTGGCACGTACTTTTGTTGCAGCGCAGGATGAAGTGATTTATAGCCAGCATGCTTTTGCGGTCTATGCGCTGGCAACGCAAGCGGTCGGTGCGATTGGTGTGGAAGTGCCTGCCAAAAACTTTGGCCATGATTTGGTTGCCATGGCAAATGCCGTAACAGACAAAACCCGGGTAATTTTTATTGCTAACCCCAATAACCCAACGGGAACATGGTTTGAAGAAAGCGAATTTAGCCAGTTTATGCAACTCATTCCGCAGCATGTGTTGGTAGTGCTGGATGAAGCCTATGTGGAATATTTCCCGGAAAACTTCAATAGCCTGAAATTTTTGACCCAATATCCTAATTTGCTGATTAGCCGCACCCTATCCAAGGCATTTGGCTTGGCTTCGTTGCGTGTGGGCTTTGGTTTGGCCAGTGTTGAAGTCACCAATTTACTCAATCGGGTGCGCCAGCCGTTTAATGTCAGCTCATTTGCCTTGGCGGCGGCCGTTGCTGCATTAAAAGATACTGACTTTATTGAGCAAAGCCGTGAACTGAACAAACAGGGTATGGCACAGCTTGAGCAGGGATTTGCCAAGCTGGGCTTACACTGGATTGCCTCGCGCGCTAATTTTATTGCCGTTGACGTGCAGCGTGATGGCGGACAGGTATTTAATGCGCTACTTAAAAAAGGCGTGATTGTGCGCCCGGTTGGTGGTGGCTATGCCATGCCGCAACATATTCGGGTATCTATTGGTTTACCGGAAGAAAATGCCCGTTTTCTGGAGACATTGGCGCAGGTTCTGGCTGAGATTCCAGCCACTGAGGCTGCCTGATGCAAAAGCCTGTTGATCAGTGCAGCAATGATGAACCTGCCTTTTTATTTGAAAAAGTTGCGTTTATTGGTCTTGGGCTAATTGGCTCTAGCCTGTGCCGGGTCATTCGTGACAAAAAACTGGCAAAACAGGTGGTAGCCAGTACACGCTCAGTTCAAACCTTACAGGATGCTCAGGATTTAGGTCTGATAGATGCCGGGTTTACCAGTCCGCAAGATGCTGCCAGAGATGCTGACCTGATTGTGCTGGCCTTGCCAGTGCGTGCCACTGAAAAAGTGCTACAGGCCATTCAGCCAGTGTTAAAACCAGATGCCATTATTAGCGATGTCGGCAGTACCAAATGTAATGTGGTAGAGGCCGCCAAGGCGGTATTTGGTGAAAACTTGCCCAGCGGATTTGTGCCGGGCCACCCGATTGCAGGTAGTGAACACACGGGGGTACATGCAGGCCGTGCCGATTTATTTGCCCACCACAAGGTGATTCTAACGCCGCTGCCCAGCAGCAATCCGCAAGCTGTTAAAAAACTGATTACACTGTGGCAAGCCACACAGGCCGAAGTTATTTGTATGAGTGTGGCCGAGCATGATGAAATTCTGGCACAGACCAGTCATTTGCCACACTTACTGGCTTTTAACCTGATTGAGCAATTAGCCGCTAGCCGTAATAATCTGGATATTTTTCGCTATGCCGCGGGTGGGTTGCGTGACTTTAGCCGGATTGCCGCCAGTGACCCGCAAATGTGGCATGACATTTTTCTAGCCAACAAGGTATCGGTGCTTAAGGCCATTAATGCCTTTGAGCAACAGCTGGGCCAGTTGAAGCAATTGATTGAACAGGAAAATTCTGAGCAGCTTATTGGTTTGCTGGGCCGTGCGCAGGCCGCGCGTCAGCACTTTAGCCACATGCTGGCAAAAACTCCCTATATGCAAAAAAGCATGCAAAATCGTACTCAAAATCTGGACAGGAACAACAACGTGACCGAGCAATTTATTATTCAGGCTGGTGGAAAATTAACAGGCACTTTTACGGTTGCTGGCGATAAATCGGTATCACATCGTTCTATTATGCTGGGCGCGCTGGCCACTGGCACCACCCACGTAACTGGTTTTCTGGAAGGTGAAGACGCGCTGGCGACCCTGCAAGCTTTTCGTGATATGGGCGTTAATATTGAAGGCCCTAAAAATGGTGAAGTCACCATTCATGGGGTTGGCCTGCATGGTTTAAAGGAACCAGCCGGTGCGCTTTACATGGGTAATTCTGGCACCAGCATGCGCCTGCTGTCCGGTATTTTATCAGCCCAGAAATTTGATAGTGTGATGACGGGTGATCCATCACTCACCAAGCGTCCCATGGAGCGTATTGCCAAGCCATTGCGTCTTATGGGTGCCAAAATCCAGACTACCGGCGAGCGCGGTACGCCACCGGTAAGCATTAGTGGTAATCAGCCGCTTAAAGGCATTCACTATGATTTACCCATGGCATCAGCACAGGTCAAGTCGGGTATTTTGCTGGCGGGTTTATGGGCAGCGGGCACAACCTCAATCACTGAGCCGGAACCCACCCGTGACCATAGTGAGCGCATGCTGCGTGCGTTTGGCTATGAAGTTAAGACCGAAGGCAATACCATTAGCCTGCAAGGTGGCGGTACGCTGACTGGCACGCATATTCAGGTGCCTGCTGATATTTCCTCGGCTGCTTTTTTTATGGTGGGCGCTGCGATTGCACAGGGTTCTGATGTCACACTGGAACAGGTGGGCATTAACCCAACCCGAACCGGGGTTATTGAAATTTTAAAGCAAATGGGCGCAGACATTAGCCTGTCCAATGAAAAAATGGCAGGCGGTGAACCCGTTGCTGACATCCGTATTCGCGCCAATACCCTAAAAGGCATTCATATTCCTGAAGATCAGGTGCCGCTAGCCATTGATGAATTCCCGGCAATCTTTATTGCAGCGGCTTGTGCCACTGGCCAGACCGTGCTGACTAGTGCGGCTGAACTGCGTGTCAAGGAATCTGACCGCATTCAGGTGATGGCTGATGGCCTTAAAACACTTGGCATTGACTGTACGCCCACAGAAGACGGGATTATTATTGAAGGCAAAGGAAACACCAGTGAGTGGCAGCCAATATTTGGTGGTGGCACCATTGAAAGCCACCACGATCATCGTATTGCCATGAGCTTTGCCATTGCCGGTTTGCGTGCCAGCCAGCCGATTACCATTGATGGCACTGAAACCGTTGCGACCAGTTTTCCCAATTTTACCCAGTTGGCAAAGCAGGCTGGTTTGCAGCTTGAGGTCAATACAAATGGCTAATGCTTTTTAAGCATTAATAATGCTAAATTGCCGTCGCTCAAACCATATTTTGGGCGACGTTTTTTTTGGTTCTGCGTTCTGGTTTGCTGTTCTAATTTTATTTTTTTTTGATTCATCTGGTTTTAGGCGTAGTCAATCCCATGCTCAAACAACTTGGCAAAGCAACTTTTAAACTTTATGGCTGGACCTATCAATATGACCCGGCTTTACTCAGTGACAAGCAAGTAGCAATCGGTTTTGAGCATACCTCAAACCGCGATGCAATTTTATCTTTGGCGCTGTTTCAGATTATGGGGCTTAAAATCCATACCCTGATCAAGAAAGAGCTGTTTAAGGGGCCTTTAAAGCCTTTACTTGAAGCGCTGGGCGGTATTCCGGTAGACCGTAATGCCTCCAAAAATATTGTCACCCAGATGGCTCAACAGTTTGCAGATCACGAAAAATTTACGCTGGTCATTGCACCCGAAGCAACCCGGGCTAAAGATGGTGAAACCCGCAAGCCCATTAGAACCGGATTCTGGCACATTGCCAAGGCAGCCAATGTACCCATTGTGCTGATGTTTTCAGATGTGAAAACCAAACATGGTGGCTTGCTGGGAAAAATCATGCCCACTGACCTGGAAAGTGATTTGCTGGAAATCCAGCGCTACTACCGCACAGTTGGGATTGAAGTGCTTATCCCTGAGCGCAAATAAATCAGGTAAGGCTTGACTCAAGCCTACGGCAAAAGCTGTGCTTAAGCAGCGGTAAAGCACAGCAACACTTTGTCATGCCAAAAAATGATAAGCCAAGCTTAGTAAGGTTAAAATCAAGCTGTTTCAATTTATAAAACTGCATTGTTTATTCTGAGCTTAAAATTTTAAATAGCTAAAATGCGTCAGGCCTTGTCGCGTTTTGGCTTTTGTCCAGTGCTTTAAAAAGGCAGCCTGTGCAAAAAGCTGCTAAAATATAAAACCTGAAAATCGCCCTTTTTGACGCCATATCGTCTATTTCATGCAGCACATCCTTCTATGCAGCACATTTTTTTATGAAACAATCCACCGCACTGAATATTTTAAAATCCGGCAAAAATGTCTTTTTAACCGGCTCTGCCGGGGCAGGTAAAACCTACACACTCAACCAGTACATTGAGTACCTTAAGGCGCGCAAGGTGCCCGTTGCCGTTACAGCATCCACAGGTATTGCCGCCACTCACATGAACGGCATGACCATTCATACCTGGTCTGGCATTGGCATCAAGGATGTCCTGACTGATCACGACCTCAAAAATCTAAAAGACCGCAAATACCTGCGTGACCATATTGAAAAAGCCCAAGTGTTGATTATTGATGAAATTTCCATGCTTCATGCGCGGCAACTGGATCTGGTCAATCAGGTTTTAAAATACATCAAGGATACTGATGAGCCATTTGGTGGCATGCAGGTCATTGTCGCGGGTGACTTTTTTCAGTTGCCGCCTGTTGGCAAATCCGGCGAAACTAACCGTGACAAGTTTGCTTTTATGTCGGCGGCATGGCTGGAAGCCGGTTTTAGTATTTGCTATCTCAGTGAGCAGCATCGCCAGCAGGACAACCAGCTTAATATTATTTTAAATGAAATCCGCTTGGGTCAGATTAGCCCGCATAGCATTAAAACCTTGCAAAGCACTCAGCAGCAGGCATTGGATAGCGATATCACCCGTTTGTTTACCCATAATGTAGATGTCGACCAGATCAATGAGCAGCATCTGGAAGGGCTTAAAGGCAAGGCGCATCATTTTTATGCCCAAACCGAAGGCAATGAAAAACTGGTGATGACCCTGACCAGTTCCGTTCGTGCGCCGCAAGACCTGATGCTTAAAAAAGGCGCCAAGGTGATGTTTGTAAAAAACAACTTTGAGGAAGGCTATATTAACGGCAGCTTGGGTGAGGTCATCGGCTTTATTAAAGATGAAGAATTTGGCGAGTTGCCTGAAGTGAAACTGCGTGATGGCACAAAAATGGTGGTGTCGCCTGCCGAATGGTCGATTAATAATGAACAGGGCAAGGCCATTGCCAGCTTCAAGCAGATTCCACTGCGGCATGCATGGGCCATTACTGTGCATAAAAGTCAGGGCATGACCCTTGAAGCTGCTGAAATTGACCTGAGCCAGACTTTTGAAAAAGGGCAGGGCTATGTGGCATTGTCACGCTTGAAAACATTGGATGGCTTGCGTTTACTGGGCTTTAACCAGAATGCGCTGGAACTTGACAGTCTGGCCATGAAAGCCGACCAGCGTTTCCAGCAGCTCTCAAATGATGCAGAAAGTGTATGGCAAGATCGGGATACCACGCTGGTACATGAAGATTTTATTAAAAAATGTGGCGGCACCACCAATCCCAAGGATATTGCCCGTTATGAAAAACGCCTGAAACAAAAGGCAGGGGCAAGTATTTCGGCCAGCACGTTAGAGCAAACCCGCGAGCTTTATGAAAAAGGCTTGGATATTGAGGAAATTGCACTGGCACGTAGCCTGACTATTGCTACCGTCATTAATCATCTGGCCAAACTCTATGAGCAGGCCAATAGCAAAACCAGTGGCAAAGTAACTAATAGCAAAGATACCACTATTAAGGATACAGGCATTGGCAGTGAGTTGAACTTTGAGCGCATTAAACCGCAAAAAGAAGTGTTGCAGGCCGTGAGCCGCGCAGTGAAACAGGTGAAAAAGCAAAACCTGCCAGAAAGCTTTAATGAAGATGGCAGTATCCGGTTAAGGTCACTGGTTGAGGCCTTAAATGGCGAGATGGGCTATAACGATGTGCGGCTGGCACTAATGTTTATTTAATAAAACTAGAGATTTTGATGACATTAAAAGCAGAAATACGTTCTTTGTTAATTCAGGAAAGTGTAGGGTTACTTTCTAAAGAAGCGTTAATTGCGAAGGTAGATCAGAAGCTAATTGATATTTCAACTCCCCCAAGTTGGCTTCTTGACTTATCACTTGGAGATTACCCTAGCTTCGAGGGCAATTTAGACATCATTACTTTTCCTATTCAATACTATGAATTATTAATATTGATTCCTGATATGACTCAACGCTTCAAAACAGGCCAGTTAAATTTTGATTTATTGATTAAAAGTGCATACTTAATTTTAAATCTGCTTTCTGAAGATACAGATTTATATGATCTATTGAACTGGATTACAGATGAAGCTGAATTTTACTATACAGGTATGATGAAAAAACAAGATGTAGTTCAGAAAATTAATGAGGCATTAGCAGAGTTTATTAATACTGATAGTTAATTTTAATATTTAAGAAGCAAATGAATTGAAATTTATTAAAGAGATCATATATCTATTCCCCCAGTAAGCATAATCCAATGCTTTAAAATGCCAGCCTATAAATTTTAAAGAAGTGATTCAAAGCATTTGTTATTTTTAGTCGAAATAAATTTTAATTGATAAATTCTACGCGCTGAATTGATGCAATGGCTACAATGGCGAGCTTTTATGTTTGCTATATGAATGAAACTGCTGTTTTAGGAAAAATTATGTCTGTAGCTGAACAATCTAGGCAATCTGATCACCTCGTCATGGCGCGTGACCGCTATAAATTGTCACGCCTAAAGCAGGGTAAGTTTAAGGACGAACAGGCATATCAGCAGCTTCTGGAAAAATCACAGCAAGCCGTGCAGACGCGCGTTGACCGCTTACCGGATATTAAGCTCAATGAAGACCTGCCGGTGTCACAAAATGCCGAACGCTTGATTAAAGCAATTCAGGATCATCAGGTGATTATTGTGGCTGGTGAAACTGGTTCGGGTAAAACCACCCAGTTACCTAAAATTGCCATGCTGGCTGGCCGCGGTTTAACCGGGATTATTGGGCATACCCAGCCGCGTCGTTTGGCAGCGCGTAGTGTGTCGCAGCGTATTGCCGAGGAGCTGGGCGAGCCACTGGGCAAGTCGGTGGGCTTTAAGGTGCGCTTTAATGAAACGGGTGACAGCAACGCATTTATCCGCCTGATGACTGATGGTATTTTGCTGGCTGAACTGGGCAATGACCGTTTTTTAAATAAATATGACACCATTATTATTGATGAAGCACATGAGCGTTCATTAAATATTGATTTTTTGCTGGGCTATATTCGCCAGATTTTACCCAAGCGCCCCGATCTAAAAGTTATTGTTACTTCTGCCACACTGGACGTAAACCGATTTAGCCAGTATTTCAACAATGCCCCCGTATTTGAGGTGGAAGGCCGCAGCTATCCGGTAGAGGTTCGCTATCGCCCAGTATCCGAACTGGCCGTAGCAGGCAGTGAAGATGACGCCTTTGACGATGTTGAAGAAAACCTGCCGCGTGCCGTTGTCGCTGCTGTGGAAGAGTGCTATCAGGATGCCATCAATAAAGGCCATCCAGAGCATGCCGACATTCTGGTCTTTGCTAGCACCGAACAGGAAATCCGTGACTTACAGGAAACCCTGTACAAATTTGGCCCCAAACATACCGAAATTTTGCCACTGTATGCACGTTTGGCCTTAAGCGAACAACAGAAGATTTTTAACCCATCCGGCAAGGGCCGCCGTATTATTATTGCCACCAACGTGGCAGAAACGGCGCTTACCGTACCCAATATCCGCTATGTAATTGACAGTGGTTTTGCACGGATTTCACGTTATTCCTATCGCTCACGGGTGCAGCGTCTACCGATTGAAGCCATTTCTCAAGCCGCTGCCAACCAGCGTAAGGGGCGTTGCGGCCGTATTGCGCCGGGGGTTTGTATTCGCCTGTATAGCGAAGAAGATTTTTTAGGCCGTCCAGAATTTACCGAACCTGAAATCAAGCGTACCAATTTGGCATCGGTGATTTTGCAAATGGAGAGCTTGGGATTAGGTGATTTGGATCACTTTAATTTTATCGAGCCGCCTGATCATCGTTTGGTGAATGACGGCAAAAAGCTGCTGGTTGAACTGGGTGCGCTTAGCGAGAGGAACGGCGATTCCAAAAAAGAAGGGAGTAAGCTTACCAAGATTGGCCAGATGATGGCAAAAATGCCAATTGACCCCCGTCTGGCCCGCATGATTCTGGGCGGTGCGCATTTTGGTGTATTGAATGAAGCACTGATTGTGGTCAGTGCCCTGGCAGTACAAGACCCGCGTGAGCGTCCAGCCGACAAGCAAACACAGGCTGACCAAAAACATGCCTTGTTTAAAGAGCCAGATTCCGACTTCTTATTTTATATCAAGCTGTGGAACACCATTGCAGCGCAAAAAGGCCAGCTTACTGAAGGCCAGCGCCGCCAGTTTGCCAAGCAGCATTTTTTAAGCTGGTTACGCCTGCGTGAATGGCGGCAAACCCATCAGCAACTGGTGGAACTGGCCGAGCAACTGAAGCTTTCATTTGAACGACCGTCGGGCAAGGATCAGCCTGCCAGCTATGAAAACCTGCATAAAGCATTGCTCACCGGCTTATTGTCCTTTATTGCGCAAAGAACTGATGAAAAAAATATCTATCAGGCGGTGCGTCAGCAAAAAGCCCGGATTTTCCCAGCCAGTACCTTGCATAAACAGGGCGCGCCGTGGCTGATGGCTTTTGAGATGGTAGAAACCTCACAGGTGTATTTGCGCACACTGGCTAAAATTGAACCGGAATGGATTTTGCTGGCCGCCCGTGATTTGCTCAAGTATCACTATTTTGAACCACACTGGTCGAAAAAATCCGGCACAGTGAATGCCTATGCACAGATTTCACTGTTTGGTTTGATTGTTCAGCCCAAGCAGCCGATACAGTATGAAAAAGTGAATCTGGTCGAAGCGCATGAGATCTTTATGCGTGATGGACTAGTCACGGGTCAATTGGGCATTACCCCACCATTTTTAAAACATAACCTGCAAAAAATTGAAGAAGTCGAACGCATTGAAGATAAATTGCGCCGTCGGGATTTGCTGGTGGATGAAGAAACCCTGTACCAGTTTTATGCAGGCCGCATTCCAGAGCATATTGCCAGCCGCCGTACCTTTGAGGACTGGCGCGCCGAGGTTGAAGCCAAGAATCCGCGTATCCTGTTTTTAACTGAAGAAGATGTATTACTGGATTCGGCTCCGACCACGCAGCAATTTCCGGATTACTGGCAGGTGGGGGCTTTGCGTCTTGCCACGCGCTATGTGTTTGATCCCAGCCGCGAGGATGACGGGGCAACGGTCAGTATTCCGATTCAAGCCTTGCCTCAAGTTGATGGCAATGCCTTGTCATGGAGCGTACCCGGCTGGCGGCAACCTTTGGTAGAGGCGTTGTTAAAGTCTTTGCCGAAAGACAAGCGTCGTTTGTTTGTTCCCATTCCTGATACTACCAAAAAACTGTTGACTCAGTTAGACCCGCAAAAAGGCAATAGCCTGATGGAGCAACTGGCCTTTTTGCTGCGCGGTGAGCAAATTCAGGCTAAAGATTTTGATATTAATAGCGTGCCAAATTATTTACGTCCCATGATTCAGGTAATTGATGACAAGAAACGGGTGATTGCGCAAGGGCGTGATCTGGAGGAGTTACAGGCACGTTGCCGCGTTGCCACACATCAGCCTGTTAAGCAACAGCAAGGTGAACTGCTGGAATTTCCAGCCAGCTTTGCATTTGAAACCCAAAAGAAAGTTACCGGCCTGCTGGTCAATCAGTATCATGCCTTGGTGCCCATTGAAGCTGATGCAACTATAAAGCAGACTGATGGCTCTAAAATCCAGAACCAGAACGGCGTTGTGGTTCACACCTATAATGATGAAAATGAAGCCAAGCGGCATCATCGTCAGGGGTTGCTGCGTCTGGCCAGTTTGCAATTGGGTGATTTAAGCCGTCAGCTCAAAAAACAGTTGCCCAAATCGCTCATTCTGGCTTTTGCCCCTTTGGGCGATAAAACCCAACTGGAAAACATGCTGATTTATGCCACGCTGGATGTGTCATTTGAAGGGCTGGCTTATGACCAGCAAACCTTTGAGCAGAAGCTGACAGCAAGCAAAGCCCAGTTTTTAACGCATGGGCAAAAGGTACTGGCTGACCTTAATGAAATATTTACCTTATGGCAAACCATCCGCCGGCAGATGCTAACCATTGATGTAGACATATTTGCCCGTAATCTGGATGATATCGAAGACCAGCTCGACGGCTTGCAACTGGCCAATTTTGTCTATCAGGTGGATGTACAGGCCTGGCAGGAATATCCGCGTTATTTAAAAGCCCTGAATATCCGTCTGGAGCGTTTGCCCAATAACCTGAAGCGTGATACGGAAGCGGTGGCACAAATTGATCCATTCATGGAGCGCATGCTGAAGTATGATACGCACAAGGCCATGGAAAGCAGTTCATTTCAGGAGTTTCGCTGGCTAATGGAAGAGTGGCGGGTATCATTGTTTGCCCAGCCGATGAAAACCAAAGTACCTGTTTCAGTAAAGCGGCTGGAAAAAGCATGGCAGGATATTTAAGCTTAAATCCTGCCGTTTTTAACTTTCAGTGGTAGTGTCCTTATGCTGTAAACAGCTTAGCCTTTTCGCTACTGGACAAATACAGGGGATGGGTAGACACTACTGCTGACTTTGTGGCAACTCATTTTGGGCTAAGTTTTTAAAGCCAAATCTGAAATATTCATTTACTATTGGGTGCAATGCAAGTAACACCACAATAAATGACAGGAGTGATTCATGAGCATTCGTATTACAGGAACTGGGCTGTACACGCCACCAGAGTCAATCAGCAATGAAGAACTGGTAGAAAGCCTGAATGCTTATGTCGAACACTACAATCAGCAGAATGCCGCTGAGATTGAAGCCGGAATACTGACTCCAAAGCGTGGTTCATCGGCACCCTTTATCCAAAAAGTATCCGGCATCAAGTCACGTTACGTGGTGAATAAGGAAGGCGTGCTTGATCCCAAGCGTATGACGCCCATCATTCCAGAGCGCGCCAATGAAGAATGGTCGATTCAGGCAGAAATGGGCACCGCTGCGGCTAGGCAAGCCATTGAAAATGCCGGTTTAACCCCGGATGATATTGATGCTGTCATTCTGGCCTGCTCAAATATGCAGCGGGCCTATCCAGCCGTTGCCATTGAAATTCAGGCTGCCCTTGGCATGACCCATGGCTATGCCTTTGATATGAACGTGGCGTGCAGTGCAGCCACCTTTGGCCTGCAACAGGCAGTTGATGCCATCAAGGCAGGTTCAGCCAGGCGGGTTCTGGTAGTCAATGCTGAAATCACCTCTGGCCACTTAAACTGGACTGATTACAGCAGCCATTTTATTTTTGGCGATGTAGCCACTGCCATTGTGGTAGAAGACACAAACTCCAAGCCGGGCTTTGAAGTGCTGGGCACCCAGTTACTCACCCAGTTTTCCAATAATATCCGCAACAATTTTGGTTTCTTAAACCGTGGTGATGAATCTGGTGTGGGCAAGGCGGATAAACTGTTTGTGCAAAATGGCCAGAAGGTTTATCGCGAAGTATCGCCACTGGTCGCCAAAACCATTACCGAGCACTTGGGCAAGCTGGGTTTGAATGTTGAGGACGTAAAGCGTTACTGGCTGCACCAGGCCAATGAAAATATGAACCAGTTTATTTTAAAAATGATTCTGGGCAAGGATACCGAGCGCGAGCGTGCACCCATTATTCTGGATGAGTATGCTAATACCAGTTCAGCAGGATCTATCATTGCTTTCCATAAACATTCCAAAGATTTGCTGGACGGCGATTTAGGGGTTATTTGCTCCTTTGGTGCTGGTTATTCAATTGGCTCAATTATTGTTAAAAAAGTCAGTTAACTGTAGCTTAAGTCAGCATAAATCAGCGTCCGTCAGGGCGCTTTTTTTATGGATAACCTTTCAAACTTGGCAGCTAAACTGTTATGACAAATTCAACCAAAAATTACTCAATTGCAGCCTAAACAGGCATAAATACCAACCTGACCTTCAAGAACCAGACAATAAATCTGCCACACTACGCGCATAATAATGTTTTGAGGATAACGCCATGCAGCGCTATTTGATTGCTACAGCAACTGGTATTCTGGTATTAACGCTGGGTGGCTGTGCCGTAACCCCAATTGATGAAAATTCCAACCGTAATCATCGTCATGATGGTTGGAATAAAAATGGCTGGGATAAAAAAGACTGGAAAAATGACCGCGATCATGACCGTAGAAATTGGGATCGCAATCGTGATCGCGACAGGTCACACTGGGATCGCAAGCATGATCGTGATGGCCGTCATGACCGTGATGACGACCACCACGATCATGATGACTAGTTAAAGACCTTGATAGTTACGGCTAATACGGTTAAGTAGCAAGGCTAAAGCGCTGTTTTTATGGCTGCTTCCAATTTTTTAACCCTGTACTTTAAATTTACAGATGTTTTATAAGTGCTGTTCAGTCATATGGTGCCTATCAGGAATGGGCACAGGACTGCGCAGCTTTTTCGTGTCTAAGCTTTTAAAAAACCAAATATTTAATGCTACACTGCCGCCATTACAGGTTTAGGTTTGTCGTACACAGTGAGCACAACCCCTATTATTTCCAATCCAAAAAATAGCCAAGATCAGCAAACCTTAACTTCAATGGGACAGCAAACGCAGTCTCAGGCGCTTGGCAAACCTTTACGTATTGGCATTGTGGTGGGCGAAGTATCGGGCGATACGCTGGGGGTTGCCCTGATCAAAGCCTTTAAGGCACAGGGGATTGATGCCATTTTTGAAGGGATTGGCGGCCCGCAGATGATTGCAGAAGGTTTCCAGAGCATCTATCCCATGGAGCGGCTGGCAGTGATGGGGCTGGTTGAAGTGATGGGTCGGCTCAAAGAGCTATTTGCGATTCGTGATGATCTGGTTGCCCGCTGGAAAGCCAATCCGGTAGATATTTTTGTGGGGATTGATGCCCCTGATTTTAACCTGCGCCTGTCCAGTCAGTTGAAGCCATTGGGCATTAAAACCGTACAGTATGTCAGTCCATCGGTATGGGCGTGGCGTCAGGGCCGGGTGCATGGCATTCGCGCTGCGGTTGATCTGGTGCTATGCCTGTTTCCATTTGAAGTAGACTTTTATTTAAAGCATGAAGTACCCGCAGTCTTTGTCGGTCATCCACTGGCACAGGAAATTCCGCTACAGCATGATCTTGCACTGGCCAAGCAACAATTAGGCCTTGAACCAACCCAAACGCTAATTGGCATTTTGCCGGGCAGCCGTTCTGGTGAAGTATCACGGCTTGCCCCGTTGCTGTTTGATAGTGCATTCAAGCTGTTGCAAACCCGGCCAGACCTCAGGTTTCTGGTGCCTGCCATTAATCAGGCCCGTTTTGAGCAAATCCAGCATATTCTGGCCAGTTATCCTCAGGCATTGAGCAAGGCGGTGCAGGTCATTCATGCACAGGAAAGCAAAAGTAAAGTCGGGCGAGATGTTATGGCGGCAAGTGATCTGGTCCTGCTGGCTTCAGGCACGGCAACGCTGGAATGCCTGCTGTTTGGGCGGCCTATGGTGGTGGTATACAAGCTACATTGGCTGACCTATTTGATTGCCAGTTTTATGGTGAGGATTCCCTACAAATCACTGCCCAATATTCTGGCCAGTCGTGAAGTGGTGCCGGAACTGATTCAGTACGATGCCACACCTGCTAAAGTGCATCAGGCCGCCATGGGATTACTACAAACATCAAAAGGCCAAAGCCAGCAGCAAGCACTGATGGCAATTCACCAGCAATTACAGGGACAGCAAGCCATAAATCCGGCATTGGCCGTACTGGGTTTGTTAAATAAAGTATGCTAAAACAACAGGTAGCTCATCAGTAGTTTTTAAAGGCTGTATCTTTAAAACTGGTGGCAAATTTCCAGATGCGCATTTTAATTGTAAAGTTTAAGCCTTTACGTTGAACAATAACTTTAACAACAAATTTTAGGACATCCCATGCAGATTATTGCAGCAACCCCAGACATGCAGGGCAATATTGCCGATTTGATGTATAGCGCTGGCCCTGAACTTTATGATTTTATCTATAAAACCACGAAGCATCGTGCACAGGATTTTATTCAGTTTGAATTTGAATCCGGTAAAGGTTTTTGCGGTTATCGCAATGTCACTGTCGCCATGGTCGATGGCAAAGTTATTGCTACGGGCTGTTTTTTTGATGGCAGGATTTATCCTAAATTAACCTTGGCTACCTTAAAAAACATATTTCGTTTTTATGGCCCACTCAATGTCTGGCCGATACTGTTACGTCTCAAGCATGTGGAAAGTGTCATGCAACAGCCCAAAAAGACTGAGCTTTACCTATCCAATTTTGGTGTAGAGCCAGTTTTGCGGAGTACAGGTATTGGCAAGGCCATGCTGGAGCATAAAATAGCTGAAGCTCGCCAGCAACAGTACCGGATTTTTTCGCTGGATGTGGCTGATAGTAATCCGCGTGCGCAGGCATTGTATGAACGGATGGGATTAAGGGCCGGTTTGCTTAAAAAATTCTCAGGCAAAAGGTCAGGCATCAAGGTTCCCAATGCCATTAAAATGGAACTGGTTTTATAATACTTTTTGCTGGCAGGCTGATCCAGTCAGTCCATGTTTATATGAATTCAGTATATAAGCAGCTTACTGTTTATCAAAACTTGCAATTTATTCATAATTTTTAAGGAAATGGTTATGCCACTGCTGGTCAATCTGGACACTAGCTCACCACGAATTCTGGCATGCTCTGCATTGAATCCCAACCTGATATTGCCCGCCGCATCATTGCTGGTTGCCGGAGTCGATGAGGCAGGGCGTGGGCCATTAATTGGCTCTGTGGTCACAGCGGCGGTAATACTAGACCCTGACCATCCGATAGAAGGATTGAATGACTCCAAAAAACTGTCAGAAAAAAAGCGTGAGCACCTGTTTGTACAAATCCAGCAACATGCTCTGGCCTGGTGTATTGCCGAGGCCAGCCATGATGAAATTGATAGCTTGAATATTTTACATGCCACAATGCTGGCCATGAAACGCGCTATTGAGGGGTTGGTTATTGTACCCAGTATGGCGCTTATTGATGGCAATCGATGCCCTGATAGCAGTATCTCCTGTCGGGCGATTGTCGGCGGGGATGGTTTGGAGCAAAGTATTGGTGCTGCGAGTATTTTAGCCAAGGTAACCCGGGATCAGCAGCTACAGGAACTTGATCGCCAGTATCCACAATATGGCTTGGCCAGGCATAAGGGCTATCCCACCAAGGCCCATCTGGAAGCCATGGCGCTGCATGGTATTTTACCTGAGCATCGCAAAAGTTATGGTCCAGTTAAAAAATATTGTCTGGATATGGCTTTATAATTTATGCTTAAGGTTGAGTAATAAAAATAGCCTGCTTTTTAGAAAAACAGGCTATTTAGTGACAATAAATATTTAAGCGTGCGATTCTGCCGGCGGTGCTGAGCCATATAAACGCGCCATATCATCAACACTTCGGGTTTCATGCAGCCACAACTCCTTGAAGTATTCAATGCGTTTTACCTGTGCCTGTGCCGATGGGCTATCATCTTCACCGTGAAAGCTAAACAGTAGCGGATCACCCACTTCTTCGCCATTTTCAACCAGTGTCATGAAATAGGCATTTAATAGCGGATCAATCCCAATGATTGCTTCACGCCGATGCTGGGGAGAGAGTCTGTTTGTCATCATTTATTCCTTCTATCCATTTTCGACAAAACCTGAAGGGCTGCCATGGCAAACCCTTGCCTATATTAAGAGCGTTGTATTGTGTTAACCGCATATTGCCCATTAACCAGAGCCGGGCGACATAATCCTTCATGCATAAGCAAACCGTATAGCATGAAAAATAGCCGTGTTTTTTAGCATATTTATTGTCGAGATGGATTTTGAAGGATTTTTTAAGAAAATCTAAACGTAGCCGATTGTTTTTGCTAGTTTTTAAGTGAAATAATTTGTTGCGCTTTCTTTTTTAAAAAAGATAGTAACTGTAAAAATTAATGTATTTTTAAATGAAAGCGAATATTTGATTTGGACTACAGATTAAAATAACAGGTCCAGTCGCTATTTTAAGAAAAAGCCGCAATATAATTTCAAAACACGCTGCTACCATCAAAATGAAACTAAAACTCAATAATACGGAAAATTAAAATGACCATTACCGGAAAAACCAGAATTCTAGCGCTAATTGGGGATCCTGTAGCACAGGCCAAAACACCAGCGCGCATCAATCAACTGCTGGCTGAGCAAGATCAACAGGATGATTATGTACTGGTTCCCATGCACGTCAGTAGTGGCAATTTACACGCTGTGATGAGTGGCTTACGTCATATGCAGAATTTTGCCGGGGCAGTGATTACCATGCCACACAAGGTTGCCATATGTGCCTTACTGGATACATTAACGCCCGAGGCACAAACTACTGGCGCAGTTAATGTCGTTTATCGGGATGCGCAAGGCAGGTTACATGGCCATATTCTGGATGGGGCAGGCTTTGTGAATGGGTTACTGGCTGCAGGATATAAAGTGCAGGGCAGTCATTGTTTAATGCGTGGGGCTGGCGGGGCTGCATCAGCAATTGCATTTGCACTGGCACAACATGGGTGCCAGTCCTTACGGATTTATAATCGTAGTGTTAAAAAAGCCGAATTTTTAAAAGACCAGCTTTTGTTAGCCTATCCAGAGTTTAAAGTGACTGTGGCAGCTGATGATGAACTGGTTGATAATACAGGAACTCAGACAAACCCACTGCTGTTTCAAAGGGACATTGATATTGCCATCAATGCCAGTAGTCTGGGAATGCAGGGGCAGGATAACCTGCCGTTTTCATCAAATATAATCAAGCACTGTAAACTGGTGGCGGAGTGTGTGATTGCGCCGGAACAAACTGCCTTGCTGCAACTGGCAAATAGTCTGGGCATAAAGACACACGTAGGGTTAAATATGCTTAATAGCCAATTGGCGCTCATGCTGGAGTTTATGACTCGGCCAAGCCCAAAATAAAAGCGGCCTAAGCCGCTTATAAAATACCTGCATGATGACCTGAACGGTTACATCAGGAATAATCGCCTAATATATAATTAGCGATTATAGCTATCATCATCAAACGATGGCTGATAATCCTGCTCCAGATGCTGTAAATGTTCATGCATGGCGCGCTCGTGCTGAATGCGCTGGTAAATCTCTTCGCGATGTACCGACACTTCTTTGGGTGCATTGACGCCAATACGCACCTGATTACCTTTAACGCCCAACACTGTGACGCTAACTTCATCCCCAATCATCAGGGTTTCCCCGACGCGGCGGGTCAGAATAAGCATTCTCTTCTCCTTGTATCAACCTTTCGAGCATACCTGATTTATATTATCAGTATCGCTTAAAGTTATTTTTCCGAATAGCCTTATCTACATTTTTTTGTAAAACAAACAGTGGCTTTTATATTCCGTTTATTTTACATGGAATGATTTGCAGCTGTTGCAAGCAACTGTGATCAATTTAACATGAAACAGTTGCTTTTGCTGCATGCTTTTATGCAAATATTCCATGCTCAAGCACTAATATTGTTTATGCACGGGCACTGCTTTCGCCACTGGCACGGTCAAGGCCAAATGCGGTATGCAGGCTGCGAACGGCCAGTTCCAGATATTTCTCATCAACCACAACAGAAATCTTGATCTCGGAAGTTGAAATCATCTGGATATTGATGCCGTCTTTGGCAAGCGCAGTAAACATCTGGCTGGCCACACCGGCATGGGAACGCATGCCAACACCCACAATAGATACCTTGACAATGCTGTCATCGCCAATCACCTGACCAGCGCCAATATCCTTGCCAATGGTTTCAAGCAGGTTCAGGGCCTTTTTGAAATCAGTGCGGTTTACGGTAAAGGTAAAGTCAGTGGTGCCATCAGCAGCAATGTTCTGCACAATCATGTCAATTTCAATGTTGGCATCACCAATTGGCGACAGAATACGTGATGCAACGCCCGGCTGGTCAGGTACACCGCGAATAGTCAATTTTGCTTCGTCACGGTTGAAGGCGATACCAGAGATAATAGGCTGTTCCATAGTATGTTCCGATTCAGTGGTGATTAAAGTACCAACATTGTTTTTAAAGTCTTCGTCAAAGGCGCCATCGGTGTCATTGTCAAAGCTGGACAGTACACGTAGAGGCACCTGATATTTGCCCGCAAACTCCACAGAGCGGATTTGCAGGACTTTTGAACCCAGACTGGCCATTTCCAGCATTTCTTCAAAAGTAATGCGGGACAGTTTTTTGGCTTTGGGCGCAACACGCGGGTCGGTGGTATACACACCATCCACATCGGTGTAAATCTGGCATTCATCAGCTTTTAGCGCCGCAGCCAGCGCCACGCCAGTGGTATCAGAACCACCACGGCCCAGCGTCGTAATGTTGCCTTGCTGATCAACACCCTGAAAACCAGCAACAATCAGTACTTTGCCCTGATTTAAGTCTTTGTGCATGACATCGGCATCAATTGACTGGATACGTGCTTTATTGAATGAGCTATCCGTAATAATGCCAACCTGACGCCCTGTGTAGGAGCAGGCATCCACTTCAATGGATTTTAACGCCATTGCCAACATGGCAATACTGACCTGTTCGCCTGTAGATATCATCTGGTCCATTTCACGCGGGTCAGGATTATCACAAATGGACTTAGCTAGTCCCAGCAGGCGGTTGGTTTCACCGCTCATGGCCGAAACCACCACCACCACACGATGACCATGGTCATGCCAGCGTTTTACCCGACGCGCTACATTTAAAATGCGCTCGGGCGTACCCATTGAGGTACCCCCATATTTTTGTACGATTAAAGCCATAATTGTTCCATCTGTTTTTAAATTCCCAGTCAGGCTCATTGCTTTGCCTGACATGAGTGCTCATCAATAATACATTTTACAAGCAGTGCTATCGTTAATCCGGCAATTAACGGGTGTATTGGGTAGCCAGCCAGTCTGGCAGGCTACCCATCACATCAGCATAATTAGGGGCAATTGGTGCGCCACCTTGCGCCAGATCAGGCTTGCCGCCGCCTTTACCGCCCAACTGCTCAGTCAGGTGCTTGATAATGTCGCCTGCCTTGACGCGAGAGGTATATTCCTTAGCTACGGAAGCCAGTAAGCTGACCTTGCCAGCGCCATCGTTGGCAGCCAGCACAATCACACCATCGGAAAAACGTGATCTCACGCTATCCAGCAGGTTGCGCAGGGTTTTGCCATCCATTTGATCCAGCTCGGCAATCAGGGTTTTGATGCCTGCAATTTCTTGTGCCTTTTCAACCAGCTCAGCACTCTGGCTATGTGCCAGCTTCTGGTTTAAGCGTTCAATCTGCTTTTCCAGTTGACGACTATTGTCGCTTAAGGCTTCAACCCGGCTAAACACCTGATCGCGCTGTGCTTTAATCAGGCTGCTGATTTGTGCCAATTGCTGGTCGGCCTGTTGTACGACGGCCAGTGCCGCAGTGCCAGTAACCGCTTCAATACGGCGAATACCGGCTGCAATGCCGCCTTCACTAACAATCTTGAACAGTCCAATATCACCAGTACGGTTGACGTGAATACCACCACACAGTTCGATAGAGAAATGGCGGTCTTCAATCTGGCTACCCATACTTAGTACGCGTACTTTATCGCCATATTTTTCGCCAAACAACATCATCGCGCCTTTGTTCTTGGCAGATTCAATATCCAGTTCTTCGGTAGATACTGGGGTATTGGCAATCACCTCAGCATTGACCAGACGTTCAATTTCCTGCAACTGGTCAAAGCTCACTGCCTGGTCATTGGCAAAGTCAAAGCGCAGTACATTGCTAGAAACCAATGAACCTTTTTGAGTGACATACTCACCCAATACCTGCCGCAAAGCAGCGTGAAGCAGGTGAGTCGCCGAGTGATTACGCGCGGTGGCTGCACGCATATCGGCTTTGACGGTGGCCTGTACCGCTTGTGATACGCTGACTGTGCCCATAGTCACCAGACCCTGATGCACAATGGCTGAGCCTGATTTTTTGGTATCCTGAACTTCAAAAATTCCGTTTTCAGCAGTTAGTAAGCCGGTATCGCCAACCTGACCACCGCTTTCGGCATAAAACGGGGTTTGATCCAGCACAATCAGGCCTTCATCGCCTTCATTTAGGCTATCAACCGCCTGACCATCTTTGTATAGCGCGACGATATGGCCCTGGCCTTGTATGTTGCTATAACCGTGGAAGACTGATTCCTGATCGACCTTAACAATACTGTTGTAGTCAATATTGAACTTGCCGGCATCACGGGCGCGCTGGCGCTGTTGTGCCATTTCAGCTTCAAAGCCTGCTTCATCAATGTGCAGGTTACGCTCGCGGGCAATATCCGCAGTCAGGTCAACCGGAAAGCCGTAGGTGTCATATAGTTTGAACACAGTGCTGCCTGCAATGGTATTGCCTTGTAGCTGTACCAGTTCGGTTTCCAGCAAACGCAAGCCTTGTTCCAGTGTACGGGCAAACTGTTCTTCTTCTTTCAATAAAGTGGCTTCAACTACATCACGGCGATTAACCAGCTCAGGATAAGCATCACCCATGACATCAATAAGTGGCTGCACCATCTTGTGGAAAAAGCTACCGCTTGCTCCTAGTTTGTTGCCGTGACGAACCGCGCGGCGAATAATGCGGCGCAGGACATAACCACGACCTTCATTGCTGGGAATTACACCATCTGCAATTAAAAATGAGCAGGAGCGGGCATGGTCAGCCAGTACACGTAACGAAGGCTGGTTCTGGTTTTCAATCCCAATAATTTGCGCGGCAGATTTAATCAAGTGCTGGAACAGGTCAATCTCATAGTTGGAATGCACATGCTGCATTACTGCGCTAATACGCTCCAGACCCATGCCGGTATCCACGCTTGGGGCAGGCAGCGGATGCAAAACGCCATCAGCCGTGCGGTTAAACTGCATGAATACGTTGTTCCAGATTTCAATAAAACGGTCGCCATCTTCTTCCGGCGTACCCGGCAAACCACCGGCAATATCAGCGCCATGGTCATAGAAAATTTCGGTACATGGCCCACATGGCCCGGTGTCACCCATCGCCCAGAAGTTATCGGAGGCATAGGGTGCGCCTTTGTTGTCGCCAATGCGGATAATGCGCTCGGCAGCCAGCCCGATATCCTTGTTCCAGATCTCAAAAGCTTCGTCGTCTGTAGCATAAACCGTGACATACAGGCGGTCAGCAGGAATAGCCAGCCACTCTTTGCTGGTCAAAAATTCCCAGGCAAATCTGATGGCATCTTGTTTAAAGTAATCCCCAAAGGAAAAATTGCCCAGCATTTCAAAGAAAGTATGGTGACGCGCGGTATAGCCGACGTTGTCCAGATCGTTATGCTTGCCGCCAGCGCGGACACATTTCTGGCTTGAGGTAGCGCGGACATAATCGCGTTTGTCCAGCCCCAAAAAACAGTCTTTGAACTGGTTCATGCCTGCATTGGTAAATAGCAGGGTAGGGTCGTTGGCAGGAATCAGGGAACTGGAGGCAACACGCGTGTGGCCTTGCGTTTCAAAATAACGCAAAAACGCTTCACGAATTTCGTTCGATGTCATCATACGGCTCACAAAACAGCTCCCAGACAAATAACCACACATAAAAAGCCAGATTGCTTAACAGCTTGGTTTAACCCGTAAAACCAGCCAGCAAAATAGACCGGTAAAACCCAAACTGAATCAAGCAGTATTATCAACACAACTTACAACACAGGATTTTCTACAGTCCGCCATGCTTAACCGGCAATTTTTTTTGCAAAAGTCTAGCATAAGCAGCAGCAAGTAGAAAAAAGCTGGCCTGTTTAAAAGCCGCAAAGTATAGCCGATTTTATGAGAGGCTCAAAATCATTCTGTAGCGCTTTTAACCAGCCTGTGAAAAAAATGCGGTAAAAGCAAAAAGGATAGGCTACTGATGCAAAAACAGTTAAAATAGCGCTCTTTTTTTGCGGTTGTTGAGGCGCGTGCGTGGATAATTTAACCATCGAACAAGAAACATTAAATGAGGCAATGCAGCATTTACAGACGATTCGTGATTTTATCCGGTTTGGCGTAACCGCCTTACGCAGTTATGAGGTGCATCTGGGGCAGGGCACTGAAGACTTTTTTGCTGAAAGCGCCGCAATGGTACTGCAAAGCCTGTCACTGGAATGGTCTGCCGACGAACAAATTCTGGATGCCAAGCTGCTGCCGTCTGAAAAACAGCGCATTATTGATGTACTGGAAAAGCGGATTAACCAGCGTATTCCACTGGGCTATTTACTGAATTTATCCTATTTTGCCGGTCAGCCGTATTATGTCGATGAACGTGTGCTCATTCCCCGTTCACCAGTTGCCGAGCTGATTGAAAACCAGTTTAACCCATTCTTTAGCAATGGACTGGCCAATGCCCAAGGCGGGGTTAACCAGTTACCGCACACCGATCATCCAATTGAACCCACCCGCATGCTGGATTTGTGTACTGGTTCTGGCTGCATTGCCATTGCACTGGCTTATGCCTTTCCGGATGCCACAGTGGATGCCGTGGATATTTCGCGTGATGCACTGGAAGTGGCGGCCATTAATGTGGACTATCACAATAAGGAAGATCAGGTGTCCCTGATTGAATCCAATTTGCTGGAAAAAATTCCGGCCCAGCGCCAGTATGATTTGATTATTAGCAATCCGCCTTATGTGGATGCCTCAGACATGGCAGACCTGCCGCAGGAATTCCTGCATGAACCTGAGTTGGCATTAGCCGCGGGCCGCGATGGGCTGGATCTGGTGCGTCATATTCTGGCACAGGCCGCTGATTACCTAACCGATAACGGTTTGCTGGTAATTGAAGTGGGTAACAGTGAGTGGGCGCTGCGTCAGGCATTTGCAAAAATCAAATTCCACTGGCTGCACTTTAATCGTGGCGGTGCAGGTGTATTTGCACTGACTGCACAGCAATGCCGTTTGCATCAGGCCGAATTCAAAGCTGCGTTAGACGCCTAATCAGGAGCAATAAACCATGGCAGGAAATAGTATTGGTCAATTGTTCCGCGTGACAACTTGTGGTGAGTCACATGGGCCGGGTTTAATGGCCATTGTGGATGGTGTGCCACCGGGGCTGGAACTTAGTGAAGCTGATCTGCAAATTGATCTGGATCGCCGTAAGCCGGGGACATCCAGCTTTGCAACCCAGCGCAAAGAAGAAGATATTGTTGAAATTATTTCCGGCGTATTTGAAGGTAAAACCACGGGCACGCCGATTGGTTTGCTAATTCGTAATACCGACCAGAAATCAAAGGATTACGGCAATATTGCACAGACTTTCCGTCCGGGCCATGCCGATTATACGTATACCCAGAAATATGGTTTCCGCGACTATCGGGGGGGTGGCCGCTCCAGCGCGCGCGAAACCGCCATGCGGGTTGCTGCCGGTGCAATTGCCAAGAAATACCTGAATGAAAAATTTGGGATGATTATTCGCGGTCATGTGACGCAGATTGGCAACGAGTTTGCTAGCACGCTAGACTGGAACGAAGTGCCCAATAATCCGTTTTTTTGTGGTGATGCTGAGGCTGTGCCACGCTTTGAGGCGTTGGTTACCCGCTTGCGCCGTGATGGCACTAGTTGTGGGGCCAAGCTGGAAATTTTGGCAGAACAGGTACCCGTTGGCTTGGGTGAGCCAGTATTTGACCGTCTAGATGCTGATATTGCCCACGCGATGATGAGCATTAATGCAGTTAAAGGCGTAGAAATTGGCGATGGCTTTGCTGTGGCAGGCCAGTTTGGTCATGAATCCCGTGATGAGCTAACGCCGGATGGTTTTACGGCCAATCATGCAGGTGGCATTTTGGGTGGGATTAGTTCAGGACAAACTATTCGGGTGGCAATTGCGCTTAAGCCCACCGCCAGTATTACTACACCCGGCAAAACCATTAACTTGCAGGGCGAGTCCACTGACGTGATTACCAAGGGCCGCCATGATCCCTGTGTGGGCGTACGTGCCACACCCATTGCCGAAGCCATGCTGGCCATTGTGTTGATGGATCACTACCTAAGGCACCGTGCGCAAAATGCCGATGTCATTGCGCCATTGGCTGCGATTGGTCATTAATAATCAGTTTAATAGAGCCATCCGGTTTATTTTAGGACATAAAAAAGCCCGAACTTTTTACAGTACGGGCTTTTAGTCGCTTGTTCTAAATCCATGCAAGCACAGATAACAAGCTAATTGAGGCTCATCTCAAACTGTTGGGGATTTAACCATAGCCAGTGTGCAAGGTCAATATCACTCTCCTTGTTCAATCTCCTTTTGTATGACATTTCTCCTAGAAAGCCATCATGACACCTTCTATTTCAGGCCTTTATAAAATCTCCGGCTTTTACTTTTTGTACTATGCGGTGGTTGGTGCATTTATGCCGTACTGGAGCCTGTATCTGGAAGATCAGGGCTTTAGCCGCGCTACCATTGGTCTACTGGCGTCCATTACTGTGCTTACCCGGATCTTTGCACCGATTGCCTGGGGCTGGCTGGCCGATCGTACTGGTAAACGCATGCGCTGGGTACGCCTTGCAACCCTGATGGAATGCATTATCTGGCTGAGTATTTTTTTGTTGCCCAACACCTTGGGACATCTGGCTATTTTGATGTTTGTATTTAGCTTTTTTCAAAATGCCATTCTGGCGCAATTTGAAGCGGTAACCTTATTTTGGTTGGGTGCGCAACGTGAAAGCCTGTATGGCAAGGTGCGGCGCTGGGGTTCTGTTGGTTTTATTGTGGCTGTTTTTATACTGGGCAAAGTATTTGATATTATCAGTATTCATTATTTGCCCATGCTATTAATGCTGATTGCTGGGTTGACTTGGGCATGGTCGTGGCAGATTCATGAGCCAAAGCAGGCACCTCCTGCGCAAAAACAGCTCAGTTCTATTTTTCCGGTACTCAAGCAGCCACTGGTTTGGCGCTTTTTTAGCATTGAATTTTTACTGCTGCTCTCACATGCACCGTTTTACAGTTTTTATTCCAATTATTTAAAAGACTATGGTTATAGCACTGGCACTACAGGTTTGTTGTGGTCGTTGGGCGTGGTGGCTGAAATTGTCATGTTTAGCCAGAGCCGTCATCTACTGGCACGTTTTAAACAACATCAGTTGATTGCTTTATGCCTGATAGTGACCTCATTACGCTGGATACTGGTAGCCAGTTTTCCACAGTTTTTGAGTGTCCAGATTATTGCGCAATGCCTGCATGCCTTTAGCTTTGGCCTGTTTCATGTGCTTGCCATGCGGGTTATCTTTAACAGTTTCCTGCCAGCACAACAGGGGCGGGCACAGGCGTTGTATAGCACCATGTGGGGCTTGGGCGTTGCACTGGGGTCATTGCTAGCGGGCCATTACTGGCAAGCGTATGGCGGCAATGCCATGTTTTATGCGGCTGCACTGGTGGTATTGCTGGGCTTATTCTTTTTGTCTCCCCGGTATGTTGTGAAAACGCAATCAGCACTTGACCTTTAGTCAAAACGGCTGCACGATCAAAAGCAGGGTTTTTAGTTGATTTTAGAAGATAATTGTTAATGAATAGCATCAAAATGAACAGCATGACGCCGTTGCAATCAGCGCGTATTCCCAGTTTTTTAAAGACGCCACGCATAAAAAACACATCGTCATTATTATCCTCTTTGCGTTTTTCACCTTTGGGTTTTGGGCTGCTGTTATGCTGTTCATTAAGCCATGCTGCTGATAATGTCATAGCACCAGAGCGGGTTACCGCAGCTACAACTACTACCAGTACACCATTGCATGAGCATTCCAGCGTAGAGCCACAAGCCCCAGCCATGCCCGCTGTACCTGATAAACCAGCGCCAACTGCCGTGCCGGAAGCAGCAGAAAGTGTTGAGGTGCCAGAACCGGACAATAAGATTGTGATTGTGAGCCGTCCACAAGTTACCGGATTATGGGCCATGACTATTCCGGGCGCCCAATGCATTGAATACTATAATTTTATGGAAAAGGGCGATGTGGTTATAAAAAGCGGTGCAGAGTGGACCTATGGGAATTATGTTTATCAGGTGCCTGCCGTGGCGGAGCCGGGTACGCCTGTGCTCGCCATGCGCATTCAGTATGACAACTTAAAAACTGATTGCTCAGGCAATGCCATTGACCAGCGCGGTGAAGACCAGCAGCAATATGTCAAATGGACTGGGCCAGCAAGCATGGAGTTTTGCACCACGCAGGATGGCAGCCAGTGTTTTGCATCATTACGCCGGGTTTTGCCTTAAAAATTAAAGCTCCTAAAGATTGTGCAATTAAAAACTCAATAATTAAGCTTTCAATCAGGCCGACGCAGATGCTTCGGCTTCTTCCTGCCGCTTAAGCAGGTTTTTTTCCAGATAATGGATATCCATGGCCTGCCGGTTAAAGTCGGCATCACACAAAATGACATTGCGGTGCAGACTAATATTGGTTTTTACGCCATCAATAATGGTTTCATCCAGTGCCTGACGCAAACGGGCCAGTGCTGTTGGGCGGTCTTTGGCGTGGGCAATCAGCTTGCCGATCATGGAATCATAATAGGGGGGAATGCTGTAGCCGCTATAAATGTGCGAATCAAAGCGAATACCAGCACCACCGGGCGCATGAAAATATTTGATAGTGCCGGGTGAAGGCATAAAGGTTTTTGGGTCTTCGGCATTAATGCGGCATTCAATGGCATGCCCACAAATCTTGATATCATCCTGGGTAATATCCAGCCCAAGTCCGGCAGCAATCCGGATTTGCTGTTCAATAATATCAATACCGGTAATGCATTCAGTCACCGGATGTTCCACCTGAACACGGGTATTCATTTCAATAAAAAAGAACTGCTCATCTTCAAACAAAAATTCAAAGGTACCTGCACCACGATACTGCATTAGTTCACAGGCACTCACGCAGGCTTGTAAAATTTCAGCACGGGCCTGTTCTGGCAGGTCAGGAGCCGGGGCTTCTTCAATAACTTTCTGGTGGCGGCGCTGTAGCGAGCAGTCACGGTCAAACAGGTGTATCGCGCGGCCCATGCCGTCACCCAGCACCTGCACTTCAACATGACGCGGCTTTTGTAAAAACCGTTCCATATATACAGTGTCATCGCCAAACCACATTTCAGCATCGCGCTGGGCTGCCTGCACCGATTCCAGTAGCATATCCACACGCTCAACAATACGCATGCCCCGGCCTCCACCGCCAGCGGCAGCTTTTACAATGAGCGGAAAACCAATATTTTTGGCCTCGCTCAAAGCATTATGGGTCGTGACAGCACGGGTTGAACCGGGAACAGTGGGCACACCCGCTTTTTTCATGGCTAAAATAGCAGAAACCTTGTTGCCCATCAGGCGAATATGCTCCGGGCGCGGCCCAATGAAGGTAAAACCCGAGTTTTCAACCAGTTCGGCAAACTCGGCATTTTCGGACAAAAAGCCATACCCCGGATGAATGGCATCGGCTCCTGTAACCTCGGCTGCACTAATCAGAGCCGGAATGTTCAGGTAGCTTTCGCTGCTGGCACCAGCGCCAATGCACACAGCTTCATCAACAAAGCGTAAATGCATTAAATCCTTATCGGCGTCGGAATACACTCCAACGGTTTTGATCCCGAGAGCCTTGCAGGCCCGGGTAATACGCAGTGCAATTTCACCACGGTTGGCGATAAGGATTTTTTGTAGCATAAACATTTATTCCAAAAGCAATGACACTGTCATATTTTAGGCGCGAAACCGGAAAAGTGGCTGACCATACTGAACCACATCCGCATTCTTCACCAGAATCTCATCAATAACGCCACTTTGGGTTGCTTCAATCGGATTCATGATTTTCATCGCTTCAATGATGCCAAGCGTATCGCCAGCCTGCACCGTTTGACCTACCTTAACAAAAGGAGCTTCACCGGGATTTGGCGCTGCATAAAACACCCCAACCATAGGCGAGGTTTCAATGGCGCCGCGCTGGGTACGAACCTGAGGGAGAGGTTCAGGCATCGAGGCCATGGCTGCCCCAGCAATAACAGGAGTACGACGCGTAAGAGAAATGGATTGATCACCTTCCTTTACTTCCAGCGCCTGCAAATCTGATTCAATCATAAGATCAATCAGCTTCTTGATTTTTCGGATGTCCATGCGGCGTGTTCCAGACTGTGTTGCAGTAAAAATTAACGGGTTGCCTGTACTTGGCAATGCAGTACAGGCCAGCCGGGTTACAGGTTAGCTTGCCAATCTTTAACCCTTGGCTGAAGTCGCCCCAAGCCTGTTAATCACATGGCTTAAGGCAAAATAATATCCATCAGCACCCAGGCCGCAAATAACAGCCTGTGCTTTATCTGATAAATAGGAGTGATGACGAAATGCTTCGCGGGCATGTACATTGGATAAATGCACTTCAATAAATGGAATTGCCACGCCCAGCAATGCATCCCGCAGGGCAACCGAGGTATGGGTTAGCGCCGCAGGATTAATAAGGATAAAACGGGTTTGCTCGGTATAAGCCTGCTGAATACGATCAACCAGCGCACCTTCCCAGTTACTCTGAAAACTGTCCAGTTGAAAACCGGCCTGATTTGCCTGGTTGACAAGTTTCTGGTTAATATCGGCTAGTGTTGTGCTGCCGTAGATTTCTGGTTCGCGCTGCCCCAGCAGGTTCAGGTTGGGTCCATGTAAAACCAGAATATCCGTAAAGGGCATTATAGGGCTGCTCCAAAGTCACTGTGCAGGTCTAAGCCATGATTTGGCTTATCTTATTGAAAAACAAGCGATATATTTTTTGAAATGTATTTTGAAACATTTGAACCAGTTGGGCAGAGATTCCTTTCAACTTTGCCAGTTCGCTACAAAAAATGAAATATTCGCGTTACTTCGCAGCAAGATACGCAAAAAAAATAATTTTGGCAATGCCAAATTTGACCATTTGTCCAAAAAATTATAACTATTGTGTGATGAAAAGTGGCAACTTTGCCTGTATTTTCGGCGAACTGGTAGAAAAAAGCCGGGTTTCTGCAAGTTTTGAAAACTGTCTGGGGTAACCGTAGAGGGAATTCACTGAACAATTCAACAGTTCTGACCAATGAGTCAAATATTGATCTAAGTAATGCTTTTACAGCATAGGGCATTTATGACTGGGCAAATTGCTGGCTCCAAGGCCAGTCCGGTCTATGCCAAAAATGGGCAACAATTTTATCATAGGTGTGCATGAGTTGCTCGCACTGTTGTAATTGTGTATGGCGAGCGAGCAAATCTGAAAAACAGGTGGTGTTGGACAAAAGGTGCTCAAGACTATGCTAGCTTGTAATGCGTAAAGTTTGTAACCTTGCGTCGGGCATTAACCCATGTGCCGCAACGACCATAAAATACAGATTTTTGATGATCTGATTAGTCAGTATTCTGGTTGATGCCCAACAGGCGCATCGTGATGCAGTTCAAGCAGCAGCCAATAGCGCAACTGACGCCTCATATGATGCAGCTGTTGCAGTTGCCAATGCTGCGAATAGGGCCATTGAGGAAGCATCGAAAGCTGCTGATTCGTCAAGTCAGCAAGCCAGGCGTGAGATTGCTTCCAAATTCTCTCATCGCTAAGCCTATTTATCTATGCTGGTATGTAGGTCAGTGTTTTAAGGTTCAGTTAGGCAACATCATTGCCTAATGATTGGCGCTGATTTTTTGCAAAACCTGCTATAAGGTAGCTTAGTTGTTAAAAGCCCTTAATTTTTAAATAAAAAGCTGTACTATGGCTGCTCTTTATTAAATCAAGAATATAAATGATGGAAAGAATATTAGTTAATATTATTGATGTGGTTAATGAGTTCGATGGCAGTAGCGATAAAATTTTTATTTATCAGGAAAAAGATATTCAAATTACATCCAAGGGATTTAAATCATTAGTGAATTCCAAATGGGTTTATTACAATCTGGCCAAGCAGGAAGTGTGTGCTACCGATACTGGTTTTGAACGTAATGCCGTAGCACCACGCGTTCAGTATCGATGCAAGAGTTTTTGATCATACGGTTTCTAGGCGTCATCCTTAACGCGCGTCAGTAACCTTGGGCTTATAGTGCTGTCTTACTTACTGGTTGTTTAGACAAAATTTATTGAAGATGGCATCAGGCTACATCCAAGGTTATGGAAAATGCTGATCAATCTTTCAGGTCAAACAGTTTTTATAATGGTTTGTGGTTGAGGGTGTCCATTAAGGTTAAAATGATACTTCATTTAATTATTTTAAAATATTCAACTCACTAGCTATAATGAGTTATTCGCATTCATCTTAACCAAACGCTGCAATAACAATGTCAAACTATACACGTTTTATTTATGCGGCTACATCCACAGCGCTACCTTCGACCATTCGCCAACATCTGGTAGAGATTACCCAGATTTGTGAAACACTCAATAATATTGAGGAGCTAAGTGGCGTGCTAATTTATGGCAACAATACTTTTTTGCATTGTCTCGAAGGCAGCGAACAACAAATCAATAAATTTCATCAGATGTCTCTGGAAAGTCCATATACCAAGGATTTTTTATTATTAAAGCGCGAACAGGTTGCTACTAAATCATTCCGGTTCTGGAACATTAAATATTTTATTAGGGAAGTTGCGCTTCAACAGTTTTTTCTGGCGCGGCAACAGGATACGTTTAACCCCTATATGATGCAGGGCAGTATTCTGGATGAATTTGTACAGTTGATTATTCAAAATCAAGAAGCAGTGAGCTATACTTTTTTGGAGCAATACGAAAATATTGCCACTGAAAAAACCACCAAGTCTTCCCACAGTTTTCGTGCCTTTAATTATCTGTTTATTGCCTTATTTTTTCTGCTGCTTACGGCATTGGCTTTTTATGTAATGACTTATCTGTAGCATCACACATTTGGCTTCTTGTAATATTAACTTGTGTTAAATACTTGGTTAGATTGTTTTTTAAGCAAATGTAAGAGATAACCAATCCACATAACAGATGACTGTTCAGTATATTTTCCTTAAGAAATAAAGTGATATGCTCCGTGCCTAGCAGTTGTACAGTATCCGGTACAAATGTGATCTGATCGTTGTTAAACCTGTTGTAATGATTCCTGCTGCAACACTTTTAATCCCGCCTCAGACCAACCGCCTATCTATTTAATAGAGGCGGTTTTTTATGATCATTTTTGTGGTCTTGATATAAGCGTTTTCATAAATTCCAAAAATCTATAAGTGTCTTTCTTAACATTAAATCTATTATCCTTTAGTAACAAAAGTCTATACAGACTAGTCTATTTTTTAATATAGTTCCTACAAATCATGGTTTAAAAGCTTGCTAACAGGATTTACAATTTTAGCTGTGATGCGTGTTGATGCTAACTTTTTAATAGTAAAAGGAATTGTAGTATGTGGAAATTTAGCTATAAATATGGCTGGTCAGAAATTGAAGATTTTCTTACACATACTCAAAAGGAAACTGGCAGTATTGACCTGTCTGAAGATATTAGAAATGCGGGCTATGAACCAGCAGATGCCATGAGTATTGGCAATATGATCTGTGGTGATGTCATTATGGAAGTATATGTAGGTAACCCTGAACGGGCACATTATGCCTATCTGGTAGAGCTGGACTTGCTGGCCGGCTGCGACCCGCAATTTGTGGCTTTAAAGACCTTCCCGGATTTGATTGAGTTAATTAACAAGGTATTGCCGATTGCAGTGGCTTCAGAAAAGATCCATCAGCTCAGGTCGTCCACGGGTGAGTCGATGGATATGAACAGCCTGTTTTAAAACCACTCTAAAGAATTAACCAACCCGTATTAAAAAAGCCGTTCAGCAGTTTACCTGAACGGCTTTTTTAATGGTGATTTTTCAATTGCTGTTGATGAACAGCGCATACCCTATATTAAAAACTTTTGAGGATTCTATCCAGAATAAAGGTTTTTGCCGGTGTGCCCGGTTTCATATCATAGGCCTGTTGCACCATATCATCACGTTTATCGGTATCAGCGTTTTGGGTTGCTTCCCACTCAGCGGCCATTAGCACTTGAAGCTGTTTTTTCATGGCTTTAGGCACAACATTACGATATAGCTTGCTTTTGCCAGTGACCACCTCAACCACTGTGTCATATACAGCTTCCGGATCAAATTGCATGTGTGGAAAGGCCAGTCGATTATAGTCAAATAGGCGTGTTGACGGGTTGTCATCCCAGTTTTTCCAGGTTTCATACATCCGGTCATTAAAGCCAGTAAGATAGGGACCCGGATTAACAGTAGCGACCTGAATACCAAATTCTTTTAGTTCCTTATGCAGGGCAGTGGCAAATGCTTCTAGTGCATGTTTGGAAGCAGAATAAGGGCCGGAAAAAGGATCAGTCATTAACCCGGCAACTGAAGAAATAAAAATGATTTTTCCTTCTTTTTTTTGGGCCATATTTTTGGCAAACCCTTGGGTGAGCAAAATGGTTCCAAACACATTAACTTCAAATTGATGACGCAGGTTTTTCTCGGGGATATCAGCCACAGCCCCACCTTCTGCAACACCAGCATTGTTTACCAATACATCAATATCCCATTGCCATGCTTTTTCACGGTCTTTTTCATTGGTAATGTCCAGTTTTTCAACTTGAAGGCTAACACCACGCTTTTTGGCTTCCTGCTGCAATTCAAAAATCTGTGGAAATATTTCCACTCCAGCAATTACAGCATGGCCTTTTTCAGCGAGGCGAAGGGCAGATTCACGACCAAATCCAGTCCCTGCCCCAGTAATTAATATGGTACTCATCAATATACCTCATCTTTCAATTATTCTGGAATATGCATTAATACAATGCTTTGAGTTATTTTAAAGTGTTGGGAACAATCAATATACAAAGATACTTGCTAAAAAAATAAAATGCAGAATTTGTGAACCAGAAATTACTTAGTCATAAAATCTTACTTTCATTAAATTTATAATTTTTATATATTTTAATGGATTAAAAAATAATGATTAATACAAGACAGGTGAAGCAGTTTAACGGAAAAGATTTCCTGTTTAGAGGCTTTAATTCTTTTGAAACATAGATAACTATAGGAGTTGGTAATGGCTACTTAAATTGATATTAATGACATTAAACCCCATGCTGAGGTGTTAGGCTCTAACCAGCAACATGTTGGTGAAGTAGATCATGCTATTGGGACTGTTTAGTTCAAACTGGCAAAGAATGACTCAGCAGCAGATAACACCCATCATACAGTTCCATTGGACTGGATTGAATGGGTTGAGAATGGGCAAGTCATACTCAATAAAACAGCCGCAGAAGCACAGCAGCAATGGCGCTCTCTATAAGTCACTTTTTCAAAGTTGTTGTGTGTAAAGAAATGCCGTTAACCGGAAATTCTTCATATTCTTCAACACAGTAGGAAGTCTTAATTTATTGTAAATAGTAACAGAATTATATTGCTTATACTCCTGATTAAAAATCTGTGATCAACTCCAAAAAATAGCCTACATATTCTCTGCTAGGTTTAATTTAAGATGTAAATTAGAAAAATATAGATTTAGGATAATTGTTATATTTAATGCTTAATTTAATTATAAATACAATCACTTAAACTATTGAAACAAGTATTTTAAGAAAGTAACTAATCGGGCTATATTTATATAAATTTACCTGTATTACATTTAATGACTTAATGCTGGCTTAAGGTTGTAAAACTCTACAGTTTTTCAGACAGTGTAATCTGTTTAATGCGCTTACCTTGTTTAAACCGAAACTTCGGTATGTTATTAACCCATGTTATTAAATTCGAAAGGTAGGTGTAATATGTCTAATCGTTCAAATAATTCTCAAGGAAAAAATCAGTCTAATCAAGACAGTAATCAAGGCAAACAACATCAACAGCAGGGCGGCCAGCAACAACAGCAAGGTGGTGGAACTTCTAATCGGGGCTTTGCCAGCATGGATCCAGACCGTCAGCGTGAAATTGCCAGTGAAGGTGGCCGTGCTGCACATGCCAGCGGTAATGCTCATGAATTTACATCTGAAGAAGCTCGTCAGGCGGGTTCAAAAAGCCATGGTGGACAAGGTCAGCAAACCCAAAGCAGCGATAGTAATAGCAAGCAACAGGGTAGCAATAACCAAAACCAGGGCAAGCAAAGCAACAACAGTCAGGGCAATAACCAATATACCCAAAATGACAGCTCAAGCGGTAAGCAGCAGGGCAGTCAACGTGGCCAGCAGTCCAATCAGAACGGTAATCAGTCCCGTGATGAAGATGGCCAGTTTACCAGCAAGCAAAATCGTTAATTTTAGTGTCATCTACGATAACTGAAGTTTACTCAGCTAGAACTGAGGCCCTCAAGCTTCTAAAGATCAATTAAGCGGTTTTGATAAAATCGCTTGAATGCAAAAAACGATGTATGATTTTCTATTCATACATCGTTTTTTTATAGCAATTGCCTAGAACACAATTAATCATGCTCAAAGGTCTGGTTTAGGGCATCTTGTACAGCCTTAATCCGTTGCTTGCATACTTTGTAGGCTTGCATGGATTCTTCCACAATGACCATTAGCTGATCCAGATCAGGTTCCTGCTGCGCTTCAAGCCGTTCGGCATTCTGTTTGAGAACGGCAAAAGCCTGCTTAAAATCCAGTGTGGAATGATCAACTGATGATTTAATGTCTGCTTTGGTCATATTGGATTCACTCAAGAAAATTTATAGTATCTAGCTGGACACTGGCTTGTCCATCCTGCATGTCAATCTGAACAATATTCTGGCCGTGACCTTGCGCAACTATAGAGGGGCTGGCTGCGAGCTGATGATCTATAGAATGTACAGAAGCCTTTTGCAGCTCCTGGATTGAACGGACTGGCTTGCCATTTAGTCTTACAATGGCATAGCCGCGCTCCAGTGTTTGCTTGGGACTTTGTAGCAGCATTTCGCGCATCAGTTGCTCGGTTTGCTGCTGTGCCTGTTTGATGTGTTGCTGGGCCAGATAATGATGTGCCTCAAGTAGCTGGTCTGCCTGCTGGTTAAGCTGAAGCAGCTTGTATTTGCTACTGCGCTGGCTAAGCGCCATCAGGGTTTCCAGCTCTGCCAGCCCTGCATTAAAGGCATAGTGGGCAATCGACTGAATGCTGTCGAAGTAGCTTGCGGCCTGTTCGGTGACGTTGGCAATATGGTTTCTAATACCAGCAATCACTTTGCTAGGCGTGTCAAACGAGCGATGGGAAATTTCATCCAGAATCGTGCGGTCACGTTCATGGCCAATACCCACCCATACAGGGACAGGGCTTTGGGCTAGCATGGCAGCAAGCGTATAGTCATTCAGGTAGGCCAGATCATTAACTGCACCGCCACCGCGAATGATTACCACCAGATCGGGCAAACCCTGCTTATTGTCCTGCCAGTGTTGCAGGCTATCGAACAATGCTTTCTGAATGGTTTTGGGCGCATCAATTCCCTGAAAAGTGGCGTGCGCATAAATAAACTCGCACACGCCATGCTGCGCCAGTAGGTCAGCATCTTTTTGAAAATCACCAAGCCCGGCTGCTTTTTCCGGTGCAATCACCAGCACCTGACGGATATCAAATGGATTCGGCAAATTGCGATTCAGGTCAATGAGTTCGTCCTCGACCAGCTGCCGTACAATATCCTGATATTTTTGTGCCAGATCACCTAGCGTATAGCTGGAATCAATGTCTTCGATATTAAGTGAAAACCCGTATTGCGGGTTAAAATTGGGGCGTACCTTGACCAGTACGCTTAGGTTTTTAGCCAGATCAATACCACTTTCTGCCTTAAATTGACTGATCAGGCGCTGGGCTTGACCACGCCACAAGGTAGCGCGGCAGGTCGCAACGGTTTTATCAGTAAACTGATCTTTTTCAGCCAGTTCAAAATAATAATGACCGGTTTTGCTGCTCATGCTGGTAATTTCAGCCTTAACCCAGGTTCCTTCATCAAAACTTAACTTGATGACTGTCTGGATGGCATGTAAGTACTCACTCAGGCGAACGCTGCCAAAACCACCTTTACCCCAATCATCTGGTGCAAAGTTGCCATTGCCAAAATTTCCAAAACCATCAAGAGTTGCCATATTAGGGTTGACCTGTTGGGCTAATGGCCTCTGTGCTTGCATCCGGTACAATTGACGGGCTGATGGGCTGGATAACGGTATTCGCCGGATGCACGGGCTGAGCAGGCTGTGTGGTTGGTGAGATGTCCGGAGTTACCGGTGGTTGAGCAGGTTCTGTGCCAATGGCTTGCTGTGGTAAAGCAAGCGATTCACCGGGCTGGCTGGCTGCGGTAGCCGGTGCAATGGGTGTATTTAAGGCATTGCTATCAAATGGTTGCCCAACCACGACTGTTAACATGTTGGATGGCTGAATATATTTGCGTAAGGCAGCCTGAATTTCCTGCGTGGTTACTGCTTCGATTTTTTTTGGGTAATCGGCCAGATAGCTGGTTGGCAACTGGTAAAAGCCAATCATGCCCAGATAACCCAGAATACTTTCATTGCTGGATAGCGATAGCGGATAGCTTTTGAGCAAGCCTTCTTTGGTTTCGCTCAGCAGTTGCTGATCCAGCGGCTGGGTTAAAAAGTTTTGCAGGGTTTGTTTGGCCACCTTGATGCTTTCAACAGCCTGATCACCCCGGGTCGAGTAGCTAATGATAAATGGCCCGGTGGTGCGCATGGAGGTAAACCCACTATAGGCTCCATAAGTCAGGCCACGTTTTTCGCGGAGTTCTTTCATTAACAGCGCGCTAAAGCCATCACCACCCAGCATTTCATTGCCAACTGTTAAGGCATAAATATCCGGGTTATCACGGGTAATTCCCAACTGGCCAATCATTACGTGTGACTGGCTGGAGTTAAATGGCACAGCTATGGTTTTTGCACTGGTCAAGGGTTGGGGTGTGGGTAGCGAACGTGCCTTCTGGCCGGCAGGTAAACTCTGGCTAATCCGGTTGGCCAACTGTTGGGCCTGATCACGGCTGAGTTGTCCGGTAATGGCAATATTCAGGTTTTTAGCCACCAGATAGGTGTCCTTAAAGCGACGGATATCTTCTGGCTTGATTTTCTTGAGGCTGGCCTCAGTACCTGTGGTTGGTTCGGCATAAGGGTGCTTGCCATATAGCTCGCGGTAAAACCGGATGCCAACCATGGCACCCGGTGATTCCTTGCGCTGTTGTTGGCCAATGGCAGCATTGTTCAGTATCCGGTCAATACTGGCCTGTGGGAACTGGGCATCTTTTAAAATGGCAAGTAACTGGTCTACCGCAGGATTGAAATAAGCCGGGTCGGATAGGGTACGCAAGCTAACGGTAAACATATCACGGTAAGACGTTGCACTAAATTCTGCACCAAGACGTTCAAAATTGGCAGCAATGTCATCAGTGCTCTGGCTTGAAGTGCCTTCATCCAGCAGTTGCGAGGTTAAAGACGCCAGACCATATAATCCTTCGCGCAATTCACTGTCACGTGCAGAACCGGCATCAAAGGTTAAGCGAATATCCACTATGGGCAATTCTGGTGCGGCCACAAACAAGGTGGGCGTGCCGGTTTTGGTGGGCAGGTTTTCAATGGCTGGGGTTTTGATTGCTGCTGAAGCTGTAATATTACGCAAGCTGCTTAGGGTTGCCAGTGAGGTAATGGGTGCATCACTGGGTTCGGCCTGATGGGATTCCTCAGCCCAGACCTGAGTGGTAGCCAGGCCGGAAATTGTAGTCGCAGCCATGGCAATGCTTAAAAAACTGGCAGTAAAACGCGACAGGAGCGCGCGGGAACAGGGCATAGTAGGACACATGGTTTTAATAAGGGTCGGGTTCATTAGGGATTGCTTCCTGCATTGGTACTGCTTACAGGATCTGTAGTTGTAGCGCTGGCCGTAGCACTTGGAGCTTGCTGTGGGATTGGCTGTACCGGATTTTGTGCTTTGGCAACTGTTTTGCTGTCAGGAGTGCGCAAATACATGGTACTTAAATTGTCACGTACCAGATATTGCTGGGCAATTTGCTGCATGTAAGGCACAGACAACTGGTTTAATTTTTGCGGCAGGGTATCAATAATCTTATAGCTTAAGTCAGCACTTTCCAGTATTCCAATCAACTGCGCCTGACCGGCGATGCTATCCTGACTATACACCAGCTCAGCCAGATAACTGGTTTTTACCCGTTCCAGTTCGGCAGGCGTAATGGGATCGGTTTTAAGTTTTTCCACCTCGGCCAGAATCGCTGTACGAGCCTGCTCCAGCGTCACACCCTGTTCCGGAATAGCCGTAATGGTAAATAGGCTACTACCGCGGCTAAACAGATCATAGTTACAACTCACTGATGCCAGAATGCGTTGTTCGCGAATCAGGCGGCTTTCAAAACGGGCAGATAAACCACCATCCAGCACCGATTGTAGCAAGGCTAATGCATAAGCCTTATCCGGATTATCGGCTGTTTGTAGTGAATCAACATTCCAGGCCAGATAGAGCGCTGGAATTTGCACGGGCACAGTGACATCCATTTGCCGCTCGCCAATATGCTGAAATTCGCTGACATCCGAACGGACGGGTGTTGGTCGGCGCGGCATATCACCAAAGTAACGGCGCACGTCATACATGGTTTTTTTAGGGTCAACATCGCCAACAATAATCAGGGTTGCATTGTTGGGTGTATACCATTTTTGATACCAGCGTTTGAGTGAATCGAGTTTCAGGCCTTCCAGATTTTTCATGTGGCCAATGGTGGGTTGGCGTAACGGGCTGGTGGGATAGGCCATCCAGCGGAATTTTTCATAAGCCAGTGCTTTGGGATTATCATCAGTACGCTGGCGGCGTTCTTCCATAATCACCCGCATTTCCGGCTCAAAATCTTGCTGGCGCAACTGCAGGTTTTGCATGCGGTCAGCTTCGAGTTCCAGCGCCAAGGGTACATATTGTGCTGGATAAAGCTGGTAATAACCTGTGTAATTGCTGGAGGTAAAAGCGTTGGTTGAACCACCAAACTTGCCGCTAATCCGTGATAACTCTTCGCCCGGCACCTTGCTGGTGCCCTTGAACATCATATGTTCCAGCGCATGTGACAAGCCAAGTTCGTCACCGGTTTCATCAGTAGAACCCACCTTGTACCAGATCTGGGTCATGGCTACCGGCGCACGGTGATCTTCACGGATAATGACTTTTAGGCCATTGGGCAGGGTTTCTTCATAAGTTTTGGTTTTGACCTGAATTGGTGCCGGCGTAATGACTGAGCTATTTGCCGGGTTTGGCTTGGCCATTGCAGACAGGGGCACGCCAAGGCTTAAACCAATCAGGCTGTATTGGCTTAACCGAAAAAGCTGCCTGATTGTCCAGAGCTGCTGAAATTGTTTTAAATGAAATGAAAATGGTAAAAGGGGCTGCTGCATTCGCGTAATCATATTTTCTAGTAAACCTGTATCGTCCAGCATCATGCTAAAAAGTCAAAAAACCGGATTGAAATAGCCATGATCTTTTAAATTTCTAAAAAATTCCCTGATGAAATCAACCTGCTGCCCAGTCGCTGGTTTTAATGAACTAGCGTGATAGCAGCAGAAACCAAGCATACTCAAGCCAGCCAAACTTGCCAGCTTTTTTGCGGCAAAAAGTACAATTTGTTTGTTATTTAACGTGAAGAAAATCCACAATGCTTCCATAAAAATCCATGCAATATGCTAGGATACACCGCATTTAAAAGTTGTGAATAAAGGCGCCGGAGCAAGTATGCAACCTCAGCAACCCGATCAGAAAACCTTCGTTATTGATGCAGAAATTGGTGATGACGACGTTACCTTGCCCAGCCTGCCAGCAGTCAATATTCCTGTGGTTGAAACCCCGCGTATTGCTGAGCGTGCTGCAACAGAACAACCGGTAGCACCAGCAGCCGCAGCTTCAACTGTGCCAGCAACAGCACCTGATAGCGACAATAGCGCTGACAGTGGCGGTTTTTTTGGTCGCATGAAAGCGGGCCTAAGCAAGTCCCGCAAGAACTTTACCGAAGGCATGGTTAATATTCTTATTGGCGGTAAGGAAATTGATGATGAGTTGCTGGAGGAAGTAGAAACCCAGTTGCTGGTAGCGGATATTGGCGTGGATGCCACCCGCACCATTATCCAGAACCTGACCGAGCGCACCGAGCGTAAAGAACTGATTTATTCCAATGCACTGTACAAGGCCTTGCAGGAAGAGCTGGTAACCTTGCTGGCTCCACGGGTTAAGCCGTTACACATTGATAGCAACAAAAGACCATTTGTGATTTTAATGGTTGGTGTAAATGGCGTGGGCAAAACCACCACCATTGGCAAGCTGGCCAAGCGGTTGCAGGGTGAAGGCAAAAAAGTCATGCTGGCTGCTGGCGATACCTTCCGTGCTGCGGCCACTGAGCAGTTGCAAATCTGGGGTGAGCGCAACAATATTTCGGTAGTAGCGCAAGGTCATGGTGCTGACAGTGCCTCGGTGATTTTTGATGCATTTGAGAGTGCGCGTGCGCGTGGCATTGATGTGCTAATTGCTGATACTGCAGGCCGTTTGCACACCAAAAGCAACCTGATGGAAGAACTAAAAAAAGTAAAACGCGTGATGCAAAAAATTGATGCCACTGCACCGCATGAAATTATGCTGGTGGTGGATGCAGGCACGGGCCAGAATGCCATTAATCAGGTACAGGAATTTGACAATGCCGTTGGGCTAACTGGCTTAACCATTACCAAACTGGATGGCACAGCCAAGGGAGGCGTACTGTTTAATATTGCCAGCCGTACCAATGTGCCCATTCGTTTTATTGGTGTGGGAGAAAAAATTGACGACCTGCGTCCGTTTTCTGCCAAGTCATTTGTGGCAGCTTTGTTCCAGACTGATGAGCGTTAATTCATAGCTTTTTTGCTGCGACTAACCATAAAAAAGGACAGTTCCTGATCATCAGGACTGTCCTTTTTTAGTCATTAAGATTGTTAGAAATACAGCATTAAATAGCAATTTCAGTAGAATCTGCTTCGGTTTCCACCACCACGCCTTCATTTAAACGCAATTGCAAGCTATTAGTATAGGTGGCTGAAATGGGTGAAGTTCCATCCAGATCCAGCCTGTTTAAAGTTTCTGCCATGGGATGACCACTCACCAGATCAAGGGACAATTTTAGGCTGCCAGCCGTAGCAAATGTGGCACCATCCAGCGTGCGGGTGTTGGCAGTAGCGCGAATCAGCTGATCATTTAAACTGGAATAAAGCACCAAGTCAGCCCACGGTGCAGGCAGGCCCATACCCAGTTTGCCCGTTAAGCTGAGCAAAGGCGCTTGCGGATTATCGGGATGCATCACCTGTCCGGTAAATTCCTTGTCATTCAGGTTAAAATTGATGGCAGTGACAAACTTTGGATAACCCCATAATTCACACCCTGCTGCACAGGCATCCTGTGTTGTAACGGGCAAGTGTAAAATATGCATGCCGGTCTGGCGACGATCCGGTGGCAGGGATAATTCCATCAGGGGATGTTTGGCGGGTTGCATACCAGTAGGCTGTACCACAATACAGGCACCGACTTCATTATAGGGCGCACCATCCGTCAGGCTGCGGTATTCATAAAAGGCAAGCGCAAACAGCGCCTTGTTTTCAGTCATCTGAACCACTTCAATGCCGGGCACATTAACTAGTGCACTGGCCTTGGTATAATCCACCATAAAAAAAGCAATCAGGCTGGATGCATCAAAGTAACGCACGGGGACATGCATTGGACCTGTACTAATTTGCTTGGGGTGGGTGGCAACCTGAAAAAATGCATCTTTAAGCCAAGAAGTCATACACAATCAACCTCGCTACCGGATAGAAATGAATGCCTATTTAGGCATGCTGGCTTGCAATTACACTGTTGTTTTCTTGCTTGGTTTTTGCGTGCTTTATTATTGAAAAAATGCTTTCGGCTCTGCATGATATATCTCATATTCCGCATCATTTTCTGCAATCCAGTGACCCCCACCATGTCAAGGTGGTGCTCTAACCAACTCGGTATTTTTATAATGCGGCCAATGCACTGGCATCAGAGTGATCATCGTAGCTTAAGCTTTGGTTTAAAGTAGAAAATTCAGGCAATACACTCATCAGTAGGCGAATTTGCTGCAATACAAGCTGCTCGCGGCTACCCGCTTGGGCACTCATATTTTGCAGACGCAAGGTGAGCAGTTCAGTGGTTTGCTGCAATGCTGGCTTGGGCATTTGCGCATGCAGTAACGCGCCCTGAATATTATCCAGCACCTGATCCAGCAGGGTAAGCACTTCGTGGTCTTCCAGCTTTGCACGATGCGCACCCAGCGCCGAAATATAGCTTAAAAAGGTATGGCTCAAGCATAAAAACCGGAAGCACTGGCTAACCTGAATCGCATCCTGATCCGGTTCAGTGGCCAGTGTGGAAATAAAAGAGGCTAGTTCTGCATCAGTATTGTGGGCAGCCCGGCGCTTGATGCGGTAATCCATGTCATTGCTTTTGCCATCATGGTAATGCCGAACCACAGCGGCCAGATAATCACATTGTGCCGTTAAGGCCCGGTTTACCAGTCGCGGCAGGCGGCGAAACTTCCAGTCCGGCCAGATAAAGCTCACGCCAAGCCATGCAAAAAAACAGCCCAGAATCGTATCAGTAATGCGCGGTAGGGCAGCATCAAAACCTGAACCATCAAGGTTAAAGTTAATGAGTGCGAGCAGGGTAATAAATGCTGTGGCCTGTGCATACTGACGACTGCGTAACTCAAAAAACAGCACTCCGGCAATGATTAGCACCACCAATTGGCCTTCCACACTGGGTACAAAATATAAAATTGGCAGGCCAATCAGCACCCCGGCCAGCGTTCCACTAATACGCAACTTTAAACGTCGCTGGGTTGCATTAAAGTTGGGCTGGCTGACAAACAGCGCAGTAAGCAAGATCCAGTAACCATACTCCAGATGAGTAAGTTGAATAAATACATAGGCCAGCAGTAACACCAGTGACAGGCGAATGGCATGCCGGAACAGCACCGATTCCGGACTCAGGTTTTGCCGGATGCGTTGCCAGATATCTGTAAACCCTTGCAGGCTGTCATCACGTAATTGCTGGTTAATATCATTGCGGTCAAAATTTTTCTGAAGAAAGGAGCGCTCGGTTTCCATATTGGCAAGCTGGGCATCTATTTCTTTCAGGTTGGTTAAAATAAGGCTTAAGGCATTAAGATAAATAGGGTTGCGACCCTGTTCATATTGCGACTGAATGGATTGTTTCAACCGCTCAAAGGCGCGGGCAAAGCGCGGATTATGTTTGTACGGACGGTGCAAGCGAATACATTTGGCCAGTTCCATACAGGCTCTGGATTGCGTACTAAGCAGGCGCTGAAAACGGAACAAAATATCGCTATAACGAAATTCCCGTGCCAGCGTCTGGTAATCAATATGCGCCGAATCGCCACGTTCATGAATATCCTGCGCCACAAAATAATATTGTAAATTGCGCCGGGTATCTTTTTGACCGCGGTCGCCCTTAAGCCGGGTCAGTAGTGAAATCCGGGTTGAATTCAGTGTGGCGACCAGCTTGCTATTGCACAGCGATAAATCAATCAATGCCTGATCAAATTCCTGTGCATCCAGATCAGCATCAAATAAATTGGATTTTGCATATAAAAAAGCGCCCAGCTTGTTATAGCAGGCGCTTAAGTGATCATCCAGTTTGCGTACCGGGAAAACCAGATCGCTAATAGATGTTAAGAAGCCATACCATGCTGCACCGGCCACCAGATACAACGGCTGCTCATACCAGCTATCAAACAGGTGCACGCCCAGCATGGCATAAACACCTACCACCAGAGAACCATAGGAAATGGTGGCATAGCGCGGGCCTAATGAACCCAGCAAAATAAACACAATACAGGAGACAATGAGACCTACAGCAAACAGGACAGGGTGTGGAAATAAAAGCTGCACCGAACTGGCGGCCACAAAAAAACCAATATAGGTATAAAATAAATTGCGTAAATGCACCGAAAAACGGTCATCAATATTACTGATTCCTGCAGCTACCACGCCCAGTGTCAAGGGAATGGTTAAAATCTGCCGGTCAATCAAATAAGGGAAAAAAGCCGTTCCTGCAAAGGCAATCATCATCCGCAAGGCATACATATAGGCAGAGTTATAACTGACCCTGATAATTTTTGCTGCCAGCTTTTGCACACTTAGCCTCTATACCTACGCAATAAATTTCATTATATCCCAAGCTGCTGAAGTTATTTTGTTTGAAATAAGCCGCTTATGGTAAAAATAATTCACAGAAATCAGTCTGCATTTTAGGGTTGTCATTACATTGTCATTTTATCGGGTTACCCTGTATCAGGCATGATGTTATAAAAGATTATGGCTATAGGCCTTAAATTTGCCAGCATGAATTCATCTCAACGCATTTCATGTCCATAGTTATGCTATGTTTTAGCCAATAAAAGCTGTGTGACAGTTTTTAGCAGCAGTTTTTAATTGACCTGCTGCTTAGTAGTGGTATAGATGGGTGTTTGTCATTTGAAATCAAAATTAAAAGGTCAGCTTGTGATTAATTTTTCCAAAGCAATATTTTCCCTTACTGTTATGGCACTGGCAGCTTCTACCCATGCAGCAGTTACGCTGGTGACGCCTGAAGAAATTCCGGTACTGGCACTGGATCAGCAGGAAGTCAGCGGTGGTTTTTTTCGCTCTACCAAAACCACCTATAAGCTTGACCCGGGTATGCATGATATTGCAGTGCGCTATGAGCAGTTATTTAATTTGAATAATGGTGACCATGATGTTTTAAAGTCGGCTGTAATCAGTCTGCGTGCCAATCTGGAAGACAATAAAACTTACCGCTTAAGTCTGGTCAACCCACCCAAAAATTATGATGTGGCCAGAGAATACGTCAAGCAACCGATTATTGCTGTGCTTGATGAGCAAGGCAAGATTATTGCCCAGCAGCAGGGATTGGATAATGCACCCAAGCCCATACTGGGTAGCAGTTTTTTTAACCGGGTTATGGATTTTAGAAATAAACCGGAGACCCAAAAAGACTTCACTACTGAACAGGGCAATAATTATAAAGCAGCAGCTACAGCGGCAATCACTTCATCAGCTACTGGCTCAACAACGGCAGGAACATCTGCTCATCTCGAGCAGTTAAAACAGCTATGGCAAAAATCAAGCGAGCAGGAACGTGAGCAGTTTATGCAGTTTATTATCCGTTAAACTCAAAAAAATCAGGGATAAACATCATCAATAGAGTTCTTTCATAAATTATCGTCTTGCCTTTAAAAGAGCTATAATATTAGAAAAGGCCACCTGAATAGTTTGGTGGCCTTTTTTTTGTAAATCGTTAACCTGACTTACCGTATGCTGTGCAGTAAGCTATTAGTCACGGTAATAATGTTTGCGATGTTTTTTGGCCTTGTAGTTTACACGCTGCCAGTTACGGTCGTTCCATTTGTTATAGCGTGCTTTACGGGCTTCAAGACGATCACGGCGTGCCTTTTCAGCTTTTTCTTCAGCTTTATCCTTGGCAATTTTATTGCCCAGAGCTGCACCACCAGCAGCGCCTACCGCAGCACCAATCAAGTCACCATTTTGCAGGCCAGTATTACGGCCAACGGTATAACCACCCACAGCACCCAAACCGCCACCCACAGCGCTTTCTGTACGGCTACGCTTGTCACTGGCTGCTGCCGAACCACCTGCGCCACCAATGGTTGCTCCAATCATGGCACCGGATTCACCACCCAGTTGACGGCCTACAGTAGCCCCAACCACACTGCCTAAAGCACCGGCTGCTGCAACCCGTGTGGTATTGTCAGCATAAGCAACATTACTCATTCCAATTAAACTTGTGGCAGACAGCACACCCGTTAATAAAAGTGACGTGAATTTCATAATTTTTCTCCTCATCCCAGCTACAACCGAGCTGCTAGTTAAATAAATGTTAATTGTTCTTAAATGTTTCACTGTAATATTTAGTAATAACTTTAGACGCTTCACGTTAAGGATAGCCAACTTAAAGTATTAATCATGGATTTTGCCGGTTAATTGTCTTTAAAACCCAGTTTGGCTTCTTAACTTCTTCAATATGCCTCGCCATACAGAATATTTTTGCAGTCTTTTGGATTTTAGCCAGTGAATGACTTACACTATGCCGCCTAAAAATCAGTTTGCATCTGGCTGTTGTCAAGCCAGCCCCTAAGTTATTTTTGTCCCGTTTTGCGAGATTATTCAAGGTTATGAAGTCATCACTCCGTTTGCGTCTGGATCAATTATCTGACCGGTATGAAGAATTAAATGCCCTGCTGTCTGATGCAGAAGTGATTTCTGATAACCAGCGTTTTCGCAAATTGTCACGCGAGCACAGTGAACTGGAAGAAATTACCCAGGTCTGGAGTGCTTATCGTCAGGCGGAAAAAGACAAGGAAACTGCTGAGGCTATGCGCAGTGATCCTGAATTTCGTGATATGGCAGAAGAAGAAATTCAGGAAGCCAAAGCCCGGATTGAAGCGCTGGAAAATGATTTAAATGTGCTGATGATTCCCAAAGACCCCAATGATGCCAACTCGGCATTTCTGGAGATCCGCGCAGGAACAGGCGGGGATGAAGCAGCAATTTTTTCGGGTGACCTGTTTCGCATGTATGAACGCTATGCACAAAATACAGGCTGGCGCGTTGAGATTTTGTCAGAAAACTTTGGCGAGCACGGTGGCTACAAGGAAATTATTTGTCGGGTTGAAGGCGAGGGTGTATATGGCCGCCTGAAGTTTGAAAGTGGGGCGCATCGGGTACAGCGCGTGCCAGCCACTGAATCGCAAGGCCGTGTGCATACCTCAGCCTGTACGGTTGCCATTTTGCCTGAAGTCGACACCGACCATACTGTAGAAATTAACCCGGCGGATTTACGTATTGATACCTATCGTGCATCGGGCGCAGGTGGCCAGCACATTAACAAAACCGATTCGGCGGTGCGGATTACCCATATTCCAACCGGTACGGTGGTGGCGTGCCAGGATGAACGCAGCCAGCACAAAAACAAGGCCAAAGCCATGGCGTTGCTGGTATCACGGATTGAAGATGCCAAACGTTCGGCACAGCAAACTGCAACTTCGGAAGCCCGTCGTGATCTGGTGGGTTCCGGTGATCGTTCTGAGCGTATTCGCACCTACAATTATTCGCAGGGCCGCATTACCGACCATCGCATTAACCTGACGTTATATAAGCTGGATGCAGTAATGGAAGGTGACTTGAATGAATTGCTGGATAACCTGCACCGCGAATATCAGGCGGACCAACTGGCTATGCTGGCCCAGCAAAACGGTGGCTAGTTTCGAGGGTTAGTGAGCTTGTCGAACTACAAGCTCAGCGACCATTTCGAAAATCAAGTGACTGTTTCGAAAATTTCAGCGTCTGGCTATAGTAGAGGCACAGCATTAAATGAACATTGCGCAGGCATTGGATTATTACGGCGCGCCAGACAGTTTTGAGCGCCGTGAATGTAGTTGGCTGCTTGAGCATATTTTGGCAATTAACCATCTGACCTTAAAATATAAATCTGATCAGCCATTAACACCTGATCAGGAACAACAATTTTTGCAAGGGATTCAGCGGTTAAAACAAGGTAAGCCCTTGGCTTATGTCATTGGTGAACAGGAGTTCTGGTCATTACGCCTAAAAGTAACGCCTGATACTTTAATTCCAAGGCCAGATACCGAAATTCTGGTTGAGCAAGCCTTAGCATTGATTAATTCAGAACAAAGATTATGTATTCTGGATTTAGGGACAGGCAGTGGGGCAATTGCTTTGTCCATTGCCAAAGAACGTCCGCTATCAAATGTCATTGCTACTGATTTTTCCAGTGCTGCAATACAGGTAGCCCAGCACAATGCAATGTTAAATCAGATTAGCAATATACGGTTTTTGCAGGGTAGCTGGTATCAGGCTTTAAATACTAGCTATCAATTTGATGTGATTGTTTCCAATCCACCGTATATTGATGAGCAAGATCAGCATTTAATTGATTTAACCCATGAACCGATTACCGCACTAACCGCAAAAAATCAGGGCTTGGCTGATCTTAAAGTGATTATTGGGCAATCACCGCAATGGTTAAAACCTGCTGGATGGCTGCTGGTAGAGCATGGCTATGATCAGGGGCAGGCCGTGCAGCAACTGTTTAGTCAGGCTGGCTTTAATCAGGTAAAGACGGTAAAAGATTATGGTGGTAATGATCGGGTGACATTGGGGCAGATTTAAATGAATACTTTAAAACAAGTATCTGGTTTTGCCGCAGGTACATTTGTACATACTGCTGAAGGCTGGACACCGATTCAGGATATTAAAGTCGGGGATATGGTACTGTCCAAACCAGAAAGTGGTGAGGGTGAAACCAGCTATAAACCGGTACTCAATACTTTTGCGTATGAAAATAAGGAACTGTGGATAGTTGAAGCTAGGAAACACTGGAGTGATGAAGATATTCATGGAAAGCTAATTGACAATAATATTTTTCGTTATACGCAAAATACAACTGAATTTATAGTTACCCCCAATCATCCTGTGTGGGTAGTGGGGATAGGTATTTGGAATGGCGAAAAGAGTCTTGAAAGTGTCATCCCCTATCCGCAGCCTCAGTGGAAACGGGTAGATCAGTTACAGCAATATGAAGTCATCGTTAATAAGGATAATGTGCTGTTCTATATTAAAAAGGCACAACCTTTATATCAATTTAAGGCAAAAGAATTATCAACGGTTGATCCAAGTATTGCATGGTATCAGCAGCATTATTATGTGTCACAAGACCCTAGCGAAACCGAAGACATTGAGTTTTATAACTTTAAGAAGGGCACTGCTATCGATGTTGAATATTGTAAACAGAAAAGCTATATCGTTGGAAGTGCTCTTACTGACAAGCCAGGCGTGGGGTCTGATCAGCCAAACGATTTAAAGGATATAGCGGGACAATATATTCCATTTATTGATACAGTCTATAATCTGGAAGTTGCTGATAACCATAGCTTTTTTATTGATTCTATTGGTATTTTTGTTCATAACCTCAAAATCTTAAAAGACTAATATCTTGCCAAAATCTCAACTTACCAACTCTGAACTCCTGCGCTATAGCCGCCAAATCCTGCTGCCTGAATGGGATATGGACGCGCAGCTTAAACTAGCTAATGCCCGCGTATTGATGATCGGTGCAGGGGGATTAGGTAATCCCGCAGCACAAATACTGGTGCGTGCTGGTCTTGGCTTTTTGCGATTGGTTGATTTTGACAGCATTGAGGAAAGCAACTTACAACGTCAGTTTTTATTCCAATCCAGCGATGTTGGCCTGCCAAAAGTTGAGGTTGCAGTACGCGAACTGCAAAAAATTAATCCGTGGACAACGCTTGAAGCAGTAGATCTAAAAATTGATGTGGATCACCTGCCCGAGTTGCTGGCTGATATTGATCTGGTACTGGATGGCTCAGATAACTTTGCCACACGGGATATGATCAACCAAGCCTGTGTACAGGCCAACGTACCGTTATTGTCGGCAGCAGCCATCGGGCTGGAAGGACAAATTGCTTTTTTTCAGCCGGAGCAGGGTTGCTATCGTTGTCTGTTTGGTAATGGCTTAAATGACGATACCCGTCAATGTGCTGAGTCCGGTGTACTGGCTTCAACCACGGCTGTTATCGCCAGCTTGCAAGCACATCATGCCTTGTTATATCTGGGTTTGGGTCAGGCTCCGCTGGCCAACCGGCTGTTAGTCTGGAACGGCATCACCATGCAGCAGCGTGTGCTGAAATTTGCCAAAGACCACAGTTGCCCAATTTGTAGTCGTCCAGTCTCTTAAGTCAAACCCAAGCCGCATAAATGCGAGTAAGATAAATTACAGCAAGATAACAACCGATAATTTATACTCAAATTATTATTTCTCATGATGGCAAAAATCATTAGTGTTCTGCCTGAAATTGAAGGATTTTCCATGATTAAAAACCCTACGGCTAAAAAACAGATACTTAATAGCTTGCGCTCAGTCGCCCGTCTTGGCGAAACTGCTGGTGTGGTGCTTCGTGCAGGGATCCGGCATGCAACTGATGCTGCGCCAACCCCGCAATTGCTGCGTGAAACCTTTGAGCAGCTTGGGGCAACCTATATCAAGCTGGGTCAGTTTATTGCCAGCTCGCCGTCCTTGTTTCCACGCGAATACGTTGAGGAGTTCCAGCGCTGTCTGGATCAGACTCCATCTTTGCCATTTAGTTATATTGAGCAAACTTTAAAAGAAGAATTTGGTGATACACCGCTGGAGAGCATTTTTCAGCATATTGAACAGGCACCACTGGCTTCGGCATCCATTGCACAGGTGCATGCAGCAACACTGGTAACTGGTGAAGATGTGGTGATTAAAGTGCAAAAACCGGGCGTGCAAACCATTTTGCATACTGACCTCAATGTCGTATACGGTGTGACCAGGCTGTTTGAAAAGGTCGTGCCGAAACTGAAATTTGCCTCACTGTCTGAAATTGTTGATGAAATCCGCAGCCGGATGGTGAAGGAAGTGGATTTTGTGGCTGAAGCGCAAAATATTGAAGATTTCCAGCAATTTCTGGATGCTACCCAAAATACGCAAGCAGTTGCGCCCAAGGTTTACCCTCAGGCATCTACCCGCCGTGTGTTAACCATGCAGCGTTTGTATGGCCTGCCACTTACTGATCTGGAAGTGGTTAAACAATATGCCAAAGACCCGGCGCAAGTGCTGATTAGTGCCATGAATACCTGGTTTGCCAGCCTGATGATGTGCAAAAGCTTCCATGCTGACTTGCATGCGGGCAATTTATTACTGCTTAAAGATGGTCGCATTGGTTTTATTGATTTTGGTATTGTGGGTCAATTAAAGCCGGAAGTGTGGGGTGCAACCATTGGCTTTATGGATGCCTTGCAGCACACCAATTATCACGAGATGGCCAAAAATATGGTCAATATGGGCATGACCCATACCAAGGTTGATGTTGATCGTCTGGCACAGGATATGGAAAAACTATTTTCCGGTGTGCTAATGGCTGACCCGCAAAAAGTAATGTCTGGCGATGTGGCCGATTTAAATGCCATTATGCTGGATATGGTGGGTGTGGGTGAGCGTCATGGTATTCACTTTCCGCGTGATTTTGCCTTACTGATGAAGCAGATGCTTTACTTTGACCGTTTTATGCGTGTTCTGACGCCGTATATGGATGTGTTTAGTGATTCCCGCCTGCAACTGTTACAGGAATCTGAGCCAACGTCCAAACTCATTCACTAATTGGCTATAGGCAAAGAGAGGACTACAGTCTTGATCTTGAATATCTAACAGCTTATTGTGAAAAAATACAGGCAAATAAGTCGTTTCCCCTAACGATGACATTGCCTGTTTTTATTGAAACTCGAGTAGAATAGCCACTGGTTACAAGGTCGCGCCTGATGGGGTTACGTGGATAAAGTCATTATTGAAGGATTGCAGGTTGATGCAGTTATTGGTGTTTTTGACTGGGAACGCCAGATTCTACAACCGGTTATTGTTGACCTTGAGCTGGGCTGCGATATTCGTCGTGCTGCGCAAACCGATGACATTCATGATGCAGTGAACTACAAGGCCGTGTGTGACCTTGTCAGTGATTTAATTATAGACACTAAGGCACAGCTGATTGAAAGGCTGGCCGAGCTCATTGCCCAAACAATCCTCACAGACTATGCTGTGGTTGAACACATCAGGGTAACGGTGCGTAAGCCAACAGCCATTCCCAATACCACCGCAGTAGGCATTTGCATTGAGCGCAATCGTGACTCTTTACGCACTTGCCATTAGTAGTAACCAGAACCGCGAACACTGGACACGCTATGCGATGCAGCAGCTAGAGGGTTTGGGCGAGTGTCAGTTTTCAAGGATTTACCAGATTCCATGCCGGCAGGGTAAGGGTGCTGACTACTATAATCTGGCTGTACTGCTGCAAACGCACTTAAATTTTGCGCAGCTTGATGCATTTTTAAAACAACTGGAAGTACAGGCTGGCCGCATTCGTCCTTCACATCATATTCCACTAGACATGGATATTGTGGCACATGGAGCAACGATAAGTTCTCTTCAGCCTGTGGCATCGCGCCTGCCTTTGCCTTTTGATGCAGTTAAGCCATTGTCCGAGCTGTGGCAAGATTGCCCGGCTGCTGATGCAAGTATGCCTTACCAGATTGTTAATCAATAAATAAGCAATTAACCAGACAGTTACTGAGTTCCGGTCAGGCCTTGTTACACTGAAAAGCTCCATTTAAGCCTTAAGATTTGAATGTTTAAACTTGCACGTCCTAAGCCTATCTTTCATCCAGCTGCTGAGCCTGCAAACGCACATGCTGTGTTGTTATTGCATGGTTTTACTGGCTCGCCGCTTGATTTAAAAAAACTAACCAACTTTCTGAAAAGTCAGGGTTTTGCCTGTTATGTGCCTATTTATAGTGGTCACGGACTGGGCGCGGAAGCCATTGTCAAAACCAGTATGGCGGCTTGGTGGCAGGATGCCCACAATGCTTTTGATTTTTTGCATAGTCATGGTTATGGCAAAATAAGTGTGGTTGGCCACTCAATGGGCGGGGTTTTTGCCTTACGGCTGGCCCAGCAATATGCACTGGCAAGTGTAACGACTTTGTGTTCGCCGATTATGAAACGTCCTGTTGATTATCTAAAACGTCGCCTGATTAGTTATGCAGAAGAATATAAAAAGTTTGAGCAAAAACCTGCCTTGCATATAGCAGAAGAAGTAGCACAATTTGCCAAATCAGATTTTTCTCTTTTACAAGGCTTAAGTGATTTTACTGAAACCACCGGACAGCATCTGGCAAAAACTGAATGCCCGGTGCAAGTATTGCAAGGGGAGCTGGACGATGCCTGTTATCAGGATAGTGCAGCACTTATATACGATCAGGTTGGTTCAACAGTAAAGGAAATCAAAGCATACCCCAATTCTGGACATATGCTGATGTTGGAAGCTGATCATCAGAAAGTATTTAGGGATATTGCAGGGTTTTTAAAATCTGTTAAGTGATTTTGAATCGATTCAATATGGATGCAGCCTCGTCAAAGTACTGCATCCATGAGTTAAATCTATTTCAATTCACTGGAAGATTTACCCAGCTCACGACGGGCAATAATCAGTTGCTGAATTTGCTGGGTGCCTTCAAAAATATCCAGAATTTTGGAATCCCGCGCCCATTTTTCCAGTAATTCATCTTCGCCATAACCCACACTGGCAGCCAGCTCTACACATTTTAAGGTAATTTCACTGCCAATCCGTCCAGCCTTGGCTTTGGCAATAGAGGCTTCCTTGGAGTTTGGCATCTTATTGTCTGCCATCCAGCATGCCTTGATGGTGAGGAGGCGCGCAGCTTCCCATTCCGCTTCCAGACGGTAAATGGTGGCGGCAATGTTGCTGGTATTTAACACAGGGGTGCTGTAGTTTGGATCAAGCTGGTCTTTAAAGATTTCCTTGATGCGCTCCAGTGAGGCTTTGGCACAACCGACTGCCATGGCGGCAACCAGTGGACGGGTATTGTCAAAGGTTTCCATCACACCGGCAAAACCTTTGGCTACGTCAATTTCAGCATTACCCAATAGATTTGCAGCCGATACGCGGCAGTCGATAAAGCTAATCGCAGCGGTATCTGATGCTTTAATGCCCAGCTTGTGTTCCAGTCGCTCGACGGTCATGCCGGGTGTGCCTTTTTCTACCACAAAAGACTTGATCGCAGCGCGGCCCAGTTTTTTGTCCAGTGTCGCCCAGACCACCACACAGTCAGCACGCTCACCGCTAGTAACAAAGATTTTTTCGCCGTTTAAAATATAATCATCACCATCTTTGACCGCTGTAGTACGAATCGCTGCCGAATCTGAACCACAACCCGGCTCGGTAATGGCCATGGCGGCCCATTTGCCTTTAAAGCGGTCCAGTTGCTCGTCATTGGCAACCGCGGCAATGGCCGAGTTACCTAGGCCCTGGCGTGGCATGCTGAGTAGCAGGCCGGTATCGCCATAGCAAAGTTCCATAATACCTAGAGCAGTGGACATATTAGAGCCATTACGGACACCGTCTTCCTGCTTTTCACCGCGCTTGCCCGCTGTTGCTGCACCAGCTTCAGAGCCGCCACCGGCATTCATGCCATCCAGCAGAGATGCCAGCATGTCCAGTTCCTTGGGATAAGCATGTTCAGCCTTATCATATTTGCGTGAAATTGGACGAAATACATTCAGGGCAACTTCATGCGCCTGATCAACCATCATCTTGAATTTTTTTGGATTTTGTAAATTCATTGTCGTGTTCCTTTAATTTTGGCGTAAATCAGGCATGCAGGCCGGAATGCATAATGGCAGTGGCCCGCAAATCACGATACCAGCGCTCCACCGGATGCTCCTTGGTATAGCCATGGCCACCAACAATCTGTACTCCATCGTTGCCAATTTTCATGGATTTTTCATTGCAGAGCAGGCGGGCCAGATAAGCTTCACGGTGAAAAGGCTTGCCCGCTTCAGCAAGGCTTGCTGCATTCCACACCAGCATGCGCATGGCTTCAATTTCAATTGCCATGTCCGCAATCATGAAGGCCACACTTTGACGATGGGAAATTGGTTCGCCAAAAGCTGTGCGTTCATTGGCATAGCTGATGCAATATTCCTTTACAGCCTGACAGGTACCGACAGCCAGTGCACACCAGCTTAATGCTCCCAAGTCCAGAAATGCCTGATAGTCAAAATCATCATCAGTCAGCAGGGCAGCCGGGGTATTACCAAATTGCAGTGTTACAGTCTGGCAGGCTTTTAAACCCATGGCCGGGTTCTGGCGTATGCCAATAGTGTCGTGTTTTTCCACCACAAAAATATTGGGCTTGCCATTGAGCATGGCAGCCACCAAAAACACCTCGGCCTGTTCGCCCAGAACAACCAAGGTTTTTTCACCGGTAAGCTGGTAGCCCTGATCGGTCTGGCGTGCCTGGGTTTTAAGGTCATTCGGGTTAAAAGCCGGGGTTGCTTCCAGCACGGCGAAAGTGGCTGATAATGGTGTATCTTCGCCAAAGGCAGGCAGGTATTTTTCCTGCATCTGGGTTGTACCCCAGCGTGTAATGGCGTTGGCTACGCTTAATGGCGTTAGAATACTGGCAGCAAGGCTAAAGTCACCATGGCCCAAGTCTTCGGCAATTAACACGTTTGTCACTACCGATTGCTCACTGGCCACACCGCCGTAGCTTTCAGGCAAGGCATAAAACAGCAAGCCCAGTTCCTGTGCCTGTGTCGTAATGTCAGCAGGATAATTAGCCTGATCATCTGCCTGATGTGCGGCAGGACGAAGCACTTCGGCAGCAAACCGTTGCACAGTGTCCCGAGTCATTTGCTGCTCATCGCTAAGGCTTAGGTCAAACAGGTTCTTGGAAGTTGCTGGAAGGCGTTGCTTGCCTGTGCCCGAAGCAGGCCTAAACTGGCGTGAGGCGCTACCCAATAGCTGAAAACCGGATTTACTGCCCTGATACAGGGTTTTTTCCAGCAGCTTGCGCATTTTTAACTGGTCAATTAAATCACTGGCAGCAAAGCGGGTAAGCAGGTTCAGTCCAAAGCCTTGAGCCTTGTTCATGGTTGTATTTGTAGTCATGCGGCAGATATTCCTTCGTACCTGTAGGATGCTTAAAATCCTGACACAAAAAAAACCAAAGCCCCATTGCTGAACTGACTGACATTAAAATTTAAAAACTGTCTTTTTTGTCATTTAATAAATTAATTATGCTTTTGAAATAAAATAATAATTTTCTAAAAATAGAAGGCTGTATTTACGCTTAATTGGCTTAAATGACCAAGAATACTTAAAAATGACTGGTGTGTTGACAGTATTAGCAGAAAAGCGAACACTGCCCACTTGCGTATTTAAACTGTTTTTGACAATATTCATTGTCATTTACAAGATTTACCCAGCGATTGAAAAGCAAAAAGGATGTTTACATGAGTCAGCCTGCGACCCAAGTTTTGGCCAATACCGCCACCGGACTGGATGCGTCTGTATTAATAATAGGAGCCGGTTTTAGTGGTATGGCAATGGCCATTGCCCTGCAAAAGGCAGGGGTTGATTTTATTATGCTTGAAAAGGGCAGTGACGTTGGCGGAACATGGCGCGATAACGTATATCCGGGGGCAGCCTGTGATGTACCGTCTCACATGTATTGCTATTCCTTTGAGCCAAACCGCTGGTCACGTTCGTTTGCTGCACAGCCTGAGATTTTTGATTACACCAAGAATGTGGCGCAAAAATATCAGTTATATCCTCATGTGCGTTTTAATGTTGAAGTAACTGGCGCGCATTACAATGACGACAACTGTACCTGGCAGGTAGATACAGCCAGCGGTCAGCAATTCCGTGCACGTACCGTGGTGTCAGCCCGTGGCGCGCTACATATTCCATCTTATCCCAATATCAAGGGCCTGCATGACTTTAAGGGCGTGACCATGCACTCTGCCAAATGGGATCATTCAGTAGATTTGCAGGGCAAGCGTATTGCGGTCATTGGTACAGGTGCCAGTGCCATTCAGGTTGTGCCCGAAATGGCCAAAGTGGCTAGCGAACTGTATGTATTCCAGCGTACTCCGGCATGGGTGTTGCCCAAAGCCGATTTTGCCTTTAAAGAAGAAACCAAGGACAAGTACGAAAAAAGCCTGCTGGCACGCAAGTGGTATCGCAATAAGATTTACTGGATTCTGGAGGCTAGTGCGGCTGGTTTTGTGATTGATCCACGCATTATGAAGTATGGACAAAAACTGGCCTACAAAAACCTGCAACGGGTAAAAGACGAAACCACCCGTGCGGCCCTCACACCTAATTATACTATGGGTTGTAAGCGGGTCTTGTTATCCAATAACTATTATCCAGCCTTTAATCAGGATAATGTGCGTCTGGTGGGTGGTGGCGTCACTGAAATCACTGAAAATAGCGTAAAGGCAAATGGCCAGGATTATCCGGTTGATGTGATTATTTACTGTACCGGATTTGATGTAACCAATCAGGCCAACCAGTTTGATATTACTGGCAAGCATGGCAAGAGTATTCAAACCCACTGGAAAAATGGCATGCATGCCTATTTGGGCATTAGCAGCTATGATTTCCCCAATGCATTTTTCCTGCTGGGGCCAAACACCGGCCTTGGCCATAATTCGATTATTTTTATGATTGAATCGCAGGCCAGCTATATTGCCCAAGCACTGAAATACATGAAAAAGCATAAGCTCAATACACTTGAAGTCAAGCAGGAAGCCGAAGACGGCTTTGTGCGGGAGATGCAAAAGCAAAGCGACAAGTCAGTATGGAAATCCGGCTGTAATAGCTGGTATCTGGATGAAACCGGACGTAATACCACATTATGGCCCAGCTTTACCTTTATGTACTGGCTTAAAACCCGTAGCTTTGACCCATCCCGATACACCAGTGAGAAGAAATTGCCACGGCTAAATCCAATCAAGCGATTGTTGGCCAAAGTATAAATTTTCACGCGGCTTTTAACAAAATTTAAGCGTCAGGCAAAATAAAAACCGCAGTCAATCTGCGGTTTTTTTATAGGATGCTATTTTACCTGTTTATAAATGTGCTTCCAGCATTTTGCGCATGTTGGTGTGTGCATCAATCACCGTCATAAAGGTATACGCACCAATAAACTTGCGGCTAATAAACATGAATTCCTTGGGCGGTATACTAAAGTAACGTGAGGCCATGGATTCACCAGCCTGCTTGATTACCCGTGCATGCAACTGACTCTTGCGCCAGTCATATTTGCCATCAGCATCCATAATATCCGGTGGAAGGTCAGGGTTATTTTGTAGTGAGCTAAAGCTCTCGGTAGCCAGCAGGAATACTTTGGCCATACCCGGTTTAACGCTGGCTGGCATCTGGTCAAAGAAACTATAACCTTGCATGGCGTCAATCATTTTATTCAGGTCATGGTGATAACCCGCAATGATAAGGCCACGTGCCACATTTAATAAATTCTGGTCAAACTGGCGAATGGCACCAAAATCCAGCAGTACAATCTTGTCTTCAATATCCTTGCCATTGCCCAGACGTACCAGATAGTTACCAAAGTTGGGGTCAGTCTGCATTTCGCCCCATTCAAAGATTTCACGAATGGTGACTTCCAGTGAGGCTTCACCCAGTTTGTCACGACGTACTTGCGGCAGGGACAGCATCACCGGACTGTTTACAGGCACGCCGCGCTCAAAGGTCATGCACAGCACACGGTCAGTGCAGTATTCATTAATAATTTGCGGAACAATATAGCGGCCATCATCTTTTAGGCGCTCGTAAAAGCGCCGGGTGGTGTCTGCTTCCATGTGATAGTTGACTTCGCGGTGCATCATCTCGCGCACTTCTTCAAACCACTCGTCAAACTCGCGGGTTTGCGGCACCATGCGGGTGAGTTTTAGCATGTTACGAAATAGGCTCATGTCTGAGTCAATCGCTTCGGCTACACCGGGGTACTGGACTTTAAGCACCACTTCAAGGCCATCAGACTTACGCACTGCACGGTGTACCTGCGCCAGTGAGGCAGTGCCAAGAGGCTCATGGTCAACTGTCAAATCATCCAGCTTGGCACCCAGCTCATTACGCAATTGGGTCTTAATAGCAGGCCAGGATAGGGCAACCGTATTATTATTTAAGGTATGCAGTGCTTCAGTAATTTCTTCTGGCAAGAAATGCTCGCCATACAGTGCCATCATCTGGCCAATTTTGACAATTGAGCCTTTGAGCTTGCCAATTTCCTGTACCAGATAATTGGCCTGTTCGCTCATGGCCTGCTTGCGTTTTTTACTTTTGGTTTCTTCATCGGCAAACATGCTGCTTGCGTTGGCAGTTGCCCAACGGGTTCCAGCTAAAAACGAGGCTTTAGCAATTGAAAAGCGGCGATCAAATGCTGACGTTTTAAGCTGGTCAAGTTTATCTGAACGATCAGACATATTTGCGTTATCCTCAAACTAAAATGGGATGTAGTGCTCATTTCAAAGACTTGTTATTTTAGTGAAAGAAGCAAAGCCCTTCAGTAACAAATCAGTGTCTGTTAAAGCGCTTTGGTTTTTTCAAGTAATTGATTTAACCATTTTTTGCAATAACAGCACGGCAAAAAGAAACCGCTTTTAACACGGTAAGTCAAAAGCGGTTTTACTATTGTAACAAAAGTTTAAGTCAAAATTGGCAGTCTACGACTTTATATTTCAAGACTTAATTGCATTAAGTGCTGGTATTTTGTTCACGCTCAATGGCCCGATAACCAATATCACTGCGATATTGCATGCCATCAAAGGTCACCTGACCACAGACTTCCAGTGCGGCAACCTGTGCTTCTAGTACATTATCGCCCAGTGCAGTCACACACAGTACACGACCACCGCTGGTCAGCACATGTCTATCTTCGCTAAGCTTGGTACCTGCATGGAATATTTTGGTGTCTTCAGGTGACTGATCCAGACCTGCAATCACATCATTGGTTTGGATGTCACCGGGATAGCCTTTGGCCGCCAGCACAATACCTAACGCAGGGCGTTTATCCCATTGGGCATCCTTGGGCAGGTTGCCTGCAATACCGGCTTCTACCAGTTCTACCAGTGATGATTGCAAACGCATCATAATCGGCTGGGTTTCCGGATCACCAAAACGGCAGTTAAACTCAATCACACGGGGCTGGCCTTGCTCATCAATCATCAGGCCAGCATATAAAAAGCCCGTGTAAACGTGGCCATCAGCGGCCATGCCATCCACGGTTGGACGCATCACTTGAGTCATAACCCGTTCAAATACATCCGGTGTGACCACAGGAGCCGGGGAGTACGCACCCATACCACCAGTATTTGGCCCTTGATCCTGTTCAAAAATGCGCTTGTGATCCTGACTGGTGGCCATGGGTAGAATATTGTTGCCGTCAATCATGCAAATAAAGCTGGCTTCTTCACCTTCCAGAAACTGCTCAATCACCACGCGTGAACCAGCCTCACCAAACTTGTTGCCAGCCAGCATATCGTCTACTGCTTCAAAGGCTTCAGCAATTGTCATGGCAACAATCACGCCTTTACCAGCAGCCAGACCATCGGCCTTGATGACAATGGGTGCACCATTTTTTTGAATGAAAGCCTTGGCCGCATCTACTTCGGTAAACACATCATAAAATGCAGTAGGAATGTTGTGGCGCTTTAAAAAGTGCTTGGCAAATGCTTTGGAGCCTTCCAACTGCGCTGCATACTGGGTTGGACCCCAGATTTTTAAATCTGCTGCACGGCAGGCATCAACCACGCCGTTGACCAGTGGCGCTTCGGGGCCAACAATAATTAGATCGACATGATTGGTTTTGGCAAACTCAACAATAGCCGCGTTATCCAGAATATTTAAGGCAACATTTTTGCATTTGCCTTCATACGCAGTACCTGCATTGCCCGGTGCAACAAAAATAGTCTCAACACGAGCATCCTGTGCGCATTTCCATGCCAGTGCATGTTCACGTCCGCCACTACCCAGAATTAAAATTTGCATATTGTTTTCCTTGAAATTCCCTCCCTTGTTCAGGGGAGGGTCAGGGTGGGGTTTTACCCCTCTAATTCCCCTTTTGCGAAGCCAAAATGCTTTAATCGCATTTTGTTCGCAGGGGACAACATATTAATGACGGAAATGGCGAACGCCGGTAAATACCATGGCTATGCCATGTTCATCAGCCGCTGCAATGGTTTCAGCATCGCGCATTGAACCACCCGGCTGAATAATGCACGAAATACCCACAGCCGCTGCATTATCAATTCCATCCCGGAATGGGAAAAATGCATCAGATGCCATGACGGCTCCCTGAACATTTAAACCGGCATGTTCGGCTTTAATGGCAGCAATACGGGCAGAGTTAACCCGGCTCATCTGGCCTGCACCAATACCAATGGTTTGACGATCTTTAGCATAAACAATGGCATTGGATTTAACGTACTTAGCCACTTTCCATGCAAAAATCAGGTCATGAATTTCTGCTTCTGTCGGGGCACGCTTGGTGACTACTTTTAGATCAGCCTCAGAAATAATGGCCAGATCCTGATCCTGCACCAGTAAGCCGCCGGTCACACGTTTGAAATCCAGTTGGCTGGCACGCTGATCCAGTGCAGGCAACTCGCCACACACCAGTATACGCACGTTTTGCTTGGCCGCGGTAATTTCCAGTACGCCATCTTCAATGGCTGGTGCAATAATCACTTCAACAAACTGGCGATCAATAATGGCTTTGGCGGTTGCTTTATCCAGTGTGCGGTTAAAGGCAATAATGCCGCCAAAGGCCGATTCGGGATCAGTAGCGTAAGCCAGATTATAAGCTGCTTCAATTCCATCCAGCGATACAGCAACACCACATGGATTGGCGTGTTTTACAATTACGCAAGCTGGTTTAGCAAAGGATTTTACACATTCCAGTGCGGCATCGGTATCGGCAATATTGTTATAGGACAATTCTTTGCCTTGCAGCTGCTTGGCGGTGGAAACCGACGCTTCGCACGCAGTGCTTTCCACATAAAAAGCAGCAGCTTGATGCGGGTTCTCACCATAACGCAAGTCTTGTGCTTTCAGCAGTTGCAGGTTAAAGGTACGGGCAAAGCGGTCAGCCTGCTCATTTTCCTGCTTGTTCACACGTGCGCCTAAATACTGGGCAATCATGCCGTCGTATTGGGCAGTATGTTCAAATGCTTTTACTGCAAGGTCAAACCGGGTAGCATGCGAAAGCGTTTTACTGGCTTTTAGTTCATTGACTATAGTGCTGTAATCGCCAGCGTTAACCACAATCCCTACAGATGCATGGTTTTTGGCTGCTGCACGCACCATGGTTGGGCCGCCAATATCAATATTTTCAATTGCATCTTCAAGCGAGCATCCCGGTTTTGCGACAGTCTGTGCAAAGGGATAGAGGTTAACAATAACCAGATCAATTGGCGCAATGCCATGTTCCTGCATGACGGCTTCATCCAGCCCCCGACGCGCTAAAATACCCCCATGAATTTTGGGGTGCAGGGTTTTCACCCGGCCATCCATCATTTCCGGGAAACCTGTGTGTTCAGAAACTTCAACCACAGGAATATTATTTTCCTTTAATAGTTTATAAGTGCCACCCGTAGACAGCAGCTCAATGCCAAGCTCATTCAAGCTTTTGGCAAATTCAACAATACCGGTTTTATCGGATACAGAAATTAATGCGCGTGAGACAGTCATATTTCGTCAGAGTTTAAAAGGTTAAAAGAGGAGAAGTAAAAAAGCGGTCACTTAAATCTGGCAACCTGAGTACACCATCAATAAGCCAAGCCTAAAGAAAAATGCCTGTGAAATGGTCACAGGCAGTTTTTTATATCAGGGCTTATTCGCTCATTAAACCATGAGTTTTAAGCTTTTTACGCAAAGTACCACGGTTTAAACCCAGAATTTCAGCAGCACGGGTTTGATTACCACGGGTGTATTCCAATACGACAGAAAGAAGCGGTTTTTCCATTTCAGCCAAGACCATGTCGTACACTTGAGAAGGCTGTTCACCTTGCAACTGTGCAAAATAATGACGTACTGCACGATCAACATGGATACGTAATGCCACATCAGACTGAGCAGTAAAAATAGGGGACTTGCTATTCATGGTTAAAAATCCAAAAACGAAACCACATGGTGCAACAGTAAAACTGTGCAGGTTAAAAATTCATCAGCGCGACAATGCCTGATTACAATTAACGAATAGGATTTGCTAAAAACATTTCAACGCTAAGATGATATTTTTATGGCATTGCGATTGAAAAACAAGCAACAAACCCGGATTTGAGTTGGTTAAATGTTAATCAGTCAAAAATGACAAAAAAATATTGTATTGCCCGCTTAATGTTAAGCAGGAGAATACGTCAGACTAAACGTTTAAAAATTTGCAAAATACAATACGCTATTTGCGAAAGAGCACTGCCACAGTGCGGCGCTATGATAACACCATGTCAAAGCTTACGGCAGCCCTTGCGCGTTTTTTATCCAAAATAAATCGCTTGATTTTTAGGGCTAAATTATGGCAGTGCTATGGCACTCAAGCCTTGCCATTAATGGTATTGCGGCTCGAGGCTATAGTTTTTGATGTCAGAACGACGGGTTTTGATGGTGAACTCAACCGGATAAGGGGTTTTAGTGGCTAACCGGGTCAGGGTTTTTAAATTATCGGGCAGATACTGGCGTGGCTGGATAATCTGGCTGGCAACAGTTTTGCCATCGCGTTTAAGACTTAAACGTAAAGCAGGAAAAGGCTGGCTTAAGCTGGCACTATTGCTGAGCTGGGCACGGAACGTGGTTTCACCCAATCGGTTATTGGCAACCAGTTTAATTTTTCGAATGTGTAACTCATCTTCATTCATGTAGGGAATCTGGCAACCGGTTATGGCGCACAGTCTGGAAATATAACCTGAAGTTTTAGGGTCCATGGCCATGTGTTCAAAGTTGAAATAAATATACTGCCCAATCAAGAGGGCCAGCATCAGCAATGACATCAGGCTCCAGCCAATGAAATAAAATGGGTTATATCTTACTGTGGTTGGCTTTAGGATGCGGTGACTGGCCGGACGGGGCGCAGCCATATTGCTGGGGCTGATCTTGGATGCGGTGCTCGGCATGGTCACTGCACCCGTTCTATTTAAAAAACTCAGCAAGTCTTCATCATGGTCGGCAGGTGGACGCTGCAATACGGTATCAGGCAGTGGCGTGTAGGTAGGCGTTGCAGGCGTTACGACAATAGGCTTGAGGTCTGGCTCAATATTGACAACAGGTTTTTTATCATCTTCCAGCAAGTCATTAATCCAGCTGTCATCAGCCCCGGCATGCAGCTTTTCTACATCGCTTAATTCCTGCTGTTTTAGCACATCAATTTCTTCAAAGGTGTCATCCAGAAACTGCTGGTTAAAACTATCATCAAGCAGGGGTGAGGTTTTCTTGTTGTTGGGCACGGATGGTTCATCTTCCTCAAATAAGCCGGCATCATCTGAAAACAGGAGCTGTTCTTCCTGCACCGGGGTTGTTGCGGGCTGAGCCATGGTTGACGCTGGCAGGCTGGTTTGGTCTGAAAGTCTGTCATCCAACCGGGCATCAGCGGCAAATACCGGATCAGAAGAAATGGCATCAGCGGCAACTAAGGCAGAAGCAGGGATGGCTGATTCAATATTACCGATACGGCCAGCACGTGCAGGCTGGGTAGGTACAGCATAGCTGCCGGCAGTAGCCGCCGAAGTAGCCTGCTCAGGTTGTATAGCGGCTGCCAGATTCGGTGTTTCGCTGGTTGTTGGTAGAATGACAGGCGTTAATGGAGTCGAAACATTTGCTGTTTCAGTGCCATATTGTATCGGCTTGACCGGATTATGAGGCATGACCATATTGCTGGTTGCATCAAAAATCTGGTGGCACTGGCCACAGCGTGCCTGACCGCGATAGGCATTTAATTGCAAGGCTGTAATATAAAATGCACTATGACAAAATGGACAGCGTGTCTGTTTGACTGTCATTTATACCCAACTCCATGTCTGTCATTTAAATTATAAGTTATACAGGTGCCAATCTTTCCCCAGATAAACGACACCAGTTTTCTTCTCTCTGCCCAAGTGTATGCAAATTAAACCATTTTGCATAGCTTTGTCTGAGGTCTTCAACCTGCTCTTCAATAATGCCTGCCATGGCAATGAGGGCATGGGGTTTGGCAAGTGCTGAAAAGGTTGGTGCCAGATACATCAGAGGCCCAGCCAGAATGTTGGCAACAATCACATCTGCCTGTAAATCCGGGAACTGTTGCTCGAATTCTTCTGGCAGACCAGTCCAGATTTTATCCTCAACTTTATTGAGTGCCGCATTTTGCTGGGTGGATAATACTGCTTGCGGATCAAGGTCAACGGCATAAACCTGTTTGGCACCCAGTAGCAGGGCAGCAATACCCAAAATGCCAGAGCCACAGCCATAATCAATCACAACCTTGTCTTTTAAGTCCTGTTTATCCAGCCATTGCAGGCATAAAAAGGTACTGGCATGGTTACCGGTACCAAAGGCAAGGCCCGGATCCAGCATCAGGTTAATGGCGTTGGTGTCGGGTGGTGTGAGCCATTCAGGGACGATCCACAGGCGATCCCCACACTGGATTGGTTCGTAATGATCCATCCATGCACGTTCCCACACCTGTTCTTCCAGATAGTCATGGTGCACATTGGCACTGGGCAACTGTGTCGACAAAAAACCTTGTAGTTGTTCAACGTCAGAATCTTTATAAAACAGCCCGGTAACAATGACCTGATCCCACAGCGGCATTTCTCCCGGCAGTGGTTCTAGCAGGGCCTGATCCTGCGCATCATCTAAAATGACACTAACTGCGCCTAGTGATTCCAGCAGTGTTTCTGCAAGTTGAACCTGATCTTTGGCAACTGTGGTACGAACCTGTAACCAGCGCATAAATATTCCCCAAAGTTTTAAAAATTAAGCATTGAATAGCGATAATTTTGTATTCACGCCAATCTGGTTAAGCCAAATAACTGGCCGCATTACACAACGCTGGCCAGATTGGCAAATGAAAGCCAGAAAGTGAATCTGGAATCACAAACAGCATTAAATTGATGTGACTTTAAACATAAAGCATTTTAAGTAGTCCGCTTCCGGCATGGAAAGCAGGCGAGGGTGGTCAGCCGCAGGACGGGCCTGATGGATCAGTTGCACCTGTTTGTTTTGTCGTCTGGCCACCTGTTGCACTATTTTGAGCAACTCTTCGCTGGTCATGTGCAGGGAGCATGAAGCAGAAATAAAAATACCACCGTCATTAATACGGTTTAGTGCATGTTCATTCAGCACAAAATAAGCCTGACGGCCTTGTTCGAAGTCGCGACGCTTCTGAATTAAGGCAGGCGGATCAAGCACAATCACATCGTAGCGATGACTGTCCTGCGTTTTAAGTTCAGCCTTCAGGTAATCAAAAGCATCGGCACAAACGGTCTGTACATTATCCAGCCCATTCAGCTTTGCATTAATGCCAATCTGGTCAATGGCTTTTTGCGAGGCATCAACGCATGTGACTTGGGAAGCACCATGTTTTGCCGCCTGAATGCCCCAGCCCCCAATATAGCTGAACACATCCAGCACTGACTTCCCGTTAACACGGCCATTAAGCCACTGGCGGCCATCACGGTGGTCAAAAAACCAGCCCGTTTTTTGACCATCCACAGGGGCGATGAATTGCACACCGTTTTCTACCAGTTGAATTTCATCAAAGGCCGGGCCAACATGCTCGGTGTATTCCGGCAATTGTTCAATATGGCGGCCCTTACCATCATTTTTAAACAAAATTTTAGTGGATTGACCAAAAATTTCCTGTAGTGCCGCAACCAGTTCAGGTTTGGCCTGTTCAATCGCTTGGGTGCTGATTTGTACTACCAGAATGTCATTAAAGCGGTCAATGACGATACCGGGTAAAAAATCACCCTCACCAAATACCAGACGATAATACGGCTGCTGAAACATGGTTTCGCGCAAGCTTAGCGCTGCCTGAATCTTCTGGCTAAAAAAAGCCTGATTGAGTGTGGTAATTTCTTCAGGACTAAGAACGCGCGCGCAAATCAGTGACTGTGCATTAAAACTGGCAGTCGCAATAAACTGACCACGATAGTCTTCCAGATGAACCAGATTGCCCGCAATGGCTTTTAAGGGAGTGACTGGTGTTTCAATTTCATTGGAATACACCCATAAATGACCATCACGCAAGCGTTGTTGTTCACGTTTTTTTATGCGTAAGCGCGGTAAACTCATGGGCTAATCCAGACAAAATACATTAAGCCCTACAGTATAACGGGTCTTTAACTGCTTGGTGACATAATTAGAATTCTTTCATAAGTTATTAGCCAGCCTTCGACCTTGTTGAATACGCAATGACCAAAGGCTGATTTAATTAAAGGCATGGTTAAGCGCTGTTTGCTGTCTTTCGACAGATTCAGTAACCGTTCTTGAGGGTGGTGAGTTTGGCAAACTACAGGCTCAGCGCAGGATCGACCATGCTAGAAGCCGGCTAGCCACTAATATAGTTTTGTAGCTGGTCAATCAGGCTTTGTTGTTCTGCCATCACATTTTTAACCAGATCGCCAATAGATACCAAACCGGTGAGATGATTATTGTCAACCACAGGTAAATGGCGCAAATGCTTGTCGGTCATTAGTTTCATGCAGTGTTCGGTGCTGTGCTGTAGCGTAACAGTTAGTACCGCATGGGTCATGATGTCAGCCACCGTGGTGCTATAGGATGAGCGCTCCATTAGCGCAACTTTGCGTGCATAGTCGCGTTCACTAATAATGCCAACCACTTGTGAGCCTTGCGTCACTACCAGCGCACCAATTCCCTTATCGGCCATGAGGGTGAGGGCTTCGAGTACCGTAGCATCAGGAGCAATGGTGTAAATATCCTGACTGGCTTTATTATTTAAGATGTGGGCAACGGTTTGCATAGTTGTTTTCCTGAACTTATCGTTAATAAATGATTAATGGCGCTTGCTGTTTTAATCATTCCTATAGGTTTTAATGGATTTTTATGCAAATGAAAAGCGCACTGCGCAAATTAGCTTGAATTTTTAATCCTCATTTCAGGCGGCTGATTTTTATGCACTAGTTTGTATGATTATTAAGCCTTTTTGGATGAGTGAAACTGAATTGGTAGAAAAATTATCTTGCCTTACTTTTTAAAAATTTTATTGCCAAAAATATAAAATCCCTTACAGGAAGGGATTTTAATAAAGCCTGACGCCAAAAAGCTTGGTTAATGCTTAATGCTTAATGCTTTAGCCAACCAATGCCGGATTTAATTAATCCAGGCTAGCCACATAGTCATCTGAGGATAACAGTGCATCAAGTTCACTGGGGTTATCCGGGCGAATTTTATAAATCCAGCCTTTGCCATACGGATCAGTATTGATAACTTCGGGATCATCTTCCAGTGCCGGGTTGATTTCAACCACCACGCCAGAAACTGGTGCATGAATATCAGAAGCAGTTTTTACCGATTCAACCACACCAGTCGGTTCGCCTGCAGTTACCATGCTACCCACTTCAGGAATTTCAACATAAACCAGATCACCCAAGGACTCCTGAGCGTGGTCAGAAATACCAGTAACAATCAGGTCATCTTCCTGTCTGGCCCATTCATGAGTGCCGGCGTATTTCAGCTCGCTAGGATGATTCATGTTTTAAAACTCCATCAAATGTATTTGTCCCCAACCGGTGGACTTCAAAGTCTGGCGCAAGTGTAGCGTTTGTTTTCTATAAATTGTAGCCCCAGCGTTTTGAATAGCTTTGAAAATTCACAAATAAGCGGTTTTGTAGCCTTGTTTTGCCCAAAGGGTTTTACAGGTAAGGATCTTTACGCCAGTTGCCCGGAGTGCGGCCGGTCCAGCGCTTAAAAGCACGGGTAAAGTTGCCGACATCGGAATAACCCAGCTCATCAGAAATCTGTTCTAGGCTATAATCTGAACGTGACAGCAGTGAGACCGCATGCCGATAGCGTACTTCATCCACCACGTTGGAATAGGAGGTTCCTTCGGCAGCCAGTTGACGCTTAAGCGTACGATCCGACATGTGCAGCATATCGGCAATGGTTTCAATGGTGGGGTAGCGATCATTGCACTGCGTCAGCAAATCCCGTACTTTCATGGCAATACGTTTGCGTTCGCCCAGTGCTGAAAGTTCAGCTTCACACTGGTTAATGGCAATCTGGCTGGCGATGGGATCAGCATTGATAAGTGGCAGGCTCAGGTAGCTTTTATCAAAGTAAGCCACCAGATGCGGCTGGTTGAACTTGATGTCTGCGCTGATCAGTTTTTGATATTTTTCAAAATCCTTGGGTTCAGGAAAATCACATTCAATTTCTGCATAAATGTCTTTGCCTGTTAGAGCCTTGCCCATGGTTAAAATACCCACAGTCAGGGCAATTAACACTTCCTGTCGTAGCGGTTCAAGGTTGAGTTCATCACAGGTGAGTTGCAGGCGTGCCTTGGGTTGCATGGTAGACACATGCAGGTGAATAAATGGCACCCGGATATGAATAAAACGTGATGCCAGCATCAGCGCTTCGGTGACATTGGATGCACTCATGATGGCATAGCCAATAAAACCATGAATGGAAATGCGCATCTGGGTGCCAATATGGTAGCCCAGACTGTTTTCACCAGTCAGTTCAATCGCGTGCTTAAACAGGTTGTTGGCGAGAGGCAAAGCAATTCTGAAGCTGGGTTCTGCCAGTTGTTCACTGGTCAGGTTAAACGGTGAAAAAAGGGTATGTTCGCTAATTCCAAAGCGTGAAACTACCTCTAGTAACAATAAGCCATAGACGCCTGGAATACCATTATCTGGGCGGGCAAGTGGTAGAGTCATGTGTTATCCATTTCTATTTCAGCCTGCAGAACATAACCAGACCAAAATAACATGGTCAATGGCATAAAACACCAGCAAAATTGCTGATTGTCAGACAATTAATTCAATAAACGCTGTTTGCTGTATTTTAGGCACGTTGTCGCGAAAAAATCTTGAGTTGATTTAAGAAACCTTCAATAAAAGCCTGTTTTATGTCCTGCTGACGATAGGCTGCATAAAGTGTGCGCCGTAATCCCCTGGCTGGCTGACTTTGCTCAGGAAACGGAAAACGGCGGCTCACCACCCAGCCCTTTTGTTCATAGTCTTTGACTACCCAGTCGGGCAAGGCTGCAATACCACGGCCACTGGCGACAAGCTGAATAAGCATGGGTGTTAATTCAGTGGTGCGGATATGATGGGGCTGCAACTGATGCAGGCTTAAAAACCCGGCAATAATATCCAGACGGCTGGGTTCAACCGGATAGGCAATTAATGTCTGGGCGGCAATATCCTGAGCGGTAATTTCCTGCTGTTGCAATAACGGATGACTGGGTGCTAGTACCAGTCTGGATTCATAATCAAAAACAGGCTGGTAAGCCAATCCATTGAGCTGCAATTCATCGGCGGTGATTAATATATCAATATCGCCTTGCTGAAGCTGCTGGTGCGGTTCGGGTTCAAATCCGTTGGCAAAATCAAGGTCAACATCGGGAAAATCCTGACGGTACTGGTTGAGCACAGGCATGAGCCAGTCAAAGCAGCTATGGCATTCCGAAGCCAGCAACAGTCGCCCGGTCTGGCCATGTGCCATACGTGACAGCTCAGTGCGGGTATTATTTACCAGCGGCAAGACCTGATCAGCCAGTTCAAGCAAGCGCAAACCCGCAGGAGAAAACTGTAAGGGCCTGCTTTTACGGCTGAGCAGGCTTAAGTCCAGCCACTGTTCCAGCTCCCGCAATTGATGGGACAGGGCAGACGGCGTGACATGAATATGTTGTGCAGCGCCAACCAGCGAACCGTGTTCACGCAGGGCTTGCAGGGTTTTGAGATGACGAAGTTCAATCATATTTAGACGAAATTTTTTAAAATAAAATTCATTATATCTTAAATTAGATGAAATTTATTCACTATATCTCATTCAGTAAACTTTGAGGAAATTAGACAGTCTAAAACTGATAGAGCTCTTTTAAAAATCTGGTTTCGACAAGCTTAACCAGCGCCTACTATTATTGAGACTGCCGAAATGGTAGAAGGCAAATTGGTATGAGTTATGAAAGAGTCTAATTATTAACCCAAAATCATTTAATTGTTTAAATCCAAGTTACACGGCCTTCACGTACAAATACCGCCAATTGGATTCCTGCTTGCTGTGCTATTCGCACCGCCATACCCGTTGGTGCTGAAATTGCAGCAATTAAAGGAAGCTGGGCATAGGCTGCTTTTTGAATCAGCTCGTAAGACAACCGGGAAGTCAACAGCAGCGCGCCTGGCGGCTTATTGTTGAGCAGACGCCAGCCAATCAGTTTGTCCAGTGCATTGTGGCGGCCTACGTCTTCAAATCCCTGCAACCTAGCATCCTGAGGCTGCCATAGCGCAGCCGCATGACAACCCCCAGAAAGCTGATTAATCGGCTGCTGATCAGTAAGACAGCTAAATCCTTGTGCCAGTTGTTCCGCAGTCATTTGAATAGTAGTGCCAACATGGGGGAGCGGCATATTGATCTGGCTAAGGGCTTCAATGCCACATAAGCCACAACCAGTACGGCCGTTCATCTGGCGGCGACGTTGTTTAAGCCGTACAAAACACGCTGAGGCCAGTGCTATATGGACGCTGATGCCGGCAGGATGGGCCTCAGTTTCCACCTGATAAATCTGGCTGGCTTGCTCAATAATGCCTTCGGATAATGAAAACCCATAGGCCAGCTCTACCAGATGTTGTGGCGTTGCCATCAGTACCACGTGAGAAATACCATTATAAACCAGTGCAACCGGCACTTCTTCAGCTACAGCCAGCGAAATTGCCTGTTGATTTTCACCATGCTGTTCATTGGCCTGAACGCTGCTATGCGACGCAATACTTTGCTGAAACAGGGCATTCATACGCTGGCCTGTATACGCACAGGAATGGATTTATAGGCCGGTGTATTGGCCCGTGGAGCATGATGTTGCAGTGGCACCAAATCATTGGCTTCGGGATAATAAGTCGCTACGCAACCCATGGGCAAATCAAATGGCATCAGTTTTAGCTGGTTTAAACAACGGGTCTGGTTGTCATAAATGGCGGTTACATCCACACGCTGGCCAATTTGCCAGCCCTTTGCACTAATCTGGTCGGGATGCATAAACAGGACGTCACGCTCACCATATACGCCCCGGTAGCGGTCGTTTAAATCATAAATAGTGGTGTTAAACTGGCCATGTGCGCGCACGGTTGTTAAGCGGAATGTATCGGGCTGTTGCAGCACATCAGGTATAAAGGGCAGTTGCGGTGCTATGAACTGGGCTTTTTGGGTTTTGGTTTTCCAGTTGCGTTCACGTGCGCTATTACCCAGATAAAATCCTCGCGGCTGGCGTACCCGTGTATTAAAGTCTTCAAATCCTGAAACCACCTGTGCAATGGCATCACGAATATAATCATAATTGTTCAGAAACTTGTCCAAAGGAATACGGCTATTGGGAATAGCGGACTTGGCAATTCCGGCAATAATGGCGGTTTCCGAGCGTAACTGGTTGGAAGCAGGCGGATTAGTGCCGGTAGACAGGGTAATATTACACATCGAGTCTTCAATAGTGATTCCTTGAAAACCACTGTCCTGATGATCACCTTCAGTGCGCGCCAGTGCTGGCAAAATATAAGCCTGCTGGCCATGATGCAAGTGTGAGCGATTCAGGCTAATGGATACCATCACAGTCATTTTCAGGTTTTCCAGATTGCGCAAGGTTGCTTTAGTATCGGGCGTGGCTTTGGCAAAGTTTCCGGCCAGCCCCATCAAAAAATCAACCTGACCTTGTTGCATGGCTTGCAGGGTAGCCAACGTGTCCAGCCCATCCTTGCGTGGCGGGGCAAAACCAAAGTATTTTTCAATACGGTCCAGCATGGCCTGATCTGGCTTTTCATGGATGCCTACAGTACGGTTACCTTGTACGTTGGAATGCCCACGCACCGGGCACAAACCGCTACCAGCCCGGCCAATATTGCCTTTTAACAGCAGCAAATTCACAATCAGGTGCACATTGTCCAGACTGGTTTCATGCTGGGTAATGCCCATGCCCCACATGCAAATGGTATTTTTGCTCTGGTCATACAGGTGTGCTACATCCTGCATTTGCTGCTGGCTTATGCCGGCTGCTTGTTCCAGCACTGTCCAGTCCTGCTGCTCAATAAAATGTTTAAATGCATCAAAGCCCGACGTGTGCTGATTAATAAACGCATAATCCGGTGTTCCATGTTCCAGAAACGCCTTAATCACACCGGTTAAAAAGGCACTGTCACCACCGACTTTCACCTGAACATAATGTTCACTGGCCAGATTGGTACTAGTTCCAGTGAGCATTTCAACCGGACTTTGCGGATGACGGTAGCGCATCAGTGATTTTTCACGCATCGGATTAACCGCGACAATGGTTGCGCCATTTTTGCGTGCTTCGCGCAGGGCAATCAGTGAACGGGGATGATTGGTACCCGGATTATGGCCCATGGATAAAATCAGGTCACATTCAGCAAAATCACTGCGGATAACGGTTGCCTTGCCAACACCAATTTGTTCAGCCAGCGCTACACTGGTTGGCTCGTGGCACATATTGGAGCAATCCGGCAGGTTATTGCTGCCATACTCGCGCACCATCAACTGATAGCAAAACGCCGGTTCATTGCCTACTTTGCCGGAAGTATAGAACACAGCCCGCTCTGGTGTGGTGTGCTGGCGTAAGAAGGTGCCAATGTCATCAAAGGCCTGTTGCCATTCTACTGCTACATATTTATCAGTGGCGGCATCGTATTTTAATGGCTGGGTCAGGCGGCCAAGCTGGTCAAGTTCATAATCTGACCAGTTCTTTAACTCACTCACGGTATGCTGTGCAAAAAACTCAGGTGTGATGCGGTTGGCCGTAGATTCAAAAGCAACTGCCTTGGCACCGCTCTCACAAAAATCAATAGACTTGGCATGTGAGGCATCTGGCCAGGCGCAACTGGGGCATTTGATACCACCCTGAGGCTGGTTTACCCGGCGCATGGTGCTGCCACCTTTTAATAAAGTGTCTTTACCAAGCAATGTGCTGGCTGTACCACGCAATGATGCCCAACCACCAGCAGGCGCTGGATAAACCTCAATTTTTTTCATTGGTATTCTCTGATGGCATAGGTGATCTGTCCCTAGTAGTTGTATTGATCTATCAACTTGCGCGATGAGATTAAAGCCCGCGACTCAAAAAATTTAATTCACAATCAGTATTTCAAAACGAAAATTTCAAAGACAATGTTTAAATTCAATCCTGCAAAACCTACTCTTTAAAATCAGCGTGGAGCTAAACAGAATCTAGCATGATTTACTAATATGATTTAATCGCTAGATCAGATGACTTCACTGTAGTGAACTTCTTGTCCATGATTCGAGCTTAGATTTGTGTCAATGAGCAATTTTTTGCAAGTTTTATAAAATTTATCCTTCTAAAAGGAAATGTTTTTATTAACATCTAATCAAGAAGTGACTGGGGTAAATAATCATAAAAAAAGCAGCCTTTTTTAAAGACTGCTTTTGCAATACACTAAAAAATAGTGAATTTGGGATTGCTATAAAATCTTACTTCTCAACAAATGCGCGTTCAATCACATAATCACCCATAACGCCCATCCGTGGTGATTCTTTCATGCCATGCGCATCCAGTAGTGCGCACACATCTTTTAAGAACGCAGGGCTACCGCACAGCATGGCGCGGTCAGTTTCCGGATTAAAACGCGGCAGGCCAATTTTCTCAAATAATTGGCCAGTTTCAATTGCAGTAGTGACACGGCCCTGCGTATGAAAATCTTCACGGGTTACGGTTGGGTAGTAAATCAGTTTGTCTTTAATGCCCAGTTCCGCAAAAAATTCATGGTTTGGCAATTCGTTTTCAATCAGGTCCTGATAAGCCAGTTCACTTACATAGCGCGTACCATGCACCAGAATCACTTTTTCGTATTTTTCATAGGTTTCAGGGTCACGAATCAATGCCAGAAATGGTGCAAGCCCTGTACCGCTGGACAGAAAATACAGATTTTTGCCGGGTAGCAAATCATCATGTACCAGGGTACCGGTTGGTTTTTTACTAATCAGGATTTCATCGCCAACCTGTACTTTTTGCAAAATAGAGGTCAATGGGCCGTTTTGTACCTTAATGGAGAAAAACTCAAGCTCTTCTTCATAATTGGCGCTGGCAATCGAGTAGGCACGCATCAGCGGCTTGCCGTTTACTTCCAGACCAATCATCACGAACTGACCATTTTTAAAGCGCAATGCCACATCACGGGTGGTTTTAAAGCTAAATAAGGTGTCATTCCAATGGTGAACGTGAGTAATTTTCTCAACATTAAAAGCGGCCATGAAGCTCTCATCGATATAATAAAAAACAGGTGGCTATTCTAACGCAAAGCAATTGTCTATAAACTGAATTAATCCAATGTTATTTATAAGGAAAAGTGATGAAGTCGGATTTAACAGTACCAGTCATTGGTATTGTGCATTCACCTTTTCATGAAAAATTTGGGATTCCTCGTCAGCCAAATCTGGTGCAAGTGCCTGCAATTATTGAATTTAATGCGCCTTATGATGATGCCTTGGCATTTGAAGGACTGGGTGAATTCAGTCATTTGTGGCTAATCTGGAGCTTTCATCAGAATAAAGCAGATTCACAAAGCCCTAAAAAATTTCGTACACAAATTCGACCTCCACGTTTGGGTGGTAATCAAAAGCTGGGGGTTTTTGCCAGCCGCAGCATGTATCGACCCAGCGAATTAGGCTTGTCAGTGGTTAAACTGGTGAAAGTGATTCGGCAAAACGGCAAGGCCAAGCTGCTGATCCGTGGGGCAGATTTACTCAATGGTACGCCAATTGTAGACATTAAACCGTATATTGCCTATTCCGATGCGATTCCGGAAGCAAAAAGTGGTTTTGCCCAAGCCGCACCAGCGTTGTTAGAGGTTGAGTGGAACATAGTGGCCAGCCAGCAAGCTCAAGCTTTAATCGCGCAAAAACTGTTTGATAGCGAGCAGCAAGGTTTAATTAATGAACTATTGGCGCTTGATCCGCGTCCCGCTTATCAGGATGATGCAAATCGAGTTTATGGCATGCGCTATAGGCAGGTGAATGTGCTGTTTAAAATTAGTGCTGGACAAGTGCAGGTTGAAGCCATTCAGCGTATTGATAAAAAAGAAATTTAATCATAAATAGAGTTAAAGAAATGAAAGATCAGAATTTACAAAGTGGTTTTGTGGCAGGGACACTGGTTCATACGGATAAAGG